>NZ_CP113527.1:736075-1354650 GCF_028877475.1 Lysinibacillus irui | reverse complement strand
GAATAATATATAAACTTACTGACAAAACAGCCACAGAAAGAATTGTATAGCTAATAAAACGTTTGCCAAGCTTCATTACACCTATAATTAGCAAGGGCAAGTTAAGGAGTAAATTTAACACTCCTGTATTTAAAGGTGTCACAATCCCAAGCATGATGGCAATCCCGCTCAATCCACCACTGAGAATTTCATGAGGAATTAACAAAAAATTATAAGCAAAGGCCACTACGATGGAAGAAAGTGTAATTATAATCACATTACGCATAATGATGTCCCCTATAATCGACCGATTTTTGATAGAACTTTCTCTTAGACTACCCAACTTCATTAAATGAAAAACCTAACGACCTTACTTTTTCTTTTTTTCTTCCTTCAAAGGGCCATTCTCCTTGTGAACGCTTGTATCAGCAACCTTATAAATACGCTCTAGCATTGGTGGATGGGTATAACGGAACCATTTCACCAATAGTGGTGGATTGACTTCACTTAAGCCTGAAATCGTTAGCTTTTGAAATGCTGTTACTGCCGCTTCACGATCATTCATGAGGTTAATCGCATATTGGTCTGCTCGTGTTTCCTGATATCTTGACACGAAATTTGACATTGGATTGGAAGCAAATAATAAAATGGAGGTGATGAGTAAAAATAATGGATACGAGCAGATACTACTCACTTTATTAATTTTCAAAACCTGTCCATATCGTGCAACTAGACGCCGCATAAGTTTCGCCGTTATCCACAACCCTATTAAGGTAAGCAGAAGATAGCCTGCGATTCCAAAATATATATGCTTTTCTACATAATGTCCCATTTCATGCGCCATGATAAATAAAATTTCATTGTCCGTAAGTCTATTTAAGGTGGTATCCCATAACACAATTCTCGAATTGCTACCGATCCCTGTCACATAAGCATTTAAGGAATTGGTCTTTTCCGCCATATTCACCTCATAAACATGCTCTGCCGGGATATTTGCCTGCGTAGCAAGTGACAATATCTTCGTTTCTAGCTCTTTATTTTTTAGCGGATAAAAATCATTGTACAAAGGATCGATGACTACTGGCTGGATGAACATTACAAAAATTGTAAATGGGATAGTTAATAGCCATGCATAGAGCCACCATCTTTTTTCGCTTTTTTTAATAAGCCAATAAATAACGGTAACGATAATCAGGCTCATTCCAAAGTTGATCCAAAAATCGATGACTCCATCCTTCATCCACGATCCAAAGGCTTGAGTACTAATCCCATAGCTTTTACTAAGATAGTAGCGATAATAGTTAAGTGGGAATAAAACTACATAGACTAATAAAGACAATAGGAATAAGTAGCCTGCATTTTGTAATAGCTTCCATTTCGATTGAGATGTAGCCACCTTCTCAAAATACCGCGAGACGCCCAGCAATAAAATCATAAGGTAAACAAGCCACTCCAAAGGTGTCGCTACAAAGAATAAAAAGTTCCGTATTTTTGAATATTCACCACTCAAAAAAAGTTCCTTGCCAGACATAAACATCACTGGATCTGCAACCGTTCCTTGTAAAGCACTAGGTATTTTCCCTCCACCACTATGGAATATATACCAGTACATACAAAGCACGTAAACACCGAATAGAAGCAGCGTAACAATGCCCATTTTTTTTGCTATGTCATTTCCCCCTCATATCACCCAAAGATTGTCCTATAGTAAGTGTAAGCGAAATTACCAAAGTTAGAACAAACAAGGACCTACTTTTTTAACATCTCCGCTCACTAAGAAAAAATTCGCAACATTTCTATCAATGAGTACATAAAAGCTTTCTCACTGTTTCGAAATATTGCGAATATATTATATCCTATTTATCCATGACAAAAGCTGTTTTTCCTCGTTGGTCTTCACTTAAATAGCCAGCTGATAGTAGCTGCTCATACCATTGCTTTTCAATTACGGCTGCCTGAGCCTCATGATCTACTTTTGTAGAAAGCTCAACCATAATGTCTCCTTTATACTGCCACACCTCAATATCTGCATCCTGTCCAAAAAAGCTTCCTTTATAAGTAGTAGCATTAGCAGGACCGTACACAACGGCTTGAGATAAAGTATTTTTATACCAAGCATCAGAATCCCAATTTAGAATTTTCTTTGGTGAATTATCAACAATCAGTTTTTTTGCAGTACTCGTATCTACCTCATCGTAAGAAACATTCGAGGATGTTTTTAAAGATTCTTTACGACTAATGGTAAACGTACGATGATTTCCCTTTATATCTAATTCAAACTTGTAATTGGATTCAGAACCAGTGAAACCATGACTTTCTGTCTCTGCAATTGCTTCGCTCAATGGTGTATTCAAAAAGCGCTTTTTATAGGTAATATCCATCTTATTGCTTCCTTTGTATACACGCAAGCGGTGAATATAATCGTTTTGGAGAAAGGATTGATCAGGCGTATCATAAAAGTAAATCTTCACATCATCCTTCTTAACCGCCTGAAAAACCTCTAGAATATTGGATGATTCTGTGAAAAGCTCTGATTTGACATTGAATTTAATTTCATGTCCTGGCTCAATTGCTGCTTTCACCTTTGTTGTGCTTACACCCATAATACTGATAATTGTCAAACCCATCACACACATATATACAGCCCATTTTTTCAAGTTAACCATAATTGATTTCCTCCCTTTTTAATGTTGTTGCTAAATTTGTATGAGTACTGTGAAAATAAATAGTTTTTCGCGCATGAATACATTGCGACAGCTTCATAAGATCTCGATAGTCAGGATGCGTTTTATAAAAAAACTCCGTTACAGGACGATTCAAATCTTTTCTCTTAAGCGAGGAATGAGCATAACCAGTTTGGATGACAATGGCCGTTGGATACTTCTTTACAAGTTCCTCTAACCAAGCGTCATTCTGCTCCATAACGAAATAAAGCATATGATCACTGTCCGCTAGGTGCTGATGACGTAATGGCAACACCTTCTTGCTTGGCCACAGGTTGTCAGGGTCTTCATCATATTGCTCCAATAAATTTTGTAATTTAGTATCTACATGGATAGCTCGCGAAGTATGTTCAGAAAGATAGCTGATCATATCAACTGTTTTGCCAGAAAACGAGGAGGGAAAAATAAAAGCGTGATTTTGTTGAGCCTTAATGAAAGCAGCAAGTTGCTGTAACACTTCCAGATTATCAATACATTTTTCTATATGGCCGCTATCAATAAACGCTACATCATAAACGGTCCCGTCCTCCTCTGGTAGGGTTGCTTTTAACAAATAAGAATCGGCTACATAATCGCCTGAGAAAAAAAGTACTTCATCAAAAAATTGAATTTTGTACCACACACTTCCGATTAAATGTCCGCTATAGCCCCATTGGAAGGCAATACAGTCATTAACCTTAATCCATTTTCCTATGGAATCTGGATGGAAAGTATGAAGATTTGGTATAGGCTGTTGAAGCTGCTGTGCGGTCCTGTGGCTCATCAGTACTTGTCCTGAATACCCCATCTTTTTTAGTAATGGCAATGCGCCTACATGATCAATATGCGAGTGGGAAATAAAGACAGCTTGTAGCTTTTTTATATGGGCAGGCGCTAAATTTGGTGGCGTTTTTTCAGCATTTTTCATAATGCCACAATCCAATAATATGGCCTGTCCTCGGTTTTCAATATAAAAGCAATTGCGCCCATACTCCCCAACGCCACCTAAAATGTCAATATTAAGCATTGGCCTGACCCCCTCGTCTTTGCAGCCAATCTAATAGAAACATAAAAATTACTGTCATAATGACTGTGATGACAGCAACCGCCATCCCTACTCCTACATTCCCTTGCTCAAATTGACTATAGATAAATGTGGCACCTGTCTCGACAGAAGGCGGCAAAATGAGGAGACCTGCTACTAGCTCTCGCATTGAAATAATAAAGGTCATCATCATTCCTGTCAGAATCCCTTGCATTAATAACGGAAGAATGATGCGACGATACACATGCCAATTACTACGCCCAAAAATAGAGGCTGATTGAAAAATAGAAGCATCTAATTGGGAAAACGAAGATTTAATATACTGTACCGAGTAGGGTAGGAATAGAACACAATATGTGACAACAACCATTGCTTTCGTGTTATAAATGGTTGCTGGCAGCCATGGAGCATTCCAAAACATAATTAGCCCTACAACAAAAACAATCCCTGGAATAATATTAGGCATTAAACTAAAAAAATCTAAAACCTGTTGTTTTTTGGTTTCTCCTTTTTTAATATAAAGAGCAATTAATAATCCAACAATGGCTGTGATAATAGCTGTCATAATTGAAAAAGTAATGCTATTTATAAATGCCGTTAAGCCTGCACTTCCTCCTGTAAATACCTCCTGGTAAGAAGCGAAGCTGAAATTTCCGGCTTGTAAACCATCTCCTCTTACTTTTTGCAAAGAGGTAACGATAATAGAAAAATAAGGTATACCAATAGACAGCAATAGGACCATGCCTACAAATATCCATGAGCTTGCTCTTATATACCACTTGTCTTTGATTTCACGTTTAGCAGGTGTTTTTCCAGAAAGTACACCATACGTATAACGACGTCCAATAAGATTTTGGAAATACCAAATGATTAAGCAAACGGATAGTAAAAATAAAGAGAGAGAGGTCGCCATGCTAATATCGACTGGCCATCTCGATAGATACGTGTGAATTTCGGTTGTAAATACTTGAAATCCAATACGACTACCAAATGTGGCAGGAGTTCCAAATTCAGCAAGCGTTTTGATAAAAATGAGTAGACTGCCTAAAACATAGCTTGAAAGTACAAGTGGTAAAACAACTGTTAGCCAATTCCGCCAAGAACTTCTTCCAAAAATAAGTGCCGCATCTAAAAACGAGCCATTCATTCGAAGCAATGTATTTTTTAACATTAAATACAAAAACGGAAAGAGATGGAGGCTCATAATCATGACCATGCCAAATAAAGAAAAGAAAGAGTCCGTCATCCAAGCCGCACTTGGAACTAGTTGCTGAAGAAATCCGTTTTCTTGCATAAACAATATCCAGCCCATCGAACCAATATAAGGCGGTGTCATAAATGGAATTGTTAACACAATATCAAGCCAATCATATTGATATAAACTTGTTTTCGTTCGGATAAACGCCATAGGAAAAGCGATAACCGTTGTCCCGATGATAACGAACAGCCCTAGTCCTACTGAATTGGCAAGTGTCTTCCATAATCTTTCATGCTCGAACATTCGGCCAAACTGAGAAACATCGAATTGCCCCTCTTTTGCAAAGGTATAAAATAATATTGCCAGTAATGGAGCGACAGCAAAAACGGTGACAAGTGCCATTAAAAATCCAAAAGCTCGTCTTCCTTCCATAATCATGACTACTACAACCCTTCTATAGAAAACTGAAAAGGAGGTATAGCCCCCCTATTTAACGAAATAAATCAGTAAACTTTGTTAGTACTTCCAGCTGCTTAGCTTCTGCACCAATCCAATCGACATGTAGCTGTGGAATTTCATCTAATGCGGCGCGATCTTTAACAGCAATCTCTTTATTTCCAGGTAATAAATAAGCATCAGCTACAAGTTTTTGGCCTTCATCTGACAGTAAAAAATCAACATAGGCCTTTGCAGCTTCTACATGTTTAGCTTCCTTTAAAATACCAACAGCACGAGGACTAACTACCGTCCCACTTTTCGGGTAGATAATCTCTACCGGCTCACCGTCCGCTTTTGCTTTATACGCCATATAATCTACTCCTGCAATCGTGGCATTTTTCTCACCCGTAATAACAGCATCTAATGCTTCTTTATTTGCACCATTGACTTGTAAGCCATTTTTCTTCCACGTATCAATCGTGCTCCAAGCCTTGTTATCTGCTTCCGTATAGCCGAATAAGAAATCAACAGCAGAACCAGACAAGCTAGGATCGGGGATATTGATTTTGTTTTGCCAGTCGGCTTTTGCTAAATCGGACCAATCTTCAGGTATTTGTGTTGTATTTTTCGTATTATACGCAATACCTAAAGCTGAAGCACTATAGCCATAGAAATAGCCCTCTCCATCAGACCAGTCCTTGTTGATGTTGTCTTTGTTGGCAGCATCTTGATAGCTTTGCAATTGATCTGTTGCCTTTAAGCCATCCATGGAGGCAACGGACGCAAGCACCACAACATCTGCTGCAGGATTATTTTTTTCTGCCTCTAAACGAGAAAGAATTTTACCAGTAGTTCCTTGAAACATTTCAACCTTGATCCCTGTTTTTTCTTCAAAAGCTTCTTGAATATTTGCAGCTAAACCATCTGGACCAGCAGAATATACCGTCAGTACTTTCTCCTCCGGTGTCTTTGCACTTGCTTCTTTCACATCTTTTGCCTCTTTATTACCACAACCTGCTAATGCTAATGTCAATAAAATCCCAGCAGTTGCCCATAACTTAAAACGTCGTTTTTTCAATGTAAACCCTCCAATTGATAGATTTGTTTTTCATCAATAAATACTTGTAGTCGTTTTCCCTGCTCTAAGGGATGATTTTCATAAAAACTCCATGGCTTTCCTTCCACCTGTGCTTGCACTAAATAACGGTCACCCACAAACGTACTTTTCATAATCTCCGCTTGCTTCGTTATCGTCCCTGGGCGTTGGATACTCGAAACGCCTTCAGGACGTACAATGGAATGTCCATTTTGTAGCCAATTCACTTTGCCAATAAAATCTGCTACGTACGGTGTTGCTGGTGCTCGATAAATTTCCTCTGGTGAGCCGATTTGAGCAATCCTCCCTGCCTCCATGACAATAATTTGATCAGACATGGTCATGGCCTCTGTTTGATCGTGTGTGACAAAAATAGCCTGGCAATCAAGCTCATGAATAAGATGCATGATTTCGTATTGCATTTGCTCTCTGAGGACAGCATCAAGAGCTGACAGTGGCTCATCAAATAAAATCAATTTAGGATTGGTTGCTAAAGCCCTCGCTAATGCTACCCGTTGCTGTTGGCCGCCCGATAATTCACCAGGCTTCCGTAGCTCATAGCCTTGCATTTTAACCATTTGCATGACATGCTCCACTCGAGCCGGAATGTCTGACTTAGGAACAATCCCCTTTAAGCCAAAGGCAATATTTTGATAGATGGTCATATGTGGCCACAGTGCAAAATCCTGAAAAACCATGGCAATATTGCGTTTATTCGGTTTGACATTTTTGCGAGATTCCGAAGAATAGATTACGGTGTCATCAAATCGAATTTCCCCTTTCGTTGGTTGTTCAAGGCCTGCAAGCAATTTTAGTAAGGTTGTTTTACCACAGCCTGATTGTCCAAGAATGGTAATGAATTGTTGATCTAACTCCACATCGATAGGCCATAATGCTTGGGATTGCCCATATTTTTTCTCGATATTTGTTAATGAGATTTTCATACATATCCTCCTCGTTATGTACAACTATAAATTCCAGATATTTAGAAAATATTAATCTACTATTAATAACTCGTTAAAATAAATCTAATAAACTAAAGTAAATGCAAGATTTTTTCTAATTTGCTTTAGGAGGATAAAATGAATAATAGTAAATTACAGGCATTTTGCTTACTCGTAGAATTAAAAAAATTAGCCCCTGTTGCCAAAGAACTTGGCATTACAGCCCCTACAGTGTCCTTTCATATCCGCTCTATTGAAGAGGAATACGGCATTCGCTTGTTTCGAACAAATGCAGGAGGATATCGTTTAACAGAGGCTGGCGAGGGTGTTTATCATTATGCCCGTCAAATCGTTCAACTCCAAAAGGATATGAATCGTTTTGTCGAAACCCTTTTGGCAGGACATATTGGCTCATTGCGACTTGGGGCAAGTGGATTGCCTGCGCATATTTTCATGCCAGATTTAATCCATCAAGTTTCAACAGCTTATCCAGAGATTCGCATTTCATTGGAAGTAAAAACAGCACCTGAAATTGAAGAAAAAGTTGCACTGCAAGAGTTAGATTACGGACTTATTATGGAAACTAAACAGGAAAATCCTTTACTTCATTACGAGACTATTGGTGAAGATGCACTCGTTTTGGCATGCAGTCCTACACACGAGCTAGCAACAAAAAAGAACATCACAAAAGAAGATGTTCTTAAAAACAAACTATTATTGCACACGTCCTCTAGCTCCACGAATCACTTTATTGAAAAATGGATGAATCCTTTTCAGCCCTCTATGTATACGATTGAATTGGATTCTGTAAGCACGATTAAAAAGATGCTGACCTTTGAAAAAAATGTGGCTTTTTTATCTGTTGCTTTAATAGAGGAAGAATTAAAATCCGGATTACTAGTAAAAAAGGATTTACATGATGTGACACTTAAGAGAAAAATTCAATTTATTTATCCTAAAACACGCTTAGATCACACGATTGATAAATTTGTCAAACAGTCGATTGATGAAGTTGCACAACAATTAAAAAAGTCTTCCGTCATGACATAATTCCACAGGTAGCCGTAATAACATGAAATGGGGACATTTTATTCTTTTAGAAAGGAGGGTTGTCCTTGCTAACCAAGCTGTTGACAAAGGATTGTATACAGCTTGCAAATTTTGTCCATTCGTGGCAGGAAGCCATTCATTTAGCGGCAAGCCCATTATTACAGTACAACAAGATTGAACAACGTTACATCGAAGCTATGATTCAATCCATTGAGCAATATGGTCCCTACGTCGTTATCACACCGAAAGTGGCCATTCCACATGCGCGACCAACTGATGGCGTTTATGAACAAGGAATGAGTTTGCTATGCTTAGAAAAGCCTGTATTTTTCAGTCCCAATCAGCCTGTTTACTTAATTTTTGTGTTAGCGGCCATCGATAATATGTCACATTTACAAGCCTTGGCAGATTTGATAGTAGTATTACAAAATCCTGACCAGATTGACGACCTTATTGCCTGTCAGCATCAAGACACGCTATGGGAGAAAATCAAACAATATACAACAAAGGAGTCAACAGAATGAAAATTTTAGTTGTATGTGGGAGCGGCTTAGGCAGTAGTTTTATTTTAGAGTTAAATGTCAAAAAAGCATTAGAGGCATTAGGGAAAGAAGCTGAGGTATCACATACGGATTTAGCATCCGCAAAGGCGGAGACAGCAGATATTTATTTAGGCGCCGCCGACATTGTAAATGAACTAGCAAAAGACAAAGGAATCATTGTGAGCATCGTTAATATGATGAGCATTGCGGAAATTAAAGAAAAGCTAGAACCATTTCTTTAGGCACTTAAAAAATTGGATAGGATGAGGTGTTGAATATGTTAGATGTTATCATGTATGACATTTTAGGAACACCAGCTATATTAGTCGGCCTATTCGCATTGATTGGTTTACTGATTCAAAAGAAATCAAGTTCTACAGTTCTTTCAGGTACTTTAAAAACCATAATGGGCTTTGTCATCCTTGGTGCAGGAGCAACTGTCCTAATTGGCTCTTTAGATCATTTTAGTAAAATGTTCGACCATGCCTTTCAAGTACAGGGGGTCATTCCTAACAATGAAGCCATTGTGGCAGCTGCTCAGACTAATTTTGGTACAGCTACTGCACTGATTATGGTATTCGGAATGATTATGAACCTATTATTAGCGCGATTTACGCCATTAAAATATATCTTTTTAACTGGGCATCATACATTATTTATGGCTTGTTTAATCGCTGCTTCATTGTCTGTAGGTGGGATGAGTGGTATACCACTTATTATTGTCGGATCTATTATCCTCGGTCTTTGTATGGTCGTGTTCCCTGCTATTTTACAACCAACAGTCCGACAAATCACTGGTAGTGACGATTTTGCCGTCGGTCATTTTGGCAGTGTTGGCTATTATGTTTCTGCCAAAATCGGCAAGTTAGTTGGTAATAAAGCGAGAACAACAGAGGACATACAAGTACCAAAATCACTTGGCTTTTTACGTGATACTTCTGTCGCTATTTCTTTAACAATGGCTATATTCTTTGTCATTGTTGCCCTTTTCGCAGGACCTTCTTATATCGAGGCACAATTGTCTAATGGGTCTAACTTTATTATTTTCGCGATTATGCAAGCGATTACATTTGCTGCAGGCGTCTATATTATTTTAGCAGGCGTTCGGATGTTAATTGCAGAAATTATTCCAGCCTTTAAAGGAATTGCTGATAAACTCGTACCAAATACAAAGCCAGCACTAGATTGCCCAACCATCTTCCCCTTTGCACCGAATGCCGTCATCATTGGTTTCATCTTTAGTTTTTTAGCAGGGGTGGTTTCTATGTTTATCCTCCCCTTCATCGGACTAAAGGTTATTGTTCCAGGGCTTGTTCCGCATTTCTTCACAGGTGCTGCAGCAGGCGTCTTTGGTAATGCCACAGGCGGCAGAATTGGTGCCATGGCAGGAGCTTTTGCTAACGGTTTATTAATTAGTTTTATCCCAGCTATCCTTCTTATCTTTATGGGAGACATTGGCTATGAAGGAACAACCTTTGGCGATTCAGACTTCGGTGTTATCGGTATTATTATTATTAATTTATTAAAATTATTTGGAGCGGTTTAAAGCTGATGTAATTAGCTTTCATTTTGTTAATAAAGAACGATTGACGTGGAGTTGATTTTGGTTATGCCAGCGTTCTTTTCTAGTGGCATCGCGCGGCTCATTGCATGCCACCAGGAATTCATCACCAAGCAATTCTGGCATGGAAAGTCTTATCAATTTTCATAAAAATTATATTATGAATGCCTAGCGCTATTAGCGGTAGGCTTTTTGCTGGGGAAACTTTAATAAAACGATTACTTTATTTGTAATCCTCCTTTATATGTGTCACTTAGTATGGATATATAGCAGAAAACTAATATTTATTTTTTCTCGATGTCTGACATCAGACTAAAAAACTTCACATTTTGCCGATATATACTCTATAAACAACAGGAGGTACAAAATTTGAAAAAATTAATGGTTATTTTTCTTTTGATTGCTCTGTTAGCAGTAGGTTGCTCGACAGCTCAGACAGAATCATCAACTGAGGAATATAAAATAGGTATTTTACTTTCAGATGCAGGACTTGGTGATGAGTCATTTAATGATTCTGCTTTTAAGGGGCTAGAAAAGGCCCGAGATGAGCTTGGCATTTTATTTGATTACAAAGAGGCACCTGATGGTAATTACGAGGAAAAGCTGAACGAGCTTGTTGCTGAAAAATACGATATCATCATCGGCCTAGGTTTTTCAGTACAAGAAGCGCTAGAAAAGACAGCAAAACAATTTCCAGAGCAGCAATTTATACTGATTGATGGACAATCCGAGGTCGACAACATAATTTCCATTACCTTTAAAGAACAGGAAGGTAGCTTTTTAGTTGGTATGGTGGCAGCTATGACAAGCAAAACAGGAAAAATAGGCTTTATTGGTGGGGCAGATGCTCCTGTTATCCATCACTTTGAAAATGGATTTATTGAGGGAGCTCGTTACGTAAAACCTACTATTGAAATTTTGAGTAAATATGCTGGTACTTTTGATGATACTCAGGCAGGCGCAGCAATAGCTGATCAATATATTAAAAATAACGTTGATTTTATTTACCATGCCGCTGGTTTTACTGGCTTTGGGGCAATTAAAAAGGCCGAAGAAAAAGGCATTTATGCAGCCGGTGTTGATATTGATCAATTTTTTGTTGCTGAAAAAACGGTGGTTACATCCATGCTAAAAAATGTTGACCTTGCCGTCTATCAACTTGCGAAGACATTAGTAGAAGACGGAAAAATAACGGAAAAATCGTTTGCCTTAGGTCTCGCCGATCAAGGCGTGGGACTAGCCGATATTCGCGTTATTCAACTGACAACCGAGCAACAAGCTGCCATTGAAAAAGCAAGAGAAGCCATTGTTGCAGGTACGATAAAAGTAACTGCAGAAAAGAGGGATGGCCAGTGACATTACGTAAAAAATTATTTATGAATACACTGATCCCAATCGTACTGGCAATGGCTATGATTGGTTTCATTATCATGCAAACATTTACGATTCAAACAACAGCACAGGATGACACTGAACTTTTACTTGTAGTAAAGGAACTTGAACAAAGTCTGGTGGTTGCCAGCCAATCATTAAATAATTACACCTATTTAGAAAGTGAAGCCAATAAAAACGAAGCACTTGCTATATTACAAGAAACAAAAAGTAATGTAGACGAATTAGCCGCTCTCTCAAAAATACCAGAGCATCAAGCAATCATCGAGAAAATAGCTAGTAAATTTAAAGATCTAGAACAAGCTACAGAAAGCGGCTTTCAAGAAAACAACCGTTCTGAAATTAAAAAGCAGTCCATCAGAATCAAAGGTATTTTAAATGATATGTATTTGCTGAAAAAAGAAACGAACGAATGGTATCAGGAGATGATACAAGTCACAAAGCAAAAAATAGGATTCATTACAACTTCGACAATCATAGGTAGTGTGTTATTAATTATCGCAACAATTATTTACTCCTATTTGGCTGCGAAAAGAATTACCAAACCGATTAATCAAATTGTAGAATGTGCACAGGCCGCAGCTACAGGGGATCTAACGATTGATACCGCTACCCTTTTCTATCAACCAAACAGTCGAGACGAAATCGATCGATTAACAGAAAGCTTTTCACAGATGATGAATAATCTAAAAGGTACAGTACAATCAATTGATCATATCGGACAGGATGTTAATTTATTTACACAAGATGTTACGAGCCATATGAAAAATATTCATGAAAGCAGTAACCAAATCGCTACATCTACTGATGAATTAGCAAAAGGAAGCTACACAATGTCAGAGGACATCCAATCTGTTGCAATTCTGATGAATGGTATGGCTGATCAATTCAAAGGTGTCATGCTAACAAGCGAGCAATCAGCTACAAAAGGTAAACAGGCATTGGAAGCCGTTCATAATGGGCAGTACTCATTAGAAAAGCAAGCTACTATTGTGAAGGATATTTCAACCACATCACTTGATATTAAAGAGGCTGTTACGCAGTTTTCCCAATTTACCTCAGAAATTGAAGGAGCAGCTAATGCTGTCCACACGATTGCAAGCCAAACGAATTTACTTGCCTTAAATGCCGCTATCGAGGCTGCACGCGCGGGAGAAGCGGGTAAAGGGTTTGCCATTGTCGCAGATGAAGTTAAAAAGCTCTCAACAGAAACAGAGCATGCAACGACTTTAATATCTTCAATGGTAACGCAAATTCAAGATGGCATTACCCATATACTAACTACCGCTGAACGTGGCTATCAGCTTTCAAATGAGCAAGCACAATCTATGGAAGAAACAGAAAAATCTTTCGCAGTGATTGCGACCCAAATTGCAAATATCCATCATGATTTACAACATCTTATAAAAGAAATGGGTCATACGAATGACATGAGCCAACAAGTAAATCGTACTATTGAAAATATTTCAGCCATTACTGAAGAAACAGCGGCTGGTACAGAAGAAATATCTGCATCGACACAGGAACAGCTACTAGCCTTCGAAAAAATTAATACAAAAATAATCGACCTTCAAGAAATGACAGATACATTGATGAATGAGCTAAAAAAATTTACATTATAGCCATTAGACGCAATACCTAAAGAAATCCAGTGAAGACATTCACTGGATTTCTAAATGTTATAAAGTTAAGCCACCGTCTACTAGCACGATTGAGCCTGTCATATAGCTTGCTTTATCTGATGCTAGGAACACAACCATTTCAGCAAGTTCCTCTGGTTTCGCATAGCGTCCCATTCTCATATTCGGAAGTTCCTCAGGAATATAGCCACCTGTTTCAAACATATTTGTTACGCTGTTTGTTAACGCTGTCTCTACTCCACCTGGACAAATACCATTGATACGAATGCCTTTTTTCACATATTCCAAGGAAGCTGACTTTGTTAAACCTACTACTGCATGCTTACTTGCAGAATAGACAGCCATACTATGCTCACTACGAACGCCAGCTGTTGAAGCCGTATTAATAATAGAGCCGCTTCCTTGTCCTTCCATTACTTTTAAAACATGTTTTAAGCCAAGGAATACACCCTTCACATTGATTGCCATAATACGATCATATTCTGAATCATCGATCTCTGTTAATGGAGAAATTTTTTGAATAACTCCAGCATTATTGAAAAATACATCGATACGTCCATAAGTATCTACTGCCGCATTGACATATTTCTGAACATCTTCACTTTTTGAAACATCAGCCTGAACGAAAATGCCTTCTCCGCCTTGCTCTTTAATTAAGTTTAATGTCTCTTCCCCTGTTTCTTTGTTGAAATCAACAACTACCACTTTTGCACCATTGCTAGCAAGTTTCAAACTGCTGGCTCTTCCAATACCACTTCCTCCACCTGTTACAACTGCAATTTTATTCAAAAGATCCATCTTCTATTCCTCCCTAACATCTTGAATTCAGTATCTATTTTATTGCTACTTCTTCTTAATTTATTGTATTATTCTACACAAAATAGTACTTTCTCATTGTCTATACAATAAAAATTGTAATTGCTTTCATTACTATTATAAACGGGGGAAGAAACGTGAAAATATCGACAATTGATCTTCAATACATAAGTCAACTCATCTATGAAACCCATCACCTTCCTGTTTCTTATATTAATGCATTAGGAGAAGTTATTTTTGACTTTCCATCAGCTGACTATCAAAATAATCCTTCCTATCATTCTTTAAAGGAACAGTTAACAGCATATCCATATCATAGAGCTTCAAATGATTATCCAATTTTTTTCTCTCATGCTGAATTTAATTTTTTCTATATCAACCTAAAAATCGATGAACAATATTTAGGAGCCATTGTCGTTGGCCCTTCCCTTTCACCAGAAATGGAAGACGCTGTGAATCCAACTACTTATCATGAGCACGAGATGATTCCTCATCTTCATTATCAGCAATGTTTAGCTATTAGTTTATTTGTTTATTTTTCAATCTATCAAAAGAAATTAACTAAAACGGCTGTTATTCAACACAACCAAGCATTAAAGCCCCTAATTCGTCATGAGGAAAATACTGCGATAGAACTTTCACATGCTAGAAGAAATGCTATTGTTCATACAAATCTTTACTACGAAAAAATACTGTTAGACTATGTGAAAAATGGACGTATGGAAAATCTAAATGAAGTTTTAAACTATTCCATTATGGAGCAAGCAGAACTAGGAGTACTTTCCAAACGTAATAATTTAAGAAGTGTACAGTACTTGATGATTACAGGAGTTGCCCTTATATGTCGTGCAGCGATTGAAGGTGGTTTAAATGAAGAAACAGCCTTTACATTAAATGATTTCTACATACAAAAGCTTGAGGATCAAAATAGCTTAATCGACATTCTTTCATTAATGGAGGAAGCTATTTACGATTTTACGCGTCGTGTGTCAAAGACAAATAAACAGAAATATTCAGCACCCATTACAACTTGCATCCACACGATCGAAAATCAACTATATGGTGAAATCACACTTGATCAACTTTCAGCAATTTGCCACTTAAGCCCAAATTATCTTTCTTCTTTATTTAAAAAAGAAGTAGGAATTTCCTTAAGCGAATATATTCAGCAACAAAAAATTGAGGAGGCGAAAAAACTATTAACCTTTACAAACTATCCAATCCTTGATATCGGCTCATTACTGAACTTCACAGACCAAAGTTATTTTATTAAAGTTTTTAAAAAATTTACGGATATCACCCCTAAGCAATATAGAAATGAGTATTCTCGTAAATGATGTAAAAAAAGAGAAAGTGAAGCACTGTAGCCACCTACTTTTACTTTCTCTTTCCTGATTTGAAGTAATACCTGTATCTCCTAAAACATACCTTACATTAAAACGTAATCATTACACTTTAAGGAGGTATATGTGGAACGTCTCCCTATTACTAGATATGTATTGAATTTTTGGTTCCTCTTTATTCTATTCGTAAGTCTGCTACCACTAATCTTATTCAACTTCTCAGCACTCAAAGATCTAAGTTCTTCTTTACTCAGTCTACACACTATATTTTTAAGTATTTTAATTGAAGCATTACCGTTTGTCTTAATTGGGATACTGATTGCCGGTTTTATTCAAATTTTCATTAAAGAGGAACATATCCAAAGATGGATTCCTCGCAATACGTTGATGGCTGTTGTCATGAGTTGTTTTGTAGGAGCATTATTTCCTGCCTGCGAATGTGGGATTGTTCCTATTGTTAGAAGATTGATTGCCAAAGGCGTACCAATACATGCTGCTATAGGATTTATGTTAACTGGTCCACTCATTAATCCCATTGTTATTCTCTCCACCTACATGGCATTTGGAAATGATTTAAAAATAGCTGGCCTTCGGATGCTAGTTGGCTTTGTCATTGCTATTATTATCGCATTACTCAGTAGCTTGTTTTTTAAAGGTTCACAATTTAAGAGCTCTGTACAACCCATTTCATTGACAACAACTAATCAACAACCATCCTTTGTCACAAAGCTAATAAATATGTTCAAACATGCCATTGATGAATTTTTTGATATGGGCAAATACTTAATTATCGGAGCATTTTTAGCTGCCTTTGTACAAACATATGTATCTACCAAAACACTCGTAGAAATTGGAGAAGGTGTCCCCTCTTCTATTTTAGTTATGATGGGCTTAGCCTTCATTTTATCACTTTGCTCGGAAGCCGATGCCTTTATTGGTGCATCCTTTAGTGCTATTTTCTCCACTCCATCCATTCTGGCATTTCTCATTTTTGGCCCTATGATTGATTTAAAAAATACTATTATGTTGATGAGCGTATTTCGTATTAAATTTGTCTTATGGTTAATCGCCTTAGTGGCTACAGTTGTCTACATTAGTATATGGATTCTTTCAGCGTATCTCTAAGGGGGAAAGCCATGAAATTTCACTTTCAACAAGCGTTAAAAGCCTTGATGTTACTCGCCTTTTCAGCTATGATTGCCAGCCTGCATTGGACCGGGGAACTAACAAAATTCATAAACCCTAAATATGAAAGCCTCAGTAAAACAGCTGCCATTTTATTTTTTGTACTCTTTCTTGTTCAATTGACTAGAGTTATATCTTTTTCAAAGTCTCCCCATCACTGTGATCATGCTGGACAAGCTTGTTGCTCTCATCACCACCATGGTTACTCATGGATAGCCTATCTCATTATCATGACCCCCATACTGACAGGCTTCTTCGTACCAGCTAAAATTTTAGATGCTGCCATTGCTGATAAAAAAGGTGGTGCCTTTATTCTCACCCAACAAAGTCAATCATCTAAAATAGAGGATTACCTCACTTCAAATGAAACGATTGATGAAAATATTTACGATGAACATGAGGCTGATCCCCGACTGTTGGAGGAAAAACAGGAGATGACAAAAAAGCAATATGAGCGATTAAAGCAACAACTCTCACAAAAACCTATACTGAAAATGACTGATAAGGACTATACGATTTATTATGAAGAGATTAATCAAAATTTGGTCAACTATTTAGGGAAGAAAATACAGCTGAAGGGCTTTGTTTTAAAAGAAGAAAGCTTTACAGAAAAGCAACTCGTTATTTCAAGATTTCTTATTACCCATTGTGTAGCTGATGCAAGTATCGTAGGCTTCCTAACAGAATTTCCTGAGGCTCCCTCTCTCACAGAAGATACATGGATTGAAGTGGTTGGTACAATTAGTCAAACAACCTATGAGGGAACTAGCTTACCTGTTATCCATATTGAAGATTGGGTAACAATAGAACAACCCGAATCACCTTACCTTTATCCTATTAATATCCGAATGAGCTTCTAGTAATAAAAGGGCAAAGCGAATAATTTGCCCTTTTTCATCATTTAATCCCAGAAACAGCTAAATGCCTACCCATAAAAAAAGTGTCTTTTCATTTTTACAATAACCGGGAATAGTTATCAATTTGGCGCTAACATCCATGCCATTTATCCATAAAAGATAGGTACTCTATTAACGAGCACCAAATTCATAAAAGAGCATAGCTGTAAATACAAGTTACGAAATTAACAATAGGTAGCTGAGCCTTTAGATTTTTTATGTTTGAAATGATTAACTACTCACAAAGGGGTTGCAAAAATTTGTTTTTCAATTGGGTCCCAAAGAACAATGCCTACATCCGCTCCCTGATCGATAACTCGAACTGTAATGGGAATGTAATCAAAATTTAGTTTAGTACTAATCAGCTGTAATAGCCCTACCAATTCTGTATCATTAATAAGAGGAACATTTACATCGATTTTAATATCAGTTAATTGGTCATCCTCATATCGAAGTTTCCCTATAATTTTCGGGTTTAAATGTTTAAATCCATCTTGTATTTCTTCTTTAAAATTTAATAATTTATTATACATATTTTGGTCTAAACTATATAACGCATCTGATGGGAATAAATAATACTTTTTATCAACCTCAGACCACTTTGTTATGGTATCTTCCCCTTGTGTCATAAATGTTTCAGCTAAAAATACGCCTGGAATAATATCATTGATATTAGATTCCTGATATAAAGTTAAATAAATGGGAACACGAGGTACTTTTTCATTTTTTCTAAGGTCTTTAATAATCTTTTCAGCTACTTCTTTCCCATACCTTTTCACATCATGAATATCATCATCATTTTCATCAACTTTCACTTGGCCAGTGTAAATTAAACCGTTGTCATCCGTTACTCGTATATCATAAAATTCATTAAGAGATATTGCGATCGACATACCTTCTATTTTGTTAGTTTTTTTATTTATAAAATTATGTTCTAAAACATGAGAGAGTATCAAAGGATACTTTTTTTCATCCTCTAAAACATTACCCGTCCTATTTTCAATGGCAGGGTTTAAACCTATACCTTCTTCTGTTTTTCTTTCTAACCATTGACTAATCATTTTTTCATCCAAATATTGACCTTCCTGCATGTAAAACTTTTCTGTTGGAAAATGCTTCACAGATAAATTCATTAATCCATTTTCTATCTCATTTATATTCAAGGCATTATTCATATTTTTGGTGATTAAGCCTCTAGCAATAGTGGACTTTGCAGGCTGTTGAAATTCATAAACTTCCTTTTTTTGTATAGATGAAGTATACATTTTCTCATTAGTAGGAACACCCTCAACATCACTACTACAAGAGGCTACTAACAATATTGGTGCAATTAAAAATAACATTCGCCTTTTCCTCATTACGATTACTCCTTGACGATTATGTAATAATTGTTTATTCCTATAACTTAACCATACCAAATTTTCCAAAATAAAACATTATAAATTAATAAATCTCACCATTCTATACAAGGTCAATCACAAAAGAAAGATCAATGCTCAAGAAAAATGAACATTGATCTTTAATAGAGTATCTGATTAATATAGGATGTCCCTCGTCATAGGGTCAATCACTTAGAGCAGTTGCCTTTCTTGTTTGAGCGAGTACTCCTCACCTTTCGAGCGGGGGTCATCCTTTTATGAGCAACCTCTCCTCAACTTGGAGCGGGTACTCCCCTTCTTGAAGCGCTTCTCTTACCTTTATGAGCGGATACCCTTCACTTTGGAGCGGTTTTCTTCACTTTATGAGCGACTTCTCACCTTCTTGGAGCGGTTTTCTTACCTTTATGAGCGGGTACCCTTCACTTTGGAGCGGTTTTCTTACCTTTTTGAGCGACTTCTCCTCTCCTTGGAGCGGTTTTCTTCACTTTATGAGCGGTTGCTTTCACTTTGGAGCGCTTTCCTTACCTTTGTGAGCGACTACTCACCACTTTGGAGCGGTTTTCTTCACTTTATGAGCGACTTCTCACCTTATTGGAGCGGTTTTCTTCACTTTATGAGCGACTTCTCACCTTATTGGAGCGCTTTTCTTCACTTTATGAGCGACTTCTCACCTTATTGGAGCGCTTTTCTTCACTTTATGAGCGGCTTCTCCTGAACTTTGAGCGGTTCTCTCTTTTATGAGCGGGCTACTCCCAAATTTGGAGCGGGGGCCATCCTTTTATGAGCGCCCTCTCCTCAACTTGGAGTGGGAGCCACACATTTTTGATCAAAAGCTCCATCACATTGGAGTATTTTCCTCACTTTTATGCAGCCTATAATTGACTATATACCGAAAGCGCATCGGTGATATTGTATTGCTCCGTACGAGGATTTCCTTCTGCCCCTACTGTTACTAACACGTATTCTTGTCCATTTACAACGGCTAGACTTGCTAAACACAAACCAGCTTCATCTGTATAGCCTGTCTTACCACCTACAATTTCTCCTCCTGGCAATGCAGATGTAGTCATATGCTGAAACATGCGGCTTGTAAATGTAATGCCTTCGGGGTGAAGGTTTGTTTGCTTAATAGAATATCGTTCTGCTGTGTAAACATTGCGAAACTCATGATTGGTTAATGCATATTGTAAGAGTAAAGACATATCCTTTACTGTCGTATAATGTTTAGGATGATGCAATCCCGTTGTATTCATAAAATGTGTATTTTTCATTCCTAGCTGCTGTGCCTTATCGTTCATAAGTTTTACGAACTCCTTTTCTGATCCAGCAACATATTCAGCTAAACCAATGGATGCTTCTGCACCTGAGGGTAACATGGAACCATATAATAAATCCTCTAAAGTTACCTTCTCATTCGGGAGAAACCCCGCCACAGACGCATTTTCCTCGAATAAATCATTAAAGATATTTTTTTGTAACACGATTTCTTCTTGTAAATTTGAAATCTGTTCAATCGCGACTAAAACCGTCATCATTTTTGTCAAGGATGCAGGATAAATCATTTCCTCACTTTTTTTTTCTAGTAGCACTTGATTTTCATCTAAATTCACTAATATTGCATTAGCACTGTATAAATCGATATTGAGCATATTACTACCCATTGTTTGCACTACGTTAGGTGATTCGACAATTTCCTGACGTAGTGACACGGGTGTTTCTTTTACTAGTAAATAACCAAGTAGCATGATGATAAGGAACAATATACTTAAAACACCTTTTCTCGTCATAAAAACAACTCCTTCTCTTATAGTTTTATTCAACCATAAAAAAAGGAGCTTTTTTTTAATTAACTATTAGTGAATTCTTAAGGTTTCTTAAGAATTCGTTGGAATCATCACAGTAAAAACTGTTTTCCCATTATTAGAAGCTGCCGTAATGGTCCCGCCATGGGCTTGGACAATTTCATTTGAAATGGCTAAACCAAGACCAGCTCCACCTGTTTGTGTAGACCTAGCATTATCTAAACGGTAAAACTTTTCAAATATCATGTTCAATTTTTCAGGAGGAATTGTCTTTCCTGTATTAGTAAACGAAATATACGTTTGATTGTTTTCGCTTTTTGCACTAATTTCAATTGTACTATTTGAATCACTATAGGCAATGGCATTTTTTAAAATATTATTAAATACCCTTGCTAATTTATGACCATCTGCATATATATTAATTTCTTCATCTATTTTGACAACCGCTTTTTGCCCTTTTGGTGCTAGCAATGGGTAAAATTCATCAGCTACTTGCATTAGCATATAATTTAGAGGAATAAGGTCTTTTTCTAAAACGATGGATTGTAAATTAAATCTTGTTATGTCAAAAAACTCGTTAATTAATTGTTCTAGTCTATTTGACTTTTCTAGCGTAATCGCAACATATTTCTCTTTTTGCTCAATAGGCATATCCCTTGCCTCATCTAAAAGGCTTAAGTAGCCAATAATGGATGTTAAGGGTGTTTTAATATCATGCGCTAAATAGACAACTAGATCATTTTTACGTTGTTCCGCTTCTTGAGCATCTCTCGCACGTTTTTCTAATTTATTTTTCACATCATTTAGTTTTTTCTCCAAGAAATCAAGCTCTTCGGGAAGTTGAATTTCCTTATCTGACTCATCGGCAAGCATTGTGATACTCGTACTAATTTGATGAAAATAACGAGTAAAGCGAGATAAGGCAATATAAAAAATGATTAATAATAATACAATAAAACCGATAGCAAGCCAAAGGGGTTTATTTTGTTGGAATAACACATTGTAGGCATTTTGTGCAGCAAAATAATCGAGCTGCAAGACTTTTTCACAAAAGTCAACAAAGGCATCTGCAAAAGGAGCTTGCAAGACTCCATCAATGAATGCAAAATTTATAAATAAACCTATGATGATCGCTAAGAGAAGGATAATAATAATTTGTACTACCATTTTTCTCTTCAGTCTGCCAAACTCATTTTTCAATGGTATACCCCACTCCCCATACGGTTTTAATAAATTTTGGGTTGTCCACAGAATCTTTCATTTTTTCTCGTAAATGCCGAATGTGAACCATTACAGTGTTATTGCTATTAAAGTACTTTTCTCCCCAAATTTCTTGAAATAATTGCTCTGAACTAATAACCTTCCCTCGATTTGCAGATAAGTACCATAAAATCGCGAATTCCGTGGGTGTGAGGGATAATGGTCTTTCATTTAAAAAGACTTGTCTTGTATTCTTGTTGATCATCAAACCTGCGAAATCAATGATATCCTCGTTTTGCTTTGAACCTTGGTTATACAATGTAAATCTCCGTATTTGTGCCTTTACACGAGCAACCATTTCCAATGGACGAAAAGGCTTTGTTATATAATCATCTGCCCCTAAAGAAAATCCATTTATTTTATCGATCTCTTCTTCCTTTGCCGTAAGCATAATCACTGGAAAATTAAATCTTTCTCGTATTTTTTGTAAAATAGTAAAGCCGTCGATATCTGGCATCATAATATCTAAAACAGCTAAATCCACATTTTCGCGCTCAATACATGCCAAAGCCTCTTGGGCATTATAATACTTAAACACATGGTAATTTTCATTTTTTAAATAAAGCTCAATTAAATCTGCAATTTCTTTTTCATCATCTACAACTAAAATATTCAATAAATGCCCCTCTCCTTCTACCACCCTGATGCTAATGGATTTTTCACAGGCATTATAGCATTTACTAGTAGTTATATCTATTAATAAGAAAATGTCTTGTGGACAAATAAAAAAGTAGATTTAGAAAAATATGTTTTCCCTAAATCTACTTTTAAATTTAATTGATTGCTAGAGGAGAGGATTTTCTGTTCAGGTCCTGTGTCACAACTCTCCCAGGATAATATTGCATTTGTTCATTAAGTTTATGTTCTTTTGCAGTTAGATTGTTTGGTCTCACTTTTAATACAAGCGTTTTGCTACCTAAAGATGATTGATACTTTTCTATATGTGATTTTGACAATGGGGCTTGGTAATAGTCTGGCACATATTTATCAAGCATTGCCTGCATAGCAACTGTTGCCTCATTGATATCTGTGACAATTTCGACCTCACCATTGGCGATGACACTCATATAAGCTGTATCCGTCTTAGCTGGAATGGGATCTACCATTGTTCCATAGCTTTCACATATGGTAATACAAGCATTCGGATTGGTCGTCAGTATGGCTACTTTTCTTCCTTCATTGGCACCATGGAAATAGAAACTACCATCTTTGAAGATATAATTTAACGGAATAACATATGGGATATGTTGATCCACTAAACCTAGAAAAGCGGTTTGTGCGTGCTCTAAAAATTGTTTTATGTGATGTTCATCTATACAAGCTCTGTTCTTCATTCGAATGTCTTTGTCCATCCTTATGTCCCCCTTATATCTTATAAAAGGAGTCTACAGTAGGTGTTATCACTAAAAAAGAGACAGTTTAATGAAAAGGAATGGGTACAACTAAAAACCATAGAAATTTCTTCTATTTAATTGTGCTCTTTTAGAAGTCTTTAGTTAATAATTTCTCAAGCCTTTCTTTTTGTCTTTTTTTCATCCTCACCTGCATCGCGATAAAATAATTTAAGCTGTGCAACAATCATAATGCTAATGACTACCAGCAGAAACCAAGAGCTGATTTTACCAAAATGAACGATCTTCCACGATACTTCTTGGTTAGGATAGGACCATGCCCCAAAGAAAGTGGCGATATTTTCTGCAATCCAAATGAAAAAACCAATCAAAAAGAATGACCCAACGATAGGCATTTTATAGATAGAGTCTCGTACTGTAAATTTGACAGCTGTTCGATAAAACACTATAAAAAGTAAAGCCATTAATACCCACCTAAAATCATATATAAAATGATGGGTAAAAAAATTTAAGTAGATCATGGCACCAAGAGGAATGGCTACATAACTTTTGGGCCATCTGACGATTTTCAAATCAAAGCGACGCCATGCCTGGCAAATGTAACTGGCTACACTGGCATACATGAAACCACTGTATAATGGCACACCTGCTATTTTTGTCCATGCTTCTTCAGGATAGGACCACGAATTAAAATTCACTTTATAGAGCTCTAGCACAAGGCCAATAATATGAAACAGACAGATTACTTTTATTTCATCCTTTGTTTCTAAGCCAAATTTATACATTAAATATTGGGTCACAAGACAGATGATCAGAATGAAGTCGTATCTTGCTACGCCAGGAATTTGAATAGCTTTAGAAAGTGCAAGTGTCATAAATATGACAACAGGAAAAATACAAGATAATGCTTGATGATAAGTAAAGACTCCTAGATCTTTAAAAAGCTTCTTTAACATGCACCCACCTCAATGAACTTGGTCAGAATTTAATTTCTTCTTGTATGAAGAATAAACGATTAATTATTCTATTTCAATATTTTTTTATCGAAAAACGATAAATTTTTTTCTCTTTATTTTGCAACTATTCTTTGCAAAATACGTCTTTCTTGTTCCTGATTAGGAAGGAAATGGGTTTAACAAATAAAAAAGAGTAGCCGCAACATGCAGCCACTCTTGTCATTAAAGATACATTTTTTGATCTAATTTTAGTTGTACTTCTTGTTGGTTTATTTGTAAGTTCACAACTTTCTTCACTTTTAAATAATAGACGATATAACAGCCAACAAAGAATGCTCCTCCACAATAAAGAGCTAAT
Organism: Lysinibacillus irui; assembly: GCF_028877475.1. Classification (NCBI taxonomy): domain Bacteria; kingdom Bacillati; phylum Bacillota; class Bacilli; order Caryophanales; family Bacillaceae; genus Lysinibacillus; species Lysinibacillus irui. Next base: position 1,329,716 of record NZ_CP113527.1, on the reverse strand, counting down.
CGTTGAGCAGGATCAAAAGCCAAGCTTGCCATAACTATACAGTTTGCCAACAAACCTAAAATAGGAATTACTGGGTATAATGGTGCTTTGAATTTTAAATCTTCTACTTTTCCTCCCTGACGGATATAGGATCTTCTAAAAGCAATTTGCGAAGCAGTAATAGCAATCCAACCAATTTGTGCACCTAACCCTGCTAGGGAGAGTAGCCAAACAAATACTGTTTTTGCGGCGAATACACTTGAAAGTAGTGATAAACCAGCCACAGCAAGTGTAATCAATAAGGCATTCATTGGAATCCCTCTTTTATTAACCTTCCCTAATAAAGGGCTTGCCATCTTTTCAACAGAAAGAGAGAAAAGCATACGCGTTGCTGCATAGAGACCAGAGTTCGCAACAGATAATAAGGCTGTCAAAATAACAAAGTTCATAATATCTGCTGCATAAGGAATACCTATACTATCCAGTACAACAACAAATGGACTTTCAACAACACCAGCTTTATCCATAGGAATCATTCCAGCAAGCACAACGACTGATAAAACAAAGAAGAATAGCGTGCGCCAAACTGTTTGTTTAATCGATTTAGGGATTGTCTTTTCAGGATTTTCACTTTCCCCAGCCGCAATACCAATTAACTCCGTCCCTTGGAATGAGAAATTCACCGTAATCATTGTAATTAACAGTGCTGTTACACCATTTGGAAAAAGTCCACCCTCATAAAAATGAGAAAGGAATGGGGCATTTGATCCATCTTTCATATCGATTAGACCAAACATTGCCGCTCCGCCAACCCCAAGGAACATTAGGATGGCCAATATTTTAATACTTGAGAAGACAAATTCTGCTTCACCAAATGCTTTTGCTGATAATCCATTTAATACAAAGAGCAGGGCAGCAAATAGTAGACACCACATCCATACTGGTGATTCAGGAAACCATCTTTGCATAAGTTGTCCAGCACCTAAAAATTCAAGGGCCACAGTTACTGCCCAGCCTAACCAATACAACCATCCAACAGCAAAACCAGTTGCAGGGCCAATAAATTTCGTCGTATATGTTTGGAATGAACCGGATACTGGCATTGCAACAGACAATTCACCCAAACATAGCATAGTTAAATACATAACTGCTCCACCTACTAAGTAGGCTAAAATGGCACCTAATGGTCCAGCTTGGTTAATTGTGTAGCCTGATCCAAGAAAGAAACCAGTTCCAATACATCCTCCAAGTGAGATCATAAATAAATGTCTTGCTTTCATACTTCTTTTTAATTCATATTGTTCTGATGCCATAAGAAGCTCCTTACACTAATTATCTTGTAAGCACTTTCTTTTTTTCGTGCAAGAAAGATAACTAATAGAAATTTTAATAATTAATAGGATATTAATTTAGTATATTTTACGAACTGTCAATTTTCTGACAAAATAAATACCATTGAATAGCTAGAGCATTCGCCGTTTCTATTGTAAACTTAATTTAGGGAGAGCTACTTTCTTACATTTGGTTGTGGTGACTATTAATCTAAGAAAAGTTCTTCCTCTTTAAGATTTTGTTTAGAGTAGTGTATCTCCGAATAAAGAGCTGATTAAAGCTACAGCAGCGACTGCCGTTTTATTATATTGATCTAATACAGGATTTGTCTCAACAAACTCTGCAGAAGTAATAATATTTGCCTCTGATAGCATTTCCATAGCTAAATGGCTTTCACGGTAACTAATTCCACCCGCAACTGGCGTCCCTACTCCTGGTGCATCGTTTGGATCAAGCCCATCTAAATCTAATGAAAGGTGGACACCGTCTGTACGTTCCTTTAAATATTCAATCGTCTCCGAAATTACTGTTGTCATACCTAAACGATCAATTTCGTGCATCGTATATACTTTAATACCAATTTCCTTAATTAGCTTTTTCTCACCTGGATCTAAATCACGAGCACCAATAATGACAACATTTTCAGGTTTAACTTTTGGTGCATAACCCCCGATATTTGTCAGTGCAGGATGACCAAGTCCTAAACTTACAGCTAAAGACATCCCGTGAATATTTCCTGAAGGAGATGTTTCACCAGTGTTGAGATCTCCATGGGCATCGTACCAAATGACACCTAAATTCTCATAATGCTTTGAAACACCTGCTAATGTTCCAATAGCAATACTGTGATCTCCACCTAAAACTAAAGGAAAACGATTTAAAGAAATTTCGCGATCTACTTTTTGACCTAGCTTTTCATTACTATCTGCTACAGTTTTTAAATTTTTTAAGTTTGTCTTTTCTTCGGCTTCTTTATCTTCATTTACTATTTCAATATTTAAATCCCCTTCGTCATAAATCGAATAACCAAGGCCTTCAAGTCGATCTGTTAATCCAGCATATCTAATAGCACTTGGTCCCATGTCTACCCCTCTTCTAGTTTGGCCAAAATCCATGGGTACCCCAATAATTGTCACTTCTTTGTTCATGATGTTTTCTCCTCTCCGATAATTACTTTCACAGTATAAAGAAAATGGGATTTTGACTCAACTCGACATTATTTTAAATTTTTATACAGTTTAAATTATTAAAAACATAGATATTTTCTTGTATAAATGAATGTATAAAAACGGTTTCAGTGAATAAGGATACTTTTTTTACCAAATTAATGCGTTTTTTTGTTAGAAATTTCAAAATAAAAAATTAAAACTGTTCTATTTTTATAGATTTTTAAGAAAATTAGCTCAGTAATTTAAGGGTTAAGTACTATATATTAGAAAAATATTGAAACCATATCCAATTTTGTATACAGAGTGGGAAAGCTCCGATTAACAAATTATCGTTTTGAGACAGAAAAAAAGCCTTACAATATAGTTAGTAAGGCTTTAAAAGTTACTTTCATTTTCTACTTTAATAATTTTAAAATACTATTAAAACATATATCTTTATAAAACGTATGTTGTTCTTCTATATCACATGTCAACCATTGAATTAATGATCCATCAATTATCGCCCTTATCACTTTAGCATATGTTAATGGATCGATGTCTTCCCTAAATACACCCTCACCTTTTCCTAGTTCAATGATTTCTTGGCCAATTCCCCAGCAATTTTCATAAAATTTCAAGTTAATTCTTTTATAGTCTTCATTACCGTTTGCCTGGGCCAAAAAATCTAAATATACTCTGTAAAATTTTTTATTATCTTGGGGCGACACAAAAACAGCGTTTACATAGGCTTGAAGCTTTTCTATCGCGGAATGGTACTTGCCTATTTCTTGTATTTCAAAGCGATAAATTTTGCTTGTAGTGGATTCTAGTAATTCTAATAAAATGTTTTGTTTGCTTGTAAAGTAGTAGTGTACTACCCCTTTAGAAACATTAGCATGGTTTGCTATGTCCTGTAGTGTGACTTTATCATAGCCTAAATTTGAAACAGCATGAAAGGCTGCATTCATAATCTGTTTTTTTCGTTCTTCCTCTTTCTTTTTCATACGAGCCTCCGATGACGTAATAAAAGCCATTATACAGGATTAATAGATAAAATCCAATTTTATATTGACCGGTCAGAATAATTTTGATACTGTTTAATGGAATTTAATTGTAGGAGGACGTTACAATGACAGTAGAAAATTTTCAGGCATTAGTAGTCAATAAAGACCACGATTTTACAGTGAAAGTGAACAATTTAACTTTTGAAGATTTACCCCAAGGTGAGGTATTAATTAAAGTTAGTTATTCCGGTATTAATTATAAAGATAGTCTTGCTTCCATCCCTGATGGTAAAATCGTTACTTCCTATCCATTTGTACCTGGTATTGATTTAGCAGGAGTTGTTGTTTCCTCTGAAGATCCTCGCTTTAACGAAGGCGATGAAGTCATTGCCACTAGCTATGAAATAGGTGTATCTCATTTTGGAGGCTTCAGTGAGTATGCCCGTATCCCAGCAAAATGGATAGTGCCCCTTCCAAAAGGCCTTTCCCTTAAAGAGGCAATGGTGATTGGTACTGCAGGATTTACAGCCGCATTGTCTATCCAAAAATTAGAGGACAATGCTATTCATCCTGAAAAAGGAAAAATCCTAGTAACGGGTGCAACAGGCGGTGTAGGAAGCTTCGCTGTTGCTATTCTTTCTACGTTAGGCTATCAGGTGGAAGCAAGTACAGGAAAAGAAGATGAACATGATTATTTGCATAAACTTGGAGCTACCACTATCGTGAATCGTGAAGAAGTTTTTGATGGAAAGATTAGAGCATTAGGCAAACAAAAATGGGCTGCTGCTGTCGATTCTGTTGGAGGAGAGCCACTAGCTTCATTATTAAGCCAAATTCAATATGGAGGAGCTGTTGCAAGTAGCGGTTTAACAGCAGGTACACAGCTTCCGACGAGCGTATTCCCCTTCATTTTAAGAGGGGTAAATTTACTTGGAATTGATTCTGTTTATTGCCCAATGGACATTCGATTAAAGATCTGGGATCGTTTAGCAACTGATTTTAAACCTGCTAATATTGCTAATTTCATTCAGCGAGAGGTAACGTTGCAACAACTACCTGATGTTTTACCAGTTTTACTGAAAGGGCAAGCGAGAGGGAGATTCCTGGTTACAATGTAATTAGGTATATGAACTGCTCTCCATTCCATTTCCAAACATTATAGTTTTATGACACGGAAGTTACTGCGCATAAAGAGCGTGGTAACTTTTTTTATTGCTGACATCTGCCTGACATAATAGCTCCCTATAGTTAGTCATAGATGCCCATCTATTTCAAATACTAATGATTAAGATTGTCTAATTTAGCACTTATTCGCATAACAATAGAGTATGTATGTAGCAATATGGGAAGTCAACACTATAATCAATATTTGGAGATGATCGTATGAAGCGAGCACATATTAATGAATTAAATATCACAAGAGCATTAGCCATTCTAGCTGTACTTCTCATTCATTCAACCAGTACACCTGTTACAGTTTTATCAAGTGATTCGAAACTTTATCCACTTTATGTATTTTTTAATATTTTCCCGAAATTCGCTGTGCCAGTTTTTATTTTCTTAAGTGGCTTTGTTTTATTTTACAATTATATACAAAAAGATTTAACAAAAGAGCTTATCGTTCGTTTTTATCAGAAGAGAGTAACACAAATACTCATTCCTTACCTCTTTTTTTCTATTTTCTACTATGCAGCTACGCAATTTTTTGTGTCACGTGATTTAGTAGTAACATGGAATGCTCTATTTAGTGTGGAATTTCTTAAGAAGCTTTTGATTGGGAAAGCGTACACACATTTATACTATATTTTTATTATTGTGCAGTTCTATCTCATGTTCCCACTCTTCCTGTATATGTTAAAGAAAAAACCAGCCCTATCTCCTCATTTAATTTGGATTGGCTTTGCCCTTCAATGGGTCTTTATTCTATTAAATGCTGAGTTTTGGCAGTATCCCTATAGAGGCAGTATCTCTTTCTCGTATATTCTTTATTTCTTAGCCGGTGCATTTTTAGGTATCTATTTTGAACAATATAAAAAATGGCTCCATTTAAAGAAAGAAAATTTCCCGATACCAACCCTTTTTATATGGGCAATCTGGCTTTTTTCTACTATATATAATGTTTATTTATATTACTTTGTCTTTTCGTCTCAAACCTATTTAACGAACAGCATCATCTTTGAACTAGTTTTTCAGCTACAATCTTTGACTGCTTGTATGGTCTTATTACAACTATCCTTCTGGATCTATGATAAATGGAACCAAGGCTTTGTAAATGTCTTAATCAATCTAGGAACAGTTTCATTTGGTGTCTATCTCTTGCATCCACTTTTCCTTTTCCTTTATAGACAAATCAATATAAGTGGCAATAGTATTATCTTTCATTTATGGAGTGTTGGTGGCTTTATCTTTGCCCTATTTATCCCATGGATTCTTGTGCTATTGATAGGCAGATTTTTTAACTATCATTGGATTGCGTTTGGACCAATTCCGAAGAAGTTTCCTTACAAATAATTTATTAAATATACGGTCATTCACATGAATAATTGAAAGCATCGTTTGAATTAACCCCCTATATTATAGAAGAAACTAATAATAATACCCCTGTAGAATTATTCTCTACAGGGGTTTCAAAATTTGAACGGTTTAATTATTTAGCAATAGATCCGTCTTTCACTTTGTTGTTATTAGCGTCAACTAAGTTTGTTGATTTGAATTCAACTACAATGCTGTCTGTTAATGTATAGTCAGCTTTAGTTGTTACAGTAAGTTTACCACCTTCTACTTTAGCAGAAGCAAGTTCTACAGTTGAACCAGCAATTTTAACTGTTACTCCTGTTGGTGCAGCTTGGTCAGCAATATTTTCAGAGAAGTCTACTGTAAATGTTTTGCTATCTACTGCAGTTACTTTAGTAGCAACAGGTACAACATTTTCTTTAAGTGCTACTAGAGTTGTCACTTTTCCACCTTTAAGAGTGTTACCTTTTGTATCTACTACATTGATAGCTTCAAGTACATAATTACCATTAGCAGTGATAGAACCTTCAGGTAAAGTGAATCTTACTTTTTTAGTACCATCTACAAACTGAAGTTGAGTACCAGCAGGAAGTTCTTTTCCTCCAAGTGTGTAGTTAGCAGCATTTGTTGCTGTTGCAGTTACATCTGCAGCATATTCAACAGTGAATACATTGTTATCTGTTACAACAACTGGTGTAGCTCCAAATACTAATGAATCTGTAGGTGTTTCAGGTGTAGCTTCAAACACGCCTGTTGTTACATTGAAAGTAACTGTATCTGCAGTCACGTTGCCAGCTAAATCTGTCACTGCTTTTGCAGATAATTCAAATGTATAAGATGAATTGCTATCTAAATCAATGTCAACTTTTACAGTGTTTTTCTCTGCACCCTCAATTTTACCGTTACCATCTACATCGAAACCAGCGTCTGCTTTTACTGCTGTTTCTTTTCCAGTAGTGTAAGCAATACCGTTTTGCGTTTTAACTGTTAAAGTGCCATCTACTTTTACTGGCTCACTAAATGTAAGGTATAGTGCATCAACATCTGTAGTAGCATTTACATCATCAGCTACTAACATTTTAGTAGAAGCAGATACAAGTGAAGCAGGTGTTAAATCTTTTGATAGAATAGCATTAAACTCAAATGCATCTCCAGCATTACCAGCTAAATCTTTTTGTCCCTCTACTTTAATGTTTGTATTAATGAATGTAGCTGTACCTAATGCTGATTTTGCATCAATCGTGAATACAGTTTTATCCTCTGTATCTTTAATATCAGCATCTGTTAAATAGAAAACAGTTGATCCAACAGTTACTTTTGCATACCCTTTAATAGTTGTCTCTTTATCAACAACAAAATCATGTTTCTTTAATTCTTCTGAGAAATCAAACGTAATTTCTGTACCGTTTACTGCTGTAGAAACAGTTGGTTTTGAATTATCAGCGTCTGCTTTTAGAACTGTGAAATTCACAGCAATTGGATTTGCAATATTATTAGCGAAGTCAGTTGCACCTACGATATCTACTTTATAAGCTTGCTCGGCAGTTAAACCTTTGATAGTTAAAGTTTTACCAGATAAAGTATAACGATCTTTAGAAAGTTCAGCACCATTTAAGCTTACTGTTCCTTCACTTTGTACAGGCTCATCGAAAGTGATTACTGCTGTAGTGCCTTTTGCTTCTACAGAGTTAACGTTAACAGGTGTTGTGTCTGCAAATGTGATTAATTTGTTAAACTCTTCAGTTAAAACTTTAGTATCTGCTTTTGTTTGGATTGGTTTAACAGTTACTTTACCATTTGTTAATTTTAATTCTTTATTAGTTGTTAAAATAACAGACATGCCATCTTCAGATACTTCTGCTTTTGTGATCGCTACACCTTCAATCGCATATTTACCTGTCACAGCAGCATCTTTTGCATCAACAGCTGTGTTGAATTTTACTTCAAGCTCTTTTGCATTAAGTCCTTGTACAGAAGCTACAGCTGGAGTTACCTCTTTTACTGTTGCATCAATTGTACGTTTTACCATTGTAGCGAATTCTTCACGGCTAATTTTATCTTGTGGAGCTAATAATGAACCTTTACCGTTGATTACGCCGTTTTCTACAGCTGTTTCTAAGTAAGATACAGCCCATTTAGAAGCTTTAGAAGCATCCGCGAATTGGCTTAAATCCGCTTTACCTGTTAATTGGTATCCTTCTACGATTACTTTCGCAGCTTGTTCTCTTGTTAATTGAGCTTTCGGTTCAAATTTACCATTGCCCATACCGTCAAATAATTCAGGTGAAGTTGCAAGTACTGCATTATAGAACCAGTCATTTTCATCTACATCAGAAAAATCTTCAGTTCCTGTTGCTTTTAAGTCTAATGCTTTTGATAAGATTTCAGCAGCTTCTGCACGAGTTAGAGTACCAGCTGGGTTGAAGTTCCCCTTTTCATCGCCTTGGATGAAGCCTTTGTCAGTTAAAAATTGAACTGCTTCTTTAGCCCAAGATGAAATGCTATCTGCATCGTTAAATTCAGCAGCTGATGCTACTGGCACGATTGCTGATGCTACTAATGCTGCAGTAGCAGTAGTTACGAAAAATTTACGACCTTTGTTTTGTTTTGTCATAGTATATTCCTCCAGAATTTTAATAAATTATATTATTCTGTGAAAACAATATTATCGCTCTATTTAGTTTTTAAAATATGTATAATTTGTTCTCGCAAATAATAATTACAACCAATTATATGTAAAGCAATCTTCCTAAGTTTCCAAGATTAAATATCCCAATCCAACTGTAATTTGCTTTACAAGACAATATTATAACTACATTACCAATAAATAAATGCTAAAAATAAGGTAATATTAATACTGTATTGGTTATGTAGGTAATTTCTTCATTAAAAAATTCCAAAATATAGGAGTGTTTGATTACTTGATGACAAAAGTTAGATAATATTTACATGTTTAAGAGATTTCATGTAGAAAAAGTATTTACGTTCAATACTTTCTTAATATAACAACAAACTGTCTACTATATGTTTGATAGGGTCCTAATTGTATTAATTAAAGGTTCTATTTTTTTCAACGATCTTTTAAACAAAAAAAGGCTTAAGCCCTGTAATGGACTCATGCCTTCCTCTTAGTTTTTTATTTTGGTAGAATAAACGTTGCTTTTTTCCCTTTAGAAATATCCTCTGCTCCTTGGTTACGAATTGGACCTAATTCAATTTCAAAGGCTTTATCTTTCCAAATCTTTTCATACTGCTCTTGATCTAGCACATAGATTTGTAATAGTTCACCCGTTTCACCAGCTTTAATGACATCTTTATAGCCATAATTTAATAGCATTCCTTCATCCAATAAATATTGAGTGCCATCATTCACTGTTAATTTTGAGGACAAAGACGATAAACCAATTTCACTTGTCGTTTTATTGTCTAATTTAAATTTAACTGTTAATAATGTTACGCCATTTGTGAAATTAGAAAAACGTGGTGCTTCCACTTCATTTGGGGTAAATGCAGTAAATTGATACCCTTCTAACACTGCATTGACATCACCAATTGGTTTGCTGTCGTTGATATTACTTTTTTCCTTCAGCATTTTCTTTTCACCCATGTTGTCCATCGTTGCTTTATCTTGATAGAACGCAGCGTTACTAGAAACCTTCTCAGAACCTTGTGCATTAATTGCTAAATTAAATCGGCCTTCTGAACCAATAGACGTATCATATTTATCTTTCTCTGTAATTGGTAGTGGAACCATTACTGTAACTGTACCTAACTCATTGATTTTCGCTAAATGACTTTCTCCGAATGGATATGCAATGTAGCCAGTTACCTCTTCACCAGCTTTCAGCTCATAACCTGTTTGATAGTTTAATTTTGTAGGCAATTGCTGATCCTCTGGAATTAAATCCTTATAATTAGTATAGTATTTAGGTGCTCCTGTATAAGTAATATCTAAGCTTGGCATATAGTAGACATCTTTATCCATGTCATTTTTCACTGTATATTTTGCTAAAATAACCCCACCATTTGTTTCATCGTTAAATGGAATAGCAAAATCAGTGTGGAAGTCCTTTAATTCAACTAACGAGTAGCTATCAAGAGAAATTGAAACATCCTCCATTTTATGGACTTGTGGCTCTTTATTTTCATAAAGAACTTTTGCTGTCCCTTGTGTTTCCTCTTCCATATAAGAGATTAAAGAAGTAATATCTGCTGATTCCTTAGTTGGTTCTTCTTCTTTCTTATCTTCCTCATTTTTATCTGAATGTTCTTTTTCCTGTCCTTGTTCCTCTTGCGTATTTTTCGCATCATTGTCTTTCTTCGCTTCTTCCTCACTTTTTCCACATCCACTAAGAATAACAGCGATAGCGAAAGTAAGTGACAGTAATAATAATAAGTTCTTTTTCATTTCTTCCTCCATAATTTCAATAATCAGAAACTTCAAACTCAATTTTAAAATAGTTTCACAATAAACCATTTTGAGCTGATACCCATTTTAATCCACATTTTGTAATGAAACAACATTTTTTGGTAAAAATTATACTATCGCAACAAAGGCATACCAATAATTAACACTTTAGTAATCCGATATCATTTAATGTAATACAAATTATTACATTTTCTTTTTCGTGTAGCATTTTCATAGGTAGGTAAATAGTTCTTATCCTATTTATAACAACGGTTTTGTACTTGGATATGTAAAAAAGTTATAATATACCCAGGTCATAAGTCTCAAAAATAGAAAACACGAGATTCTTATTCCTTACACAGAAAACCGACCAATCAATTACTACATATGAAAAAGCCAGGTAACTCACTTCATTCTATGAGCCCCCTGGCTTTATCCTATAAATAGATGACCATTCTCTAAATAAAAACAAACAGGTTAACAATAGGTTCAATTTTATTCAAACATAGATAATTTTGTTAAGTATCTGTAATAACAATATACGACAAGATAGGGCAACAGATAGGAGAAAAATGTATACACTATATTCCATCCATTTTCATAAATGATCCACCCGAAAAGAACAAAAATTTGTTCTAAACATGTTGTAATTACGGTCATTATTACAACAACCATATAAGTCCTTTTAAACTTTCTTATAAGAAAAACTAAGTAACAAGCTAATACAGGGTAAATCCCCAACTCTGAAGGCAATGAAGCAAGATTTTTTTGCTCTGGAAAAGGGGCTACCTCCCAAAAACCAAAATAGTAAGCCATGGTATTTATAAAATAAGCTAGGACACTAGAAAAAGGGGCGACTAATACGATTAATAAACTATCTTTTTTAAATAAATGCATGGAAGCAATAAGCCATGGAAGAACAAATGCAATTAGAAAATTGAAGAACATTTGACTAACGTCCTTTTAGTACTATTATTAACATAAATTTTTTTAACTACTCTTCAGAATACAGATTTATTATTTTAGCAGTCATTTTTTCTAGCAACCCTGCCCCACCAGTGTAGCTGGATTTATTAATTTCATCATATTCTTAAGATTCTTTAAAGAATATAGTTATTTATGTAATCGACACTTCGATGCAAATGGAAATATTTCTATTTTACAATGAGTTAGCAAATAAAAACAGATTGTAGGGGGACCTAAAGATGCAAATAACGAATCCAAACACAAAAATGATTAACCCAAAAATTTTATATTATGGATTTCCAGTAATTTTACTGACTACGTTGAATGAGGATGGAACAGTAAATATTAGTCCATTATCCTCGTCATGGGCATTAGGAGATTGTATTGTCTTAGGTATAGGGCTTGGTGGAAAAGCAATCGAAAATTTAGAACGACATCCCGAATGTGTTATTAATATTCCTGATCCCTCTCTATGGGAGAATGTAGAACAGTTAGCCCCATATACAGGAAAAAATATAGTGCCAGATTTTAAGAAACAGATTGGCTTTACTTATAGAAAAGATAAGTTTGCAATTAGTGGATTAACACCTATTGAGTCTACAACAGTCATTCCTACTCGTATTATGGAGTGCCCCATACAAATTGAGGCAAAGGTAAAACATATACGCGTTCCTAATTATTCTCCGGATTTTGCAATCGTTGAAACTCAAACGATACATGTACATGCACATACGGACATTATTATAAAAGATCATCATATCGACCCCAATAAATGGAGTCCTCTTATTTATAATTTCCGACATTATTTTGGTCTGGGTAACGAGCTAGGTAACAACTTTCGATCAGAAATGTAAACCTCTTTTATAACAAAAGCTGATGAGTTTGTATTTTCAACTCATCAGCTTTTAATTTAAAATCTCAATAATGTTAGATCTAAGTTTATGCTTGTAGCAGCTTTAAAGCCATCAGCCGCGGCAATCATCAAGGAAGAGGGTCCTGCTTTTTCAGTTTCACCTGCAACATATACTCCACTCACTGTTGTTCTTCCTGCATTGTCTGTTATAATTCCTCCGTTTTCATCAACTTGACAGTTTAACTGTATAGCCAAATTATTTGGACGATAAAAACTTGGAACTACGAAACCACCACTTCTTACAATGTTTTCACCTGTTTCCAATTCAATACTGTATAAATTACCTTCGTCTCCATGTAAATTTTTTATAATAGCCGTATATACCATTATCTTTTTACGTTGAAATTCATTTTGTATGATATCGGAAAGTTGATGACCATTTGTAAATACAATTAAGTCCTGTGACCAATTAAACAGCAACTTGGTCATATGATTAATGTGTGCTTCGCTTTCTGCTATTATAGCTAATGGCTTATCTTTTAGCTCCCAACCATCACAATATGGACAGCTGAATAAACTCTTACCATAATATTGTCTGATTTGTGGTATGGGAAACTCCTCTTGTATACCAGTAGCTAATAATATTTTTTCAGTCAGATATGAAATATTATTTGATGTATTCACTACAAATTGTTGATCATCTTTTTTTATCTCAATAACTGTCTGATCTGAAATTGAAATAGATGGATAAGACTGCAATTCTGTAAGAGCAATTTCTTTAAATTCATGAGGTTTTATTCCATCTCTTGTTACATATCCATGGGACTCCTGTGTTACACGATTTCGATTTGTTCCATTATCAAATAAAAGTATTTTCCTTCGTGCTCTACCCAAAGTTAAAGCGGCACTTAAACCAGCTGGCCCACCGCCTATAATAATACAATCGTATTGATACATCTGCTTTCCTCCATTTTCATAAAATATATTAAAGACCTTTAATATCTACAATTAGGGTGAAAAACATCACCATTACATAGGTGATGCCTCCTTCATTTTTTTAGCTAGATCGACAATTAGTGTGTGATCCAATTCATCCAACAGCTTTTCCTCAGCTGATTCAATCGCCTTTTGAATTAAACAATCAGGATTATGATTCAAACAATAATCAAAAATAGGGGTCAAACCTTCAACGGCCTTTATAACATCGAGTAATGAAAGTTCTTCCCATCCCCTTTTTAATTTATAGCCTCCATTTGCACCTGAGACAGATTCAATCATTCCTGACTTTACTAACTTTGTTAGTATTTTAGATAGATAGGTCGTTGAAACTTCTTGTCGTTCAGCTAATTTTGCCACCCCAATATGCTCATTGGGTGGATTAATAGCTAAAAATAGCATTGTGTGGAGAGCATAATTAGTTGCTTTTGTTAGCTTCATCTTATCACCACCATATTAAGGACTTAATATATCCATAATATCTATTTAATTTTTACCGGTCAATTTTTTTGTATCGATGCTAGTTTTATTTTAGTGTACAAAAAAGACTCGAAAAACAATTAGGACTTTTCCCCAAACCTTTATTAGAATCGATGTTTTCTATAATATTTCTTTTAGCAATGAGTCTATAAATCATAAGTGAAAATAAAAAACTGCATCTCCAATTGTTAGTTAATAGCTAACAAGTAGGATGCAGTTCATGATAAATGTGTATTTAATTATAAAGATTAAACAGCTGTGTAACCACCATCAATTGGTAAAGTTACGCCTGAAATAAATGATGAATCATCACTAGCTAGGAATAATACTGTTTTGGCTACTTCTACAGGTTTACCTAAACGTCCCATTGGGTGAAGACCTACCAAGCTATCAATGACATTTTGTGATAATGTGTTCATAAGCGGTGTTTCAATATAGCCTGGAGCTATAGCATTTGCACGTATTCCTTCTTTACTATATCTAGCAGCTACTTGTTGAGTTAGCATTTTAATGCCACCTTTTGAAGCTGAATATGGGGCAAGACCATCACGTGCAACTAGACTATGAATAGAACCAGTATTAATTATAACTCCACCAGTACCTTGTTTTTGGAATTGTTCAATTGCATATTTATCTGAAAGAAAGACACTTGTTAAATTAATATCAATTACTTTTTGCCAAGATGCTAAATCTAGATCGTGTACATCAGCCTCAATGTTAATGCCAGCATTTGCAAACATAACATCTAATTTCCCAAACTTTTCAACCGTTGTAGAAACTAAATTTTTAATTTCGTCTTCTTTTGATACATCAGTCTTTACAAAGATTGTATCGTAGCCTTTTGAATTCAATTCATCAGAGTATGCTTGTCCCTTATCTGCAACATCAGCGATAGCTACTTTCGCTCCTTCTTTTGCAAATTCAAGTGCTGTAGCTTCTCCAAGACCACTTGCCCCTCCTGTTACAATGACAACTTTATCTTGAAATCTCATAGTAAGTTCCTCCTACGTAATGTTCTAAAATATATCCCAGATTTGATTCAGGTTACGTTTCAATCGCACCTGATGAACCTGACACGCTAACGCAAGTGCTGTTACACGGCCAATATCAAAATGAACTTACAATCTAAAAAATTTGATATTGCCTCCTATTGCTTTTTATTTCTGCTTGCATTAGTAGTATATCTTCTAGGAAAAAACGTATTCAATACTTTAGAAGGAATGAGCTTATTCCTTTACAGTTATATAAGAAGGAGTTTAGCGCAATGAACCTATATAACATATCCCCCCAAGTTCACCTTGTTTTTTTATTGGTCATCCAATTTGGATTACATCGTATCTTTTATAATCCACTTTTTTCTACTGGAACATTCCTATTTTCTTCTTGATCATTAGCTTTTATGGCACTTCCCACGTTCTGACCATTACCTTCACCTTTATTTATTCGGTAATTGTTTTTTGATAGTTTCCATATAATTGCCCGCAAGCCGCATCTATATCTATGCCAAATTGACTTCTTATCGTAACGTTAATTCCTGCTGACTTTAATTCTTTATAGAAGTTTTCAACACGATTTTCACCTACTTCTTCAAATCTCATAGGTGAACTAAAAGTTGGATTATATCTGATGATGTTTACATGGTACAAGTTCCCTTTCTTATATCTACTTTTTAAAAGATTTACTATTTCTTTTGCATGTTCAATAGAATCATTCACTCCAGCTAACAAAACATACGCAATATAAACCTTTCTTGAGGTCACCCGTATATGCTCATCTAAAGTGTCCATTACATCCAATAAAGGGTATTGATCATTAATTGGCATTAACTTGCTTCGCTGGTCATTGAATGGAGAATGTAATGAAAAAGTCAAATTAACCTGCGGATAATTTTGAGTCAACTTTTTAATGCTTGGAATAATGCCTATAGTCGAAATTGATAATCTGCGAGGACTTAAAGCAAATAACCTCGGATTTGTAAGAACATTTAAAGCATCAAAAATTTGTACATTAGCTAATGCTTCCCCCATTCCCATAAAAGAAATACTATCAATTGAATGTCCTTTCAAGTGAAAATACAAAATTTGGTCTGTAATTTCATCTGATGTGAGGTTGCGTTTTAATCCTATATCTCCAGTAGCACAAAATTTACAACCAAAATTACAGCCACACTGAGAGGATATGCAAAATGACTCCCAACCAGCTTTGTATTTCATATTTACTGTCTCTATTTTTTCATCCCCTACAATTTCAAATAGAACTTTTGTCACTTGTTCAGAATGTTGTACTTTTAACGCTTCAATATTTAAAATCGATTCTCCAAACTCCTTTATTAACATTTCTCTTAGGGATTTAGGAAGAACCGTTATGTCAGTGAAATTATTTATCCGACCTTGGAATATAGCATTTGTAATTTGGTTCATTCTAAAATTAGGGAAATTATTCTGATTTAAGAACTCTTGAATTCTTGCATACTTGTTTTTTTGTTGCATATTTTCTCACCCTTCAATTTAACTCTTTTTTGCTTGAGTAAAATTTGAGGGAGTTATCATCTAACCTTTTTTATAAAATTAAGCACAAAAAAACACCGACACAATTATCGGTGTTACTACGCTTAAAAAATCTTACACAAATAATCAAGGACATTATTTATGTCATTGAATTAAAGTTTATTTGCTGTAGAGAAAAAGCTCCGATAACTGATTTTGTTTGGTTATTTGGCTTAAAAAAGGACAGACCACTCCCTTTATACGCCAAACGATTTCCAAGTTTTGCATTTTTACCGAACAAAATTCTAAAAACTGTTATCATTGCTTTCACCTCTTTTCTGTAAATAATAGTAATAGATACCATAGCATGAAGTTTCCCTTATGTAAAGATAAATGTTTGTTTTACAGAGGTATCACTCATTATTATAATCACACTAAGGTTTTGCACTATATATGTGCCCCCGGCTATTTTAAGGTTTGAAAATAAGATTCCAGTAAACCTATTTTTACTGCTTGATAGTACGAATTCCCTCAAAAGCGTTTACTATTAATTGTTGTACATAGGATTCATCTAATGGTTCGCCGGTCACAAGTAATCGATAGAAAATTGGACCATAAATTAAATCAATACATATATCAATGTCGATATTTTTTTTCAATTCACCACGTTCTACCCCTTTTTCTAAAAGACTGCCTGCTTCAAGTCGGCGAGGGCGAAAATATCGATCACGATAGGCATCTGCCAATCCGGAATCAAATTGTCCTTCTCCTAATAATTGCTTAATTATTGTCCCCTCTCGACTCGTCAAAAACTTCGTTAAATTTGTGGCGTGAATAAGTATATCATCGTATGCCGAACCAGTGTCAGGCACAGGCAATCTTTCTGAGGCAGCATAAAGAAAACCATCCATTATTACAGCAGCCTTGTTTGGCCACCATTTATAAATAGTTGCTTTGCTAACTTGGGCACATTCTGCAATTTTATCAACAGTTACAGCCTGAAACCCGTTTTCTAATAATAAATCATACGATGCTGATAGGATTGAGTTTTGTGCTTCTAAATTACGTGGTCTCCCTCTTTTACCATCCATTATAAGTATCACCTTTCTTCCGGAATTTAAAAACTATAAGTTCAGTATATCAATTATATAGAAAAACAGAAAGTTGGATTTGCCTATTTACAAAACTGTACGTTCAGTATATTATGTTGTTAATCATTTTATATACTATACGTTTAGTATTTATAATTGAACAAAACTTAAGGGAGGAAACAACATGGCGTTGTAATTATTAGTGTTTAAACAATAAATTTTCACATAAGGAGTTGTTCAGTATGCCTAATATAACTAAACAAACATTTGAAAAAAACATCCCTTCTTGGTTAACTTTCCTGTTGGCAACAGCATGCGGTATCATTGTTGCTAATCTGTATTATGCACAGCCCTTAGTCGGAGTAATTAGCTCATCCATCGGGTTGTCAGCAAACAGTTCTGGCTTTATCGTTACGTTAACACAAATCGGTTACGTAGTCGGTTTGTTATTTATCGTGCCTTTAGGAGATATTTTAGAAAATCGGAAGTTAGTTGTCTCATCTTTACTTATCACGGCAGTTGCTCTCATCATTACAGCACTGTCTAAACAAACTTGGTTGTTCCTAGCCGCTTCATTTGTCATTGGTTTAGGCTCGGTAGCTACCCAAGTACTCGTCCCCTTTGCTTCTTATCTTGCATCCGATTCTTCACGCGGGCGAGTTGTTGGCAATGTGATGAGCGGTTTGTTACTTGGAATTATGCTATCACGTCCTTTATCGAGCTTAGTCGCTGATTTTTTTGGCTGGCATGCCATATTTATTTTATCTGCTATAGCTATTATTATTTTAGCTATCGTACTTGCGAAGGTGTTACCTACAAGAAAGCCTTCAACTGACACTCACTATTTAGCTCTGCTCTATTCTATGTGGCATTTGCTAAGAACAACCCCAATATTACGCCGTCGGGCTGCATATCATGCATGTGTATTTGCATCTTTTAGTTTATTTTGGACTACAGTTCCTCAACTGTTAACTAGCTCTATGTTTCATTTTTCTCAGAAAGAAGTTGCATTATTCGCGCTAGTTGGAGTTGCAGGTGCAGTAGCTGCACCCATAGCCGGACGAATTGCAGATCGTGGCTTTACTAGACTTGCAACAGGAATAGCACTCCTTACAGTTGTTATTTCTCTTTTATTGCCACTTATCATCCAAACAAGTTCACCCATCGGAATAGCTGTTCTCGTAGTTTCATCGTTATTGTTGGATGCTGGAGTATCCGCAAATCTTGTGCTCGGACAACGCGAGATTTTCTCGTTGAGTTCCGAAATTCGTAGTCGGCTGAATGGGTTATTCATGGCTATTTTCTTTTTTGGCGGTGCAATTGGATCTGCAATAGGGGGGTGGGCATATGCCGAGGGAGGATGGAGTACAGCATTATGGGTTGGAATAACATTTCCAATTATATCCTTACTTTATTTTACTACAGAGAAGAAGTAATTCTATAATTTTTTCTTTAGAGAAACGGAGTTGGAGATTTCTTCTTAATCCAAATCCGTTTCTTCAATTATTAATCTAACTATGTGCTTTATTACAAATTTATATTAATGTTGCCATGGGCCGTTTGGCACTCAGACTCATTCCTACTTCACTATTCACTATCTAATGTAAAAAGTATCGCTATAGCGGCAATTAACACTTTAATGCTAGCTTCTGTCGTATAAGCGTTCTAGCAATCCCATTTCATAGCCTTTTGCTACCGCCCCGACCCTTGTCTTCACCTCAAGCTTTTGGTTAATTGCCGCCATATGATATTCCACCGTCCGCTGACTCATAGCTAGCTCCCTAGCAATTTCTTTATTTGTCTTCTGAAGCGCTATTTGCTTTAGTACAGCCTTTTCTGTTGGTGTTAATTGATCAGCTCTCGGTAATGTAGTGATATTTTCCGGTACGAGCCGCAGACCAAGCATACTCTGCCGAATGGCATTTATTATTTGTGGATAGGTCGCCTGCTTCGATAAATAAGCATGTATTCCTATCTCATAAGCTTTTTGCACATATTCATCGTAGACATAACCCGACAGCACGATCATTTTGATTGCCATATCGTAAGTCCGCTTTATTTCTACTGCCAAGTCAAATCCCGTCATACCTGGCATTGAAATGTCAATTACGGCGACGTCCGGCTTCAATGTACCGATACGTTTAATCACCTCAAGCGGGTCACTGAATGTCTCTACGACCTGCATATCCTGCTCACGCTCTAGTCGATTTTTCAATCCCTCCATGACAAGTGGATGATCATCGAGTAACAGAACTTTGATTGGTTGATCCATAATTTGCTTCACCTCCCAGTTTTGGCAGTCTAATAAAGACAATCGTACCTCGTTCAGCTTCCGATTCAATCTCGATAGCTCCTCCAAATTTAGCTACTTGACTACTGATTGTGACAAGCCCAAATCCTTTAGAGTCAGTACTGTCTTTAGCTTGTACTGGATCGAATCCGATGCCATCATCACTGACCTTTCCACAGAACGCGTCATCATTTTCCCATAGCTGAATTTCCAACTTTCGTGCCTTCGCGTGCTTAACCGTATTATTTGCAAGCTCCCTAACAATTCGAAATAGTGTCATTTTGTATAATGGAGGCAACGTAGCTGGCAATTTGTTGTCCAACTTAATTGCAGGGCCTCCGTTCTCTTTAACTGTGCGTGCGAGCCAGAGCAGTGCTGCATCTAACCCCGCCTGGTCAATGATGTGCGGATATAAATCATCGCATAGCTTTCGGATGTCACGTTGCGTATCGTACAAACATTTTAACCAAACGGCGGTTAACTGCCTGTCACTTCGCTCGGTATCGTGTAACTCTTCCAAATCGCGAGCAAGAAAAATTAGATTCTGCAACACATGATCATGCAAGTAATATGACAACCGAATCCGCTCTGCCTGCTGGGCTTCTAGCAATCTGTATTCTGAGGTTTCCTTTGGTAATTCACTTCTCGCTCCTCTTAGTTCATCGAGTAAAGCAGCACCCATCAGGAGACTAACGGTTTCTTGCCTTACTTTGTTGATTAAGCTTAGTTCTTCAGGCGTAAAGGAAGTATTATTTTTTTTTGAACCAAGTCCCAAATAGCCTATGACCTTTCCATCAGGCTGTACAAGATTCATCACTTGTGCAAAAACAGTTAGTGAAGGTTGGCTAAAATTGGTATGCGTCTCGGTAAATTGGCCTGTTCCATAGATAATAGCTTCACTTCCCCGATTCCAGACGAAGCAAAGCCCTTCAATATCTGTCACGCTATGGACGAGCTCGGCAAGCATTCGTAATAGATCACGGCTATTACGATGTTCAGCAAGCCTAATCGACATCTCTAACCTTTGTTGATCCAATAGATTTTCCCGTTTCTTCCGCTGTCGTTTGAAACTATCAAGTCCAAGTCGGTGTAGCAATGTGAGAATAATAAACGCACCACACAATATAAGTGTTAGTAGAGATGCACTAGAACGTATAAGCGCTGCTATCAGGATAGTTGCAATCCCCAAAAATAATCCATTAATAACTAAACTAGGGAGATAAAAACGGATATCTAGCAGCTTTTGTCTGGTCCACAACGTTAGGATGGAAGCTGGGAAAACAATAAGACCGGCCAATGTCATATCCGGCAACACTATGTATTCCCCCCATAGTAGATCAGGGAGTGCATATAAAAACAGGTAAGGTAACAGGCCAAATGTCAACGCAGCAACAAATGTAAGAAGCTGATTTTTTTCAGCGCGATCCATCGTACGCCAATATATGATAGTAATGACGAATAGGGCAAGTAATGTACCAATCAGTGCTGCATGAAGAGCACTCCTGGTCCATCCTGGGATGACCCCTAGCGAGAAAACTAGTAAAGCATATACAGCGAACATAGCTGCCAATACCCGATAGACAGCCATTACTAAACCAATCCACCTTGGGACCGTGCGAAATACGAAGGCAACGAAGAAAGCAAATAGCAGGTAAGGCAACCAACTAACAACGACAGGCAATATTAGTCCAGTAAGCACAGTCTCTGTTGAATAGACCGATAGCAGCGTCGCCGCCATAAATACATTTAATGCATAAAAACGACGCACCATATAGGACTCAGGCTTGTTCCTATAGGCAGCCAGTCCGATAACGAGCAGCGCCAATTCCACGCATGCTGCATACAAACTTTTATAAACTTCTGACATTGCTAATTCACTACGCAATTCGAAGCGACCCAAGCCCTCGCGCTCGAA
This sequence comes from Lysinibacillus irui, assembly GCF_028877475.1. Taxonomy (NCBI): domain Bacteria; kingdom Bacillati; phylum Bacillota; class Bacilli; order Caryophanales; family Bacillaceae; genus Lysinibacillus; species Lysinibacillus irui. The sequence goes on along the minus strand of NZ_CP113527.1, from coordinate 1,308,254 downwards.
CTGAAGTACCCCCAATTTCTTCAGATAAGCACGATTACCTAATTTCATTATTTCTGGCTTTTGACCATCAACCATCAAAAGTCTGTCACCGATATGGATGTCCCATTCTCTAACCTTACCGGCTGGATCGATGGATGCAACGACCCAGGTGTTTCCGTCTTCAAGGAACATTAAACCAGTATATGGATTCTTTAAAGTAATGGCATGAATATAACCTGCAACAAGTAAAAATAACAAGGCTGAACTGTATACAGCTAAATTATATTTACGGGCTATTTTTTGCAAATCCACTCACCTCTCTTTAAGTATATTACTCTAATAAATCACTTAGTCGAGCATAAAAGTAAAGGTGAATGACATGCTAAGCGCTTATCGAACTCCCACTAAATACATGTTAATCATCCCCCATAAAAAATTGACAAATAAATGCAGCAGGATAGCGCCATAAATATTTTTGCGCAACTTCACTAAGATTTCTTCAGGAATCATTATGGCTAACGGAACGTACGCCCAGTTAATTGGCACTTGCCACATGTGATAGAGTTGAAAAATGATGGCAATCCATAGCCAATCAAACTTGAGAAGTCCCACTTTACGTAGCAAATAACCCCTAAAATAAATTTCCTCACCGATAAAATTTCCAATTAGGCCAATTAGCAATAACGGTAACGGAAAAGCTGGATCATAGTATCCTTGATAAAAAACATGCCATTCCCCCATATGGAAAGCAGGGAATCCATTCAGCCATTCAAAAAATGGTGGATAGACATATTTTACATAAGGTAACGATAAAAGCGTGAATAGAATCGTCAAAATCGGAAAGACGAATACCAGCCCTTTCAGATCAAGTCTGGTGAAGCCTAAGTATACGAGTGATTCCTTGAATGAAAGTCTGTCCTTGTATCGTAGCATTAGGAAAGGAACGAGCATATGCCAGCCGGCACTCATTAGGACAAGCACATATAACTGCACATAATGAGCTGATAAGTCGGTCCATGCCATTATCATCTCTCGAAGCGGATAGATGAAAACATATGCTATCAGACCGGGTAACAAACCAATAAACAAGTAAAAAGCAATTTCTTTTTTTGTTTTGGCTTCATATTTACGGACGAAACGGATATAGTTCGGATCAGACAAGTTGAAAAAATCTACAAGTTTACGGTAAACCTCAGACATGACAAAACCCCTCCTGTTATTCTCAAAATGAACTTTAATTTCTTAAAGTACTCATTGAGCATAGCGGACTTTGGTGTCTACAGAATCCGTATTTTCCGTCAAAATTAAGTTTACTTACGCATTCTTTTTGCGTGTTCACGCAAAGAAATAATATTGCGTTTTTTGTTACTTCACGTCAATATTCATTTAATTAATAAAAGATTCAGCCAATATACGGTAAATAAACAATTGACTTATAAATATCACAAGAAAATGTTGAAGTAAAAGTTATCCCTATAAATTGAAAACCCAAACAATTTACAGAACATTAAATTAATGTTTTGTAAATAGTTCGGGCTTTTTGGCTAAAATCTAATTAGGATGGTTCACTCCCTGCAAAATTAACTTCGAAAAATGAAAGAAACTAAAAATAATATTTTATTTTTTACCTACATGCTTCAGCTTCATGAAGAAAAGCTAAATTTAGCCAGCATTTCACCCCATGGAGCAATTCCTACTTCTTCAAATCCTACACTCGCATATAATCTTCTTCCCTGTTCGTTTTCCGGTTGATACCCAAGCCATACTACGTCAGTACAATCATTTCTGCCTTCTATATCTTGAATAATTAATTTCATTGCGGCCTTACCATATCCATGTCCTTGGAAACGTTCATCAATCATAAATCTATAAATCCAGTAGTTCCCATCGTCTGAATCTATTCCATACATTGCAAAACCTATTAACTTTTCATTGCAGTAGATTGATTTAATTTTTAAATGAGGAAATATTTTACTTTCCGCAATTGAATACAAATTTGATGCTACATAACTTTGCTGTTCCTGCTTTACTTTCAGTTCTATGCAATCTTCCCAATTACTTTGATCAATAGATTTTAAATAAATCAAATTTGGATTCCTCCTATAATAGTCTAGTTTATTTTATCCGAATCATTAAATTTATATTGTTTTATTTGCATAACACATCACTCCTTATAGGATATTATAGTTTACAAACTTTAATAGAAAAACTCTCATGTATAAATTGAGTTCTTTTATAAGAATATCCAATTTTACTAGCATTATATCCTGCGTTTAATCGTTTACTTCTGTAATATTACCTTCCATTTCAACTAATCGAATTTAAAATCATCACCTTCTTTTTATTTCTTCATATTCTATAGAAAGAAGTTGAATAATGTAGGGCAAACGTTATGGGAAGAAGCATATTCATGTTAGCGTTTGTAGTCTCTGGTGATTTCAGTTCATCAATAGTGTGGTTTTTAACAGCTTTATTTGTAGCAAAACAAAGCTGTTATCAATCATTTTTATGATTTCTATTATTGTAGTCGCAAGTCTAATATAGCGGTGCATTGACATAATCAGCTGTGTCTTTGAATAATCTGAAACAAAGTTAATCTTAGTACACAATAGAATTTTCCAAAAAATCACCATGAAGCCTTTATAGTTTTGTCATTGAAGAACTAGGCACAGTTGCACCATTTATAATCCATATTAACCGTCTATATTTTTACAAAATAGGACAAATTTAAGCTGTTTCCTACAAAAAGAGTTGCTTTTTTACTGAAAGTGAGATTTTGTAAATTTCTGTTCTCATAACATCCCTTTAGAATGATAGAATGTTTTTATACAGTGAAAGAAGGAGGAGAAGGATTCATTGTCTAATCAAAATGAAACTTCATTAGATAAGGAAAAACAACCTGATCAGAAAATTAAAATAGAAAGAAAAGAGGGAGAACCGACTGCTGCTTTTAAAGGTGCTTCTTGGGCAGCTTTGCTAGTAGGTGTTTCTGCTTATCTTATAGGATTGTTCAACGCAACGATGCAACTAAATGAAAAAGGGTATTACTTAGCCGTTTTAGTTTTCGGACTCTATTCAGCCATATCGTTACAAAAAGCGGTAAGAGACAAAGATGAGGGAATACCCGTTACTAGTATTTATTATGGTATTAGTTGGATCGCACTTATTCTATCTATTTCATTAATGGGTATTGGGTTATATAATGCTGGAAGTATTGTTTTAAGCGAAAAAGGTTTTTATGGTATGTCCTTTGTTCTTAGTTTATTTGCATCCATTACGGTCCAAAAGAACATTAGAGACACACAAAGAGCAAAAGAAAGAAATTAAGTTATATCACTCAAGGAATCTAGAAGTTCATTCTGGATTCCTTTTGTCATTTGTTCTTGTCTCATTACACTCCTAAGCGTATCAAGTCCTCGGCCTGTCCAAGTTCAGTACAATACGCTTTCGATTTATGTAAAAATCTTTCCTATTGATATTTGGTACCCTGCTCCCTGTTGTACGTTGATAGTGAAAAAAGTCGAGACTAATTTTTCAAGCCCCCTTCCCTCTATCAAATTCCGAGTAAAACAATGTTATGTCAGGAGACTAGACGAAAAGAGCATGGCTGTAATTAGCCATGCTCCGTTAGATATACATTAATCTATATTATTTTTCTCCACTTATCGCAACTAAAATCTTAGATTGTGTTTTGTCACTTGTTAACGTTTTGAATCCTTTGTCAACAATCTCATCTAGTTCAATTTGACTTGTGATGATTCCTTGTGGTTTTAGTTGACCAGAGCTCATAGCATCTATTGTTCTTTGGAAAATTGATGGTGTATAAACAATTGATGATAATACATTAACACCTGTATTTGTAAGTTGCATTGGATTCCATTCGATCGGTCTAGCAAAAATCGAAACAATCATCATATTACCACGAGGTTTTGTTACATCAATTGCTTGTTTAAAGGTAGGAGCTACTCCAGCAACCTCAAAGGATACATCAACTCCATCTGCTACGATTGCTCGAACTGCTTGTACAGGATTTTCTTTACCTGAGTTAATAACATGAGTTGCCCCTAATTCTTTTGCCTTCTCTAGTCGTTCGTCAGATAAATCTAATACAATAACTTTGCTTGCACCAGATGCTTTGGCAGCGATTACTGTTAATAATCCGATTGGTCCGGCCCCAAATACTGCAACTGAATCTCCTAGTGTAACCCCAGCATCTTTGACAGCTTGTACAGCAACAGCCATTGGTTCTACAAGTGCACCATCTTGTAATGTTAAATTATCTGCTAAACGGTGGATATTTGTTACGGGGACGTTGACATATTCTGCAAATCCACCGTCTCCATGTAATCCGATGAAGTTAAATCCATCATAACGATCGACATCTTCATGCTTGTTTCTATACGTTAAAGTAGGGTTGATTACAACTCGGTCCCCTGCTTTAAAATCAGTAACCTTAGCGCCAACTTCTTCGATGATTCCAGCAAATTCATGTCCCATTGTAAGTGGGGCAACCTCACCTGTTAATTCAGCTTTGACATCAACTGGTACGAAAACGGGACCTTCTTCGTATTCATGCAAATCACTTCCACAAATACCAGCCCACGCTACTTTTACTTTCACTTCTTCTTCTCTTAAAGCTCGTAATTCAACCTCTTCTACTCTAATATCTTTCACACCATGCCAAACTGCAGCTTTCATTTATGTTACCCCCAAAATTATTTAAATTGGTACCATAAAATAACATCTTTAATAGCTACTCGTGCATTATCAAAATCCGATGCTTCTATACACTTGATAAATGTATTGATGGACATATGATAGGATTCAACTAGATTCATTTTCCATTTTGTTTGTGCAGCTACGTTTGTAACAAATATGGTTTCTTTAAAAAATCGTAGCATCGCAATATTTCCTGTAACATCAAAAAACAATTGTAATAAGTGTGCAAACGAAACAACATATTCATAAATATTTTCAGCAGACTTTCTTTGTTTCATTGCTTCAAAACGACGTAATAGTTCGCTTTGCAAATCGGCCGTCCATTTAGATTCACACTTTGTAAGTGCAGTATCCAATAGGTAATAAAGCGCTTCCAAATAATCCTTCAATTCCTGATCCGTTATAATCTTCACTCTTACACCTTTATGTTGAACTTTTTCAACTACACCATCTTTTTGTAAAAGATAAAGAGCCTCACGGACAGGTGCATGACTTACTTGTAACTCTTTTGCAATTTCCGCTTCTATTAAGCGCTGACCTTGTTCATAATACCCAGAAAATATACGAAATAATAATCGTTCAGCTATTTGCTCAGAAATTGTTTTTTTTGAAATTGAATTTTCATCAAACCCCATTAAACCACTCCATTAAATTTATATCTTCTATTTTAACATAGTTCAGTGTATAGGGTGATTAGCTAAAGGTGTTATATATTATGGATTATAGATTATCGATAATCTATAAAGGTATTTTAATATAAAAGCTTGTTACTTTCAATTATCTTGTTTTGGAATGCTATTGAAGAATCTTTTAAGAGAAGTTTAAAACGCTAGGAAAATGATTGTTACGTTGATTTGATAGTTAATTTGAGATGGTTTGCGAAGATGAGGATATAAGATAGTAGTTCTGAGCCTTACATAATGACTCACATTAGATTGATATGGAGTTTTAGAATAAAGTTCCTTTGATTTTTTTAATATTGTGTAGTAATATATACATACTTAAAAAGAATGTACAGTACTTTTAGTTACTTTTGTATATTATAGGAGGTTTACAATGCAAAAAATTTATAATATTGGTGTTGAAGCTACACTTGAAGTCATTGGCGGTAAATGGAAACCGGTTATTCTTTGTCATTTGAACCACCATGGTAAAATTCGAACAAATGAATTCCGACGATTAATTCCAGGTATTTCCCAAAAAATGCTCACAAGTCAATTAAGAGAATTAGAACAGGCAGGATTAATCAACCGAAAGGTCTTTAATCAAGTACCGCCCAAAGTGGAATATTCCTTAACGACTTATGGACAAGGAATGGAACCTATTCTAAACATGCTTTGCACTTGGGGCGAAAAGCATGTTGAATTATTACAGGAAAATGGCGAAGATGTCATGTTAAAACAACGTGATGATGATATAGCCATGCAGCAAACATCGTAATGAGAAGGAAAAAGAGACTGTCAAACACAAAACAGTCTCTTTTTCCTTTTTAACGCATTTAGGGTTATGTCGTATTATCTATTGAGAATGTGAACGGTGCCATAGGATCTTTCATTTAAGAATTTACTATTTGTAAACGATGAATCTCTTGTTTTTCCAGTAGCGGTTCTGTTTGCTGACCACAATATTTATAATGTTCAGCGTTCATATGAAATATAAGCGCCTCTTCATCTTTCCATCTTTCATAAAAAATAAATGTATCACTATTTTCAACAGATTCATGAAGAGTATATTGGAGACAGCCGTCTTCCATTCGAGATGCTTCAACTAAGTTTAATAACTCTTTTCTAAGCAGTTCACCTTTCCCAGATTTAGCTTTTAAAACCGCATTGATTATAATTTCTGTCATTATTTTCTTTCTCCTTGTTAAGGATAGATTATCCTCTTATTCATACATATAAGATCGCGTCATAGGAATTGAATCATTAATGCCTTTTGTAAATACAAATTGATGTAAATCAATATTACCTGTAAAGAATGAAGCTGCACAGGCATTTAAATATAAGCGCCACATACGAATGAATCGCTCATCTTTAGTCTGACGAATTTCACCTAGCGCATGTTCAAAATTTCGAGCCCAGTGTTGTAAGGTTTTACCGTAATGTCTACGTAAGCTTTCCACATCAACTATATAAAATTGTTGATTTGTCATATTGGTAATTAATTCGTTGACAGCAGGAACATATCCGCCAGGGAAAATATATTTTTCAATCCATCCATTTGTAGCACCATTCGTTAGCGATGAAATACAATGAAGCAGAGATAACCCGCCGTTATTTAATAGTGTATTCACAGTTTCAAAGTATTCTGTAATGTGATCTTTTCCTACATGTTCAATCATGCCTACACTAACAATTTTATCGAATTTACGACCTTGAATATCACGATAATCAAGTAAAGATACTTCAACCAACTCAGTAAGTCCCTCTTGCTTAATTCGCTCAGAAGTCTGTGCATATTGCTCCTCACTTAATGTTACGCCCATGGCTTTAACACCATATTGCTTTGCTGCAGCTGTGATCAGTTCACCCCATCCACAACCAATGTCCAATAAAGTATCACCTTTCTGAAGATTTAACTTCCTTAAAATATGATTTACTTTATTATGTTGAGCTGCTGTTAGAGTATCTTTATCGCTTTTGAAATATGCACAAGAATATGTCATTGTGTCATCGAGCCACAATTTATAGAAGTCGTTCCCGATATCATAATGGTGAGCAATATCTTCTTTATTTTTTTGTTTGGAGAAATTCCATTTACTTTTGAAATATTGCAATTTACTATTACCTAAAAAACTATCCTGCTTTTTGTAAATAGATTGAATTGCTTTTTCAAGATCTCCTTGTATTTCAAGATCTCCATTCATATATGCTTCACCAAATGCAATAGAAGGGTCCTTAGCAACCTCTTTTTTTGATAGAGGCTTATGGAATGTTACATGGAAACGAGGTTTTCCCTCACCATAATGTAAGGTCTCTCCATTCCAAAGTGTAATTTGAACAGGGTCTGAAAAGAGATTTTTTAGTATATTTTTATAAAAAAATTCTTCAACCATTTAAACATCTCCTATTGAAAAGTTAAAAATATCTAGATGACCATGATGAGTAAAATGAAAAGGTTACTCTTATAAAGCATGGATTCCATCATTTCTTAAATCAGTAATTTGAACACAAGACATACACCTAGATAGCCCTTATAGTGTGGCTCTCTACAAAGGTATACAAGCTAAGTCTTACCTATCAGTGTTATTTCAAATCAGTCTTCTTATAAAAACAGGAAATACTAAGATAAACAGCCAAGGCTTTTTTAGCACTTGGCTGCTGAGGTATCTTTAAAATGCCATATATCTGAAATCAGTTGTCAGTAACCAGATTATTCTAAAATACCTTTGTAAATCCTTCTAAGCCATTTCATACTCTCTTTACTTAAAATCGATTGGAAGTGGTGCATGAGGAGCTATTAGTTTTTGTTCACGCATTTCTTTCCAGAATGCTGCCGGAATCACCGTATTTAATGCAGCTTTGACTTCTGCAATTCGCTCTCGTTTACTTGCGCCAGGAATGACAGTAGCAACTGCTGGGTTCGCCAATGAAAATTGTAAAGCAGCTGACTTAATGCTGATTTGATGACGATCTGCAATACTTTTGATTTTTTCTACTTTCTTTAATAAGAAAAAGTTCACACGATAAAATACCTCATCATTCATTCTCGTCTTACAAATGTCATTATGAAATATATCTAACACAATAAAAAGTACGTACTTAAAAGTGCTATAGAAACAAAAAAGTACCTAAAAGAATGGAAAATATATCTGATAGATACCTTCTTGATGTTCATTTATCTTGTTTAAATGTGCCTTATCTAAAGAAATTTTCTCACAATATCTACTTAAATGGGGTAATAAATCAGCATTGATAAATATAGGAATAACCCCATTTCTACTACCTCTATTATGCCCCTCCTAATTACTTATGCTTCATCTCTTTTCATTAGTTATTGCGCTTATCAATTCACATTGCTGTTCATCAAAAGCGAAATTTTTCAAAATCATCACCATCTTTTTTTCTCTTCATATTCTATAGAATCAGGTCGAATATTGAGGGGGAAACGTTATGGGGATTGAATTCACAGCTCTCCATTGGATTTACGTTGTTTTTATTGTGCTCATCATCGGATTTATGGTTAAACGTCGCGATACCACCCTCATTTGTATACTTGGAATCTTTGTGCTCGCAATCGTTGCGACTGGCGATTTAACTTCGTCTATCAGTGGCGTTTTTAACAGCTTTATCTATGCCATTACAGAGCTGTTATCAACAATTCTTATTATTTCGATTATCGTTGCTATGAGTCGAGTGATGATGTCTTCAGGTATTAATGAGGTCATGGTTGCACCTTTCACAAAGATCATTAAAACACCTGCACTTGCCTATTGGACGATTGGTCTGTTAATGATGTTAATCTCCTGGTTTTTCTGGCCATCTCCTGCAGTTGCATTATTAGGAGCTGTGCTCTTGCCTGTTGCCATTCGAGCGGGACTTCCGGCACTTGGCGTTGCTATGGCGATGAACTTATTTGGGCACGGGATTGCGTTATCGAGTGATTTTGTCATACAAGGGGCTCCAAAATTAACGGCTGATGCTGCGGGTATCCCTGTTGGAGATGTAGTTTCGGCTAGTATTCCACTCGTCATTACAATGGGCGTTGTAACCACAATTGTTGCTTATATTTTTTTACGGCGAGATATGAAGCGAGGAACGCTGCTTTTAAATACTGGCAACAACGAAGAGGAGGATGGCGAACAAGAAACTGCGGAAAATTTACTGTCAATTGGTCAAAAACGTTTCTTCGCCGTGCTTATTCCCATTGCCTTTATCTTAGACGTCATCGCTATGTCAGTATTCAATTTAACGGGCGGCGATGCAACTGCTTTAATCGGTGGAACCTCTGTTTTTATTTTACTTTTGCTTAGTGTTGTTACTCATAAAGGAGAAGGGCTCGAGAAGACGACAAGCTATTTGATTCAAGGATTCCAATTCGGCTTTAAAGTTTTCGGGCCTGTTATCCCAATCGCCGCATTCTTCTATCTTGGAGATGCTGGCTTCACACAAATTCTCGGTGACCACCTACCTGCTACCTCGCATGGTATTGTGAATGATCTTGGTGTTGGTCTTGCAGCGGTCGTCCCTTTAACAAAGGAAATTGCGGTTATCACGTTGGCGGTCGTCGGTGCCATTACTGGATTAGATGGTTCGGGCTTCTCTGGAATTTCCCTAGCAGGATCAGTTGGCAGTCTCTTTGGCAATGCCATTGGAGGGGGAACAGCCACTTTAACCGCTTTAGGGCAAATCACAGCGATTTGGGTAGGCGGCGGTACTTTGATTCCATGGGCGTTAATTCCCGCTGCTGCAATTTGTAATGTGAGCCCATTTGAATTGGCAAGACGTAACTTAATTCCTGTCGTTATTGGGCTGATTGTGACAACGATTGTAGCTGTGTTTTTAATTTAGAATGAAAAGAGATGGTCACTTTATTAGAAACCATCTCTTTCACTCTCCACATAATATTTTTGTAAGTTCTTATGAAACATTTCTTTTAGTTGGCATTCGTTAATGCCTAAAATATAGGCTTCTATCATTATTTGTTCCACACTCATCGATAGTTGTTGAAGTGAAATAGTCTTTGCTTTATTAGAATCTACAGTAACAAGTGCTCTAGTATGAGAGTTAATGGTGATAATGCCCTTTTTTTGAAGCTCTTTGTAGCTTTTACGAACCGTATGAAGATTGAGGTTTATTTGTGTCGCTAACTTGCGAATAGAAGGCAAATGATCACCCTTTTTTAAATTTCCTGTCGCGATTAATAAATGCAGTTGCTGGGTAAGTTGCTGATAATAAGGAATTTTGCTCCTTCGATTTACTTTTACATTCATTTGTCGAGGAATCCTTCCATTAAAATTTCTTTTTGGCAATAAAATGATGCATGATAATCATCATTAATAGTACAAGCAACAGTGTGACAACAATAGTAACGTAATACCATGTTTCCACGTCACCTGTCACTAATATCGTTGTAGCATACAAGCTATTACTAGCAGGATTAAGTACATCTAAGAATGGATGTAAACCAGCACATAAACGACAAATAAATAAGACAGCTATACTTATTAAAGCAATAAATGGTGAACTATTAAAAAATGTGCTCATCATGGTAACAAGTGTTATGACAAATAACAGCCAAATACAATAAAATACTAAAGCTATCAATGCATGAGTTATCGGTACAGAGGTAAATAAATAAGATGTATAGCCAAAGGACATTGCATAGCCTAGAGCAATACATAGAACAGCTAAAACATAATGACTAAGGATCTTACTATTTAAGTAGGATGAGATAGAGACAGGCCTTGTGAAAATGAATGCCATCATCCCATTGGCTTTTTCTCCTTGAATAATGCCCATCGTCGCAATGGCAAGTATGATAATACCTAGTTGATCAAATTGGGAATTAAGGGTGGAGGCCAGCACTTCTTGTCCCTCTGGCTTTGCCAATGTAGGATCAATCATAATCCCTTCAATCCCACCCATTGATTGTAAAATAGCAGGCAAGAAATACATCATGATCGGTTGAGTTAAGCCTAGTAGAATAAATACAATTGGTAACCAAACTACTTTATATTCCTTTGTCATTTGATTGATTTCTTTTTTACTTAATGCTAAAAACGTATTCACTCCACGTTACACCACCAATTCTAAAAATATTTCTTCTAAGCTTTCTTGAATGCCAAGATCAAACTTTGTAAATAACACGTTTGAATCCAAGCCGTACTGTAGCAATCGATGGGCATCCGCTTCCAATTGATTAACGTATACTTTAAAACCATCACCACTACTTTCGATTCTCTTTACATACGGTAAATGTTCAATCGTTGTGAGCCACTTAACATCTTTCTTTTGAATCATTAAAAAGATAGCTGAGTCTTGATAGCGATTAAGTAACTCTAATTTCGACGCATCTTCTATTTTGTAACCATTTTTAATCACGACAAAGCGTTCGCAAATTTCCTCTGCATCACTTAATATATGGGTGGAAAATAATATGGTCGTATCTTTTTTTATGTCGTTTAATAAATTCAATACTTCACGTCTACCTATGGGATCTAGCGCTGATACTGGTTCATCCATAATGATGAAAGCTGGCTTGTGTAATAAAGCTTGTGCGATGCCAAGACGCTGTTTCATTCCTCCTGAAAATGTTCCGACATGAGCATGTGCTTCTTTCCCTAAGCCCACTTTTTCTAAAAGAAATGGAATGTCCTTTTGTAGTTGATTTTTCGAAATACCAGAAAGTGTCCCCATAAAGGATAAAGTTTCAAATGCTGTCATCCAGGAGAAAAAATTAGGATACTGTGGTAAATAACCGATTTTGTTTTTCATCTTTGAAATTTTTTGTCCATCAAGTACAATGTCTCCTTCATCTGCATTAAGAATGTCAGCAATGATTTGAATTAATGTGGTTTTCCCTGCCCCGTTTGGTCCAATAAGTCCTACACATTCATTCGTATCGATAACCATTGAAAAATTATTCACAGCCGTCTTATATTTAAACTTTTTTGTAATATTATTAATTTCTAAGCGCATGTTTATTTACATCCTTTCTGCCAATCACGAAATATAGAACAGAACCAATTGTATTAAAGAATAAAATAATAATTGCCCACATCAATATATTTTCTCTCGTCTCTCGGTGCCGATATAAATCGACTAGTGCAACAACGATAAGTAAAAATCCTACGAATAAAAAAGGTAAAATGATTGGTAGTATACTTGCCCAATCAATTTGACCTAAGTCTTCAAAACCGTAATGTAATTTCATCTTAATATAGCCCCCTTTCATTATCATTATCGATAATGATAACAGAAATCTTAAAAAATTACATTACCTTTTTACTGTACATCTCAAAAAAAAATCTATAGTATATTTTTTGATAATGTTCTCATATTGATAACATTTGATTGCTTCCCTTGATACTATCTCATTTTATCTGATAGGAGGATCGATTTATGCGTAATAAAGCAGAGGTATTAATGCACCCTGTGAGAATGAAAATTTTACAAGCTCTTATGCACAATAAAGAAGAAGGCTTAAGCACTTTGGAGATGATTTCTGTTATTAAGGATGTACCCCAGGCTACTTTATATCGGCATATCCAAATTTTAGTGGATGAAAACATCATAAAAATTGTGAAAGAGCGTAAAGTACGTTCTGTTACAGAGAAGTTTTATGCATTAAATGAAGGAGCAGCAAAACTTAGTAAGGAGGATTGGACACAACTTTCAACCAAGCAAAAGTTAAATTATATTTCTTACTATCAATTAGCTTTACTTTCTCAATATCAAAATTATTTACAATCCCTTGATGAAAAAGAAAGTACTGCAGATTTAGCAACTTTTTCTTTCATTGATTTGACATTAACAACGGAGCAATTCAAGAACTTTGATAATGAATTAAACGAATTATTAACTAAATACTATAATATGGCCGACTCAACTAAAGGTTCTGAAACAAAAACGATTGCTTTAAATATTATTCCAAAACCTTAGGTAGTATTTTACGTAAAGAAATGGAGAAGATTTATGAAAAAAGGAAAGTTACTTCAAAACATAAGAAAATTAATCATGATTATTATTGGCGCAGTTATTGCGGCGTACGGATTAGAAGCTGTTTTAATTCCTAATGATGTTATTGATGGTGGTGTTACGGGTTTAAGTATTATGGGCGCTCACCTCTTTGGCATTCCGTTAGGCGTACTGCTCTTTGTACTAAATATTCCGTTCATTTATATCGGCTACAAGCAAGTAGGAAAAACATTTGCCTTAATGAGTTGTGCTGGTATCGCAGCATTATCCATTTCTACGGTTCTTTTACATGATGTCAAAACCATTTTAGGACCAAATGATCCCTTACTGATTGTCTTATCTGGTGGTATGCTACTTGGTGTTGGGATTGGTATTGTCTTACGAAACGGTGGAGCTTTAGATGGTTCCGAGGTGTTAGCCGTACTATTATCACGTAAGATTCCATTTTCAGTCGGTGATATTATATTATTTATCAATGCCTTTATTTTCTTAGGGGCAAGCTTTATTTTCGGCTTAGAAAGCGCATTATACTCAGCATTAACATACTATATTGCAAAAAATGTTATTGATATAATCCAAGTTGGTTTAGAAAAATCAAAAGAAGTACGTGTGGTCAGTGCAAAATCTGAGGAAATTGGTGATGCCATCCAAGCACGCCTAGGTCGTGGTGTTACCTATACACATGGACGAGGTGGTTTCTCCAATGAACCAACTGAAATTTTAAATTGTGTCATTAACCGTATGGAAGAAAATAAATTAGTTTCGATTATTAAAGATATTGATGACGGTGCATTTGTTGTTATTTCCGATGTTTCGGAGGTTCGCGGCGGTAACTTCAAGAAGCGAGATATCCATTAATATAAAAGTAAGTAAGGCTTCTATAGTCTTACTTACTTACTTTTTTTGTTTATTTACTTACTGGAGAGGTTACAGTTTCATGTGTTTCATATTTTAGGCCACCGATTAAACAGAAAGCTCCAATAGCTACGACTACTGCAGCACTAATCAATGCATAGTGATAGCTATTGGTTATATTGGCAAGCTTTCCTGCAATGGATGGCCCAATCATTTGTCCAAATGCGTAGCCAGCCGTTAAATAACCTAAAATTTTATGGCTATTAATAGGAGTTATATGTCTTGCTAGCGTTGTACTAACTGTTGTGATGCCCATAAAAGTAGCGCCAAAAATAAAGGCACTAGCATAGAGTGTAATCGTATTCGTGGCAAATGCAGGTAAAATAATCCCAACTGCTTGAACGATCATGGATACAAATAATGTTTTTACATAACCATACTGCTGCGCTAGCTTTGACCATACGAAGCACGATGGAATGGCAGCTATTCCCACAACAAACCAGACAAAGGCAGCATCCCCATTAAAGCTTGTTGATTCTCGCGCAATCGATACAATAAAAGTACCTGTGACAATATAACCTAGCCCTTCTAAACTATAGGACATCATTAACCACTTCATCCATTTCTTTGGTGGAGTTCTCTTCGATGTAGTGGGTTCATGTATCCGTTGTTGTTCACTTGGCCTAATAGGTTTGATGAATAGTACGATAATGCCAAACAATAGAATACAAAACAAAGCTAACGCAATCCATGTGCCATTCCAATGGTAGATTGCCTGTATGGGTGACACAATAATGGCACTTAATGCAATCCCTACACCAACCCCACTATAGAAAAATCCTGATAAATGCATTTTACTACTACTAGCCAACTGATCGAGTACAAGACTAGCAATCACTACAAAAATAAAAGCGCTCACTACTCCAGAGATAAACCGAAGTATATACCATAAAACAACATTATCTGTAAAGCCCATAAATGCAGTTGTAAGAATGCTAATAATTAGCCCTATTTGCAAAAACGGAATACGTTTATTCTCTAAGGTTAAACGACCTGCCACTATTGCCCCTATTAGATAGCCTAAATAGTTGCTTGTTGCTAAATAACCAGCAGTCGAACGGCTAAATTCAACTGTTTCTTGCATATAAGGTAAAATGACCGTATAGGAAAAACGACCAATGCCCATGGCAATGATCAAAGAAAAAATACCACCTATTAAATATTGAACTGTTTGTTTGTGCATCGTATCACTCCTTCTCTTCTCCACTATATCGAATAATTAGCTATCACAAATATGTTCAATTCGTTATAATTAGTATCAAAAAAATTGATAGCTGGAGGGCCAATGAATATTAATGATTTAAAGATCTTTCGAACAGTCGTCCAAACAGGGAGTTTTTCAAAAGCTGCTACAGCACTTAATTACACGCAATCAAATATCTCTATGAAAATCCAAAATCTTGAGGCTATGTATCATACAACATTTTTTTATCGGGGGCATCGAGGCATTCAACTAACACCTAAAGGGGAACAATTTTACGAACTGGTATTAAAGATGCTTCATCTCTATGATACATCGTTTGAGATTTTACAAAATACAGAGGAACAAAGAGGAATTTTGCGCATTGGTTCAATGGAAACTACAGCAGCACTTCACTTACCAGCACTGTTAACACCATTCCATCAAGCCCATGAACAGGTTGATATCACTATATTGACTAGTCCATCTCAGCATAATATTGAACGGTTAGAAAACTATGAAATAGATGGTGCATTCGTGACCGGGCCTGTATATAAAGAAAATATATTGGTGAAGGAGTTTATCTGTGAAGAGCTTGTTTTTATCACATCTTCTAAGCATAAGCCCATTAAAAATTTGAGAGACTTAGAGGGTAGCACTGTGATTACGTTCCGAAATGGCTGTTCCTATCGAGCCATTTTGGAGCATTGGTTACACGAAGACGGAGTACGTCCTCAAAATAGAATGGAATTTGGTACACTTGATGGTATAATTGGCTGCGTTGCTGCTGGATTAGGTATTACTTTACTTCCTCGTGCTATTGCGGAAAAATATATGGCAACACAAACACTAACTCTGCACGAATTAACGAATAAGCAAGCACATATTCCTACCTGGTTTATTTATCGTAAGGATGATGTACAATCACCAATACTTCAATATTTTTTAGAATCAATAGACGCGTATGACTATCCATCAGTTTGAGTGTTCTATCTATTATTTTCATTACTAAAAGAGCTGTTCAGTAGATTTCCCCCACTGAACAGCTCTTTTCATGTTTTCCTTTGACGGCTGAACGTAATTCCTTTAGGCTTTAATTAGATATAGAAAGGAGCTTTTTATGGATATTTTTATCGCTAGTAACCGCCAATTACCTATCCGTTATTATGTGCAAGAATCGGTCTGGATTCGTCGCGGGGGCAGTACAAAACTTCCCGATGTAACATTGCCATTTTTTGTAGAGGTAGAAATGAAACATCCTCATAATTTAGCCATTATTAGAGACTATATTTTTGACTTTCAACGACAGTACAAGCAGACAGAAATTCAACTTTTAATAAAGGACATAGCTCACTTAGCAACCATGCAGGAAATGCTTTCACACGTTAAGCAAATCCATCATACCATCACCATTTACCCACTGTGATTTGGATTAAGTCGTTAATGGCAATGTGATTATAAAGTACAATGTCTCATTTTTATATGTAGCGTGAATGGTTCCTCCGTGAAGCTCCACAATGCTTTTGGCAATCGCTAGACCAAGCCCAGAGCCTTCTGTTACATTCGTTCTCGACTGGTCCTTTTTATAAAACCTCTCAAATAAACTATCAAGCTCTTCTGGTGTAAAGGCGTCACTTTGATTTGCTACACCAATACGCACATGATTGCCTTGCCCTTCAAGAGAAACGATTATTTTTCCGTCACCCGTACTATAGTTAATCGCATTGATTAATAAATTATCAAACACACGAACAATTTTTTCTGAATCAAGCGCCGCAAAAACTCGCTCTTCTGAAAAATGCTTCTTAAAAATGCGGTGTTTCTCCTCTGCAAGTGGCACTAATTCCTCCATTAATTGATCGAGTAGCTCATTTAAACAGACTTGTTGTCGCACTAAAGCATTTTTATCATTTGTTAGCTTTGTATATTCAAATAAATCATCAATTAAATTTTTTAATTGCTCGGATTTAGAAAAGGCTATTTTCAAATATTCGTCGTATTGCTCTTTTGTCTCATATTTTTCCTCTCTTAATAGCCGTAGGTAACCCATTATGGAGGTAAGCGGTGTTCTCAGATCATGTGAAACATTTGTAATGAGCTCATTTTTCTGTTGCTCAATTTTCCTTTCCATTTCGATACTTGTCATGATTTCTTCTGCCATTTGGTTAATATTATCTGTTAATAAAGCAATTTCATCCTGCCCTTTTTTCTCAATGCGAAAGGCTAAATTCCCCTTTGCTATTTCCAATACCCCCTCTGCTAACGCTTCTATTTGATTCATTTTGCGCTTGGTTATATAGAAGAACGATACAATAAATAAAATAATACCAATGAAAAAAGGTATAGGTCCTTCACTCGTACTTGTAATGGCTTCACCTTGTGGAAGGCCACTTACGAAAAAATAATAGTTTTTATCTTGCAAGGTCAAAGGTACTAATGTTGAAAATTCTCTACGAGAAGTTTCAATCGTATCAGGATACGCTTGATCAAACGGCTGATTAATTGTAAAATCCATGACCTTTCTAATTTCTTCATGTAAATCAATTTGTGACTCTTTTACCTGCTTTGTTTTATATAAAACCTTCCCTACCTCATCTGTTACTACAATTTTTAAAGCATTCTGGTCACTTTCGAAATTTTCATCTTCTTGTTCAATCAATTGCCTCAACACATTCACATTATTTTCTTGGGTCGCTAATTTTGCTGTATCTTGTGCCTGATAATACATCATCTTCATACTGTAGCTATAATCAACGATGACAGTGTCATTAATATTCTCAAATAAAGGGAGGACTGCCCGTGATACTAAAAAGCTTCCAAGTGCACATAAAATAAAGGTTGTAAATAATTGAATTCTAATGCTGCGCTCTATATTATTCTTTATTTTTCTGTAAATACGCTGGAGGGGCCCCAGTAGCTTTAAGAATAGCCTAAAGATCTTTTTCAACTTTATATCCTACTCCCCAGACAGTTTTGATATATTGTGGATTTCTTGGATTTGTTTCAATACGTTCACGAATTTTTCGTATATGTACCATCACTGTATTTTCTGATTGGAAAGCTTCCTCTTTCCAAACCTTTTCATAGATTTGCTCTGCGCTCATCACGATGCCCGGATTACTTACAAGTAGTTCCAAAATAGCAAACTCTCTTGGTGTTAATTTTACTTTTTCATTGTTAACAAAGACTTCATGAGTCGCTGTATTGAGACGCAAATCACCGATTTCCATTTCCTCACCATTGCTATTATTTAAGCCATTCATTTTAAGATAGCGCCGAAGCTGTGATTTAATGCGTGCAATCAACTCTAATGGATTAAAGGGCTTTGTCACATAATCATCAGCCCCTATTGTTAAACCAACAATTTTATCCATATCCTGTGACTTTGCAGTAAGCATGATAATCGGCATTTCCGCTACTTCTCTTACCTTCATACACATTTCTATACCATCCACTTTAGGCATCATTAAATCGAGTACTATTAAATGTACCTGATGCTTCTTCAGTAGCTGCAAGCCTTCTTCCCCATCACATGCCTCTAGCACATGATAGCCCTCATTTTTCAAATAAATAGCGATAAGATTTCTTATCTCTTTTTCATCATCAACAATTAAAATTGTTTCATTACTCATCTAACCCCACCATACCTCAAATATTTTACTAATAGGAATGTTCCCTATTTTAACTATTTTTTTAATTTTCGAATATAAAAATAATAAAGCAAGCTGATTATGACGATGACGATACCTAAATAGATACCATATTTAGTAGCAAGCAAAGAAATATACTCAATCTGGCTACCAAATAAGTGCCCAAGTATGAAATAAATTAATGTCCAAACAAAGCCTGTTGTATACGAGAATATGGCATAAGTTTTAAAGGACATATGATTCATCCCGACCAAGTACGGAAGAATATGTCTAACAATCGGGATAAAATAACTAAAGACTAAAGCAAAACGCCCATATTTATCAAGCAAATCTTTGGATTGCAATAAATACTTTGCTTTTTTCTTTTTCATAAGTTTATCGAGCACTCGTTGACCAAATTGTCTACCTAGAACATACCCTAGTGAAAGGCCTGAAACAACACCTAAATAAGTAATTAGAAAGGATTTCCATACACTCATTGTATCTAATGACGATAAAAAACCACCACTCATTACAATCATCTCATCCGGGAGTGGCATCCCGATAATGCCTAGCCATAAACTGAAAAACAATGCAAAATAGCCATATTGATCAATAAATAGTAAGAGATCCTGCAACTCCATTAGCTTACCCTCGTATTTCCAAGTTGACAGCTAAAGACATATGCTGGGGGCATATTGATCCACACTTTTTCATGTGAGATCTCCGCGAAATAGCGTTGGAAGAATGCTTTTTTCACAAGTGAATATTGGAACGTGATGAATTTCCCATCATCCAAACAATCCTTCACATTATTTAAAATGCAACATGATACTTCTGACTTTAAAGATGTAAATGGTAGCCCAGAGATAACATAGTCTATTTTTTCAATATGCAACTCGTCTATATATTGCTTCATATTTTCTGCAGAGCCATTGATTACAATAACATAGGCCTCATGAGCGAACTGTTGACGTAATTTCTCGCAAAAATTCGGATTATGTTCAATGAGTACAAGCCATGTAGCTGGCTTTTTTCTTTTCACAAGCTCCTTTGTAAAAGAGCCCATTCCTGGTCCTAGCTCGACAATACATTGTGCAGTTTCAAAACAAATAGGTTGTATCATTTTATAAGCTAATTTTTTAGAGCTCGGGGAAATTGCTCCAATTGTTTTAGGATGTTTTATAAATTCAGTAAGAAAGGTAATAAATTGCATGAAAATTTCTCCTCACTTTGCATTCATGTAGATGGTTCTAACTATAAAGAGCATTTCTTAACGAATTGCGAGGAGAATTCTTAAAATTTTCTTAAGAGTCATAAAAGCTTAAAAGGTAATTCGTTCTAATGATTATTTCCTACATAAAATAGGCATACAATTGCTTCCAATCGAATAGAAACCTATATAGAGAACAATTAGTCAGGGGAAAAATAAAGTGGGGTGTGAAAGGATGCTTAAAGTAAATGATGCAAAAGAATTGGTACTCGGAATTGTGCAAGATGACCCATTGTTTGTTGCACTACAACATACGCCTTTAGAGGAGAACCTCTATAATGATGCCTATCTAGCAGACATCGATGAATCCAAACACTATACAATAGCAGAAGTCGCGGGCTGGTTTAATATCACAGACGCTATGCTTCGCTACTATTTAAAACCGTTTGAGCAATATGTATTTGACAATGCTTCACCGAACGTACATGGGAATATCCGTTTAAACTTGCCTGCTATCGTAAGGCTAAGAATGATTTTGTTACTGAAGGATGAGTATCGTGTGAGAGGGATAAAATTATTGCTAGGTCTTGATGATAACGGTCAGTTACTTAAACATCAAATTACGGCAACGACCATGGATTCAGAGGATCTAACCCATAAAATTGATGTTCTTGGAAACGTCCTACAACAAATGATCCAAACAGGGCTCTTTCAAATTTTGCCGAATGAAGAGCAAGGGACGTTACAAGTTAACATTAATCAGGACTTTCTTGTCGAAAACATTCAACGCTTATCGACTGATTCAGTCCTTCAAGTGGAAGAAATTCAAAAAGAAACGTTAGAACTAAAGCAGGAAAACGAGCATCTCCAAAAGCAAATTACCGAGCTACAAGAAAACAGTGTAAAGGATATTGTGCAAAAAATTAGAGAGCGTCATATTGAAAATGAAATTGTCTCTACACTACGTACAGAAGCATTACAGGAATTTTCAACGAACAATAAAATTAGCTTTTTCACCAAGATGTTCAAATCCGCCCAAATCGAGATGGAAAAAGAGCAGTTTGTCCTAAGCTATATTTCCAAGCATTTAGAAGAGCGTTTAGAAGTTGCGTTGAACGAATACTATGAAAAATAAAGCAAATACTAGTAGAACATGAGTGAGACTATTTAAAATAGTCCCAATCATGTTCTTTTTATTAGATCATGATATTACCTGCTCGATGCTGTGAAAATATAATGTATTCATATAGTCAATCAGGTTCCCTGAATCTATATCAGATTTTCACCCTTTCGTATTGGCTACAACATTCCCTAAGAAACGCAATAATCGGAAATGGAGAGAAACCATTTCATCTACGGTTAAGTTCTCATTACCCTTGTCTAACCACTCCTGAATTACCCCCAAAATGGCAGATGCGATAAAGGCTTGTAGGTATTGCTGAAATTCTGGATCTTGCACTTCCTCGCGTATAACGGATAATCTATCTAATATATGATTGCCAAAGATTGTTTTCATTTTTTGTGTAAAGCCCGGACTTCCTTGCTCTCCTAATAGCATACGAAAGGCTGGGGCATGTTCCTTTATGCAGGCTATCACATTAATAAATGGTTGATACAGTTGGCCCATTTTTAATGTTTGAAAAGCATCGACTGGTTGAACATGCTTCACATAGCGTTCTAATTCCACTAAGAGCTCTTGTTGCAAATCCTCCATTACGGCATATTTATCCGCATAGTGTAGATAAAACGTTCCACGATTAATTTGAGCTGCTAATGCTAATTTTTTTACGGTCACACGTTCAAAGCCCACTTCCTCTACTTGCAGAATCAGTGCCTTTTTAATGGCTTGCTTCGTTTCAAAATTCATTTTTTCATGTACCGACACACAAATTCCCTCCATTTACTTAACACATGCTGGCAAACTGTTGATTGTATTTGCTCACATGCTACCGTAAAATTTTTATCAAATCAACATTGTGTTCAGTGAAGGAGTGAGGTCCGTATGGGCAACCAAGCAATCTCTATTAAATCCCTTGAAAAAAAATTTCACCACAAGCAAGTTATTGCCCCCCTTTCTTTAGCTATTCCTAAAGGACAGTTAATGGGCTTACTTGGTCCGTCAGGCTGTGGTAAAACGACGCTAATCAAAATGATTATGGGCATGCTAAAGCCTGATAATGGTCACATTCGAGTGTTAGATTTAGATGTTCCCCATAAGCAATTATTGAATGATATTGGCTATATGGCACAATCAGATGCACTTTATACAGATTTAACAGGTGAAGAAAATCTTCATTTTTTTGCAAAGCTTTACTCCTTGTCAAAGGCAGAAAGAGTGGAGCGTGTAGCCTATGCCGCAAGCCTTGTTCGTTTAACTGATGACCTACATCTTAAAGTGATCAATTATTCGGGAGGAATGAAACGTCGATTATCTCTTGCTATTGCTCTCATCCAAAATCCTAAACTATTAATCTTAGATGAACCAACCGTTGGTATTGATCCTGTTTTAAAAAAAGAAATTTGGCAGGAACTTATTCGGTTAAAAGAAGAGGAACAAAAGACGATTTTAGTGACGACACATGCGATGGATGAAGCAGAAAAGTGTGATCAATTAGCTATGTTAAGAAGTGGTCATATTATTGCGCAAGGCACACCACAAGCGTTAAAAGAATATTACCAGGCAAAAGATTTTGATGAAGTATTTTTAAAAGCTGGAGGTGACGTACAATGAGAATAGGTGCAATTGTCACAAGAATTATTCAGCAAATGAAACGAGATAAACGGACACTCGCTTTATTATTTTTTGCCCCGCTTCTCGTCTTATCCTTAATGTATTTTATATTTAATAGTAACGAAACTTCTGTCACACTTGTTGTCACGAATGGACCCGCACCACTAATCGATAAATTAAAAGATGCCGATTTTACAATTATTGAGGATGATGATTTTTCGAAAAAGCAGCTACAAGATAAAGAGTATGATGGCTGGCTTACAATCAAGCAAAATGATAGTAAGTTAACGTTATTAAATGATGACCCTTCCCAAGCAAAAGCGTTAACGATGCAGCTTGCGCAAATGTTACAACCTTCACACGCTGCTATAGACAGTTTAGAAACGGACTATGTTTATGGTAATGAGGATACGGCAATTTTTGATATTTTTAGTCCCATGTTAATTGGTTTCTTTGTGTTCTTCTTTGTCTTTTTAATTACAGGAATCGCTTTACTAAAGGAACGTACTTCAGGGACATTGGAGCGACTACTTGCGACACCTATTAAACGCTCTGAAATTGTAGCAGGCTATATGATTGGCTATGGATTATTTGCCTTCTTGCAAACGATTATTATCGTGCTATTTGGTATTTATGTACTAGATATCGTTCATGTAGGTTCAATCTGGCTTGTCTTTCTCATTAATATGATGGTTGCCCTTGTATCGTTATCCTTAGGTGCCTTGCTATCAAGCTTTGCTGCTTCAGAGTTCCAAATGATGCAATTCATCCCGCTTGTTATTGTTCCGCAAGTATTCTTTTCAGGTATATTTCCGCTCGATAGTATGGCAGAATGGCTTCAAAACATTGGACGTATCATGCCTCTTTACTATGCAGCGGACGCATTGAATGATGTTATGTATAAAGGTTATACCTTCCCTGATATCGTAGTGAATATCAGCGTTCTTGCCTGTTTCGCCCTCGTTTTTATTACATTAAATATTATCAGTTTAAAAAAATATCGCTCGTTGTAAAAAATACAGTAAGGATTCATTCCCCTTTAGAGAAGATCCTTACTGTTACTTTATTTAAAATGGTTTCTTTTGCCAAACAAACATCTAGTGTCTTACAATTAGGGTAGTTTCCTTTCAAAACCCAAATAAGTAGGTGTTAGATTTATGAATAGTTTGTTTAACGCACAAAATATCACCAAGCAATACAGGGGCATAAAAATTTTAGATAATGTCTCATTTCCAATCGATCATAACCAAATCATTGCTATCGTTGGGAAAAATGGCTCTGGCAAAAGCACGCTATTAAAAATGATTGCTGGTCTTATTACGCCTGACCATGGTTCAATTATTCCTTCCAAACAAAACTTAAAAATTGGCTATGTCCCAGAAGTTTCCCCTTCTCATATTTTATTTACGCCTCAAGAATATCTTTATCAGATGGGGCGAATCCGTGGAATGGCTAAACAAGAACTATTACCGAGAATAAATTATTTACTAGAACTTTTTAGCTTAGTAGATGTTCAAAATACTCGTATTATCAACTTTTCTAAAGGGATGAAACAAAAAATAATGATTATGCAGGCGATGCTGGATGAAACAGATTTGTTGATATTAGATGAGCCTTTATCAGGATTAGACCTTACATCACAAAATGAGTTGGAACAAACTCTTCATAGCCTCAAACAACAAGGAATGACGATTATCTTAAGCTGTCACGAAACAAAGCTTTTGGATCATGTCGTGGATACGATTCTCATGATTCACAACAAAAAAGTGATGCGGACAGATTTACCCTTGAAGGATGTAACCTATAATCAATTAATTTTTGATATTTCTAATCCTACATACTTAGAGGACCTATCTCATTTAATAGAAATTAACCACCAGACACAATTGGCTACTGGTTTTTACGAAGTTAATATTCGCTATCAAGCACAGCATACCGACGATCTTTTACAACAGCTACTTCTAAAAAAAGCTTCTATCAAACAACTTATGCCAATCAATGATAAGGAGAAATTTATAGCAAATGATTAGTTTAATGCGTTATCAGTTAAGCAATTACGCGAGAACCTATCAGTATGTGCCACCTTTTTCTATTTTCATTTTATGTCTTGTAATCAACTATACATTTGTTCCAAACCCTATATTAGATAGCTTTTCCTTTACCTCTATTATCCTCTTTTTCCTGATGGGTTGGTTTACCGTGACATTGTTTCATTCAGAGGATGAAGGGCAAAAAATGATTACGATACTGCATGCGAATGGTTCAACACCATATAATGTCAGCCTATTTATAATTAATATAGTAATTGCTTTCAGCTTAAGTTTTGTATCTATCATTTACCCAGTAGTCATCCATGCTTTTGCTGAAAAGCCAAGCTTTATTCACCTATTTCTTGGATTTTTCGCCCATTTTACTTTGGCTACTTTAGGTATGGCCCTATCTGCTCTGTTTACAAGAGACCTTGTTAAAAATAAACAAAATACTTGGTGGGGAGTTATTAGTGTATTATTGTTTGCCATAGTATTAGCAACATTAAAGGATTCACTTGACCAACTAAATGGTCTTATTTGGGTTCTTCCCCCTGTCCATCTTTCTTTAGAAATGTTGGCTATTGGCGATCAAATAACATCCATACCTAGTAAGTTTTATTGGCAATTTGCCTGGATACTAGTCTATGCTGGTTTCGTTATCACTCTATTCTTCCTTTTATCTAAGCTAAAAAGGAAATAACCAAAAGGACTCCCGTTTATGGAAGTCCTTTTACCTTGATGTTATTGTGACGAGGTGTATGTAGCAAACAAATCGTTAACAGGCTCAAGAAACTAGAATCGATAAAGCGAACCAACCAAACACCATAGCTTCTTAGTGAAACCTCATTTATTAAGCACCAAATACATACATAGAAAAATGCCAATCCAAGTACTTGAAGCCAAAAGATGAGTTTTTGTTTAGGCTGAATACTTGGTAAGAATTTCTTTGGTTGATTAGCTGCCCTATAAGAGACATAGCAAATCATTAGTGTGATGCCAACTAAAGTACTACCATGTTGCAAGTATTTATAAAGAGGAATCTGTAAACCAAACAGTGGCATTATTTCAGCTAAAATAGATACTTGCGTGACCATAAATCCATTTTTAGGAGTAAAAGAATCCCAAACCACGTGAGTTAACATTCCGAATAAAGCTGAATAGCTAAATACCACGATATTGAATAGTTTACTTTTGGTTGTTTGTTGGTTAGCTGTATCCTGCAAACATACCGGTAAATGATTAATTAGATGTTGCTGAATACATGCTCGATAAATTAGATAGAGCAAGATTACAAGAGGTAGATTAAAAGTAAAAAAACCTGTTAAGCTATGTCCAATCTCGCCTATTGGTCTGCCTCTTAAAAAATATTCAAAATAAGGCTCCATACTTCCTAATACTAATGCTGAAAAATGTATGTATTTACTTTGTCTTGAAAAAGGTAAAATTACGGCTGGATGTGCAAAGGTTAATGGCATATCACCCACCTCCCATCTGTTCAGACGTTTCCAATGACAAAGGTTACCCCCTCATCTAAAATCGCAGTCATGTTGGGTTCAATTTGTTAGAAATTGCTCTTCCGACACTACCTCAATTCCATGCCTTTGTAGTAATGCAGTCGTTACTCCCACACCAACTAATTTAGTGCCATTGAATTCCCCATTGTAAATCATGGCACTACCACAAGATGGGCTATACTCCTTTAAGACAACCTTTGTTGCACCTATTTCGCGTGCTTTTTGTAAGGTCGCATTCGCTCCTTTAAGGTATAATTCTGTAACATCACGTCCAGATCTTTCAACGACCCTTGCTTTCCCATCAAGAACATCATGACCATTTCCTCCAACAATTTCAGCAGGCTCGCGTGGCGTTGTAAAACCTCCCATTAACTCAGGACAAACGGTGACAGCTTTATTTTCTAACACAAGCTTTTGTATTTTTTCATCTAGACTGTTCGTACCATTATAACGAACATTTATTCCAGCTAAGCAGGCACTAATTAAAATCATAGCTCCTCACTCCTTCAACTATCTTTATACAACTATAACATGCTCACATTAGAATGTTTTACGTGATCTGCTCTTTTTTTGATACACTATTTAAATAGCTATCCAAAGGAGGAAAAAATGTCCGATCCTATTTTAATTTTGCCATATACAGATGAATGGGCTAAAGAATTTCATAGCATAGGTTCTCGATTACGTGAGGCCCTAGGAGACAACGCACTGAGAATTGATCATATTGGCTCAACTTCTATAACAGGCTTAGCAGCGAAACCAGTGATTGACATACAACTATCCGTAGCATCATTTACGCCATTGGAAGCGTTTAAAGGACCACTAGAATGTCTTGATTTTATTTATCGAGCAAACAATCCAGACAAGTCTAAACGCTATTTTCGAGAGGCTCCTGGTCATAGACGAGTACATATTCATGTTCGACAGGCTGGTAGTTGGGCAGAACAGCTGGCCTTATTATTTCGAGATTTTTTGCGCTGTCATCCAAATTACTGTCGTCGCTACGAGCAGGTAAAATATGAATTTGCAGAAAAATACATAAATAACCGACAACTATATACAAACTCTAAAGAAGCGATCATTTGGGAAATTTTAAAACAAGCTAATCAATGGAGTCAGCTTACAGGCTGGTCGCCCTCTCGCTCGGATAGCTAATTAACAAGGAGGAATAAATTTGATTGAATTTACTATTTGTTTTGTAAAGAAGGGTGATCATATCCTTTTGCTGAATAGAGATAAGCCGCAGTGGATGGGTGCATGGAATGGTGTTGGTGGTAAAATTGAACAGAATGAAACACCATTAGCTTGTGCAATCCGTGAAATTAAAGAAGAGACATGTATTACTGTCGAGGATATTACGTATAAAGGAAAAATTACATGGACAGATGGCGATATTAACTATGGTTGTATGTATGCGTTTATAGCGGAACTACCTGAATCTTTTACATATGTAACCCCTCTAAAGGTTGCTGAGGGTATTCTAGATTGGAAGGAACTTACTTGGATTTTCCACCCTGAAAATGTGGGCATTGCGGATTTAAAATATTATTTACCCACAATGCTAAAGGAAACAACTAATTATGAATATATTTTTACCTATCAAGACAAAAAATTGGTCAATATCTCTTCAGCACCAATTGAACAAACATCTACTGTCTAATAAAAAACAAGCCTCGGCCATGCATTAGGTGCATGACGAGGCTTATTTTTAATGTCTAGGCTGTGCAAAGCGCATTCTGCACATCGACCAATTTAAGCTTGTATGCTGGATTTCATCATGGATGTCCCACAAGCTATCTACGATTCGCAATTCAACATTATACTCCAATAATGCTTTCTCTATATCATCGATCTCTGTGACATTGATGGGCATTTGTGTTAATTCACTTGTATAATAGCCAGCAATATCATCCTGTAATGTGAATCCATTACTATCAAACTCATATAGGTAAAGACTTGTATTCTTCAATACTTCCAACCACTTGTTTTCTATGACTACTACATGAGAGGCTTGAGCTAGATAGTGCTGTCTGTCCTGCTCTGTTGTCTGTTCTCCTGCATGAAAACAAACACGTGGACAATCTCTTGGCGTTAAATAATTCGGCAAGCATCTCTCGTTGATCGCCCATACAAGCCCTTTGGTGGCATCTAAATCTGGTCGCTCAGGTAGTCGAGGATGAAAAATCGTAATAGTAGGGTCTTCACTGATATGGAATAAACGCATGGTTACTTCTCCTTTATTTTCTTAATTTAAAAACAATAAAATCTGCACAATGCAAATCTTCCTTAAATTGAGGATACTTCTCTAGCATCTCCTCTGATGGCTTTGGCTCTACAATAGTTTCAATCATAAATCCAGCTTGCCTAATTGCTTGCACATAGCTTGTTAATGTTCGATGGTACAGAATGATTGGTGGCTCAGCATCTAGCTGTTGGTACACCCCTTCATAAAAATAACGTTGGACTTTCCAATATTGCTGATCTAGCTCCACATGTCTCATCCATCCACTATTTGGTGTCACAAAGCATGGGTGTAAAATCGAAAAAATAAAAGTGCTAGTAGGTTTTAATAATCGATACATCTCACATAGAGCAGCCTGATAATCCTCTAAATCTTGGAGAACCATATTCGAAACAATACAATCAAATTGTTCATCTGCTAGAAACGCTAATTTTTCACAGTTCCCTTGTAAAAATTGAATAGCATCCTTCTGTGGCGTTCTTTCCTTAGCAATGTCCAGCATTTTTTGTGAAAAATCAACCGCTGTTACTCTTGCACCATTCTTCACCAGTAATCTGCTTAAATAGCCTTCTCCACACCCTGCATCTAATACATGCTTTCCATTGATCTCTTCCAACAATGCAAAGATAGTGGGGTTTAACAGTACTACACGATGAATGTCACCCTGCTCATCGTAGTTAGCTGTATACCTTTCTGCATATTGATTCCAGCGTTGAACGGCTTGTTCTGTATTCATATAAAGACCTCATTTCAAAGTAGAATCGTAACGTTACGTCTTTTGTGCACTTGTCTATTTTTCCATATAAAGAAAAAAATATATAGACTTTTATTATATCTTTTAATATCATGTAGATAGAGGCACGGCTTCTTTAAGTAAATGAGAAAAGCCAGAAATCCCAATAGGATTTCTGGCTTTTATGCGTTATATTGAAATGGATTGTTCAGCGACAGCTTCTTTTTTGACAGTGAGCCACCTGCCAACAACCATGACAAGTAATGCAAGAAATACAATTACCCCTGCAAAGACAAGTGCTGCTTTATAGCTGCTATAAACTTCTACCAGTTTTCCTGCGATAATTGGACCAATAATTTGTCCAAAAGCATAAAAGGTTGTTAATAGAGATACAACGAATCCGCTCTGGGTCGGAAAAAGCTGACGTGCATAGGATGTTGTTAGTGTGACTATTCCTACAAAGGTTAGACCGAATAAAAACGATGCTAACAATACACTCCATACACTTTGTGAAAATACGGGTAACAAGATGCCTATCACTTGAAATATGTATGCCACAAACAAAATTTTTATTGCCGAAAATTTTTCTAATAAAACTGTCCAGACTGGTGCTGATGGTATCGCTGCTAACCCCACCATCACCCAGCTATACGAGGAATAAGCCTGTAGAGAAGGGATATTATGAATAATATCAACTAAAAAAGTTCCTGTAATAATATAACCTAAGCCCTCTAATCCATAAGACACGATCAGCCATGGCATAAAGCCCTTTGTCATTTTCGTATCGAGTGATTTTGCAACTTTTAAACCGTCCCCAGTCTCTAAACCCTTCCACAAAATAGTTGTCATGAGTAAAAAAACCGCTGACAATATTCCTAATCCTAGCCATGTACCTTGCCATGCAAATTTAGCTTCAATAATAGGTACACATAAACCTGAAATTGCAATCCCTAAACCAATCCCACTAAAGACATAGCCAGACCATCGTGACAGTGAATGTTTCGCCAAATAATCCATCACAATACTAGACGTTAAGACAAAAATTAAGCCCCCTGTAATACCTGCGATTAAACGAAGCACTAGCCATACACTATACAGCTCTATTAATCCCATTAAGCCTACTGAAAGGACGTTGAAAACAACACTTGCCAATAAAAGTTTTTTGCGTTGACGATAAATAAAGCCCGCCCATAATGCTCCAATAAAATAGCCAATATAATTGCTTGAGGCTAAAAACCCAGCTACTTCTAATGAAAATCCTACATCACGGCGCATAAATGGCAAAATCGGTGTAAAAGCAAAGCGACTAATCCCCATCGCTACAACCAATAATAATATTCCTCCAAAAACAATCCCCATATGCTGTCGATTCAAGTGTTCATCCCCCTCCCCAGTTCCCTACTGTAATTAAAAGAATACAGAGTGAAGATTAATAAATCTAATATATAATGTATATAAAAGCATAAAAATAATTTATAAAAGGTGTGTCTATCATGAATTTACATGCACTACGTTTATTTACGAAAGTGGCCGAGCTCAATAGTGTTTCCAAAGCTGCCCAAGCTCTTATGATAAGTCAGCCAGCCGTCACTATACAAATACGAAATTTAGAAAAGGAACTAGCTTTAACCTTGTTGGAATCTAAAGGGAGAGGTATTACACTAACACAAAATGGCGCTTTTTTATATAAACAGGCTCAGCGATTATTTGATTTAGAGCAGGATATCGAAAATAAAATAGAGCAGCTAAAAAATACTGGCAACGAAGAATTGCAAATCGCATCTACACATGTCCCCTCTCACTTTTTATTACCCAAATGGCTTGCTTATTTTAAGCAAATCTATCCAGCTACAAATATTCATTTAAAAACGGCTAACTCGCATCAAGTAATTGAGGAATTACTGCATTATAAGGTAGATTTAGCCTTTATTGTCAAAGAGGATGGACATCACCCAGATATCAATTATCAATTTTTAATGAACTTAGATTATTGGTTTATCGCGCCCTATAATCACCCACTAGCGGATCAAACTGTATCGTTAGCAGAACTTATGCAACAGCCCTTTGTCACAAGGGAAGATGGTAGCTCCACAAAAGAATACTTAAATGCTTTATGTAAGGTGCATAAGATTCCCCCACCTCAGGTCGGACTACAACTAGATGGAATTAATGAATCAATCCATGCTATTGCAGCAGGATTCGGTACTATGCTAGCCCCTTCCATTGCAGCCTCTAGCTTTATCCAACAGCAACAAGTATCACGTGTCTTTATAAAGGATATCGATATTCAGCGTCCTATCTATCTTTGTACTAGAAAAAATGAACAGCATCATTCCTCATCCTTTAATAACTTTCTCCACATCATCAATCAATCGATTTGATAGTAAACGTGTCCAATCTCAAAGGAATCGAGAAATTCATCATCGATTCCTTTCTAGCTTCTTCTGCTTATCATCTAAATGTCTAAGACTACTAGTAGTCTTATTGCAGCTAGTACGGCAAACTATCCAATTTGTGTAACGCTCTCAAATTACTTTGTTTATCCATCCATCAACGCTTGTCAAAGCTGTCAAATAGTAGTTGAAAATGCTCTTTAAATCCTCTTGTTAATCCATCAATATTCGCTTTTTTATAGACTTGATAGTTTAAATAGCCTATAATAATCCATGTTATTATCAATAAACGAACATTAAGGTGGTTTTTATGACTGAATATACGCATATTTTCAAAGGGACAGCATTTACAAGTAAATCTGCTACTGAGGTTCAAATCTTAAAAGATTATTTATTTTTCATTAATGCTGACGGCATGATTGATAAAACAATCGCTCCTGAACATACTGATTACCAGCAACTATTAACTACATATCAACATCAAAATAATTTCCATCAATTATCTGAAGGGCAATATTTCTTACCAGGATTTGTCGATCTACATGTCCATGCGCCGCAATGGGCTCAATCAGGTACAGCTCTAGATATTCCTCTTTATGATTGGCTGAACACATACACTTTCCCTATCGAATCAAAATTTTCGGATTTAGCGTTTGCCCAAGAGGTCTATGAGGATTTAGTAGGCACGCTTCTTGCCAATGGAACAACAACATCCTTATATTTTGCGACAGTCCATAAAGAGGCAAGCGTTCTTTTAGCTAAAATTTGCGCAGAGAAGGGCCAACGAGGACTAGTCGGAAAAGTGGTCATGGATGATCCAGAGCAAAATCCAGATTTTTATCGTGATGCAAACACACAAACAGCATTAGCCGATACAGAAGAGTTTATTTTAGCAGTAAAAGAACTAGCCAAAACAACTAAACAAGGTGTCTATCCAGTTGTGACACCACGTTTTATACCAAGCTGTACTGACAATGCCTTAAAAGGTTTAGGTGAATTAGCTGCAAAATATGATACACATATTCAGTCGCATTGTAGCGAAAGTGACTGGGAGCATGGCTATGTTAAAGAACGATTTAATAAAAATGATGCTGTTGCTTTACATGACTTTGGTTTATTAGGTAAAAAATCTGTCATGGCACATTGTAATTTCTTAAGTGATGACGATGCACGACTATTTGCTGAAACTGGTACTGCCATTGGCCATTGTCCAATCTCCAATGCCTATTTTGCTAATAGTGTCATTCCTATCGCCCGCTTCCATGCGATGGGTGTTGATATTGGATTAGGCTCAGATGTTTCAGGAGGATTTTCTCCAAGTCTTTTTGATAATGCAAGACAGGCTGTTATGTCATCGAGAATGTTAGAGGATGGTGTAGATACAGCTATAGCGGCTGATCAACGTGGTGTGCCAAATTCACGTATTACCATTAATGAGGCATTTTATTTAGCAACAGCTGGCGGTGGAGAAAGCCTAAGCCTTCCAATAGGCCGTTTACAGGAACACTATACATGGGATGTACAGATCATTGATACAAAAATCCCTTCTGCCAAGCTCCCTATTTTTGATCAGAATGAAGATTTACGCGATATTTTTCAAAAAATGATGTATCTTGTACTTCCAGAAAATATTCGTGAGGTTTGGGTGCAAGGAAATAAAGTTCATACGAGAGTGTAAAATTGATTCTCTAATTTCTATAGTAACTAAATAATTATTTGAGGTGTACATCTTCGTGGAAACGCAACTTAGTAAACAAACTAATGAAACAAGAAAAACCCAGTTAACCGTATTACCAGATGAAAAAGTCTCGATTGGTCAATCAGCGCTTCTAGGGTTACAGCATGTCATGGCAATGGATGTTTACGTAGTCCCATTTTTAATTGCCATGCTTATCGGCTTACAAACTGGCCAGGCAAGTGCATTAATTCAATCAACGTTTATTGCGGCAGGAATCGCAACGATTGTACAAACACATTTTTGTATGAAATTACCGATGGCACAAGGCCCTTCCTATGTCCCACTCGGCGCCATTGTTGGGATCTATGCAGCAAGCGGTAGTGGTAATTTAGGCTGGAGCACTGTGTTAGGTGCTAGCTTAATAGGAGCTATTTTAGTCATTATTTTAGGCTATACAGGCATCTTCAATAAAATTGTCAAAACATTTATTCCACCAATTGTTGGAGGAACAATTATTTTTGTGGTTGGTCTATCCTTAATGCCTGTCGGTTTAAGTGATAATATTTTTAATGGAGCAGGGGCATCCATTAACCAAAATATCTATTTAGCGTTAATTTCAGCAGTTGTCTTGATTATTTGTGTTATGTTAGGCACGGTCTTTCATCAAAAAGGACGTCTATTCCGTATTACTTCCGTTATCATTACCTTAATCGCTGGTAGTATTGCAGCAAATATGATGGGTGTTTTAAATTTATCAGCAGTATCGCAAGCAAAATGGTTTAGTATGCCACAAATTCCCTTCGCAGATTTTGGCTTTAGCTTTAATATTTCAGCAATTATCACAATGGTCATTATTTATATTGTCTTAATGGCAGAAACTACTGGAACATGGTTTGCGATCAGCAATGTCATCGACAAACCATTAACCGATAAACAAATTAATCGTGGTGTTATTGGTGAAGGAATTGGTTGCTTTATTGCTTCATTATTAGGATCAACTCCAGTTACGGGCTACTCTACCAATGCAGGTGTTATCTCTATTACAGGGATTGCAAGCCGTCGAGTATTTATCGCTGCGGGTATTTGGTTTATCGTCTTCGGGTTCTCTGGTAAATTAGCTGCACTGATTTCAGCAATTCCGTCTGCCGTCATCGGTGGTGTATTTGTGATTGTCTGTGGCATAATAGCCATTAGTGGTTTACAGGTCATGAAAAATGAACGTATTGGTGAAAAGGAAATGTATGTGATAGCAATCCCTATCATTTTAACGTTAGCTCTTTCTTTATTGCCTGATGATTTCTTATACTCGTTACCTACAACTGTTCAATATTTATTTGGCTCACCCATAGCAACTGCTGCCCTCGTTGCTATTATCCTCAACAAAGTTCTACCAAGCTCAAAGTAGTAAATCTGACGTGCACAGCACCTTCGTCCATTAGGAGAGTAGGTGCTGTGCTTATTTACTTTCAAAAATTTCTGTTTCCTTAACGATTCATCTGTTATACTAGAGCAAAAAAGTAGGGATTAAAATGGTATATGATGTCATAATTGTGGGTGCTGGCTCTATGGGAATGGCTGCTGGTTACTATTTAGCTAAGGCTGGAAAAAAAGTCCTTATGCTAGATACTTATACTCCCCCTCATCAGGAAGGTAGCCATCATGGGGACACACGAATTATCCGTTATGCTTATGGGGAAGGCGCTAGTTATGTGCCTTTTGTCAAAAGAGCTGGGGAACTTTGGCAGGAGCTCGAAACGCTAGCAGACGAACATTTATTTTTACAAACAGGGGTAGTAAATATTGGCGAACCAACATGTGCTTTTATTCAGAACGTGAAAGCTAGTGCAGCATTTTATGGCTTAGCACTCGAATACTATTCAGCAGCTGAAGCAATGAATAAGTGGCCAGGGCTATCCTTGCCAGTAAATTTAGTAGCTTATTTTGAGCCGACAGCAGGTGTCCTTCGTGTGGAAGCGTGTATACGAGCTTATAAAAAATTAGCTTTAGAAGCCGGGGCAAGCCTACAGACAAACGAAAAAGTACTGACCATCCAAGCTGGAGAAATGGTACAAGTTCAAACAGCACAAAACATCTACAAGGCGAAGCACTTAATTGTAACTGCAGGTGCCTGGGCAACGGAGTTACTCCAAACGCTTGGTATAACTATTCCAGTAACACCAACTCGGAAAACTTTTGCATGGTTTGACGCAGATGAGCAGCTTTATCATGACGAGGTTTTTCCAGCCTATTGCTTTGAATTTGCCGATTCGACCTACTATGGCTTTCCAAGTATTGATGGGACAGGATTGAAGCTTGGACGACATGATGGCGGTGAAGCGATTAATCCAAATGAACCGTTACGACCATTTGATGAAGCCGACAGCGTTGACTTACAAAACTTTATCGATCAGTTCATGCCCCAGCACGGAGCATTAAAATACGGAAAAACATGTAAATATTCGATGACACCAGATGAAGATTTCATTATCGATTTTTTACCTGAACATCAAAATATCATCATCGCTGCAGGCTTTTCTGGACATGGCTTTAAATTTAGCAGTGCCGTTGGAGAAGTATTAGCGGATTTAATCATTGACGGCAAAAGTAAACAGGATTTAACAACCTTTCAGCTTAGTCGATTTTAACAAAATAAGGATTGGTACAACGGTATTCGTTGCACCAATCCTTTATTTTTGTAGCATCCCTTGAAACTCTTGCCAATCATATAAGCGTGGTAGATTCACATGTTGGTTATAGGATTGATTTTTTAACATAACTTTAGTCCTTACGTCGTTCAGCGTTTCCAGCACAGCTGGTTTATCATCTACATAAATATCTAAAGCAAGCTCTTTTATAATGGCCACTTTTTCTGTATCTTGCATCCCACAGAAAAAACGTCCTTCGGTAATGGGGAAACCTTGCTCTTCCATCCATGCTTTTGTTTGCGCACAATACTGCTTAGGACGAGAAGTAATATAGTAAATCTCATGTCCTGACTCGGCTAAAGCTTGCAGTGTTTCTAAGGCGTCCTTAAAAGGAGGACAGTCCGTAAAATAAATTTCCTCTAATGTGCTATTCCACATTGCTGAACCTTCCTCATCCGTTAAACCAAAAGGTTCATGAATTTCTACTCGTAGTAAGGCTTGAAAGGTTTCAAAGGAAACATTCTTCCCTAGTTTTTGATTGTAAAGAGAAAAGGCATGTGCTCGTAAATCAATTAATGTGTCATCTATATCAAAGCCAAACTTCATCTAGTTGTTCGTCCCTTCAAGAAGCCTTATTGATGAAATTATCAGCAAATGTTTGCTCTTTTTCAATTTGTTTTGCTAATACTTCTTCAATGGCTTGCTTACGCATTTGTTGAAAATCTTGTACATTAAAATGTGCTAGCGTGTCTTTATTTAGTAATGACGCAAGACACTCTGCATCCTTCAGTGCACTATTAAGCCCAAAGGCGCCAGTGGGTGTCATAGTATGAACAGCATCCCCTAACAAGACAAGACCTTTTGTCCCCCAGCTATGACAATGGCTACTGAAGACATCCAGCAACACAAAATCACGCCAAGATGTTATACGCTCCGTCACGGTCTTCGCTAACTCTGGAAATGCATCCGAAAGCTGTTGTATAAATGGTGTAAACACTTGTTTTCGAAGCTGCGGGAAGCTCCCTTGTTCAATATTCCAGCCAATTTGAATAAAGCCCCCGACTTGTGTAAACAATGACAGTTGCTTATCTTCGATTAATGCCATTTTAATTGATGGTTCCCAGCCAGGAGGGGCAGGAATTTTAGCCCATAGTAAATCAAAGCCATGTTTATGTTTTTGAGCATCAATATGTGCTTGCTTACGAATGGTAGAATAGCGGCCATCAGCACCGATTATTAACTGACTATTGATTTTTATCGTGTCCCCACCTTTTATTGCTGTGATCCCTTTATAATATCCCGATGCATCCATAACGAGCTTTATTACCTTTGTATGTAGTAAACATGTAAAGTTGGGTAATAATTGTGCTTTTTGTATAATGGCTTTTAATAAATGTTTTTGCGGTACATGTATACCTAAATGCCCTACTGCCTCATCAGGATATATCGTTTTAAAAGGTCTACCATCTGCGTAATACTCAAGCTTCTCCATTCGTAATACGCCAAGGGATTCGACTGCTTCAAAAAGATGATGGTTTTTTAAAACAGCCTCGCCCTCCTCATTTAAATGCTCGCCACGAAATGCCTGGCCGAGTGCTGCGTTCTGCTCTAGTAGAATCACGGATAACCCTTTTTGGGCTAATAAATAGGCCAGCAATGTTCCAGCTGGTCCTGCTCCTACTATACATACATCCGCATGGTAATTCATTTTTCCTCACCTTGCTTTGGATAGGCAATAATTCGCAAATCCTCGCCGACTTTATCAAATGTAGTAACTTCAACATTCCATGCTTCGTTCATAAAAGAGGGATTATGGCCAGCAAATGGCGTTAACGATAAATTCCCTCCCAGAACTTTAGGGGCAATATACACCACATACTTGTCAATAGCTCCTTGCTGTAAAAATGAAGCATTCACTTTACTTCCACCTTCTAGTAGAATATCTGTAATGCCAAGTTGATAAAGCTGTTCAAGCATCTCATCAATCTGAAGTCCGTGTTCATTTTTGCCCACAGGTAAAACCGTGACACCTTTCTCTGTAAACTGATCAATCTTGTCTTGGCTTACGTCCTTACTACAAACAAGAATCGTTTGTGCTTGCTCTGTATTTAACACATTCGCAAGGTCAGGTGTACGTAGAGAACTATCCATAATAATACGTGTTGGATGTTTTCCATTCCCTTCCTTTAATCTTGTTGTTAAAGTAGGATTATCAGCGATGACTGTACCAACACCTACTAAAATTCCATCTACTTCATGACGAATTTGGTGCACATCCTCACGCGCTGCCTCGCCTGTCACCCACTTAGAATGCCCTGTATGTGTGGCAATTTTCCCATCTAAAGTCATAGCAAATTTTGAAATGACAAAGGGGCGTTGCGTCAACATATTGTGAATAAAGCGTTCATTTAAACGGCGCGCTTGTTGCTCTAAAATCCCCACTTCTACCTCTATTCCAGCATCTCGAAGCAATTGAATGCCACGCCCTGCTACAGCTGGGTTAGGATCTTGCATAGCAACCACAACACGACGTACTCCAGAATCCTTCACTAAATTCGCACAAGGAGGTGTTTTGCCATAATGTGAGCAGGGCTCTAGCATTACATAGAGCGTCGCACCGTGCGCATGTTCACTAGCCATGCGAAAAGCATGCACTTCTGCATGAGGTTCACCTGCTTTTCTGTGTAAGCCTGTGCCAACAATCACGCCGTCCTTCACAATGACTGCCCCAACAAGTGGATTTGGGTTAGTATTTCCTTTCGCACTAGCTGCTAAATCTAGTGCTAATTGCATATACTTTTCATCTAAATTCGTCATGATCGTAACCTCCACTCATTGCTTTTCGCGTATATGTCCAGATTTTTCAACCTTTGTTTCTAAATAATAACGGTTCGTCTCCGTCAACCCACCCCATAAAGGTACATGCCCTTCTGCTGCCAAGCCGCGATCCTGTAAAGCAGCCAGTTTTTTAGGATTATTTGTAATAAGTGTTACCGGTTTAGAACGCAGCGTAGCTAGAACGGCAAGTGCTTCTTCATAAGAACGAGTATCGTCCGGGAAGCCAAGAGCATGGTTTGCCTCAACCGTGTCTAACCCTTCCTCTTGTAATAAATAAGCAAGAGATTTAGAGAATAAACCAATACCACGGCCTTCATGGTCTGCTAAATAAAAAATTGCTCCGCAGCCATGCTCCACAATCATTTTCATGGACTCATGCAATTGATAGCCACAATCACAGCGTTGGCTGCCAAATATGTCACCTGTGTGACAAATACTATGCATTCGGATTAAAGCATCTTCTGAATGGGTAAAATCACCATATACAAGGACTGATGATTGCTGTAAAAAGGCTAAATTGGCAGTGGCTAATCCATCAATGATTTCTTCTTTTGATAAATTTGCATCAACTTTAAGCCAGTTATACCATTGAAATGCGGCAGAAAAATCACCTTGTTTAATCGGTAAATTTACAGGTCCAACAAGGCAAATATTTTCTGTGTCGGTATACTTCACCATTGTCATTTTATCTTTCACTAAGTCCATAACTTTAGTCGTAATTGTCATTATAATCTCCAACCTTCTATAGAAACAGTTGGGGTAAATACACCAACTGAGCACATGTATTTTCACAGCACTTACATAACGTAACTTAGTTTATAATAATAACTAAAAAGTGTCAATCAACAGCTATTATTCTTTGATTATAAATATAAGATACAAAAATTTTAACATTACTTTTACATCATATACTACTAGCTTATGGAGATGCTATTTTTTCTGTGCAGGCTAGTCTATAATAAGCTGTGGTACCTGTAATGACGAAAGGAAGTTAAGAATGAACTTAGAAAAAAATGTTCAAGTAAAACAGCCAAAATATCAACAAATAGCCAATGACCTTGCATCAAAGATCGTGGAACGAAAATACCAAATTGGCGATAAAATATATGCAAGATCCTCTTTAGCAAGTCAATATAATGTTTCGGCGGAAACTGCAAGAAGAGCCATTGCTGTTTTACAAGACTTAGAAATTGTAGAGGCCTCAAAAGGTAGTGGAGTTATCATTAAATCTTATGAAAAAGCGGCACATTTCGTTAGACAGTTTCATGATGTTCAATCTATACATGAAATACAAAATGAACTTTTGACTAGCATCCAAAAACAGCATCATGAATTAATTAATTTACAAGATAAAGCAAAGCAGCTAATTAGCCGCACAGAGCATTTCCGCTCAGTCAATCCTTTCATTCCCTATCAATTAGAAATGACAGCTGATAGCCCTTGCATTCATCAAACAGTACAAGCATTAAACTTTTGGCAAAATACATCAAGTACCATTGTAGGAATTCGACGTGGTAATGAATTATTACTATCCCCTGGACCTTATGTCTCATTCGAAGAGGGAGACATTATTTATTTTGTCGGTAATGATGAAAGCTTTGCCAGAGTTCAAAGCTTTTTATATCCAAATTAAAATCCGTTTAAGCGCTGATATAACAGCGTTTAAGCGGTTTTTTTCTTTTTTGTCGATTTGACAAAAGTAACAACCCTTTGCTACAGTAAAGTTGTTACTTGTTTATTTTTGGGTATCATTATCCTCACATAGTAATAATTTACGAAAGGAGTGCTTCTATGGAAAAAATTAAAATAGAACACGTATCGAAAGTGTTTGGCAAACATATTCCCCAAGCACTAGAACTCGTTAAGCAACAAAAAAGTAAGACTGATATCTTAAAAGAAACAGGTGCAACTGTTGGTGTATACGATGCAAGCTTTACTGTCAATGAAGGAGAAATTTTCGTCATTATGGGTTTGTCAGGTAGTGGCAAATCAACCCTTATACGGCTCTTAAACCGCCTTATTGAACCAACGAGCGGAAATATATATATTGATGGAGAAAATATTTCTACAATGGGAAAAGAAAGTCTACGGACTGTAAGAAGAAACAAAATGAGTATGGTATTCCAAAACTTCGGTTTATTCCCCCATCGTACACTACTTCAAAACACCGAATACGGCCTTGAAATTCGTGGTATTTCAAAGGAAGAACGACAAGCAAAAGCTGAACAGGCTCTAGAAAATGCTGGATTACTTGCATACAAAGATCAGTATCCAAGTCAATTATCTGGTGGTATGCAGCAGCGTGTTGGGTTAGCGCGTGCACTTGCAAATGACCCTGAAATACTGCTAATGGATGAAGCTTTTTCTGCACTAGATCCTTTGATTCGTAAAGAAATGCAGGATGAACTACTTGATCTACAACAAACATTGAAAAAAACGATTTTGTTTATTACACATGATTTAAATGAAGCATTACGCATTGGGGACCGGATCGCTATTATGAAGGATGGTTCTATCATTCAGATTGGTACAGGGGAAGAAATATTAACCAACCCAGCAAATGATTATGTCAAAACATTCGTAGAGGATGTGGACCGTTCTAAAGTATTAACAGCTGAAAATGTTATGGTACGACCTGTTTACGTTAATGTAGACTTGGATGGCCCTACAGTAGCACTCAAACGCATGCGACAAGAAGCAGTTAGTTTATTAATGGCTGTTGATAAAAATCGACACTTAAAAGGCTATATTACTGCGGATGATGCACTAGCTGCAGCTAAAAAGCATGAACAGACCGTCCACTCCATTGTGCAAACAGAGGTGCTAACCGTTCCACCAGATATGCTATTACAAGATATTCTAGGGATGATTTATAATTCACCTACTCCTATCGCAGTTGTAAAAGATGACCGCTTACTAGGGGTTCTCATTAGGGGCGTTGTCATCCAAGCACTTTCAACGAGCGATGAGGAGGCCGAAGTACATGAATAATTTTTTAGATAATATTCCAACAATACCACTAGCTCAATGGGTAGAATCAGCTATGGACTGGTTGACGAGTAATTTTTCAACGATCTTTAACTCTATTCAGCAATTTGGAAAACTACTCATGAATCAGGTCACTGATTTATTAATGGGTATCCCAGCCATTATTCTTATATTACTTGTAGTGATATTTGCCTTCTTCGTTTCAGGCAAAAAATTCGGGCTAGCTGCATTCTCATTAATAGGTCTCTTGTTTATTTATAATCAAGGACTATGGACACACCTTATGGAGACAACTACACTCGTGCTCTTTTCAAGTATTATATCCATCATTATCGGTATTCCACTTGGTATTCTAATGTCGAAATCTACAATAGCTGAAAACATTATTAAACCAATACTTGACTTCATGCAAACAATGCCTGGTTTTGTTTATTTGATCCCAGCAGTTGCCTTCTTCGGCATCGGGATTGTGCCTGGTGTTTTTGCATCTGTTATTTTCGCTTTACCCCCAACAGTACGTATGACAAACCTCGGTATTCGTCAAGTACCGAAGGAATTAGTCGAAGCAGCAGACTCCTATGGTAGTACCGCTAGTCAAAAACTATTTAAAGTAGAGATTCCTTTGGCTAAATCTACGATTATGGCCGGAATTAACCAAACCGTGATGCTATCACTTTCTATGGTAGTTATTGCTTCTATGATTGGAGCACCGGGTCTAGGACGAGAGGTATTAACAGCCCTTCAACGTACACAAGTTGGGAATGGCTTTGTTGCAGGCCTAGGCTTAGTTATTTTTGCTATTATTATTGACCGCTTAACACAAAGCTTTAATAAAAAGAAAGCATTATAGAAACATAGTTAATCTTTCTCGCCGGCATGCACCTTATGGATGGTGTTGGCAGTTTGATAAAATGATAAATAGAAAGGGAGATTCGATGAAACTAAAGACAATATCAAAGTTAGGAATGGCTCTAGGTCTAGGCTTCATGCTCGCTGCATGTAGTGGAGGCGATTCAGGCTCAAGCTCTGGAAAAACCAGTGATTCTAAGGAGGTAAACCTTGCCTATGTTGAGTGGGATACAGAAATCGCCTCAACGAATGTTGTTGGGCAAGTTCTCGAAGATTTAGGTTATGATGTGACATTAACTCCTTTAGATAATGCAATTATGTGGGAGGCTGTCTCTAAAGGGGAAGCTGACGGAATGGTTGCTGCATGGTTACCACATACACATGCATCACAGTACGAAAAATATAAAGCTGATTTAGATGAGCTTGGAGAAAACCTTGCTGGTGCAAAAATTGGCTTAGTTGTTCCAAGCTATATGAATGTGAACTCTATTGAAGATTTAACAAATGAAGCTGATCATACAATCACTGGGATTGAACCGGGTGCTGGTATTACGGCTGCTACGGAAAAAGCAATAGAAGAATATGATAATTTAGCAGATTGGAACTTTATTACTTCTTCTTCTGGCGCAATGACAACTTCATTGGCTAAGGCGCTGAAAAATGAAGAAGAGATTGTTGTCACAGGTTGGTCACCTCACTGGAAATTTGCGAAATATGATCTTAAATACTTAGAAGATCCAAAAGGTGTATATGGTGGAGAAGAAACCATTAATACATTTGTTCGTAAAGGCTTGAAAGAAGATTTACCAGATGTATACTCTGTTTTAGATAACTTCCACTGGACAGCAGAAGATTTAGAAAGCGTAATGCTAGAAGTAATGGATGGTAAAGATCCAAAAGACGCTGCGAAAGAATGGGTAGAAGCTAATCCAGATAAGGTAGCTGAATGGACAAAAGATGTAAAGAAATAATATAAGAAAACAGGCACTTCCGCTTATGCAGGAGTGCCTGTTTATTATGATAACAACTTCAACATGACTGCCGCCCCTAATACAAGGATAATACAAACAATACGGCGCCAGTCCTTGGATTCATTAAAAAATAGCATTCCTAGCAGTGCTCCCCCAGCCGCACCGATTCCTGTCCAAATAGCATAGGCTGTACCCATTGGCAATGTTTCCATTGCATAGGCAAGACCTGCAAAGCTTAAGGTAAATGCAAAAATCAGTAATCCTAAATTTTTCATACTTTTCATCTTGTTATATTTACTGATCATATATACACCCATCATCTCACACAATCCTGCAATCACTAATGCCATCCATGCCATTATTCAGTCACCTCTTGATCCTTTGACTCTCCAGTTACAAGCTTTAAGCCGACTACTCCTGCGAGTAACACTACAATACATACTATTTTTGCTAATTTCCATGGCTCCCCAAATAACAAGCTATCCGCACAAACAGTTCCAGCTGTCCCTAAACCGACAAAGACAGCATAAAC
The DNA here is from genome assembly GCF_028877475.1 of Lysinibacillus irui. Classification (NCBI taxonomy): domain Bacteria; kingdom Bacillati; phylum Bacillota; class Bacilli; order Caryophanales; family Bacillaceae; genus Lysinibacillus; species Lysinibacillus irui. The sequence continues at coordinate 1,263,836 of NZ_CP113527.1, read as the reverse complement.
CGTACCAACTGGTAAATGCTCCCCTGCCTTAATAAGCAGATAAAAACTTACAAAAATAGCAATGGCAGTACCTAGCCATTCCCATACACTTGTTGCATGCTTTAAACCAATGACCCAACATACTTCAAAGCAAGCCGCTACAATGACACTTATCCACTGTTTATTCATAAAAACCCCTCCATTTTATAAGTCACGGATGATTAACCGTTGTTTAGCATTCACTTTGTGAGTTAATTTTAGCCAAACAAAAAAAGCCTGAAGAAACTGTTTTAAAAACAGTATCTCCCAGGCTTTTATCCTTCCGTGTCACAAAATCAATTTGTGGTTTTCTCTCGGACCAGACTAGCAAGGCTACGGAACCCTAGAAAACTATTCATTCGATTGTTACTCTTAGTATAGCAAACTATTTAATGATTTTCCAGTGGTACATAGCCAACCTTTTCAACCATGACTTGCCCTTCCTCAGAAAGAATCCAATCAATTAATTTTTGTGCATTGTGATTTTCTGTTCCTGCTGTGATTGCATAAAATTCTGATACTAAAGGGTATGTACCATTTTGAATATTTTCTTTAGTCGGTACCACTCCATCAATAGCTAATAATTTAATTTTTTCATTTTTGACCATCTCTGTCGAATAATATCTAAACGTAAAGCCTATGGCATTTTTATAATTTCGGTATTGCGAAACTTCTCGGATGATTCCTCCCATTCCCGACACGATGTCTTCAGAAGGTGCTTTCATCAATGGCGTATTGCCCATCAATTTTTCTAGTGCTGTTTGACTGCCACTATCTGCTGGACGTTGGAAAGCACGAATTGTCTCGTCCCTGCCACCTACCTCTCGCCAATTGGTAATTTCGCCCGCGTATATTTTTTTCACCTGCTCTAGAGTTAAATTATCGACACTGTTTTTATGGTGCACGAAAAAGACAAATGCCTCTCGTCCTATTGGTGTCATATTTAACGTCAGACCTTCCTTTTCTGCTTGCCATTCCTGTGAGGTGGACGGTGCTGCCACAAAGATAAGATCAACATTTCCTGTAATTAAATTTTGATAAGCTTCAGGTGTGCGATTAACTTGTACTCTACTATTATACGGAGCATAGTCACTTTTTGGATAAGTGGCCTCTACAAAAGCTGCGTACAAAGGATACAGAGCCGTCGCACCATCTAAACGTGGTAATGACTCCGATAATTGTAAGGATGCTTTTGCGTCAGTCTTTTCCACTTTATTGCCCTGTGCAAATGGCTGATAGGCCGTTACATCAATTTCTGCATCGACAGTCGGGATACTCATTTTATAATAATGTTGAATCGGTTTGATGGACGCAATCAATAAGGCAATCCCCATAGCACCAAATAACAAGCCTCTTCTTCTCTTAGTGTTGATCCATTTAAACATGCTAGATATAAAAAAGACAAATAAACAAACAGGCACGGTAAACACTAAATGCATAAAATGTATACTTCCATTCAGTGTAACAATAAGCGCAGCCATTAATGTGACAACCGATAAACCAATTAACACCGATACAATTTGTATAATTCTAATATCAGATACCCTCCTCCAGTGTAATTTTACACTTCTAAACTAATCGTACTGGAAAGATAAAGCATTCACAACTGTTTATTCAGAAAATTATGTTAAAATTAAATTTATCCTGATTCGGCATAGCTTTAATTTCAAAGGTTTAACATTTGGTTGCAAAGGCTAGCATTTCGTTAGAGTAATACTTTTAAAAAAGTATTAAACTGGATAGCACTATGTCGAATGTAATAGAGATAAGTAGGAGGAGTTGTACATATGGCAATTGAAAAAGTACGTAATCATTTAGCACAATGGCATGTTGAGCACAAGATACAAGAATTAGAAGAAAGTTCTGCAACCGTTGAATTAGCTGCACAGGCACTCGGCTGTGAGCCTGAACGTATAGCAAAATCTTTATCCTTTCTGGTGAATGACGGTGCCGTATTAATTGTTGCTGCAGGCGATGCTAAAATCGATAATGCCAAATTTAAAGCGGTCTTTGGGACGAAGGCTAAGATGCTAGCAAGGGATGACGTTGAAAAAATGATTGGGCATGATGTTGGAGGCGTTTGTCCTTTTGGTGTAAACGAAGGGGTGGCCATTTATTTAGATGACTCACTGAAACGCTTCACAACTGTATTTCCAGCATGCGGTAGTAGCAATTCTGCCATAGAGGTAACCATTTCAGAACTCGAAACGTATACTCCCTATAAAGAATGGGTTGATGTATGTAAGGGCTGGAATGATTAAAAACAATAATCGGCGAAACTTATCAAAAGGTCTCGCCGATTCTACTATTAATGACTTACTATTCCTTGTAACCCACTGCTAACCAATGTGAATCCCATTCAGTAATCTGATTGCCGACGCGACAGCTTAAACCACACGCTCGATTATCAGCAACAAATGAACCGATTAGCCATTTTTTAGACTGATATCCCTCTTTTAGCTGAATCGTTATGTTAGGCATCTCTATATACTGCTGATAAATAAACAAATTATCATCATAATGGGAGGATTGAGAGGCATTTAGTTTCTTCCCACTACCTTCGTAAATCTCCACAGTATTTCCTTCACGTGAATAAACAGGTTTCTTCACATAAGGCATATCCTCACGAATAAAAGGCTCTGCTGTAAGATATGTAGGTAGCATAAATTGCTGAATTGCTGCTCTTTCCTCTGCTGTAAAGAGTAGTGGGTCACTTCTCCGCTCCCATATTAACCATAATAAGATTTTCGATTGTAAGACATAAGCTGCAGGTGGATTAATGATGGCTAGCTGTCGCTTTTTGACAAGTTCTAATAATTGTAGCCCAATACGATCCCCATCTGAAGCTATATCATCTATTAAAAACTCTGCAGGATGTGCAGGACGAAATAAAATATCAATTTTCTCCATAGCAGGTGTATAAAGACCTTGAGACACATTTGACGTATCACTAGAAAAAATGGTTAGTTTCTGAATAGGTACATACTCAATTTCAAAAGGAATACAGCTCTTAATAAATTGCACCTGACAATACTCTTCATAATCCTCTGTTGCCATTTTTCCGGTGATCACAATCTTTGGCTTTTTAACATCGTTTACATATTGCATAGCAGCAAAAAGTGCACCTGACAACGTTTTTTGTAAAGCGGTCACATCATTTGGGTTTTTAAAACTAAAATGCTGACAGAGCTGTTCATTCATTTCAAAGGTTTCTTGTACAAGAAAAGGTGTTTCCCCATTCAACTCTAGACATTTAATATGACCATCCTCTGTACAAATAAAGTCAAAGCGAGCCAGAACAGATTGCTGCTGTAAATAATCTAGTTGAATATAGGGTATCATTTCGGGACGAATTCCTAAGGCTAATAATTGATCGCACGATAAATGCTTAAATTGTTTCCCTACTTTTAAAAAGATACGCCAAAGTATTTGTGTGGCATAGTGAAGTTGATCGATTTGTTGTTTTGGCAATTCTAAAACATCATAAAGTGCGTACTCTAAATCCTCAAAATCAGGGAAGAAATGGGGAAATTTAGAATAGAATGCTTGTCGTTGTTGTGTATAATTCATCAGTTTTTATGCTCCCTTTTCAAACTTACGAGGAGGACGAGCCGCCACGAGAGGCCCCGCCTGAACCGAAGCCAGATTTCCCTGTACTAGAGGAGGAAGAACTATTGGAATAGGAGTTCGAGCTTTTTGATGAGCTGTCCGTTGAATAGGAGCGCTGACCACTTGAATAGGAGTTTGAACTACTCGGTGTAGAGCTACTGGATGTTGTACCAGCCTTTTCTTGAGTGCTGTTCGTGAGACCATTTGTTTTACTTTCATCCTTAGCATTTTGGGTTGATCGAGGTACAGTAGAACCACCACCCCCGCTTTGTTCATCTCGATCTGTGCCATTTTTTAAATTGCGGCTTTTATAAATGGCACTTCCGATCATTGCGCCCGCCGTTGCATACATGAGACCATTAAAGAAATGCTGAGAATAATACGGGGAATCTTCATCGATACATTCATAGGAACCATCGTCCCCCTCTTGCCATTCATCACAGGCATCAGCCATTTCGCTATTATAAACATTTATTAATTCATCACTCGTTGCTTGAGTTTGTTCTTCGCTTGACGGATTAGTAGCAGATGTTGTTGTAGGATTTTCCTCTACTATTTGTGTTTCACTATTTCCACATGCGGCTAGCTGTACAGCCATAAAAGATGCCGTTGTTACAGCCATATATTTTTTTATTTGTTTTGCCATATTTTCAAATGCTCCTTTATTTCATGTAACTAATCTACGGATGTGATTAATAGTAGGTTTCACTTTTTACAAAATCATACAATATTTATTTCTCCAGGAAAAAATCCCAAACTACATGTTTGGGATTCCAAGAATTTTATCATTGCTTTGTCACCGCTCTTTTACCGTATGTCATATATCGCCATAGCTTTTCAAATGGTCCGATTGTAAAGAATTTAAACCAAAGCATACTAAAAATAATTTGAATAATAAAAATGATGCTCGCTATTACAACAATATCTGATGGTGAGACAACCTCTAAACCCATTAGTGAAATAATAGCAGTACCGATAAAGCTTTGTGCTAAATAGTTGGTAAATGCCATTTGACCCACTCGTCCGATTGGTTGAAGAAGTTTCACTACTTGTTTATGCTCTAATATTATAAACAAACATGTTAAATAAAAGTATGTTGTCGGAATAACACCTAAGCCAAGAATAGATTGTATATGTTGATCATCTGCTTGCGATGCCAACCAAATCCATAATGAAAATCCGATAAATAATGGACCTGTCACATAAAGTAGCCATTTCACTTTTTGCATATTCTCTGTTATATGGCTAATCCAGCCGGCTTTTGCTGCTAAAAAACCACTTAAAAACATAATGAAAATAGAGACGGCATCATTACCTACAAAGCCATAAATAGCTGACATTGTAGTATTAGCAGGCATATATATTTGTCCTAATAAAGCAAGAATATAAAGCGTGATAATAGCCATTAACCATTTACTAATTGTTGTCACTTTTGCTGAATAAAATGGCAGCAATAAAAATCCAAGCACTGCGTAAATGGCTAGGATCGAGCCCCAAAATAGAAAAATATGAATAATACCAATAATCAATAATGCCAATAACCGTCTTGCAAAGCGCCATCTCGGTCTATCTCCACGCGCTTCTGCACGAGTAGCGAAAATATAAAAACCAACACCAAACAGGAATGAAAAAATAGAAAAGAATTTCTTTTCGATAAATATATCAATAAGTGTATTGATTACACCATTGATGCCACTATAATCAGGCATTGGGCCACCTTCAATAAGAACTTGGTAGGCACCTACATTAATAAATAAAATACCAAATAACGCTAATCCTCGAATAATGTCTAAGGAAATAATTCGTTCTTTCTGAGTTACGGATGGATTCATGTTGCATTAACTCCTTATCTTTTATGCTATAGCTAGCATAACGCCCCATCCTTACAGTTATGTTCTTTTAAGCTTACAGCAACCTTACAAATTAAAAGAATAGCCTAGTAGTTTTTTAACCTCTTTTGTCATGAAATATTACATATTTTATAGTAAAAACATAGTAAAGAGAGGTTTAGCCAATGAATAGAAAACGCAAGCTTGGTTTTTGTTACCCAGGTTATCGGTACTGTGGTCCTGGCTGCTCAGGGCCAGGCGAGCCTACGAATGCAGTGGATGCTTGCTGTAAACTACACGATGAATGCTATACACGCCACGGTAGCACAAGACATTGTGATGAACAGTTTCAACGATGCCTTCAACCGTATATGAATGCACCTAATAAAATGGCGAGAGATGCCAGATTATTCTATCGTGTTTTTGATTTACGCAATCGATACTTTTAAGGAACAAAGCTCACGATGTTTTTGAGGACAGCGTGGGCTCCTTCTTAGTAAAAATCGAGTATTTTTGCGGCTTAGTAAAACCAAGCTTTGTACCAAGATAAATGGACGCAGTATTCGAAATATCGCAATCCCAACAAGGTTTTATAGCATGTGCGAGACAACGGTCAATAAATGTTTCTGCAATCATACTAGCTAAGCCCTGCCCTCTAAAATTCGGATCCGTCATAATATCAATTTCCGCATAATCATTTGATTTAAAAATAGCGACAGCTTCACTAATTATTTGGTGATGATGGACTAAACAAAAGCCAAAGCCTTTTTCAAGAAAATTCGCAGGAGAGTCCCAATATTCATCATAATATGCATGCCCGAATTCCAATGAATTTTTTATAAGATGTTCAGTAATAGGTTGTACCTCGTAATCATGCCCCTCGCTTTTTTCACGTTGATTATACATGTCTTCATCAAATGAAAATGTATAGCGCTCTAATTTTCTAATAAGCCCATCGAATAATTGTTCAATTTTAGTATCCCACTGTGCTGTGGAAGAGAATAGAGTAAAACGTTTCTTTTGCTTGATAGATTCTAGAAAGCAATAGCTAAGCTGTTGATCAACCGCAGTCTTATTTATATCACCATATATATAATAAATGCCTGATTTCGTATGAAATAATAAAGTTTGAAAAGCAGTTGTATCCGCATAGACAGTTCCTTCTATTATTTGATCTAGTATACTATAAACAAATGTTGGGGCTCTTAAAATCATTTGTTTAATGGTTGGATATTGTTCCTCTGAGACTCTTATCATAATATTTCCTCCAGTTACTTGCAGTCTGTACCCAGTCTATTATAATAAAATTAGATTCATTAGAAGGGACTGAATTATGCACAGATAGCAATATTTTTCATCCAACATCCTAACTTTTTGGAGGTAAAAGTATTGATTGAATGTATTAACACTGAAAGATTACAGCTACGAAAAATGGTGAAGGCTGATGCTAAACATTTATTGGCCATTTGGTCAGATCCTGATGTAACCAAATATATGAATATCACTTATTTTACACATGAAGACCAGGCCCTAGAAATGATTGAACTACTGGAACAATTAGCAGATCAACAAAAGGCGCTCCGTTTCACAATCTTTGAAAAGGCATCCAATCATATCATTGGCTCATGTGGCTTTAATATGTTTGATTTTGACCATGCTATCACTGAGATTGGCTATGATTTAGCGAAGGTTCATTGGGGAAAGGGCTATGCAACAGAAGCTATAACTGCTTTAATTGATTACGCCTTTACGAACTTAGCAATGAATACAATTGTTGCAAAAGTTGAGGCTGCAAATATCAATTCTATCAAGGTTTTAAAGAAATTGAACTTTATTTACCAAGGCTATGACGATACTGACAATACGCTTCAATTATTCACTTTAACTAACTCGTAAAATGAAAAGGCTAAGGATGGTAGATTTCAACTAATACTTAGCCTTTTTTATCAGTGATACATGCTGTGATTTATTTTTCCAGTTATTTTTTCTATTTGTACCTCAAAAAGCTCAATTTTAGGCAGAATCGGATAGCCTTCTCTTTCAAATGTCCATTCAGGATTGCCATACTTCTCTAGAAGAGCATCAAAGAACCATTCTTTCTTAGATACCTCCTCGATTCGTGTAATATGTCCAAACATCACCACACTTTGGTAAACGAGTGCAGATTGACAGGCATATTTTTTTCCGGGATGTAAATCGCCCATTTCGCTTACTTCAATACAGATTTTAGGGTTTTGTTTGATATTTGACCAAAAATGACTTTCTCGGATATTGCCAATATGTAAATAGAGTTTGTCATCCCCTTCATATACATAGACAAAAGGAATTACGTAAGGAAAGCCTTCCTCATCAACAGTTGCGACATGCGCTACTCTCCCTGATTTTAAGAAGTGCTATGCTTCCACTTGTGAAATTTCAACACGTTTGTTTTGAATCGTACCTCTCATCATCCTTTAACCCCCTTATGAAAATAATTAACGATTAAAAAGTCATTTAATATTTAATCGTTTATTGTAAACATACATTTATTTTACATCTTTAATGTACTGTTAAAAAGGAAATTTTTATAAGAATGATAAAAGCCAAGAATGCATCGGTTTGCATTCTTGGCTTGACGATTACTTTATTGGAATCCAAATTTCTGAGTATGAATCTGGGCTGTAGGGATCTTCCTCCGGGTAAACCTCAAGTTCTGCTGTCCCTGCTGGCTCGTACGGATTCGACGGAAACCACTCAGAATAAATTTGTTTCCATGTATTTTGCATCGCATCTGGCATTGGTCCATGGACCTCAAAGACAACCCATTTAGATGCAGGGACTTCCATTGCTAATAGCCCCTCATCAACATCCCCTACATGATCAGTAGCAATCCAGTAATCAATGAATCCCTTTTGTCCTTGCTTTATATTTGGTACACATACACCTAATACGCCATCGATACTGCCGTTATTTAATTGATATAGCTGATGATCAAGGCCACTCTGATTCACTTCTTGCCAAAATAAAGGAATTTCTCTTATGTTCTCTCCATTTTGACAGTTATACGTTCTTTTCACACCAACAATTTGAAACTTGTCTTTTTCTACAATTTTATACTTCATTGATTCTGCTCCCTTCAAGCTTACCTGGATGACCAGGCGATTGTATGATTGTAATGGTCCTTGTTTCTTTCTAGCTTCACTTGGCGTTAAATAATGCTGCTTACGAAACGCTTTTGTAAAAGCTTCAGGATTTTCATAGCCATATTTGTAGGCGAGATCGATTATTTTCCGGTCTGTGTCCATTAATTCTTGTGCAGCTAATGTTAATCTTCTTCGTCTCAAATAATCCGCAATGGACATATCCGTCAATATTGCAAACGTTCGTTGAAAATGAAAGACAGATGAATTAACCTCCTGTGCAATCTGTTCAATCGTGATGTCCTCTAATAAATGTTCTTCCATAAAATTAATGGCCTTTTGAATCGACTCAATCCAACTCATTGCTCTCACTCCTTGATACCATCTTAAAATAGATATTGCTGTATAACCTGTCTTTTTATGCTAACTTTGGACAGGTGAAATGGGAAGTATTTTTTGAATAGCTTTTCATATTTAAGTCTTTTATAGTTCGTTTCTCCTTATATTTATTTACAATAGTATTCATTATAAAAATAGTATAAAAGAAAGTATAGGGGGCCTCTACGATGAAATGGCTAGGTGCTGCAGCTATTTGTTTGAACGAAGAGAATCAGTTATTAATGGTTTTACAAGGAACTGTTGATGAAGAGAAAACGTGGACTGTCCCATCAGGTGGGAAAGAGGCGACGGAAGATTTTAAGGCTTGCTGTAAAAGGGAAGTTTATGAGGAAACAGGCTATACAGCCGATATTATGAAGGAAATTTATTATAAGCACAATGAAGTAGTGGAAGTTCGCTATTTTCAAGCCATCATAACAGGTGGACAAATGATGATTCAAGATCCCGATGGATTAATTTATGACATCGCATGGAAAACTAAAGAGGAAGTAGCTATTTTACCTCTAACCTTTCCAGAAGATCGGGTATTTCTCTTATCCTTATTTAAATAAAAAAGTCACGTCTCATCGACATGACCAAACGATATACTCGTACAGATTCTAATCTGTTTTGGTGTCTAATCGTTATATTCATAAATAATTAATGCCGAATGGATGACTGTCTGCTCACCAATATAGAGCGTATTGTATTTGATATCAAGTATGATAAAGCCTCGTAAATCTGCTAAAGCTCGATTAATATCATGTTCAAATTGCACAATATCATGATTTTGAATTGTTACAACTTGAGTCGTTTGTGCCATGGTCCACTCTCCTTTACTCTAATGATAGAGCAAAAAGATGTCCATGTCACATATAAAAAAGCGTAGGAGAAAAAAGACTCCTACACTTTTTAGTACATCGTTAAATACTCCTCACGCTCCCAGTTATGGACGCGAGTACGATATTTATTCCACTCAATTTCTTTAGCAGCGGTAAATTTATCGTAAATATGATCGCCAAGAGCCTCTCGAACAACGGTATCCATTTCTAATTCAATAAGCGCATATTCCAATGAGGATGGTAAGCTATCAATACCATTTAACTCACGCTCCTCCTCTGTCATTTTATAAATATTACGATCCACTGCTGCAGGTGGTGTTAAATCTTTCCGTATACCGTCCAGTCCAGATGCAAGAATAACAGCCATTGCTAAATAAGGATTTGCAGCTGGGTCAACTGAACGTAGTTCGATTCGAGTAGACAATCCTCGAGCTGCAGGGATACGAATGAGTGGTGAACGGTTTTGAGCAGACCATGCTACATAACATGGCGCCTCATAGCCGGGTACTAATCTTTTATAAGAGTTGACTAGCGGATTCGTAATTGCCGTAAAGCCATGCACATGCTTCATTACCCCCGCCATAAAGCTGCGTGCTGTTGCACTTAATTGTAAGTCCGCATGTTCATCATAAAATGCATTTTTATCCCCTTCAAAAAGCGATAGATTAAAATGCATTCCTGACCCATTGACCCCAAATAGTGGCTTTGGCATAAACGTAGCGTGTAATCCATGCTGTGCAGCAATGGTTTTTACGACTAATTTAAACGTTTGAATATGATCACATGCTTCAATGGCACTGGCATACTTAAAGTCAATTTCATGCTGACCAGGTGCTACTTCATGATGAGAAGCCTCAATTTCAAAGCCCATCCCCTCTAACTCTAGGACGATATCACGACGACAATTCTCTCCTAAATCAGTAGGTGCTAAATCAAAATATCCGCCACTATCATTTAACTCTAGTGTTGGATGCCCTTTATCATCAAGCTTGAACAGGAAAAATTCTGGCTCTGGACCAAGATTAAAGGATGAAAACCCAAGCTCCTCCATTTCTTTTAATACACGTTTTAAATTGGAGCGAGGATCTCCCTCAAACGGTGTGCCATCTGGTCTCGCAATATCGCAAATGAAGCGAGCAACCTTTCCTTTCTCGGCAGTCCAAGGGAAAATTACGAATGTATTATAGTCAGGCTTTAAATACATATCAGATTCCTCTATACGGACAAACCCTTCAATCGACGAACCATCAAACATGACTTTATTATCTAAAGCCTTTTCTAATTGACTCACTGGAACTTCGACATTTTTAATTGTTCCTAATATATCAGTAAATTGTAGGCGAATAAATTTCACATTTTCTTCCTTTACCCGACGAATAATATCTTCTTTTGTATAATGTTTCATTCTTCACCACTCCAATGTAATTTTAGTTTACACAACTTTTTATAACTGTACTTAAAATACATTAAAAATGAAAACGACGCAATACTTATGTTAGTTTTTATAACATTGTTTTTTTAGAATATATTGATCTTGATTTTCGATACATAAAAAAGGTGCACCCACTAATGGATACACCTTATCTTTATTTTAATATTGCAATAACATATTAATAAATACAACGAGAATAACAATCGGTACAACGACTAACATTAACATACGATATGTTGAATAATAGCCCTGCCCCATTTTACTACCCATTAACAGTTCTCTCTTCACAAATTCCTTATCCACTACATAGGCAATAAAGATCGCAATAAACAAATTCCCCAATGGCAACATTAAGTTGGACACTAAAAAGTCGGTTGCATCAAAAATACTTTTCTCGAAAATAGTTACATCCGATAAAATACTAGAGGAAAGTGCTGCTGGAATGGCAGCACTGAAAACGACTACACCTAATAAAAGTGTCCACATCGGACGAGATCTCTGACTATTTTCCATCATGGCTGCTACGATAATTTCATATAAACTGAATGATGATGTTAATGTAGCAAATAAAAATAACAATAAAAACATGGCTAAAAATACTTCCCCGAATGGCATTTGACTAAAAGCAGTCGGTAGCACCATAAATAGTAAACCTGGTCCCGCTGCCGGCTCTAAATCAAAGGCAAATACAACAGGGAAGATCGCTAGTCCTGCCAAAAAAGATACTAGTACAGTTAGTAGCACAACAGAGCCCGCTGAGTTTGGAAGACTAACATCTTTTTTTAGATAGGAACTATATGTAACAAGACAAGAGAATCCTACTGCTAGTCCAAAGAATGATTGCCCTAGTGCTTCTAATAGTGCCTTCCCAGTAATATTAGAGAAATCTGGCCATAAGAAGAATTTTACTCCCTCCATCGCACCATCTAATGTAACAGCTCGCATAACAAGAACAATGAACATGATAAAGAGTAATGGCATCATCCATTTATTAGCTTTCTCAATACCATTTTGTACACCTAATGAAATAATTAGTACATTTGTTAATGTAAACAAAGCTAAGCCCACTAGCGTAATCCAAGGGGTCCCTATAATTTTCCCAAATAATTCAGCTGAATCAATTGCTGGATCTATCACAGCGCCAGCTACACCTAGGCCGCTGTAAATGAAAATCCAACCACCAACAACACTATAAAAAGTTAATAATAAAAAACAACCAAGCACACCCATTCGGCCTATCCATGCCCACCCTGGTTTTGACGGAGCGATTTTTTTATACGCAGTTATCGCCTCTGATTGCGTACCACGACCTAAGACATATTCGGATAATAGCATGGGCAAACCAATTAACAATGTAAAGAGCACAAAAATTAGGAAAAATGCCCCACCGCCACTCTGCCCTGTGACATACGGTAGCTTCCATATCGCTCCTAAACCAATTGCAGCACCAGCTGACGCTAAAATAAAACCTAATTTACTTGACCATTGTCCTTTTTTTCCACTCATCTCTTCAAAACTCCTCAAACATTCTAAACTCAACTCTATTTTACATGAAAATATGCCTTTCGACTAGGTAATAATCATAAAGAACTAGATTACTAGCATTTTCTATTACTTTTTTCTATTTTTACGCTCCGATTTTTATCTCTCTCACTTTAGCCAAGCTACCTCCCATCCAGTTTAAACCACAAAAAACCTCGAGCAGTCCATCCACCCGAGGTTCATCTTCAATTATTTCGTTATATACATTGAGCGCTGGCGGTCGATCCACTTGCGCATTGTTGAAAATAATAAAGCCATAATAGCTGTTAATAAAATACCCTTCACAATGTTGAATGGTAAAATCCCAGCGACAATCATTTTATAAAGTGAGTCTCCTACAACTGGTTCCATTCCTAGGAAATATGTGTACATTGGTAAAAATAAAGCATAGTTTAAAACGCTCATTCCCACTGCCATCACTATTGTCCCTGTCGCTAAACCTCCAATAAGGCCCGCAATCGATTTAAAACGATTAAAAATAAAGCTTACTGGCAAAATAAATAAAATACCTGTTGCAAAGTTGGCAATATGACCTACCGGCACCCCAGTTGGAGTACCTGAGAAAATCCAATCCAACACATTTTTAAATAATTCTACTAAAATACCAGCTACCGGTCCCATTGTGATGGCTGCTAGTAAGGCAGGCATATCACTAAAGTCCACTTCCAAAAATGCTGGGAAAGGCGGAATAGGGAAATTAAAAAGCATTAATAAAAACGAAATACTGCTCAGCATACCAATCGTAATAAACGATTGAAGTTTAACATTTTTCTTCATAGAAAACTCTCTCCTCTTTGCTGATTCAATCTCGCAAGAAGAAAGGTGACGATCTTTCAATTGTTAGCATGAAAAAACCCTTATGCATCTAAAGCACAAGGGAGAAAGGCATGACGAATAGGCGTCAATATAAACTATTTTTGAGCAGCGTTTAAAGCCATACGAAAAAGCGCTCAGTCACAGTTTATTTCATAACAATGAATGACGATCGTACCTCCATCTTCTCCCATCCAGACTTTAACTGTCGGCCTTGGAATTGCACCAAGTCAGCCATGCAAAAAAATTTGCACAGGTCGCGGGCTGAAGAGTTTAGCATAAATCTCTCGAGTTAATGAAAATTCATTAACGATTTACAACTCTATTACCGCCGGTCGGGATTTTCACCCTGCCCCGAAGATGAATCATATTATTTTGTTCTACAGCCTTACTATAATGAATTATTAAGAAAAAGTAAATAGTTCTGCTCAAAAAATTCCGATTAGATTTGTATGTATTGCAAAAAGAAATAGGGCATTCCTACGTTGTAGGAATACCCTATTTCTTTTATCTCTTTGACTACGGCATATATTGTTTATTTGGTCCTACAGGCTTTGGCAAATAATTTTTTAAATCGAATCCTTCCCAGCTTTCCTGAACAACATTATCTAAGCGTAACTGTTGATCAAAGCTAGCAGCAGTTAGCATCATGGCTTCGATTAATTGTGTAGCTCGAATTGGCTCCAAGGATGTTAAATCAAGAGGGATGTCAAATGTAATGACTACACCATCCGCTTCCTCTTTTACTGTGTATGTCACGTTTTCAGGAACAACTGGCACATAAACATCATCATTTTTATTTTTCATCTGTGTGAGTGCCTCTGTCACATTAGCAAAGGTTTGACGGAAATCTGGAGATAAATATTCTGCTCCATTTGGATCCTTGTATAAATAATAATTATAATGTTTGGCACCTGTTAATGACATAGCTTGACTTGGCTCACCATCTTGGGAAAACTCATAAGGCGTACCATCTTCATTTTGAATCTCTACTTCTGTATATTCAGAATCTGAGAATGTATCTTCCAAAGTTCCTTTGTATTCATTGACGGTAGCTGAAGCAACATCATAATCATTGTCCTTAGGTAAAACATGAACAAGCTTATCTTCCTTCTCCTTTAACTCACCTTTATAAGGATGATAGTCTGTAAACCCTTTAGCTTCCTCATCTATTTGAGGAGCGTATTTTTCATACATCTGTAAAGTAGAAGGTTTTTCAGTTCCAAAATCAGTTGCAACACGCTCATTTGGAATTACATATGTCATAGGAACACTTTCTGCGTCTCGTCCAGCTAAACCAATACGAAAGACAACAGCATCTTTGACATCTTCTTCATAGACAGATGACCGTAAAGATAAAATACGCTCATGCTCTGTTACAATATTGGATTGGAGCACCTCATCCTTCGCAGATGCATCTTTTGTAGCACGATCTTCCTGTAAAGTAGAGTACGTAGCTGTTTCAGCCGTACTAGCTTGATCTTTCTGTTCAGCTTGATTATTCATTACCATTGAGCCTACGAGTATTGTTAACGCAAAAACTGCTGCCACACTCATAAAAAATGGTATTTTACGAAACTTAGATTCGGTTGATCGTTCTTCTTGTTTCAGAGAATTACTTTGTTGCTGAGTTTGTTCATCCTCTACTGGTTGTTGAATTGCTTCTTGAAGGTGAATATTATCCTGCAAGCGAGCATCTGCCATTAACCGATTTAATATGTCTTCTTTTGAACGGTGGTCAGAAAGCTTAGGGGCATTGTTCAATACATGTTCAAGCTGCTCATCATCAAATGGCTTATGCGTCATTGCCGTTTCGCCTCCTGTTCTTTAATCGGCTGTAGCTGTTGCCTTAAAAATTTAATGGCTCGATGCTGGGTTGTTTTTACCTTAGCTTCTGTCCAATCTAGTATTTGCGCAGTTTCTGCAATAGATAAATCCTGAAAATAGCGCATAATAATGACCATTTTCTGGTCACCTGTACAGTTTTCAAGTGCTGACTCGACTTGCATAAATTCATCACTGGCCTGTAGCATATCTTCCGGTGATGGTGTGGTTGAATGGAGCTGTTCCGTTTCCCAGTCAAAGAAATCAAGTGAATGCTTTTGGCGTACAGCTTGCTTTCTGAAATGATCAATTGCTACATTTTTAGCAATAGCAAAAAGCCAGGTCTTCTCACTGCTGTTACCTGCAAATTGATCATATGAGCGCAACACTCGTACATAAACTTCATGCGCTAAATCTTCAGCGAGTGTACGGTTTTTTACTAAATATATTAAAAACTGGAACACGTCCTGGTGATATGCATCGTATAGTCGATGGAACACGGAGTCATTCAAAGCACTCCACCCCCGTTCTATAGTATTTGTCGTCTTACATTCATAGAAGTTACAGCCAATTAATAGCAATACATGTTATTAATCGAACGGTAAATAAAACGTGAAGGTTGTACCTTCTTTCAGCACACTATCTACCATGATATTACCTGAATGTGCCTTTACAATATTTCGAGCAATGGCTAAACCAAGACCCGTTCCTCCTTTAGAGCGAGTACGTGCCTTATCTGCTTTATAAAAACGTTCGAAGACATATGGTAGGTCCTCCTGTGGAATGCCGTGCCCTGTATCTTGCACAGAAATTTTAGCAAAGGTTGGCTCCTGTTCAACCTTTACAGTGACAGCCCCTTCATCAGTATGTCTTAATGCATTATCAACTAAATTTGTGAGCACTTGTTCAATGCGATCTTCATCCATATTAATCATGGCATCGTCGTTAAATTCACTGTCAAAGATCAAGCGAACATGCTTTTCTTTTGCTACTTGGGCAAATTTTTGAGTAATACGTTCAAATGTAGAATTAATTGGTAATTCATCTTTATAGAGGGTCATATGCCCTGATTCCATTCGTGCCAAATCTAATAAATCTGTTACAAGGCGACCCATTCGCTTCGATTCATCATAAATAATTTTAGTAATTTCATTGCGCTCTTCCTGATCTTGAATAAAATCATCATCCATCAACGCTTCCGAGTATCCTTGCAACATGGCAATCGGTGTTCGAAGCTCATGAGAAACATTCGCAATAAAATCCGATCTTAGTTTTTCTAAGCGATGTTGTTCAGTCATATCACGAATAACAGCGACAGCACCACGTATCATTTCTCCACTATAAAGAGGACTAATAGTAAATGTATAATAATTGCCGTCCATTTCAATTTCCTCTTCTAACTTATCCTCAAACATCAGCACATGATCAAGCATATGATAAAGCTCAGGTGGAATTGGTTTAGCACTTTGCGAGCCTTTGTTGACAAACCATTTTTGCATAAGACGTTCGGCTGGTGGATTACTTAATAATATTGTACGGTCACGATTAAATGTAATCACAGCATCTGTCATAGATGTCAAAATATTTGAAAGCTGTTCATTTTCCTGATTGATGACCTCTAAATTATGTTTTAATTGACGTCCCATTTGGTTGAAAGCAACCGCAAGCTGACCAATTTCATCATTTTGGGTCGTTGGCATTTTTGCTTCAAAGTTACCTTTAGCAATTTCAAAGGCCAACTCACGCATTTTTCTAAGCGGTGAAGTAATACGTGAAGAAAGGAAAAACGCAAAAAATGTTGTCAATACAAATGCTATAAAGGCCGCTAAAAAGACAATTTTCGTTGTTTCCTTAGACGTTTTATGTAACGCATCTGGGCTTTGGTAGATGAAGACAGCTCCATGTACTGCGTTTTCAACATTCAATGGGAAACCAAGCACAACATACGATTCCATCTTTTCTGGAACAGTAGAAGAAGGCATCATCATTTCTTTAATAATGGGTTCATCAGATTGAAATACTTCATGGAAAGATTTGTTAGCTAAAATGGTGTCTTGTATTTCTTTTTTATTTACACCTTCTTGCATTGCAAAAGAGACTTCCACATGACTTATAGCAATCAATGCATTGGTCCCTGTAGGTAATATATCTTTTAATAATTCTGAAGTGGATTCTGCTGTTTCATTGTCGTCCACTATACTTGCCACTGTTGCAGCCGTTTGACGTAATGAAATTTCCGCTTGCTGCATGTGGTAGTTTTGAAGAAATTCTAGCATCAATACCGTGAAAACAAATAATACAAATGAAACGAGAAGCAATATGGTTACCCATAGCTTCCCGACAACACTATTCCATATTCTATTCATTGACAACCTCAAATTTGTAACCAACGCCCCAAACCGTCACAATCATTTTAGCAGCGTTTTCTGAAACCCGGTTGAGCTTTTCACGTAATCGTTTCACATGTGTGTCAACTGTACGTAAATCACCAAAGAAGTCATAATGCCAAACCTCTTTTAGTAGTTGTTCACGGTCAAATACTTTGTCTGGCGATTTCGCTAAGAAGTATAATAATTCGTACTCTTTAGGTGTTAAATTGACCTCAATTCCCTCTGCTGTCACGCGGTGTGCATCATGATCGATCATTAAATGCTGGAATACCACTAAATCTTTTGAAGAGGATGCATTTGTCGCTGGTGAGAACGCCTGTGAACGACGTAAAATAGCTTTCACTCGTAATACGACCTCACGAGGACTAAACGGTTTTACAATATAATCATCTGCACCAAGCTCAAAGCCTTGTACACGATTCGCTTCTTCGCCTTTTGCAGTTAATAAAATAATCGGTGTTGCTGCACGTTCTCTAATTTCCGCACATACTTCTAGCCCATCTTTTTCAGGCATCATAATATCAAGTAAAATACAGTGATACTCTTTTTCTAAAGATTTTTCGATCGCTTGTTCACCATTTTCTGCTTCGTCAACAAGGTATCCTTCACGCTCTAAATACATTTTTAATAAGCGGCGAATACGATCCTCGTCATCTACTACTAATACTGAAATATTTTCTGACACTTTCACGATCCCTCTCTTCCAATCTTTCTCTAACTTCTATTGTACATGGTGTGACACATATTGAAAAGAAAAGAAAGCCTCTTCGCTACAGCGAAAAGGCTTGTTGCTTCACAGGTTATGCATAGGAGTGTAAACCTGCAAGAATTAAGTTAACAGCAATTAGGTTGAATAAAATGATCCCGAATCCAATTAATGCTAACCAAGCAGATTTTCGACCTTCCCAGCCTTTAGATAGTCGCAGATGTAGGAATGCCGCATAGAATAACCATGTAATAAGAGCCCAAACTTCTTTTGGATCCCAACCCCAGAAACGACTCCAAGCAATTTGTGCCCAAATCATCGCAAAGATTAAAGCACCTAGGGAGAATACAGGGAATCCAATTAGCACTGAACGATAACCAATTTCATCAAGTAATTGTAAATTTACACGTTTAACGAGTGGTTGGAAAATGGCACTAATTCGACGACGAGCGATTAATCGAATTAATAAATATAAAACCGATCCTACCATTAATGACCAAACAACAGTTGTTAATTTTTTCGCATTAATTAAAGCTGGCATTTCTACTAATGGTGACATGCCATGTTCTTCAACAGCTTCATACTCATTCATACCGAAAATTGGCGGTAAATTATAAATAATTTTTCGCGTTGTTCCTTCTTTATCAACATAATTATAGCTAGACTCATAATCCATCGCACTAAATGTAGATGTCACCGCAACAAAACCAACCACTACTACAAGACAGTACATCACGGCTTCTAACCAAAAACGTTGTTTAGAAGGCTTTGTTAAATCGACTACTTTTAATAAGTAAATAAGTCCTGCCACAGCACTAATGGCTAAAATAGATTGCCCTAATGCTGCCGTTATAACATGAATGGTTAACCAATGACTTTGTAAGGAAGGTACTAATGGACTTACTTCTTTTGGGAACATCGCGGCATAGGCAATAATTAAAAGTGCTACAGGTAAGGCAACTAATCCAAGTGCAGTCAAACGATAAATAAAATAAATTAAGATAAACGCGCCTACAATGAACATACCAAATGCCGTTGTAAATTCAAACATATTACTTACTGGCGCATGACCTGTATAGATCCAACGCGTAATAAAATAGCCAAGCTGAGAAAGGAAACCAATAATTGTTACAACAATGGCAAGCTTACCCCATTTTCCTGTATTCTTACCAGTAGCATTCGCTTGCTTAATGGAGCCACCAAATAATAATGTTGCAACTAAATAAGCAATAAATGCTACAAATAATAGGTTTCCACTTAGGTCAATCAAACTCATAAGGTGTTGTCACCTTCCTTTTCTTTATTGCCACCATTTGTGGACTCTTCGCTAGCCTCATTTTTCTCTAACTGGTCTATATACGGAGGCAATGTAGCAAAGGCTGTTACAGCATCTAAATCCTTTTTCATGCTGAACATATTTTTATTGACATGGGCAGCCATTAACACGCGGCCATCTGGTTCTACTTGAAGCCATAAACGTCTGTGATTCCAGTAAGAACCTATCACAACACCAATCATAAAGATGACACCCCCGACAAATAAAATAGGAATTGTACTATCTTTACGGACCGTAATACCTGACATATCACGCATCTCTGCTGCTGCAAACTTCATTCTGTACTTATTTTCACCAAGCGGCTCTAACGGAGGTTGCATAATTTCAACAAAACTTACTTCGCCTTCTGGTGTTTCTGGCGTTGTCATTTTAAATAAAAATGCTGGATTATTTGGAATTGAAGTTTTTGTTTGTGGCTCTCCGTTTTCAAACCCATCAAAATCTGGTGTATAAACAAGAATTTGTACTGAAGAACCATTACCTAAATCGTATTCTTTTTTAGGATTAGTTAAATCAATTTCTACTTTACCAAGTGATTTTTCTGTCGACTTATTGATTAATTCAAAATTCATTTGTTTTAATTCATTTAGACGATAATCCATTTGGTAAAGAGCGAAGCCATCTTCTTTTAAAGGATGGTTTACACGAATCGAATAATCTTTTACTTTTTCTAGATTTTCTGTATCACCTGGTAGTGCGTCATCAGGCTGTTTGTATAGTGTAATATCTGTTTGGAAATTTTTCGCAACAACATTCACACCCTGTTTGACTTGCTCTCCCTGTGGTTTATTATCATGAGTCTCTAAAATGAAATCACGGTTTTCAATGAAATAACCGTCCATGCCAGTAATAGCACGTGTCTCTCCCTCACGAACCCAAATCGATTCATCGACATAGAAGCCCGGGACAAGACGTAGCATGACTCCACCTAAAAAAATAATGAGACCGACATGGTTTATGTACGGGCCGTAACGAGAAAAGCGTCCTTTTTCAGCTAAGAGAGCGCTACCATCTCGACGAACAGAATATCTCATCTCAGTCATTTTTTGTGCTACTTTATCAAGCGTTTCCTCTGCACTACCAGTCACTTGCCCTTCCGCGACAATGCGCTGACGCTTCATAAAGCTTTCATGTCTTTTCACACGTTGATTTTTTAATGATTTATAAAGTGGAATTCCTCGGTCAAGACTCGCTACGATTATCGACACAGCCAGCATACCAACTAAAATTTGGAACCACCATGAGCTATATAAATCCGATAAGCCTAACGTGTAATAAATTTTACCGAATGTACCATATACGTCTGCGTAATAAGCTCCTTTCTCCATATCAGAAGCTTTTACGTAAAACTCTTGTGGTAGTAATGTTCCGATTGAAGCAGCAATCAATGTGATAATAATTAAGGTAATACCAACTTTAACACTCGAGAAGAAATTCCATATTTTATCGATGATAGATTTGTTGTATGTTTTTGAACGAATGGCCATGCCATCATATCGCATATCAACTACTTTATTTTGCTTTTCTTCTTCGGTTAAAGGACGACCACATTTCTCACAGAGCTTCGTGCCGTATGGGTTACTATGACCACAAGCACAAATGATATTTTCCATCGTCATTTACTCCTTATTTCGGCTTCACTAATTCCATGAACGAAGCGATATTTTCCTCCGTCATTTCACCTGTGATAATTTTCGCTACTTTGCCTTCTGGATCAATTAACACTGTAGCAGGTAATTGACCTACATTGTATGCAGTCATAACACTTTTCGTTTTGTCAATGACTACTGGGAATGATAAATTATAACGATCGACAAAATTCTGCACTTCAAAGTCTGTTTGCGCAATATTAACAGCTAATGTTTGTACACCTTGATCTTTAAACACTTGATACTGATTATCCATCGCAGGCATTTCCTTCTCACAAGGCTTACACCAAGTTCCCCAGAAGTTTAAAAATACCCCTTGTCCTTTATAATCAGACAATTTATGTTTTTCACCATTTAAATCTACTAACGTGAAGTCAGGTGCTTCAGACCCTACTGCCACTAACTCTACTTTTTCCTTTGTTGCTGTTCCATAAACCGTGTACCCAATTGCCAATGCCAGCACGGCTAAAATGACCGTTCGCAGTACGAGTCGCTTTTTCTTTTTCTCCAAGTTAATAAACCCCCTATCAATTACGACATAGCGTAATTTTGTAGACGTGAAGCTTTTACATTTTAAAGACCCAGATAGAACTTTTTCATTTTATTTACGTCTTTGAGTATGTAAAAACTTCTTTCACATGGACGTCAACAATACCAGATTAAAATGTGCTACAGTTCTTTTTATGCAAACTGTTACTAGGTGTACTATTCTCACCTATTATAGCAAAATGATACAAAAACACTTAGCTATTAATTATGAATGATTTATGAACGATTTCACCACAAAGAAAGTGTAAACATTTTTAATACCTTTCGAGGTATCTAACCTTTCTTCAGGGAAGTTCTTTTAATCAAGCTTTCCTGTTTCTGCTAAGACACGCAATTGTTTTACTTCATGCTTTGTCAATTCACGGTATTCACCTGGGGCAAGGCCATATAAATCTAAAAATGCAAAGCGTTCACGCTTTAATTTAACAACAGGAGTACCAATTGCTTCAAACATACGGCGCACTTGGCGATTGCGACCTTCATGAATCGTAATTTCACAAATCGCTTTGCCTGCTTTTTCATCAAAGGATGTCATACTAACCTTAGCTGGTGCTGTCTTACCATCCTCTAATTTAATCCCTCTTTGAAGCTTTTTAAGCCCTTCAATTGTTGGAACACCTTTGACACGAGCGATATACGTTTTATCAATTTTAAACTTTGGATGTGTCAGCATATAGGAAAATTCTCCATCATTTGTCAATAACAATAATCCAGATGTATCATAATCAAGACGACCAACTGGGAAAATACGTTGCGGAATATGATGAAATAAATCTGTGACAGTTTTGCGTCCTTTATCATCTGTTACAGCTGAAATTGTGCCACGTGGTTTATATAGTAAGAAATAAACCTTATCTTCCTTTTCAAGTTTCACACCTTCTACTTCAATTGTATCGGAATTAGATACCTTTGTTCCTAACTCACGAACAACTTCACCGTTTACTTTTACTTTACCTTCTAAAATCAATTGCTCTGCCTTTCGCCTTGAGGCAACTCCTGCATAGGCAATGACTTTTTGTAATCTTTCCATTTTTTCACCTCTAGTTTTCTTTCACATTGACACTTTCGTCACCATTCGATTTCAACCTCATGAATAGGGTTATTTTTCCCGCCAATCTGTGAAAATTATGTCATACTTTTAAGCATTATTAAAGAAAAACAAATTTCACATTTGTTATTAGAGTATTCGTAATTATCTATCTTCTGTTCATTCACCAAATTAAGGAAAAACTTTTTTATCAGTCCTAGATAGTAGTATGCTCTTTTTACCAGAAAGCAAATCGTTCCTAAAAAATGTTTATATAAACTATTTGTACTTCCTTTTTTCTAACAAAAAAAGCTACCACACGGCAGCTTTATTCAAACACATTTTCAATTGTTAATCCACGTTGATTTAACTCAAAGGAAATAAAGTTTTTTGCTAGCATCAATTTAGTCGATGTAGGTTCTTCAATTGTGGAACCATCTTTTAATGTAAATACCAGTCGCTCAGGCTTTGTCGCTCCATCTTTTTTTACATTTACTTGCTCAGCTTTCACTATTTCTTCCCAGGCGACAAAATCCTCTTTTAAACTAAAAAATTGATTCATATGAATACCATTTGAATCCATTACTTTATAGTGATTAAAGCTCAAGGCAATGAAGATTAAAGCAATTAAAAAGGAAGTAATCAGTATACCACGTTGAATACTTTTACCTTTTTTAGTTTCAGGTATGATCAAATAATTTATTAATAGTGCTAGTGCCATGAACAATAATGCGGCCATAAATATTATATAAGCTTGCAAGTACGGTTCAAAATAATAAACCTCTTTTGGTCGATAAAACCACTCTTGAATCGGAAATAGTAGAATGACAGGGATAATTAAACTTGATAAGAACAATACAATGATTATCCCTAATTGAATCTGTCTACTATTTGTTTCAACAGAAACACTCCTCAAATATTCCTCCTCCTTTTTTAGAAAATTAAGACTATTAACCTCATTATCATCTTACCAAATTTACCCTCAATTAATCAATTAATGTAAAAAATCAGCGTCTCGTTTTTCAACGATTCGCTGATTCAACTTTTACAGGTGTAGCATAAATACGGTTTTCCCCAATAAAGATTGACAAGACAGCTTCCTTACGTTTCCTTGAAACATGTAGAACTTGCCGTACTTGCTCTTTTTCTTCTTTATTTAATTGTAGGCGTATAGGCTGTTCTAAACGAATCGCCAATTTCTTATTAACGTTGTATTTCCCTTTTTTCACTACTGTTTCAAGACTATAATCTTGCCATACTTTATTGGATAGTCCTCGATGCACATTCCAATCATCTGATTCATTTAATGTTACGACAATACATGTTTGCCCGTCCTTTTGAAAGGCGGTTGCAAGTGTACGCCCAGCAACTTTTGTAAAGCCTGTTTTACCAGCAAAGGCCGTACCTGTGGCTGATTTCAAAGAACTGACAGGTTGCTCCGTTTCATCATCAATGTCTGCAGCCATCCCTGAGCCTTCTCTTAATAAACGATGTTTATTTTCCCACAGCATTCCGTTTACCGTATCCGCCCGATAAAGAACAGTTGAAGCAATTTTCTCAAAGGTTTTATTTTGCAGGGCAATTCTTAACATCTCTGCAGTATCCCTTGCAGACGATAAATGTTCTTCATGATGAAGGCCAGATGGATTCATAAAAACTGTATTAGAAAGACCCGCAATTACAGCTCTTTCATTCATTAATTTAACAAAGCCCTCCACAGACCCCCCCACATGCTCTGCTAAAGCTGTGGCAGCATCATTACCTGAACGTAACATTAAACCATATAATAACGTTTCTACTGTCACCGTTTCGCCAGCCTGCAAATAAATGGAACTGCCTTCAGACATAGCAGCTTTCGGTGAAATAACAACTTCATCTTGGAGATCACTATTTTCGATTGCCACCAGCGCCGTCCAAATTTTCGTTAAGCTAGCAATAGGTAATCGCGCATCGCTGTTAGATCCTATTAAAACACGTCCTGTTTCTCCATCTAAGACAGCATAGCCACTTCCACCTCTTGCATAGCTGGTTTGTGGGAGCATTACCATTAGCAAAATAATCATAAACAGTGTAAAACGAAATAACCGAAGCAACTAGCCACTCCTTATTCAATATGATAGGAAAATATAGATTTATATTTATGTTGAAGGCTAGGCATTATACCTAACAAATTACTTTGAACCACTAAACGTCTCTTGAAATTTAGTCATAAATAAATCTGTTTCTTGTTCAGTTTCCATAAGGTCTTCATCAGGTAGAGGTGGCATTTCATCAATACTATTCAAACCAAAATAATGTAAAAATTCTTTAGTTGTCCCGTATAAAATGGCACGTCCAGTTCCCTCAGAGCGCCCTACCTCTTTAATTAATCCTCGTGAAACTAATGTTTGGATTGGTCGTTCACACTTCACACCACGTAAATCCTCTATTGCCACACGGGTAATTGGTTGTTTATAAGCTACTATCGCTAATACTTCGAGGGAGGCTTGGGATAAAGATTGGGCCGTTGGGTTCTCTACTAATCTTTGAATCGTATCAGCAAACTCTGATTTTGTAATTAACTGATAAACGCCCGCAATTTCTTTTACAGTGATTCCTCTAGTTAAATCCTCGTCATAAGCTTCTCTCAAGGCACTCATCGCCTGAACAATGAGCTCTTCCTGTTCCCCTAAAAGTTGTGATAATTGTTTAATCGTTAAGCCATCATCTCCAACAACGAATAATAAGGCTTCAATTCTACTCTGTAACATCAATGTTTTCGTCATCTTCCCATTCCTCCTTCTGTAAGGTAACAGTTAAATCTTCAAAGTTACCATTTTGCTCTACGATGACGACCTGTCGTTTCATCAATTCAAGAAGGGATACAAACGTCAGAATAAGTGTCGGCTTATCTTCATAGGGAAAAAGCTCGAAAAATGATGCACGTCCACCTGTTGATCGTAAAGAATCAACAACTGAACGCATTTGATCTTTTACTGATCGTTCCTGTCTAGCAATTGTTGTTTTTAAAGGTTTCTTCAATTTTTTTCGGCGCATTAATTTTTGGAATGCACCAAGCATGTCATAAATATTGACATTTAAATCAAACAAAGCCATTTGTTCATCTGAGGCTAAACCTGTTAAATCAGCAGGTGGCCTAGTAAATACCTGCGATCGGTCAGTTTCAAGTTCTTGCAAATTGCTGGCAGCTTCTTTGTATTTTTTATATTCGATTAGTCGTTGCACCAGTTCTTCACGCGGGTCAGGTCCATCCACTTCTAATTCAGCGTCTTCCATTTCTCCTTCATGAATAGGCAAAAGCATACGACTTTTAATAGCCAGCAATGTTGCTGCCATCACTAAATATTCACTCGCTTCATTTAACTCCAGTACTTGCATAGCATGTATATGGTCGATATATTGTTGTGTAATTTCAGCCATTGGGATATCATAGATATCAATTTCCAATCTGTGAATTAAATGCAATAATAGATCAAGAGGCCCCGAAAAGGCATCTAGTTTTACTTCATAAGACATTATTTTACCACCCTGTGATTCTATGTTCTTTTAGTATAGAGGAAAGGAGTCCAAAATGCATCCACAGCATCATACTTTATTTATAGATTACTGTGCATATTTTAATGGCAATCAGGATTTTTTTGAATGCCATGAAGTGCTTGAGGAATATTGGAAGAAAATTGCACCAGGTGATAAATTGCATCCTTTAGTCGGCTATGTGCAGCTTGCAACAGGTTTCTATCATTGGCGACGTGGTAACAATACTGGCGCTGTCCGAATTTTAGAAAAGGCACTTCATAATTTCAAAAAAAATGAAGGTCATATTTTTTTCCAGGAAATTGATTATCATCAACTCCTAACACAAGTAACAACAACCTTATCTGCCATTAAAGCAGGCAAGTCCTTTCAAGCTTTTCAACTCCCTCTTTCAGCAAGTTTACTGGAGTTAACCATAACACGTATACAGCTTTTGCCTTCTAGTAGCTCAACCTATCTTCTTCATAAACATATGCTACGAGATCGCTCACATATTCTTGCAGAGCGACAAGAAAGCAAACAAAGAAAAAGCAGACGTTGTTAATCGTCTGCTTTTTCATCGATACAATGGATACATTTTTGAACGAAGCTTCGTGTTTCATCCGTAGCGCGTACACTTTCATATTGGCCAAGTTCCGCTACTTCCTGAAGCATTTCCGTTGCTACACCCTCGCCCCTATAGGAGGGAACAACTGATACATGCTGGATTGTAGCCGTGTTATCCTCATCGATTACAAGCCCTACAATACCAACATATTCATCATTCTTTTTCCATAAATATAAAACCCAATGATCATCATTTTCATAGGAGTGGATGGTCTCTGTAAGCTTTTTTACGTCTTTTTCGTTAGGCATAAATGAAAGTAGCCCCATTGCTATTTTCTCTAAAGCTTTTTTATATCGAATTAACATATTTGTCTATTCCCTCTTTTTCTAGCTGTACATAATCTTTGACTATCCTACACGATTTGTACTTTTACCGCAAGCCAATTTCTGTCTTACGAACCAGGTCCGAGAATACCTTTAGATGCCAACACCCAATAGACAACGCCCCACAACAAAATAAAAGTTGAAATCGACGCTAGCAATACCCATTTATTTTTCCTCAAATTTACTCACCCTTTTTTAAAGTTAGCGGGAGATCGTTTTGCACAATATCTTCATAACTTTCACGGCGAATAGCTAGTTGATGCTGTCCATTCTCTACAAACACAACAGCCGGTCTAGGTACACGGTTATAGTTACTAGCCATTGAATAACCATAGGCACCAGTACAGAAAATAGCTAAGATATCACCTGAAGCTGCATCTTGGAGTTTAGCATCAATAATTAATTTATCGCCAGATTCACATAATTTACCAGCAACTGTATAAAGTTCATTTTTTGGCGCATTTGCTTTACTTGCAATGACAGCCTCATACTTAGCATCATATAATGCCGGGCGGATATTATCACTCATTCCACCATCAACAGCAATATATTTTCGCACATCTGGCACTGTTTTTTGTGAACCGATTGTATAAAGAGATGTTCCTGCATCACCTACAAGCGATCGACCTGGTTCAATCCAAATTTCTGGCATTTTCAGTCCAAGTACAGTTGCTTTATTTTTTACAACTGTAATCATATCCTCTACATATACTTGTGGTTCAAGCGGTGCATCTTCTTCAGTATAACGAATACCAAAGCCCCCACCTAAGTTTAACACAGTACACGTAAAATCGTGAGCCTTGTTCCAATCAGAAATTTTGTCAATCAACTTTTCTCCAGCTAAGCCAAAGCCAGCAGTGTCAAAAATTTGTGAGCCGATATGGCAATGTAAGCCTAATAGCTCTAGGAATTCATGATTAAATGTTTGTTGGAATGCTTCATCCGCTTGGCCATTGTTTAAGTCAAAGCCAAATTTTGAATCTGCTTGACCTGTCGTAATGAAATCATGCGTATGTGCTTCAACCCCTGGTGTAACACGTAATAAAATACGCATTTTTTGCTGACGGCGCTCCGAAATTTCTTTTAAAAGCTGTATTTCATAGAAATTATCTACAACAATACATCCAATTTTGGAGTCAAAAGCTAGCTCTAATTCAGCAATGCTTTTATTATTGCCATGGAAATGAATGCGCTCAGCTGGGAATCCTGCCTTTAAAGCTGTAAATAATTCTCCCCCTGATACCACATCCAATGATAAATTTTCTTCTGCTGCTAATTGATACACCGCTACACATGCAAATGCTTTTGAAGCATATGCTACTTCTGCTTTTACGCCCAATTTTTTAAACGTATCGATAAAGCTACGTGCACGCTTACGAATAAGTGCAGTATCATACACGAAAAGTGGTGTACCATACTCTTTTGCTAAGTCTAGTGTGTCTACCTGTCCAATTGTTAAATGACCATCTTCAGATACCGCTTGTGTTCCATATAAATGCATGTGCATCTCTCCCTTTTCACATCGTTCCATCTTGTTATTTTTACGCATTGATAGCGAAATTGTACCTTCAAATAAACGTACACCATCAAATAATTATTTCCACTAAGCAAGAAAATGCAAATGTATAATACTTACTTTTTCTTGAATGAAAATAATTTTTGCAAAAATCACAAAATACTATATGTGAACTTTATCACATGAAAAAAACGAGTGCAACGGCTCCTATGATCTTTTTCGCTGTTTGGAAGCGACTACATAAGGTCTTAATGCATCCGCAGTCATTGGGAAGCGAATAATGACACGTAGCATTGCCTTTGGAAAGAATGGAACTAGCGGCCATAAATAAGGTGCCTGCATTGGTCGCAATGAACATAAATACGTAAACAATAAAAATAATCCAATAAATAATCCGTTGACACCCCATATACCTGTCATAATCAATAACATCAACCTAAAAATTTTGATTGAGATACTGAGCTCATACGACGGGATAATGAAAATAAGAATAGCAGCAACAGCTGTATAGAGCACAACCTCTGAAGAAAACAATCCTACATCAATGGCAATTTGACCAATAATCACTCCCGCAACCAATCCCATCGCAGTAGATAATGGTGAGGGAGTATGAATGGCGGCCATCCTTAGAAACTCAATACCTATATCGGCAATCAGAATTTGCAGCAATAAGGGTACATGTGATTTTTCCTCAATACCTAAAAAGGATAGGGCATCAGGAAGTAACGATTCATTCGTTGCAAATACATACCACAATGGTAGTAAAAGTAAACCCATTACAGAGCCAAAATACCGCATTAGACGTACAAAAGTTCCAACAGTTGGCGCCTGTCTATACTCTTCTGCGTGCTGTAATAAATGAAACATCGTAACAGGCACAAGAATAACCGATGGAGAGGTATCTACCACTATGGCTATATGTCCTTCAAGTAGATGAGCTGCTGCAATATCCGGCCTTTCCGTATAACGTACAAATGGAACTGGATGAAACTTCTGCTTAAAAAGCCATTCTTCTAGCGATTTATCGGCCATCGTCAGGCCATCATGATTAATTTGTCCAAGACGCTGTCGTAATCCTTCGAGCATATCTTCATTGGCAACATCCTTCATAAATGCAATCGCGACGTCAGTTTGGCCGATTTTTGATATTTTATGTAGCTCGAAACGTAAATTACTATTGCGAATTCGTCTACGAATTAAAGCCGTATTCTGCATTATTCCTTCCGTAAAACCATCCCTCGAACCTCGGATAACCTTTTCATTGTCAGGCTCCTCTGGTGAACGACCCGGGTAGTTTCTCAACTCGGCAACAAAGCAATAGCCCCCTTTAGTAATAAAGGTTACTTGTCCACTTAAAATGGATAGTAAATAGGCTTTACGCTCTGTTTCCTCTGAACGTCCATGGAAATTAAAATAGGACTCAAAATATTCTTTCTCATCCTCAACATCAATTTCAATGTCCGAGTCCTCATCTGGGAGCATGCTAGAGAGTAATTGTGTTAAAGCTTCCCCGTCCACAAGTCCGCTAATATAGGCACAAAGGACCGGCAAATCTTTGACAAATAAGTGTTTGACACAAACGTCAAATGATTCGCCGTCACCAAAATGTTCTATAAGAAAATCTTCGGCTTCTTCTAAGCTGTTAAATAATTTATTTGTCATGCTGTCACCATTTTCTTAGATGTCTTTTTTCATTACTTCTTGCTCCACTGTTGCACTTGTCGCCATCCAACTTTTCAGTTGGGCGAGGATTTTTTTCTCTAAACGGGATACTTGTACCTGAGATATTCCAAGTCTAGTCGCAATTTCAGTTTGCGTGCAATCTGAAAAATAGCGTAAATAAATAATAGACTGCTCCCTCGGCTCAAGTCTCGTGAGTACTTCTTTCAATGGAATATAGTCAAATGGTTGTTCTGATTTTTCATCTTTCATTTGATCCATCAATGTAATGGAATCCCCTTCGCTTTCATACAATTGCTCGTGGAGAGATGCTGGATCTCTTAGCGCATCAGAAGCTGTGACAATTTCTTCAGCTGTAACACCAAGCACCTGAGCAAGCTCTTGAATAGTCGGTGGATGTTCATTCTTTTTAATAAATTCTTCTGTAGCATGACGGATTTTAAAGTTCAGCTCACGAATCGAGCGACTCACCTTCACCATGCCATCATCCCTTAAAAAGCGTTGAATTTCTCCGATGATCATTGGTACTGCATAGGTTGAAAACTTCACATCATAGGTTAAATCAAATTTATCCACAGATTTCATGAGCCCTATGCAGCCAATCTGAAATAAATCCTCGAGTTCAACACCTCTTGTTGTAAAACGTTGAACGATGGACCACACAAGCCTCGTATTACCTTCTACCATTCGTTTACGAGCCTCATGATCGCCCTGCTGTGCACGTGCAATTAGATCACGCATTTCCTCCTGAGACAATAGCTTATCGGACGACTGTTCTAACGGCTTCACTGTCTCAACCTCACATTACCGCTGTGCGAACTGTATAAAATTTCTTCGTAAACGTTACAGTTGTTCCTTCTTGCCATTTAGACATAACTGTTAGCTGATCCGAAAAACTATCCATAATAGTAAAGCCCATACCTGAGCGTTCCATTGCACTTTTCGTTGTAAATAACGGCTCCATTGCTCGACTAACGTCTTCAATTCCTACCCCTTTATCCATGACAGATACTGTTACAATATCATCCTCACGTTTTGCATGAACTGTAACAACACCCTTACCATTTTCTTCATAGCCATGAATAATGGCATTGGAAACCGCTTCTGAGACAACTGTTTTAAATTCTGATAACTCATCAATTGTTGGGTCTAATTGTGCAATAAAGCCTGTAACAGCCACACGTGCCAAGGCTTCATTTTCACTAAGTGCTAAAAAAGTTAATGTCATTTCGTTATCCATTTACAATCCCCCTTACGCGATCAATCGCTTGTTCCTCTGTTGCATCCATCATCCACGGCCCTAAACCTGAAAATTGAAATACTTTTCGCATCGTTGGCGATGGATTCAATAATATAGTTCGCCCAGCAACTGCTTCTAACTCTCGCATACGACCAAGCACTAATCCAACTCCTGAACTATCCATAAAAGATAGGCCTTCTAAGTTCCAAATGATGGTCGTCACAGTGCCTTGAAAAATTGCTGCAGAAATTTTTGCTCGAATTTGTTCTACTGCATGATGATCGAGCTCCCCAAACAAACGTATAACGACTGTCTCTCTTGTGACCATTTCTAATTGATAATGCATGAACATCGCCTCCTTCTCGTGCAATTCCACATTCAATACGGTGAATCCTTGCGGCTGACAGAACTAGTGCAAAGTCTTCCGAAATAGTGTCTAATCGACATACTTATAGCTTTTTAGGTTAAGTGCAGTATGGGATAAATCTACATTTTTTAAACGCAACTCATTCTTAAACTTCAATTGTTCTATTCTTTAATTTGTCTGTCTTCTAAGCTCTATCCACCTATTTGATTGTTCTTTCCTTAAAACACAAAAAAGCGAGAACTCTCTAAAAGTGAGAGCTCTCGCTAAACTAACATTTATACAATTGTATAAGCTTTTTGTACTTTATTAATTGTTTCTTCGTCAATTGGATTATTTGAGTATAGATAAGCAATGGTATCACCATTGTTAACATGATCGCCTTTTTTAGCAATCAACTGAATTCCTGCATCATAATCAAGTTCAGATTCCTTCGTTAAACGTCCAGCTCCTAAACCGACACTCGCTTCACCAACTAATAGGGCATTAATTGTTTCCACCGTACCCTCTGTTATTGCTGTTACCGCTACTTTATAAGCTGTGTCATTTTGAACAATATCAGAGACTACTCCACCTTGTGCGACAATAAACTCCTCAAATTTTGCAGCGGCCGAACCATCCGCAAGCACACGCTTAACAGCTGCAGTTGCTTCTGCTTCCTTTACACCAGCGGCAACTTGATACATTAAGGAGGCAATGACGACACATTCATCGACTAAATCTTCATGTGTTTCTTCTAACTGTCCTTTTAATAAAGCATAGGCTTCTACGACCTCAAGCTTATTACCAATCATTTTACCTAGTGGGTTATCCATATCGCTAATATGTGCAACCACTTTACGTCCTAGTTTTTCTCCAATAGCTGTCATTGTATCCGCTAAAAGCTGTGCTTCTTCTTGTGTCTTCATAAAGGCACCAGATCCACATTTAACATCTAATACAATACCATCGGCACCACTTGCAATTTTTTTACTCATGATTGATGCAGCGATTAATGGTATAGAATCAACCGTACCTGTTACATCTCGAAGGGCATACAACTTTTTATCAGCTGGCACTAGATTACCTGTTTGACCAGCTACTGCAATTTTATATCGATTGACATTATCAATGAACTCTTGTGAGGAAAGCTCTGTTTTCAAGCCTTTAATCGATTCTAGTTTATCGATTGTACCTCCAGTAATACCTAGACCTTTACCACTAAATTTAGCCACAGGAATTCCTAGGGAAGCAATAATTGGTGTAACAACAAGTGTAACCTTATCACCAACTCCTCCTGTTGAGTGCTTATCAATTTTAAAGCCTTCAATGGATGTTAAATCAATAACATCACCTGATTCGATCATGGCCTTTGTTAAATAAAACGTTTCATCATCAGACATACCTAATAAGCGTATTGCCATTAACAGTGAACTTGCTTGATAATCTGGGATTGAACCTGTCGTATAGCCTTCAACAAAATACTGAATTTCAGCTTGAGATAGCTCTAATCCTTGTTTTTTCTTTTCAAACAGTTGAACCATATTCATACGAATAACCCCCTTATTTCAAATCCTGTAAGAAACTTTTGCCGAATGGTGGTGCTTCTACATGAAAGTTTTCAGCAACTGTTGCTGCAATATCCGCAAACGTTTCACGAAGTGCAAGTTCTGCTCCTCCGTTGAAGCGTGGTGAATAGACAATTAACGGTACATATTCACGCGTATGATCTGTTCCATGGAAGGTTGGATCATTTCCGTGATCAGCTGTAATAATTAATAAATCTTCTTCTGACATCGCTTCCAAAATTTCTGGTAAACGTGCGTCAAACTCTTGTAATGCCTGTCCATATCCTAATGGATCACGACGATGGCCAAAATTGGCGTCAAAGTCTACTAAATTTAAGAAGCTCATACCACGGAAGTCACGGCGTACAACCTCTGCAAATCGATCCATACCATCCATATTATTTTTTGTACGAACGGCATCTGTAACACCTTCACCGTTGAAAATATCAGAGATTTTTCCAATAGCAATTACATCTAACCCTGCATCCTTCAAAACATTCATCGTTGTACGGCCAAATGGCTTTAATGCATAGTCATGTCGATTGGAAGTACGAGTAAAGTTTCCTGGTGTACCAACAAATGGACGTGCAATAACGCGCCCTACTAAATATTCAGGCTGTAATGTTAATTCACGAGCAATTTCACATATTTTATATAATTCTTCTAATGGAATGATTTCCTCATGTGCAGCAATTTGTAAAACAGGATCTGCCGACGTATAGACAATAATCGCACCTGTTTCCATATGCTCCTTACCAAAGTCTTCAATGACTTGTGTACCACTTGCCGGTTGATTGCACAGCACTTTACGACCTGTACGCTTCTCTAGCTCAGAAATAAGCTCCGCTGGAAACCCTTCTGGATACACCTTAAATGGTTTATCGATATTTAACCCCATGATTTCCCAATGACCAGTCATCGTATCTTTACCAACAGATGCTTCTTGCATTTTACCGTAGTATGCTTTTGGTTCCTTAACTGGATGCATGCCTTGCAATGATTCAATATTTGCTAAACCAAAGGACTCCATCACTGGCATTGTAAGCCCATTCATTTTTTCAGCGATATGTCCTAGTGTATGTGCACCAACATCACCAAAATTTGCAGCGTCCGGTGCTTCACCAATACCTACGGAATCCATGACAACAACATGGATTTTGTTAAACGGTTTATTCATAATGGTTGCCTCCTAATCTCATGACTCTATTTTACCAAAAAAAAGCTAAAAATAAAGGTCAGACATCCGACTAAAAAATATTTTTCCTTTTAGAAGTGTTAAGCTCGTGGATGGAATTGCTTATAAACCTCAGATAATCGGGTTTTACTAATATGTGTATAAATCTGCGTAGTAGAAATATCTGCATGGCCAAGCATTTCCTGCACCGCTCGTAAATCGGCTCCATTTTCGACCAGATGAGTAGCAAAGGAATGTCGCAATGTATGTGGTGTTAACTCATGTTGGATGCCTGCCTTTAATGCATGCTCCTTCATTAATTTCCAACAACCCTGCCTTGTTAAACGTTTCCCTCTTTGATTAATAAAAAACGCATCTGTTTTTGGATGCTTTCCTTGTAATTGACCACGAGCACCGTTTAAATAGGCATTAATGGCTGATAGTGCATTTTTGCCAAGTGGAATAATCCTTTCCTTCCCACCCTTCCCAAATACACGTACAAAGCCCATTGTTAAATGAATATCGGCTAAATCCAACGCAATAAGTTCACTGATGCGCATACCTGAGCCATATAATAACTCTAGCATTGCTAGATCACGTATACCTTGTGGTTTACTACGATTTGGAGCTGTTAGTAAAGCTTCAATTTCTTCGATAGATAGGATATTCGGCAATTTTTGCTCTATGGTTGGCATTTCCAAATGAACCGTTGGATCTGTTTCAGCACGCTTTTCTCGCAGTAAAAATTGGTGAAAGCTCCGAATAGAGGAGATATGACGAGCAACGGTACGGCTTGTCTTGCCTTGTGCCCGCAATTGCTCTAAATGCCGTAATATGGTTGTTCGTTCCACACGGCTAAAATCAGCCATCCCCTCTGCCTCCTGTAAAAAATGCACATAGCTTTCTAAATCTCGGCGATAGGATGCTAATGTATTATCAGATAACTGCCTTTCCACCTGGATAAAATGGATATAGTCCTCTACTGCATATTGAAACTCATTCATCACAACGCCCCCTCACTGTCAATTATTCTCTATTTTAGCACGGCAAAAAGAAATGTGCTAAAGCACCCTCCATTCGACATAATTCAACCCATGTCGTTACATCGTAAGTTCAGAAATTCGGGTTAGCCTAAAAGCTAATCTTCCCAATCATTGCTTTCTACTGCATCAAGATAAAACAAAAAACTGCCTATTTCAATCTATACTAAAGATTAAAACAGACAGTTTTTCGTTATTAGTCTTCATTCGTTTCGTCGTTCTTATCATGACAGCGCCAGCATATGCCGTGGAAAGTTAGTCGGTGATCTTTGATGATAAAGTTCCAACGTTTTTCAACTACGGCTTCCACATCTTCAAGCAAATCTTCTTGAATTTCATCAACAGCACCACATTCGATACAAACAAGATGATGGTGGAAATGGGCAGCTCCCTCTTGGCGTAAGTCATAGCGCGATACGCCATCGCCAAAGTTGATTTTGTCGACAATTTTGAGCTCAGTTAATAATTCTAACGTTCTATAAACAGTAGCTAGACCAATCTCTGGTGCTTTTTCTTTTACTAAAAGGTATACATCCTCAGCACTTAGGTGGTCCTCTTCGTGCTCAAGCAAGACAGCAACTGTCGCTTCTCGCTGCGGCGTCAGCTTGTAACTAGCACTATGCAACTGTTTTTTTATACGATCAATTCGGCTCTCCATGTGACGCCCCCCTAAACTCTTTCCATTATACCAAAGGAGTAAATCCTATTACAAGATAGTGAATAGATTTCTAACAAGCTTCTATTTTTTTATCTGATCTCAATTTATGTCCATTCAATTCATCATTTTAACACATAAGAAATAACAATAAACTCTGCAACTATTATGATGAAAAATGCGATAAAATTCAACAAAATTGTCCGACCAGATACTTGTTTCCCGATTTTTCGCTTTGACCAAGCAGGTACAAGTAAATTGCATAGGACTAGCAACAATATACAATAGATGAGCTGAAATGGAAACCACCAAATCGTATAAAGCCAAAAAGCTTCAAGTTTTTGTAATAAAAAAACCGAGCTAAAGCCAAAAAAAGTGGCACGCATAGCTACAGTCACACGTACTAAAACCTTTAAAACGCTATGTGTCGCTAGTAGCAAAACAAGGCCTATGGAAATAGCAACAGGTAAAACTAAACGAAAAATGGATTGCCTGTCCTCATCTGCTAAACGAGGCTCTATAAATAAAATAAATGGTTCCGCTTTCGGTCCACCAATAATATGAAAGAAGATAACACCACAAACGAAACTTACCGCAATGATGGAAGCGTGATAAAATATAGACACCGTACGAGACATAAACATGCTCCTTTTCTATCAAGGTTTGTACAGCTTATGCTCGTCCGTCTCTATTATGCTAAAAGATTATTTTCTAAATTTGCTGCAAGCCAAAGTACCGCAAATGCTGTTTTAGCATCGTATATTCGTTGATCTACTACCATTGTTTGTGCCTCTTCCAACGAAACTTCTAATAGTTCGACAAATTCATCCTCATCTAAGTCTGCTTTATTTTCTATTTTATATAAACCCTTGGCAACAAATAGATAAATAACTTCATCCGCAAAGCCTGGAGATGTCGCAAATGCCTGTAAAAAAGTTAGACTATGTGCCCCATAGCCAGTCTCCTCCTCTAATTCTCGGCGTGCTGTTACCACTGGTTCCTCACCAGGCTCAAGTTTACCAGCAGGAATTTCAATTATAGAACGTTCAAGCGCTTTACGATATTGCTCTACCAACACTAGTTTCCCCTCAGCCGTAACAGCAATGACTGCCACAGCACCTGGATGCTTGATAATTTCTCGTTTGGCAACCTGACCATTCGGTAACGTCACATCATCAATTTGTAGTTTTACTATTCTTCCGTCATAGACCGGTGTCGTTTTAGTTGTTTTTTCCTCAAACTTTTTCATTGACGATAACCTCGCTTGTTCTTCAGATATGTTCATTGTACCATTACAAGTAGAGAAATCGAAGGAGGTTGTTCACATGAAAAAAAGACAGCTTGGCACAAGTGAATTGTTTATTTCAGAGATCAGTTTAGGAGGCATGTCTCTTTCGACAGATAAAAAGCAAGCTGCTACTATTGTCGATATGGCTTTAGATGCTGGCATTAATTATATTGATACAGCAGATTTATATGATTACGGTGCAAACGAGGAAATTATTGGGGCAACCCTAGGAAAACGTCGTAAAGATGTTATTTTAGCCACAAAAGTAGGTAATCGCTGGACTGAAGGTGTCAATAGCTGGCACTGGGATGCATCCCCGTCCTATATAAAAGAAGCCATACATGCTAGCCTACGTCGTTTAGGTACTGACTACATTGATCTTTACCAATTACATGGTGGTACAATCGAGGATGACTGGGATGGTATTATCAGTACATTTGAGGATTTGAAAAAAGAAGGTCTTATTCGGGAATATGGTATTTCCTCCATTCGCCCCAACGTGCTACGTCGTTTTTTACCCGCAAGCTCAGCAAAAAGCGTTATGATGCAATATAGTGCATTAGACCGTCGCCCTGAAGAATGGTTTGAGTTGATTGCAAAGGAAGGTGCATCTGTAGTAACACGTGGAACAGTTGCGAAAGGCTTACTAACGAATAGCTGGCAACAACGTCTACAGCATGTAAATGGTTTTAATACCTATACAGTAGATGAGTTATCTACAACGTTAACAGACTTAGCTGCTCAATATGATGATTTACATGCACTGGCAATCGCCTTTAATCTAAAAGAACCTACTATCGCTTCAACGGTCATCGGTGCAAGCTCACAACAACAATTAGCTGAAACACTTGCTGCCTATGAAAAAATTGATTCGATAACAGATTTTAAGAAAGTCAATAAGCTGACTAAAGATGAGCATTATCAAGAACACCGATGAAAAAATGGTTGATCTTTATCATCTGTCTAGTCATACTAATCACCTCTTCAAGTATGACCTACGAGCAACAAAGTATTTTACCTGAATTAGAAGACTTACTTTCCAATAAACCTTTTGAAGAACAACTATCCGTTTTAAAAATTCCGTATTGGGGAACAACCGTATCTATTGAAGAACGCGGTTATTTTCCATTTGTAGAATTTTTAATTCGTAAATTGACACATTTTATCGGGTTTGGATGTATTGCACTTGGTCTGTACTTTGCATGGGGAAAACGCCGTTTTGCAGCTATTATTGCCATTATCGGCACGGCTTTTATCGCAATGCTTGATGAATTTCGTCAAAGCTTTACTCCAGGTCGCACGATGAGTGGTCAAGATGTGCTTGTTGATACAGCCGGGGCCATTGTTTTTGTTGGTGCAGTCGTCATTATAAGGAAATTGTTTAAAAATAAAAGACAAAAGGCGTTGTTTTAGCCTTTTGTCTTTTATCTATAATTAATGTAGGAATCTCCAAAAAAAGAATGACTCTGTTTCTTTATATAATGTAGCTCCTGCTTTTTCTAAAACTCGATGGGAAGCCTTATTATCCTTTTCAGTATCAGCTATAACATACTTTACATTTGGTTGACTAAGTAACCAGTTCTTCAATGCGATGATGGTTTCTGTCATATAACCACATCCCTGAAAACTAGGAAAAGTGTAATAACCAATGATCACTTCCAGCCTCTCGTTAGGCATCCCTTTTAGCATAATGCCTCCAATAGCACAATTTTGTTCTTTTAATACAAGCAACCAATTTGTATGCCACAGATAGTTTTGCTCATCTTCTAAAACCTTGAAGAGTCTGAAATGCAATGCTTGTTTAAGCTCGTCATCTAATATTTCCTCAAACTTACTTAACGACAGCTCTTTTGCCATTTGTTCTCCACGCTCAATTAGTAATTGTAGATACTTAGCATTTAAAGGTATTAATCTTAATCTTTCTGTTTGTATTTCTAACATGGCTGTTACTCCTATCATAATTTAATCATTTAATAAACTACAATAAGGTATATGTTATTGGCAGCGTCCTCCATTTTATGATTAAGAATCTCTTGCCTTTATAATATCGTCTATTAAAGGATATTTTATATGGACATAAAAAAACAGTGAATCCATTTATGCATGAATTCACTGCTTTCCCATTTAATATTTTGAGCCTTTATCTCCGTATTCGTTTAGTAATTCTTCAAACGATTTATTTTTTTCACGTTGTTTGCGTTCAAATGCAAGTTTTGCTTGGCGTTCTTCTTCTGCCGCTTGCTCTTTAGCAGTTAAATCTTGCTTCGCAGCTTTTAATTTTGCAAGTACATCGCCACCTAGTTGGTCTGCTAATGTTACAGCTTCTTGCTTTGGTAAGCTTGCTGTCATGCTATTAGCTGCATGTTGCTGTTGTTTTCGTTTCTTTCCCATTCCATTCACCTACTTATTGACATTAAGGGCGCTTGACAACAGTTGCTACGCCTTGTCCACCACCAATACATAATGTGGCTAAGCCCGTTTTTGCATCACGCTTTTCCATCTCATGTAACAGCGTCACTAAAATTCGAGCACCACTTGCACCGATTGGGTGACCAAGAGCAATCGCACCCCCGTTAACATTTAGTTTATCATGATTAAAGCTTAATTCACGATCTACAGCAATCGATTGTGCTGCAAATGCTTCATTTGCTTCAATTAAATCCACATCATCTAATGTTGCCCCTGCCTTTTTTAGCGCTTTTTGCACTGCTTTGACAGGACCTGTTCCCATAATGGCTGGATCGACTCCTGCGCTGGCATTAGCAGATATGATGGCCATTGGTTGAATACCGAGCTCTTGTGCCTTTTCCTTTGACATCACAACAACGGCTGCGGCACCATCGTTAATGCCTGATGCATTCGCTGCTGTTACTGATCCATCTTTTTTAAATGCTGGACGTAACTTTGCAAGAGAATCTGCTGTCACACCTGCTCGAGGAAACTCATCCTTTTCGAAAAGAATAGGCTCACCTTTGCGCTGAGGAATCTCTACAGCGACAATCTCATCTTCAAACTTGCCTGCAGAAATTGCGGCCTCTGCACGTTGCTGTGAGCGAGCTGCGAAATCATCCTGCTCTTCTCGTGAAATCTCGTACATATCACATAGGTTTTCTGCTGTAATTCCCATATGATAATCATTAAACGCACACCACAAGCCATCATGAATCATTGTATCGACTACCTTTTGATCTCCCATACGGAAGCCTTCTCGTGCATTTTTTAAGACATAAGGCGCTTGACTCATATTTTCAAAGCCACCTGCAACAATAATATCAGCATCTCCTGCTAAAATGGCCTGTGTTGCTAAATGAACAGCCTTTAAACCAGATCCACATACTTTATTGATGGTTAAAGCTGACACTTCATGTGGTAAACCAGCCTTTATCGCTGCCTGCCGCGCTGGGTTCTGCCCAAGTCCTGCTGATAAGACGTTCCCCATAATCACCTCATCGACCTGCTCTTTTGCTACACCTGCACGAGCTAATGCTTCTTTAATGACAATACTACCTAAAGTTGTTGCTGGTACGTCTTTCAATGTCCCTTGAAATGAGCCTATAGCTGTACGCACAGCACTCACGATTACTACCTCATTTGTCATGTCCATTCTCCCCTTTTCCCCGTTCAAAAATCAACACTGCATGCATATGCTACTAGCAGATATGTATATTTTAACAAATGTTTTGACGATTTTCGATAATAGAAATAATCGCAGTTTTGCCAAAGTTATTGTAAAATGTTGACGTGTTTTAAACAATCTTAGTTGGGAACATTACAAATAAGAAATAGCATGTGGAGGTGTTTTAGATGAAAAAGAAGATGCTTTTATTTTCTGGTATTACGACAACGCTAGCCGCGGCTGCAACAGGTTTGTTCGGCTTCGCGCTTTCCAATAAATTAATGTATATACAGCAAAAAGATCCTGAATTTGTTCGCGAACGTGAAACGACAGCTAAGCGCTTTGACGAAGCTTGGTATAATAATAATTTGAAGTGTGAACTCAATATTGATTCTCCAAATGGTTACACCATTCGCGGCATTATGTTTCAACCTTTGGAAACCAATAACACCATTATCATTTGTCATGGTGTTACGGAAAATAAAATAAATTCCGTAAAATACGCGCGATTATTTGAAAGACTTGGCTATAATTCAGTTATTTTTGACCACCGTCGCCACGGTGAATCTGGAGGCAAAACTACGAGTTACGGCTATTATGAGAAAAACGATCTGGATGCGGTTGTGAAAACAGTCAAGGCGATGATTGGTGAGGATGCTATTCTTGGTATTCATGGTGAATCCATGGGTGCTGCAACTATGCTACTGTATGCTGGGACAGTAGAAGATGGTGCTGATTTTTACATTTCCGATTGTGCGTTCTCTGACTTTTCGATGCTTCTCAAGCAAATCGCCAAAACAGAATTTAAATACGGTTCCATTATACCCATCCGTTTTGCCGATTTCTTCGTTCGCCTAAGAGATGGCTACTCTTTTAAAAGTGTCACACCTGCTGAAGCAGTTACCCATATTGAAAAGCCAATACTTTTTATCCATAGTATTCCAGATACATTTATTCCAGCCTCTATGTCACTTGATTTATACAATAAAAAAGTAGGTCCAAAAAAATTAAAACTCTTTGATACAGGTGCACATGCACAGTCCTTTAATGAAAATATGGATGAATATGAAGATTTAATTCATGATTTTTTAGAAAGTTTTATTTACCAAAAAATAAATCGAGATTCTTCCTCCTCCAACGTCATACCTTTCCATTTTTAGCAATATAAAAACCTTGCTGATTAAAAATCACGCAAGGTTTTTAAGTTATTTTATTCCGCAAAAACGATATGCCATTCATCACGTTTTGCTAAAAATTCTTTCGCTAAGGCTTGTGCCCCTTCCAAGCTATGGCTCGCCGCCCATCCACATTGCACCTCATTGCATGCAGGCACTGCTGTTGCTTTCGTCACATCTGTAAAGGTTTTTTCCAAAATAGATAATAAATCTTCATAATCATTGTGATTAATAAGTGATACATAGAAGCCTGTTTGGCAACCCATTGGACTGAAATCAACAATATGATCAGAGTAATTGCGGATAATATCAGCTGATAAATGCTCTAAAGAATGTAAGGCTGGCATTTCCATGTGCTCTTTATTGGGCTGTTTAAAGCGTATATCGTATTTGTACACTTCATCGCCATTTTTCCCAGTTTTAACACCTGCTAAACGAACATACGGTGCTTTTACTTTCGTATGATCCAGATCAAAACTTTCTACATTTGTCTTTTCACGTTCCATTTCTAACAGCTCCTTTTCTATCAATACTACCTATTATAGCTAGTTTCCCAAAAATAAGTGTAAATATTTTAAATTGCATGAAATTTTATATTTTTAAAGAGAATAACAATCTGATAATATGTTCCTCCCATTTCAAGGGGTTTTCGATATCCGCTTTTTTGTCCTTCATGAAATAATAGAAGTGTTGAATATTTGAGATAAAAAATGTATAGCTGCTCCATTATTAAACATTTCTTAAACAAAAAGAAGGGATTATCTCAATTTACTTTTGAGATAATCCCTTCTTTTTGAACCCACGAAAAAAGCAACCAGTTACTGAAACTAGCTGCTCCTTAAAAATTCCGATTACTTTTGGAATTTATTCATTTGTGCCATCATTTGACGTACTTGCTTTTCAGACGGCGTACGACCCATTTGTGCCATCATCATTCGAATCATTTGCTCATTAATAGGT
This sequence comes from Lysinibacillus irui, assembly GCF_028877475.1. Classification (NCBI taxonomy): domain Bacteria; kingdom Bacillati; phylum Bacillota; class Bacilli; order Caryophanales; family Bacillaceae; genus Lysinibacillus; species Lysinibacillus irui. The sequence continues at coordinate 1,220,054 of NZ_CP113527.1, read as the reverse complement.
GGGTTTTCTTTTAAATATTTCATCATAGCTTGACGAGCGAAATAGAAACCAAGTGCCGCGCCCGCTGCTAATGCGATAATTACGATAATAATCCAGCCCCATGTAGGCATACAACCAACCTCCTCCACTACAATATACCGAGAAAAACTCTCCACGCTCCATTATACACCAAATGATAGCATGTTACTATATATTGTAGTGAATTTTCCTAGTGCATTGTATACTTCATCGGCTTTAACCACCCACACTCATTATCCTGTTTATTAAAAGCAATAAACCGTTCACTCATTTTAGCAAGCATTTGAAATAGATCTAAATCTAGCATTCGCGAACCTTCGCAATAAACGCAAATTTTACGATCGACTAAATAAATAGCCATTTTGCCTTTTATAGGATGTTCTAAAAACAAAGCATTGCGAGCTCTTTCTAAATGGGCATATTTAGAATCAAGTTGATGCTCCAACATTGCTGCAATTTCTTCAAAACGAACGGATTCGCATATATAGGCAAGCTCTTTTAAGGATTTCTCATTGGCGTCTTCACAGCCTTGCATCATTTCCAACAACTTACGCTCTCTGCCAAAAATAAACGTTAAATGCTCTTCTTTTATTTTATATATAGAATAGGTTCTCAACAGAAATCCTCCTTCGCTCGTTTCTTTTCCATAAGTATAGCTCATCCACTCTTGTTAATTTGTCAAACGAAGGAAGGATCTATCTTCTATTTTTGTCGAAAAAATTCTAGTTTCGGTTCTAAAAATGACTTTATGACAAAAGCTAAAATTCGCATTAGAAATCGATGAATAGTTATCAAAAATAGTAAAAGTAAGTCGTAAAACACTCCGAAATCCCCTCTATTACTGCTGCTTAGAAGAAGCTCCGCCTCAAGACCTAGTACAAAATCAATTTCGAGTCCGTTTTAGACAATCATGCAAATAGGTAACATAAAGGTACAAACGAAAGGAGCTAAAACAAATGAGAAAATTTCTTTTATTAACTGGAGGCGTCATCGCAGCATGTGTTGCACTTGCCTTAATCGGACCACTTGCAGGCTTACTATTCTCCGGATTATTTGTAGCACTGGGCATGCATTTCTACATCGCTAGCAAATCCACATTCGGGAAAATTTTCTGGTTTACGGTTGGTCTAATCGGAGTCCTATCTGCAGTTTCTAACATTCCAGCCATGATCGGTCTTGCAGCAATCGCTATTATCTACGTCATCTATAAAAAATGGAATGGCGAAGATGTAAAAATCCCTACAATTGAAGGGAAAAAAGAAGAAGATCCATTTACAAACTTTGAAAAAGAATGGTCAAATCTAACAAAATAAAAGGAGCGAATTTACATGAATTTATTTCAACGTTTTAGATATACAGTAGAGGCGGACATACATCACCTATTTGATAAAAAGGAACAAAAAAATCCAATTGCGATGTTAAACCAGTACATTCGCGAGGCAGAAAAACAAACAGAACAAACAGGTAAATTATTAGAACGTCAAGGGCAATTAAAGGAAAAATTGGAGCAAGAATTTAAAGAGAACGCTGAATTACTCGCAAAACGTGAATCTCAATTGGCGTTAGCAACAACTAGCGGAGAGCAAGATTTAATTGATTTCGCAACAGATGAAGTAACAGCTTACACAGCGCGAAACCATACATTACAAGCAAGTATTGAGGCGAGTACACGAGAATACTTCGAGCTTGAGCGCAAATTCGAAACAATGAAACATAAAATTAAAGACATGAAAGTACGTCAATTACAGTTGATGGGGAAAGAAAACGTAACACGTGCTCATCATCAAATGGACGGTATGATTGCCAAAAACAATAAAACAAATTTTGAAGATTTAGAAGCCTATATTGATAAATTAGCTTACCAAATCGACAAAGATCATGAGGTTACAACTTTTGAGGCAAGATTGGCAGAATTAGAAAAAAAAGCAGCCGAAGAAAGCTCACCACTGCTAATTGAAAATAAATAACATGATATAATGAAAGCAATGCGCCAACTTTATAAGGCGCATTCTTTCACGTTTTAAATTAGAGGGACCCATTCCCTCTCTTATACTATTAGTAGAAGGAAGGGTGACCCTCTTGCAAAATTTCACAACTAATAAGCTCACATTTTGGGTACTATGCTTCTTTTTACTCGTTTTTGTAGAGCTCACTATTTTTAATAATGGTGGCGCCTTCTGTTTATTGATTGGGGCAGTACTTCTCTATTTAAGTTTTTCCAAAAAAGTACGTTTTTTCAAATGGACAGGAATTTTCTTTATTGCGGTTGCTCTGTTTACTATGTGGAGCTTACGTTTATTCATTGTAATCATGCTCTTATATATGCTCTATCAATACTTACAACGAGAAAACGAGCCAAAAGTGGTTGGTGCAGAGCTATTTGAAAAACTCCCTGCGACTAAAAATGACTTAATCGGTACAATACCTGCTCCTACGGAAGCGTATAAATGGCAAGATGTCCAAATTCAACGCCTTGCAGGAGATATAACTATTGATACAACACAAACCATTTTACCTGCTGGTACTAGTCTTATTACGATTCGGCAAGGTATCGGCAAAGTTCAGATCTATATTCCATATGAAATCCCTTTCCGTTTACACTATACAACATTATTTGGTGAGCTTACATGCTTACATGTAGGGCCACAACGTATATTAAATGAAAGTGTTAGCTTCTCCGATGGCAACCCTGAGGATGCAAAACGTATTTTGATTATTCATGTCGCAACATGGCTTGGAGATTTGGAGGTGCTACGCAAATGATTGCCTTTATCTCAAGATTGTTTACTTTATTTTTCATTTTAATGAGTGCTACATTTGGGCTGCTTGTGGCTGTTTGGGGAAACCCAGACGAAAAAAGATGGGAGCCTTTATGGCAACAGAATTACGATAATTTTCCTCTAGGTGGAATCATTGTTGTTAGCCTTTTTGCACTCAGCTTCCTGTTTGCTAGCTGGATTAGTATGACTGCTCGTGCACGAGAAGCTCAAGCAACACGTATCGTGAAGCAATTAATCGAGCCAGATTTTATTTTTCCTAAAAAGCAAGCTTTACCAAAGCCATTAAAAAAAGCACTTATTCAAACAAGTGAATTAATTGATACACAGCGTAAAAGCTTACAGCGTTTATCTAATGAACGGGCGGAAGCTAATGACAAAATTATTCAGGAGCGCATAATTGCTGAACGCCAACGACTTGCTCGAGAACTGCATGATTCCGTGTCACAGCAACTGTTTGCTGCCTCCATGTTGCTCTCCGCATTAACTGAAAATGACGAAAATGCTACGAGTTTAAAACAAGTGGAGAAAATTGTTCAACAAGCTCAGCTTGAAATGCGTGCATTATTGCTGCATTTACGACCTGTAGCGCTACACAATAAAACATTGGCACAAGGCTTAGAGGAATTGATTATTGAGCTTCAGCAAAAAGTTTATTTTCATATTGAATATGAGTTAGAGGAAATGGCCTTAACCAAGGCAGAGGAAGACCATTTATTCCGTATTGCTCAGGAAGCGCTCTCCAATACACTTCGTCATGCTAAGGCAAGTGAAGTGGAGTTACTTTTAGTTGCACGAGACGACTTAGCTATTTTACGAATTCAAGATAATGGGTTAGGCTTTGATGTAGAGGCAGATAAATCCACTTCCTATGGCTTACAAAATATAGCAGAACGGGCAGTTGAAATTGGTTGCACTTATAAAATTGTGTCAGTGCCTGGAGAAGGAACGATAGTGGAGGTTAAAATTCCACTGCATAAGGAGGAGATCAATGACGATGATACAAGTGCTCATAGCGGATGATCATGAAATGGTACGTATTGGTGTCTCAGCGTATTTATCAGCACAACCGGATATTACAGTTGTTGGAGAGGCTGAAAATGGCAAAGAGGCTGTAGAACGTGCCCTTGAACTTAGACCTGATATAATTTTAATGGATAATGTCATGCCGATCATGACAGGAGCAGAGGCAACAGCAGAAATTTTAGCGGCATGGCCTGAGGCAAAAATTATGATGGTCACTAGTTTTTTAGATGATGATAAAGTCTATCCTGCCTTAGAGGCTGGGGCAGTGAGTTATATTCTAAAAACATCAAATGCAAAACAAATTGCCGATGCTATCCGTAAAACAATAGGTGGCGAAACGGTATTAGAGCCAGAGGTAACATCCAAAATGATGCACCGTATGCGTCACGGTAATAATACGCCCCTTTACGAGCAACTTACTGACCGTGAAATGGAAGTATTATTGCTGATGGCACAGGGCAAAGCCAATCAGGAAATCGCCGACGAGCTATATATCGCCTTAAAAACGGTAAAGACGCATGTAAGCAATATTTTGGCTAAGCTAGAAGTGCAAGATCGCACACAAGCTGTTGTCTACGCCTTTCAAAATGGGCTCGCTAAATAGCCTCCTACATAAAAAGACTGCATGTTAGCATGCAGTTTTTTATACTTTTAGAGGTACTTTGGTAGATCACTTACATGATGACGTGCACCAATTACATCATATACTACTCACTCTTCTTTTTACCCCACTCCCAAATTGAACCTTTTTTTATTAGATACGTTAATATTTGTAAAAAAGGGATCTTTTATGGATCATCGTTTTACCTATCATAACTTTGTCACAAACAATGTGTTTTCCTTACTTGATCCTATCTTTCTTGTGATTTTTCTGTTCTCTATTTTGCTACTCATTATGGTTTGCATCAAAAAAACACCCATTTGGTTATGTACTATTTTTGCCAGTTTAACCGTCATCGTTTCTGGTCAGCTTCTTTGGTTTTCTGCCATTATCGTAGATGAATTAGGAATTGGTGGTAGTACAAAGGATTTTATCCTTTTCATGGGTATTCTAGTCACTCAATTCTTGGCTTTATACATTACGGTACTAAAAAGCTATAAAAAAGAAAAGAACCGCAACACAGAGAAAGAAGCTCACTGAGTGTTGCGGTATTCATTGTTTCTTTTATAATGCTTTTACTTTTGCTACGACATTTTCTACCGTGAAGCCGTATTTTTCCATTACTACTTCACCTGGTGCTGATGCGCCAAATTTATCGATAGCAAGCACATCACCTTCAAAGCCAGTATACTTATGCCAGCCGAATGATGCACCCATTTCAATCGCAAGACGTTTTGTCACAGCTTTTGGTAGAACAGATTCTTTGTAAGCTGCATCTTGTTTTTCAAAGCGATCCATAGATGGCATTGAAACAACAGCTACATCCATTCCTTCAGCTTTTAATGCTTTTTGTGCTTCAACAGCAAGTGAAACCTCTGAACCTGTTGCGATTAAAATCGCATCTGCAACTTCTTTTGTAGCAGGAGACACTGTATAAGCACCTTTTGTCACACCTTCACGTACTGTTTCAATAGAAGCGTCAAGTACTGGTAAGTTTTGACGAGATAATACTAAAACTGTTGGTGTTTTTTCAGAAGCTACTGCAAGTTCCCAAGCGACTGCTGATTCGTTTGCATCTGCAGGACGAATAACAGATAGATTTGGCATTGCACGTAATGATGCAAGGTGTTCGATTGGTTCATGAGTTGGACCATCTTCCCCTACCGCAATTGAGTCATGTGTAAATACATATGTTACAGGAAGACCCATTAATGCAGATAGGCGCACTGCTGGACGAACGTAATCTGAGAACACGAAGAACGTACCACCAAATACATTTAAACCACCGTGAAGTGCCATACCGTTCATAGCAGCACCCATTGCAAATTCACGAACACCGAACCAGATGTTGCGACCTGCATAATCGTCTGCTGAGAAGTCACCAGCGCCCTTCATTGTTGTTTTATTAGAGCCGGCAAGGTCAGCTGAACCCCCAAAGAAAGATGGTGTTTTCTTTGCGATGGCATTGATGGCATCACCAGATGAAGAACGCGTTGCTACTGATTTACCTGCCTCATATACTGGTAATTCAGAAGCAAAATCCTCTGGTAATTCACCATTCATTGCTTTTTCAAATTGAGCTGCTAACTCTGGGAATTCTTCTTTATATGCTGCAAATTTAGCATTCCAAGCTTCCTCTGGTTGTGCTCCTTGCACTTCAGCAGCAGCAGTAAATGTATCATATACTTCTGCAGGAATCTTGAACGGTTCGTGAGCCCACTCATAGGCAGCTTTCGTTAAAACAACTTCATCTGTACCTAGTGGTGCACCGTGAGAATCTGCTTTACCAGATTTATTTGGAGAACCAAAACCAATAACCGTTTTTACTTCAATTAATGTTGGTTTGCCAGTTGATTTTTTCGCTTCTTCAATGGCAGCATTAATCGCATCAACATCTGTACCATCTGCTACTTTTAAGTAATTCCAACCATAAGATTCAAAACGTTTTTGCACGTTTTCTGAGAATGACTTTTCTAAGTCACCATCCAAAGAAATATCATTAGAATCGTAAAGCACGATTAATTTTTCAAGTTTTAAGTGGCCTGCTAATGAAATAGCTTCAGCAGCTACACCTTCCATTAAGTCACCATCACCACATAGTGCAAATGTGTAGTGGTCAACGATGTCATGACCTGGTTTATTGTAAGTAGCCGCTAAATGACGCTCAGCCATTGCCATACCAACAGTCATAGCAATCCCTTGACCAAGAGGACCAGTTGTTGCCTCTACACCTACTGTATGACCGTATTCAGGATGTCCTGGTGTTAATGAATCCCATTGGCGGAAATTTTGAATTTCTTCCATTGGTAAACCATAGCCTCCAAGATGAAGTAAGCTGTATAGAAGCATTGAACCATGACCAGCTGACAGTACAAAACGATCACGGTTATACCATTTTGGATTGGCTGGATTATGGCGTAATTGTTTTGTCCATAGCGTATAAGCCATTGGCGCTGCCCCCATCGGTAAACCTGGGTGACCAGAATTTGCTTTTTCAATAGCGTCGATTGACAAAGTTCGGATAGCATTAATTGCTAATAGATCCGCATGTTGAGTCATTATATTGTGACATCCTTTCTCGTCCTATATATTGTTCTTTTACAGTTTAGTCAACATTGCTGTAGAAAACAATGCTTTTGTTATACTATTTGGTTTTTCATACATACTTTATTGAATTGTGTCACATTAATTTAGAAATTTATTTTTTTTCGCTTGTCTAACCTTCTCTGGTGTGACATCATTACCTTCTACATCCACCACTTTTACATTTTCAATCGTATCGCGCATTGTTGCTCGGAACGTATCTAAGTACTCCTTACGAAGCGCTGTTCGCTCCTTTGCCTCTTCCTCTGTTAATTGTCCACTTTTTGCTTTGGCAGAAAGTTCATTAATTCGATTAATTTTTTCTTTTGATAACATTGTTACACACCTTTCAATACCTATCTTAAAGACTTCAGTATGCAAAGTATAGCATGGTTTCCCTTAAAATGCAGTTATACCAACCCTTAATAACACCTCTTTGCTATTATTCACATGACTTCCAGATGTTAGAGGTGTATAACTATAGTAAAAGGGAAAAATTGATAGATATTGGGGGAATGAACGTGAATATTACAACTCAACGATTACTTATCAGAAATTTTGAAGCAAAAGATTTTCCTGCTATTTATAGTTATTTGTCAGATAAAACGGTGATGCATTACATGCCTGAAGGCGTTTTCGATGAAGAACAGGTACGAAAATTTATAATAGAAAACAGTGATGTACAAGCCAAACATTTTGCCATTGTTTTAAGAGAGCAACAATTGGTGATCGGTCATATTGTTTTTCACCGATACTTTGGTGAACATACCTATGAAATCGGATGGGTTTTAAATCCTCTTTATCAGAACCATGGGTTTGCTTCTGAAGCGGCGCTTGCTGTTTTAGATTATGGCTTCACCGAAATGAAGCTTCATAGAATAATTGCAACATGTCAGCCCGAAAATATCGCTTCATATAGGGTCATGGAAAAGATAGGTATGCGACGTGAAGGTTTTTTTAAAAAATGTATACCGCATGGTGAAGATTGGTGGGATGAATTTTATTACGCCATTTTGCAGGAAGAGTGGACGAACAAAGGAGAGTGTGAATGAAGAAAACGGCTGTATTATTATACCCTCAATTTAGTGAATATGAATTAAGCGTGGCCTTGTCTATATTAATGCAAGGTGGCAAACCTATCATCACCCTAGGTTTAAACAATGAACCAATACGCGGGGAATCGGGTTTATGCTGTGTAGTGGATTCTCTAATAAGCGAGGCGAACTTAGCTGATATTGATAGTCTTGTATTGCCAGGATGCATGGACATATCTTACCTACAACAAGAACAGGAAATATTCGATTTTATACGTGCAATCCACGATAAAGAAGGCATTATCGCAAGTATCTCTAGCTCCCCCTATTTATTAGCAAAGGCTGGAATTTTAGCAAACAAACAATACACGGTTGGTTTGCCTTTAGATGGAATAAGACAGTTAGGGATTTTTGATCTACGACATTATTCTGACGAACTCTTTGTGCAAGACGGCCATATCATTACAGCACGTGGTAGAGCCTTTATTCAATTCGGTATTAATTTAGGGAAAGCGCTAAATCTAAATTTTAATGCCAACTGGTATGAAAAATAAAACACTCCACATGTCTAATTCCTTGGACATCTCTTGTAGATTTTCGCTATAATAATGTCTAATACTTCGGACAAAAATGGAGGAGTAAATCTGAAGAATATTATCAAAGTTTTGAGAAAAAGATTAGGAATAACACAAGCTGCTCTTGCTAAGGAATGCGGGGTTGTCAGACAAACAATCAATTGTATTGAAAATGATAAGTACGATCCGACGCTTGAGTTAGCTTTTAAAATTGCTAAAGTCCTCAATAGTCGTATTGATGAGGTGTTTATCTATGAATAGATTTCATCCTAATTATATGATTACTATGAAAGATTTCGTAAAAGAGGACTCCGTATTATTACGAAAACAAACACAAGAAGTGACAATCCCTGTGACAAAAGAAGACCAACATACATTATTATCAATGCTGCAATATTTAAAAAATAGCCAAGATCCAAATCTAGCAAAAAAATATAAGCTTCGACCTGGAAGTGGACTATCAGCTAACCAAATTGGCGTAGATAAACGAATGTTTGCTATATTTTTTGATGACTATGAAATGATGTTGATCAACCCTAAAATAATCAGTCATTCTGTAAATATGATTTATTTACCAGAGGGAGAAGGGTGTTTATCTGTTAATCGACCAGTCCATGGTTTTGTGCCAAGATATGAACGTATTAAGGTTAAAGGTTATAACATTAATGGACAAGAAATCATCGTGCAGTTACAGGGCTATGGTGCAATTGTTGTCCAACATGAAATCGACCATCTAAACGGCATTATGTTTTATGATCGAATTAATAAAGAACACCCTTTTAAACTACCTACTAACGTAAGCATAGAAAGCTTATCTTCCTATTAATAGCGAAGTACAGAAGATAAAAAAAGATTAGCAGGCTATATCATTTTCCTGCTAATCTTTCTTGATGTTCTTGAAATCTGCGATGGACAGTCGCTTTACTAACTTCAAAACCTAACCCTCTAAGCGTTATAGAAATTTCTTCAAAGGTAAATCCACGTTTACGCAGCTTGACAATTTCATCTACAGGTAGTTCCTTACGCTCCTGACCATGCGGGTTACCTCGATTCGATAAATTATTTTCAGGACGGAAGCCATTCTCTACAGCACGACGCATACCTCTACGTATTTTAGCATTATGTATTCTACGCTGGTATTCCTCTACTATCGCTAAAATCTCAAGCAGCATCGTGTCCATTTCGTTTAGTTGAACCGGTCCTGCATCACGCATAGAGAAAACATCTGTTGCTGATTTTTGTAACAAATGCAACACAGCCATCCTTGCATTTCCACGTCCTAAACGTGTTTCATCTTGTACAAAAAGGGCGTTAATCCCCTTTTCTTTAATGAAATCAAGCATTTCAAGTAAGCCCTCACGTTCTACATCGTAGCCGCTGTGCTTATCCTTAAAAACGCCCTTCACCTCATAACCTTGCTCTTTTGCATAGCGCAGTAACTCTTCTTGTTGGCGCTCTAAAGACGAGCTTTGTGTTTCCTTTTCAGTACTTACACGGCAATAGACAACAGCCGACAGTTGATTATTGATCATTGTTCGTTTCTCGCAATTTCAATGGTATTGATGGGATCGGCATGATTACTCACTACAGGAATGACTAGAGATTTTCCTGCCACAATTTTAATATCCGCTAGCTCATTTTCTGTTTTCACAAGCTTAATCCAATCTTCAGTACTCATTTTACCACGGTATTGCTCTGCTAACGACCATAAGCTATCCCCGTGTTCGATTTGAATTTCAGCGTAACTAACGTGTCCTGGATCAGTAATGTAAAGATATCCTGCAAATAGTAGACAAACTCCCATCAAGATTGAAATATGTGTGTTTTTCTTTAACCATGTCATGTTCATAACCCCTTTTTAGAATGTTTGTTCGGAATGTATGTTCTCATAATAAAGCGAACAAACGTTTTTGTCAAACACTTTTCGAACCTATGTTTGCATACGTGTTCGCATTCTGTTATACTATCAAATAAGAAGAATGATATTAGAAAAAAGAGGTGAGCACTCATGAAAAAAGTTTCAAAAAGACAAGAGGATATTTTAGCTTTTATTAAAGAAGAGGTACGAGCTAAGGGCTATCCACCATCAGTACGAGAAATCGGGGAAGCAGTTGGACTTGCTTCAAGTTCCACTGTTCATGGTCATCTAGCTCGATTAGAACAAAAAGGCTTTATTCGTCGAGATCCAACAAAGCCACGTGCGATTGAAATTCTAGAGCCTGAAGAATCCATTCAAAAGCAACAAGTAATTCATGTTCCACTTGTTGGTAAGGTTACAGCCGGTTCTCCTATTACAGCTATTGAAAACATTGAAGAGTATTTCCCGCTACCAGATACGTATGGCACAAGTGAAGATCAATTGTTCATGCTTGAAATTATGGGGGAATCAATGATTGAAGCAGGAATTTTAGATGGGGACTTAGTCATTGTGAAGCAAAAGGCAACTGCCAATAACGGTGATATTGTTGTAGCTATGACAGCTGAGGATGAAGCCACTGTAAAACGTTTTTTCAAAGAAAAAAACCATTTCCGTTTACAGCCTGAAAATTCATCCATGGAGCCAATTATTGTCGATCAAGTTTCTATTTTAGGACAAGTTGTTGGTCTCTACCGTCGTGTGCATTAATTACGAAAATAGGTATCGAGGATTATATGTTCCTTATGAGCATGTATCCTCTTTTTTACGCAAAAAAAGAATCCACATACTAGCATTGGATTCTTTACTCTATGCCCTTCTAAGCTTCTTTTTTGAACTTTAAGCTAGCCTCTACAAATGCTGAAAATAATTTTTTAGCGTTCTCTTCTCCTGCTATGGCCATTTCCTCAGGATGCCACTGAACTGCCAAGCAAAATGGTAAATCTTCATGAACTACCGCTTCGATAATACCATCGCTTGATTTCGCTGCTACTTTTAATTTCTCTGCTAGAACATTCACAGCCTGATGATGAAATGAATTTACAGCAACTTTCTCTTGTTCTAAAATAGTTGCTAATAAATTATCTGCAATAATCTGTACATAATGAGTAGCTACAGCTCGACCTGATTGCTGTGCATGTTTAAGCAACTTCGTACTAAAATGGTCACTATCAATGTCCTGATATAAAGTACCACCTAATGCGACATTTAAAATTTGGATTCCACGACAAATACCGAAAATAGGCATTTTTCGTATAAAAGCAGCTTCAATTAAAGCTAGTTCAACTGTATCCCTCGCTGGATGAATTTTCCCTAGCTTTGGTGATGGCTCTGCTCCGAATAGAAATGGATGCACATCATAGCCACCCGATAACAATAAACCATCTGTAAGAGCTAAAATTTGAGCCGCATCCTCCTCAACACCTAAAGGAATAATAAGCGGAATTCCTCCCGCCTCAATAATACTTTGACTGTAAGCAGCATTTAAATGAGCGGATAAATCATCCTCCACAAAGGCTGTAATGCCAATAACCGGTTTCACTTGCTTCCCTCCATATACTTGAAGATTGACAATTACCAAAAACCTAAATACCAATTGATTAATGAATCACCATAAAAATAAACAATGATCGCTGCTAAGGCGATAGACGGACCAAAGGGGAAGGGTGTTTTTCTTCCTTGCTTACGCTTGAACAAAATGATAACCCCCACAATCATACCGATAACTGCCGCCAGAAATAGTGTTAACAGTGTATTGATTGTGCCAAGAACGAGTCCAATTAAAAAGAATAATTTAATATCTCCTCCACCCATGCCACCATTCGATATAACCGCAATAACATATAGTATGCCAAAACCAACGACAGCACCCACAAGACAATCCCACCATGGTGTTAATGGCGATAGTACCCGACCTACAACGAGGAATGGTAAAAAGAATATAAGCACCCTATCTGGGATGAGCATATAGGCTAAATCCGAAACAATAATAATAACGAACAAGGAGATAAATAAAAGCGCTACAATAAATTCTATGCCCCAACCTAGCCGCCAATAAGCAAAGGCAAACAAAACACCTGTCCATATTTCTATTGCTGGGTATATCCAACAAATTGTATAGCCACAGCTTCGACATTTCCCCCCTAAAAACACATAAGACAATACTGGTACTAAATCAATCATCTTTAATTGTCTATTACAGTTGATACAATGTGAAGGAGGATGGACAATCGATTCCTTCTGTGGGACACGTAAACCTACCACATTATAAAAAGAGCCAAAGACAAGCCCAAATAAAAATATAAAGATTGTATAAGCCATTTCCATTTTTTTGACCTCCTAAACCAATAGGAGCCCATACAAATCGTATGGTTCGCCTATCCATGTAAGTATTGTTCAATAACAAGTCCTCCTAACATTGTTAGGTTATTAAAGAATCTATTAAAATACTTGTCGCTATGGAAAATTTGGATAAAAACAATAGAGAATGAATGATGTAAGATTAGGGAAATGTTGAACTTTAAAAAGCGGGGAATATAGTAAGGTTTCGATATCATTTTAACATAATGTAAAAAGAGATTCCAAAATACATTGGAATCTCTTTTCTTCTTTATTTCCTCAACAACCTACCCGACAACAGCATGCCAATCCCACCAATTGTAATAAACAGAATTGCTCTAATTAATAAATCAAGTGCGGATAAGTCAAAGAATATAAGCTTAATAAACGCCATGACCAAAATGACAAAGCCTGTTGTACGGAGTGTTTTAAGATGATGTTTTGAACCAAGCCATAATGAAACACTGGCCGTCAAGAATAATGTGATCGTTGTAAGGGCAATGCTTAGCTTCCAATCTAGTACGTTATTATTCGTAAACTGTTGAATCAGCCCCCAAATAGAAATCATTGTGAGTACAATACCAGAACTTACAATAGCATCGACATATTTCCCTAGACGATCTTCATACAATCGGTAAATAAGCCCTTTTACAAAGATATCTACGATGATGGCTACAATGACTGCAATATAAACAAATCTAGTGATAATATTCAAACTATCCATCATTGAAGTCTTGGTGCTAATCAGCAAAGAGAATAGGAGGAAAAATGCGCCGAGAACTGGTGTTAACGCTCGCCCTTTGTATGATTCGGCAACTAGTAAAGAGCCTGCAAATAGTGCAGCTAATGCAATACTCATCATATAAGGAATACCGTTTGTGTCCACAAAATAAGCACTGTCTAGTTTGCCAATATAAGCTAAGAAATAGCCTGCTGTGACCACTGCTAAAATATCGATGATGTATAAATCCTTCATAACCTTTTCAAATGGTGTAATTGTTTCTTTTGGACGTCTTGCATATAAATATATGACGATTAGGTAGATAATCGGCATGAATAAACTTAGATGATCTATGCTGAAAAATGGTTTTGGCTCATGAAAGACGTAGTTTAATGTAAATGTCAACACAAGGAAAAATGAAGTAACTACCTTCATGATACTTGCCCGTATACGTAAACTCATCATAACACCAGCAAATATAATGAGCGGATAAAGTAAATCATCTATGTTATTTGGTAAATTCATTAGAAGTACGGTATTACATAGTGTAATAAATGCCAGCGTGACAGCACTATCCAATACTTCCTGCCAATTTTTACGATAGCTATAAAACGCTATTGCGCCAAATAAAATCATCAAGGTAATGAGTAGTATTTCTCCATTTTCAAGCGAACGGATAATAAGATTCATCAATATTAAAGTAAAAGAGCCTAAAGAAAATTGGAGCCCTATATGTAGTGGCTTCCATTTTGATTGCACACGATACAGTAGACACCAAATTGCGTAAAAGATTGCCAGAATCACCAGTAAACCAAGTGCAAAAACAACTTGCTGATCACTATTCATAAACGCTACAATGCTCACTGCTAGAACAGAGAAGAAAGTAGCTATATAAAGTGCAAGCTTTTGCTTGTGCTGATAAATGACCAATTGTAGTGCAGCAAACAATACGATCACAAATAGTAAAATAATGACGGCACTAAAATCCATATACTCTAGTAAATAAGGTAATAATAACGACGTAAAAGCAACAAAAATAGTGAGTGCTTCATTTTTCTTCAAATAACTAATGCCAATTCCATAGCCAATATACAGAATCGTAATGCCTAATGCAGGTGTTAGAGCGATGATTTCATACAAAATGGCACTTGCTGCTGTTGTTAAAATACCAACAATAAATGCCCCACCATATAGTGAAATTGTCATTGCAGCAGAGCCTACTTTTCTACGTTCCAATACGTAGGCAATGACCACCAATCCCACCGATAATGCATAGGCGAGGATGATTTTCACGTCATTCGATAAATAACCATAATCACTGACAAGTTTTAGTCCCCAAAGGACCCCCATCACTAAAATAACCATGAATACTTTTGGAAGTGCCCACATAACACGTTCCTCCATCGATGGCTGTGGTTGCACTTCTTTTTCCGTTACTTTGGACGGGATAGGCTTCGACTCCAGTGTGGGTTTTGGTTTTATTGGTTCTGATTGCTTGATTATCGATTGTCTGGCATCAAGAGTATTTATTTTTTCAGTGTTTTGAGTACGCTTTAGTGAAGACAACTCCTGACGTAAATCTGCCATTTCCTCCTCGAGCTTAGCAATTCTACGCTCCAATTCAATGGACATTCAATCATCCTCCCTACTTTATCAATTTTCTAACATTATAACATATTTATCCTTATTGTAAAATTACACTTTTAGTTTAATTTATCTCGGTCTCCTATACATTAGAGCACGCTCACTATCACTTGTGCCACGTGTCGTAGGATCTACAATGACACCCATTAACACAAGGATGGATAAAACTGTATTTAAAATCGATGAAATTTGCTCACTCATCGCAGCTGTTAAATCATAGCCAAAAATAGCCGCTACTTGTTGTGCGAGTAGGAGTAACAATGAAAATAGCCCTAGTAGAAATGGAATATGTTGAAGACGAACCTTCCAGTTAATTCTCATAAAAGCTCACCTCCCCCCCTCTTGCCACAGTATATGCATAGTAGTTATGTGACACATATGCAAAAATGGAACTCTTGCTAAGTTACTAGAGTTTTTTAATAATATTTTGTGGTCCAAACTATTTATGGAAGGAAAGCTAGGAAGGTTTTATCACGTATGTCATACACATATATTTAGTTAGGTTGCATCTTATAACTGGATGCCTCCCAGTTTACTGAAAACGAGGGTGATTGATTTGGTGTATGAGTGGAACGTTTTGCGGGTAATTGCTTGCTTAAGTATTGTATTATTACATGCTACAACCAATATTGAAACGATTAATGGCTATATTGATCAACCATACTATCAATTTTTTAGATTATTGTTATGTTTCGCTACACCAACCTTTATTTTATTATCTATTTTGATCTTAGCTAATCGCTACCCAAATCAGCTACCTCCCCTTTTTTTATGGCGTCGTTTTCAGTTTATTGTTATGCCGTTTGTAGCTGCAGGTATTTTATATGCAGCCAACGCCGCTTTTCATTATGATGAAAACTTTTGGAATGCATTATATCGACATATTGTTTTAGGAGACTTTTCAGGATGGTTTGTCATGACGATCTTTCAGCTTTATATTCTCTTTTTTTTCATAAAAAAATGGCAGCTATCCAGTATCTGGTTTACTTCTATTTTTTTCTTACTAGGAATTTTTTATATGACTATTGTAAATTTGAATTTCGACTATTTCATCCAGAATGATCATTTTATGCGTTTGCTCTTTGTTGGTTGGCTTCCTTATTTTGCAATGGCCTATATCATTGGTAGTCATTATGAAAAAATAGCACGTTATCTTGTCAAATATAAATTCGTCACAGTCCTTTCCGTTATACTTGCAATGGCCATTTTATATGCAAACTATTATTTAGGTGCTCAGCAGATTACATCCAGAAGAATCGATATTATGTTATTCGTTTTGACTATAACATTTTGTATATTAGCGTTTGCACAAAGTATGCCCAAGCTCTCTTATCTCCATATTTTAAGTCGCTATTCCTTTGGTATCTTTCTAATACACTGGCTGATCCAAGAATATCTTGCTCCTTATTGCGCATTACTACCTACTACCGCTCTTCAAGTAATTTCACTTTTCCTGTCCAGTTTACTTGTCTGTATGCTGCTTATCAAAATCATTTCATACGTACCTTTAAGTGCCTATCTGATAGGTAAAGCTCATCAAAAGCCCTCTCAACATTGAGAAGGCTTTTTTGATGGAAAATAAATTTTTTAATTAATTTTGCCAAACAATTGACAGATGGCACCATAAGTTGTATGGTTAATTACATAAGTAATCAACCAATTAACAAGTGAGGTGGATTGTGATTCATTCTTTAAATAACGAAAAACCAATTTTCCAACAAATTCGCGAAAGAATAGAAGATGCCATTCTAGATGGACAGCTACAGCCAGATGATCGCATTCCATCTACGAATGAGTTTGCAAAAGAATACCAAATCAACCCTGCAACTGCTGGGAAAGGCGTGAATGAATTAGTGGATAAGGGGATCATTTATAAAAAACGAGGTGTCGGAATGTTTGTACATGAGGACGCTAGAAAAATTTTAGTTACTGAGCGTAAAGAAAACTTCTTTCGTCAACATATTGAACCGTTGAAAAAGGAAGCTAGTCGTTTAGGCATTTCCGATGAAGAGTTACAAAGATTGATACAAGGGGGATAATGTATGAAGATTACTGTCAACAATGTCACGAAGTCATATAAACATAAATCCGCTTTACAAAATGTCACATTTACTATGGAGGGTCCGAAAATTATAGGTTTTTTAGGCCATAACGGGGCTGGTAAAACAACTTTTTTGAATCTGTTATCAGGACTCATCGCGACTACAAGTGGAGAAATTTTGGTCAACGGAGAAAATGTCTTTAATGCTCCTTCTACTTTACGTAATATTTGTTTTATCGCTGAAAGTGACAATTTCCAAGCAGAAATGACCATTGCGCAAACATTGAAGGCAAATCGCTTCTTTTATCCTAAATGGGATGAAGAGCTGGCTCAGGAACTGGTCCAAGTATTTGCTTTGAATCCAAAAGATAAGGTACGTAGTTTATCAAAAGGAATGGTCTCAGCACTTGGAATCATTACAGGCTTTGCGAGTCGTGCGGACATTACCATCTTTGATGAACCCTATATAGGCTTAGATGTGGCAGCAAGGAATACGTTTTATGATCTGTTAATTGAACAACAAACTGAAAATCCACGTTTATTTATTTTATCCACACATTTAATTGATGAAGCAAGCGAACTATTTGAGGAAATTTTTATTCTTCATGAGGGAGAGCTATTATTGCAAAAAACTGCTGAGGAGTGGTACGAACATATTGTTGCTGTAAAAGGTAGTGCTACAGATGTTGCTTCAGCAATTGGTGACTTAACAGTGATTTATCAGCATATGTTTATGCAAGAAATGACAGCTGTTGTTTATGCAAATGGCCAATTCATTGAAGGTCAGAACATATCGCTTGAATCAGTCTCTCTTAAAGACATGCTGGTTTATTTAAGTAAACAGAAAGTGAGGTCTATGAAATGAATACAATGAAAGGTAGTTTTTATATCTTATTTCAAAATTTCAAAAAACATAATATCATTTTTTGGAGCATTTTATTTTTAATTGTGCTATTGTCATTTTTCTTAGATGCATTTTTCGGTCAATATATATCTTTTGCAATTACCATTTCGATACCTGTTTACATTTTTTATAGTTCAATGGCAGCAAAGCTTTTAAATAGAACATTACCCTATTTTTTAAAGCTAGGGTTAAGTCGCCAACAATATATGGTCAATGTCGGGCTGTTTTTCATAAGTTGGAGTTTAGTTGGTGCACTAATCATTGCGAGTGCACAAAATATTATTACTTATGTTTCTACCCTACTAAACATCAAAAATAATATTATCATCATCCACCCACTCTTAATTTTTGATAACACCTATTCATTTTTACAAACCGCAGCATTTGATTCAGTCTTACTTCTATTCTGTCTTAATTCAGGCCTTCTTCTTAATGTCACTTTTTATCGCTTAGGTATTTTAGGCGGCTATAGTTTAATTGGCTTACTTGCTTTAGTTCCAATTTTAATGGTCGTGTTTGAATGGTTCACACCATTATTTGAGCTTTTATCTAATTCGTCCTTAAGCGCTATCTTAGGAAGCATTTTTATTTTAAGTATCTTACTCTATTTAGTTATTTCTACAAGCATGCGAAAGGTTTCTGTAAATCCTGTATAAATATAATAGGGAGAAATTTATCGAATGAATCAAAAATTAATATTTAAAATAGTTGCTTTAGAATTTCTACTCATATTTTTCTATGTTATAAATGGTGCTTTTGTTTCTATTCTATAACCTTCAAGCCCTTTTCTTCAGTTTGCTTTGTTAATTCCACTTGCATTGGGGATTTTCATTTATATCATGATAAAAAAGAACTGGCAAAAGTATTTCTTTCATTCTTTTAAAAAGAATCAACTCTTCATCCTCTTACCACTACTTTTCATTTTATTATTATCTTAGTGAGCGCAAAAGGCTTAAATTTGACTTCTATGAGCAATGTCATTGCTATGTTCTTGATGCAATTGCTTATTATAGCATTTATCGAAGAAACTATATTTAGGGGCATTTTGCTTAGAATGCTACTGACTAAAGGAGTAGCTACTGCTGTATGGGTTTCTAGTATTTTGTTTGGCGTCACACATGCCCTTCAGTTGCTTGGAGGTCAATCCTTAGAAGACACCATTATACAAATCATCTATGCACTATTAGTAGGTTCTTGTTCTATCATTGCTTATCTTAGATGGTCAATCCATTATTGTAACAATTCTTTTCCATGGGTTTAATAATTCCTTTAACTTCATGGGCAATGAAGAAAGCTCTATGACGAGTGCTTATCTCATTATTTTTTGTGCTCTTTGTCTATATGCTCTTTTTATGGAGACGTGTAAAAAAGGCCACTCAATTAATTTTATGAAAAATGTCAAGTCTACCCTGTAAAATAAAAGATAAGTGAATGTATAATAGATTATCTTTAATATTATACATGATAATTGGTACATTACTTTTATTTAGTGGTGTACTATTTTGTATAGTTGTCCTCTTATACACTATTCCTAATTCCTTTTATATTTAAAAAGAGAACTTATGAGAATAATGAACCATTTAAACATCTAAAGAAAAAACCTTTTAGGATAAATAACTTAGTGGAGGGACCACCTCACAAATCTCACTCTCTTCAAGAAATTTAGTAACTATATTTGTATGCGAAGCACCTACTATAAATAAAATACGTTCCTCTTCCGTATCAATTAGACGGGTTAAATTAGCAAACATAATCAAATTCCTCTTATACCACCAACTTAGCCAGTCCATACCAACATATTTATTAAGACCACCAATACGTGCAATATTTACATACATTTTATGCAATTTATTAAGAAAAATGGGAGCGTTTAATGCTTTATAATAATCTATTATACTTTTATCTTCCGACAATTCAGGAAATACAAGACCCTCAAATATTTCATTTAAAAGTTCTGGTTGATTTTCTTTTGCCCAACTTTCAACTTCTGCATAACCCATGTCCGATTTACCCATCCAATCGGTTGGATAAATTTGTTCATGCCCCATCTTTAAACCTAATCGGAAGCCTACTTGAAATATTTCATTCATCTCTAATTTATGTACACCTGATTTATACTGTTTATATTTCTCATTACAATATTCACTTTCCTCTGGTACCATTTCAACTGCAATCTTCGTTGGTTTAAACCTTGCCAGTTTAGATACTAGGTCCACTATTTCATTTTGCCTTCTTTCAGAATTTAAACCTTCATGTTCAGACATATGAAAAGTTCCAAGTATAAGGACTTTCGCTTTTTCTACATTCATTGAGAATCCTCCCTTTATTCATTAACCTGCATCGTTAGTTTAAGTAAGTTATTTCGCAGTCTAAAGTAAACTCTAACACAAATAACCATTTTATTGAAATTGATTTTAAACAATCTGTCCCATTATTGAAAAAGTCAAGTAAGTATAAGGGTAGCCAGATTTTTGACCTTTTTGTTTTTGGTCATATTATAACGGTAGTCAGGGTAGAAGGTAGCGCCCGTGGGACCCGTTCCCGTCCGCAAAAGTATAAGGATTTTTTATTTATTCAAAGTTTATGTAATTATAAAAATAATAATAATTAGCGCATTATGATAATGCTTAAGGCTTTCGTTTTGTATTACAAATTGCACTTTCAGTTAATTGTCGTTCTTCTTTGTACACGCCTCGCCTTCCCTTTAATAAATTTTCTTCAGGGTTAATAGGTCCGAATTAAGACCCCATATACTATAAGGATTGGTAGTATTTTCTTTCATAAAGAAACCTCAAAAAAGCTTAGGAATACTTCCTAAGCTTTTCGACGTTTCACGAATAACTGATTATTAACGTTCTTACAACTTTTGCATTTGGAGAATGGCCTCCAAATCAATCAAAAATAGCAAGATTACTATAGTCATTTAAAATTACTTGACACTAGGCAGCTACTTCAATAGTACATAGCTGTAACATAATTTATCTTCAAGAACGTTGGAAAGAAGTTAAATTTCCCTATCCCATGGACAAAAATTACATGCTATAGCATATAGTGTTAAGAAAAATCCTTTATAAATAGCAAAATATCTATAGGGTCAGGTATTAGTAACGAGTATCATATAATTTGTTTAATAACGATTTTAATTGTTGGATTTCTCCCTTGCTTAAATTACTCGAAACGACATGATGAGCATCTTTGACTACAGAAAGAATTGTTTTTTTTATCTCTTCACCTTTTTCAGTTAGGAAAAGATAATGCGAACGTCTGTCTTGCTCATTAAAAACCTTTTTTACAATACTCTTTCTCTCCATTGAATGTATCATTCTTACAACAGTTGTTTGATTTTTATCAATTGCTTCTGCCAACTCTTTTTGAGTAGTGCCTCTTTGGCTACTAAGAACACTAATGATACTCCATTGTTCTGGGGTAATTCCATAAGGTTTCAACACCTTAGTAAAATAATTTGTCATTTTTACATCAGTACGATGAATAAGATACCCTAATAAATCATGTAAATCCATATAACACCTCTTTATATGCTATAGCATATATTTTATCTACCTTATAGAAAAAATTCAATCAATCTCATACATTATTGA
The DNA here is from genome assembly GCF_028877475.1 of Lysinibacillus irui. Taxonomy (NCBI): domain Bacteria; kingdom Bacillati; phylum Bacillota; class Bacilli; order Caryophanales; family Bacillaceae; genus Lysinibacillus; species Lysinibacillus irui. Next base: position 1,198,276 of record NZ_CP113527.1, on the reverse strand, counting down.
AGGAATTACCAATTTAATAAATTCTTCTGGTGGTACTGTACTATTCCTTCCCCATTCTAAAGATGCTCCGTAAATTCCCCAACTTAACATGGTAGTAGTAAGCTTTAGGGCTTCCTTATCTTTAGTAGGGTGTTGATTCAACAACATTTTGTAAAATATGATTTCAAGCTGTTCCCTAATAATACGAGCAATAGTATCTTCGTAACCTCTATGGCAACGATGGGATAATGACTTATGGAAATTTGTAATTGCTTTGAAAATGTTCACTAATGCTTCTTCATTTAGTTCGTTATTTTGGTAGTATTCACAATCCAAATTAACTAACAATACCTCCGATAATACCTTTTCCAATAAGTCATATATATCCTTAAAATGATAATAAAAAGTTGCACGATTAATCATGGCTTCTATTGTTATATCCTTTATGGTAATATCCTTAAATTCCTTTTTCCCTGAAAGTTCAATGAAAGAATCCATAATTAATTTACGAGTACGTAAAACCCGAAGGTCCGTCTTCGATTGCGTCATATGTTTCCACTCCTATTTTTTCAACAAAATCTTAAATGTGTTGTATAAACAACAAATCCATAAAATTATTGGTTTTGATCTTGTTCATTATGACTTAAAATTCAATTGCAATGCAAATAAAGTAATTTGCTGTTATCTTGTTGACAAATTTGTGACAAGGGAATAGAATTTATTTGCAATTAAAATATCTTGAATTCAAGATAATTAAGAAGGAGTTTTTTATATGATTATCGATTGGTCAGTTACAGCTGTCTATAACACCATCATGTCAGTATCAGCTGGGATTGGATTATTACTAATTATTCGATTTGGTTCCCATTTAGCTAAAGAAAAAGTGGGACAACTAGAAGGTTGGGCAATAGGATTTGGAATACCAGGGTTTATATTAACACTAACAGGAGCTCATATGACCCTTACTTGGCCATTGTCAAAGATTGGCTTCCCATTTGATGATATTATATTCGGTGAGACTTCACTAGCTTTTGGCATTCTGCTTCTGGCTGTATCAGTCTTATTATGGAGAAAATCTAATCTATATTTAAAACAAGGTATAAATATGAACGATTCAAAAATAGTTTCCAATACTTTAAGTAAGGAATTGCCATATTTGATAAAACCATTATCTTATTTTGCTGCGGCAATGGGGCTAGCACTTATTTCAATCGCATTTGCAGGTATCGGATTCCAACTATTCGCAGCTCCACCAGAAGAACCAATATCAGGCGCCTTTGCGGATTACCCAATGCTAGAGGCAACTTTTATGTCAGGATTATTTGCGATTATAGGGATTGGAGCAGTATTATTTCCTTTTGCCTTAAACAAAAACGCAAATCCAAACTTTGCTAAAGTTATTAAATTCCTTTGGACAGTAGCAGGTATCGCCTTTGTTTTATTTGGAGCAATGAATTACTTTACACATATTGGTTTGATCGTAAATACAATGCCTAAATAGTATTGATATAGCTTTATAATAAAGTTTGGTTGTGAATTTTCTACAGTTAGGAATTCTCCCCCAACAAAAAACTCACCCGTTACGGGGCACCTGCCCAACCGAATAATAAAAGCTTAGGAACTAAATCCTAAGCTTTTCATTATTTTATTCTCTTAATAGTGGGTAACGCTCGAATTAAAATCGTCAAATGAAGATGGATCGGCATGATAGAAGATAACGTCACTTTCCTACAGATTAAACGTATGTCCATAGCTGTCAACAAAACTATTCTTGTAGCCCTCCATACCTGTCCACTGGCTCATATAGTGAACTTTCTAGAAGAAAAGATACAGATTATTAAGATCGCCCTCTTGATTGTCTCATTTTCGAAATTCACTGTAGTAAAACCATCTCTTAAGAACAATGGATGATTTTCATTCAGCATCCCTACACGCCACGCTTCTTGAATATTCTAATTCTTTGGCACCACATATAGTTTAGCTGGTGAATATACTCTCCATGCCACGTTTGTTCTTTCGTAACGATTTCTTTCTTAAAGAACCGCTTTTATTTTGTTGTTATTTACTTAACAATCCTCGGCTCCGTTAATTCAAGAAGAACAGAACAGCTTATTTAACAAGAGCCTCGATTGTTTCTATATCTGTGATCAATTACTTTGCCTTAGGTTCTAGGTGCTTATTCCCCTACCATACCGTCGTTATCATTATCATGCATATATGGATATAACCAATGATCACTCGTTATTGGCATACTATAACCTGCTGCTTTTGCTTCTTTAATCGTTACTTGACCATTTCCATCTGTATCAATGCTAGAAATATCTTTAGTTCCATTCAAAGCATTGGACTTATTAGAACTTGTTGACTTATTTGAATTAGTTGATTTACTTTCAGTTAATCCAAGAGATTTATTTATTTCATCAGGGTTACCGTTATCAAACTCATCTACAATTTTACTCCCTTTTAAAGTGTAAGTGTATTTGTAATGAGAAGGAATCTGGGTTTCCGTATTAGGATATGTAATTATTGCTTCAAAATTAGTAGCTCCACCAGCTTTACGAATAGCATCTTCCATATATGCTTGATCACCATGGCGGTTAAGCGTACTATTTTGTGGGGTAATATTATAAGCATTTGATACCCCACCTAGAGAATCTGCAATAATATGTCCTTCATCTAAATCTGTTCTTTCAACACCAGGTACTTTTGCTTCATCAGCGTAGTATCTGCCAGACGATGTTACAGGCTCGGTACGATCATCTTGTAAAACGATTTTGTTTGCAATGACACGGACTAATTGCCCGTGTTCATTCGTAAAGGACCAATACTCTCGATCCCCAAAACCAATGTCTACGACCACGTTAGGTTCGCGATGTCCAGACAAATCACCACCGTCAACTTCAATTAGTTTGTAACCTTTGAACAGTGAATCTTTTGATTGAGTTGATGTTTCCTCTACTACTTGTTTTTCAGTCGTAGTATTTTCTTTATCACTATTTTTTGTTGTTACTTCTTGTAATTCAGCTTTTCCATCAGTATTCGATGCATCTTCTACGTTAGTACAACCAACTATAAAGATGGCATTTAGTAGTAAGATTAAATAGCTTATTTTCTTTTTCATTTTAGGACTCCTTCTAATTTTTCACTAAATTTTCTAGAGATTTTTGATTAAAACATAAATTAACATTGTTAACCTATTTAAAATAGTATATTACAATATTAATTTTATTACAGTAGATACTTAGTTCGATATGTAGTGTTAAATTCAAATAAAAACAATTTAATTTTAGTAAAAACAACAAAGAACCCTAACTAGGGGATTTCACTGAAGACAAAACTAAAAGAAAGTCAAAATAAAACTCTAATTAAGATTAATATAGGAGAAAAAATCGAGTAAAGGACATCAAAATTACCCTTTAAAAAGCCACCCTTTACTTTAAGTACTAAAAATTCTCAAGCCTTAAAAATTCTAAACGACTTCTGAAATCTCTGTCTTAATAATAATTATGTTTTTTGGCTTTAAGTCTTCTATATCTTCTCTTTACTACAAGGTAAAGTAGCAAAGAGTTTTTCTAGTCATCATTAACTAAATCAGGGAAACTTAGTAAAAGATGTTTACAAACAACTTAAAGATGGATATAATTACAAAGTAATCAAAAAATTCTTAAGGAGGTCGAATGAAATGATCGTTATCGTTAAATTGATGTCATTGGTAGTTACAACTTCAGTAAAAATGAAACACACACATTCGACCAGATCGGAATGGATCGCTTAAGGTTTTTTATATTTAAGCATACCCATACCGCGGGGAGAAGTGTGCCCCTGCGGTATTTTTGTGCCTTTTTTCACCGTAGGGGAGTCTCTCTACGGTTTTTTTGTGGTAATTTAAGGAGGTGATAATAAATGATATTAAACATTTTTGCTCTCACGATAACCATTACAAAACGTGAGATCTCTCTTGAGAAAGCACTTCATGATGAATACGTGAAAAAAATCTTTGAAGAGAACCGAAGAAAAGTAGAAAATTATATTCGTATTCGTCAATTTTAATTTTGTTCTTTAAAAAACATGAAAGGTGGGAATTGAAATGATTTATTTAATTAAAAGACGACATGCAGTTTTATGGCTGGAGAAAGACACAACCACCAGATGAAGTAATATAAAGTGACAATATAGCTATTTAATTTTATAACCAGTAAAGCTAACCCGTTCTAATCTAGGACGGGTTGCTTCAGAAGGTATTCTGCACTTTTTTCAGCGATATTTTACACATACAACTTGATGTAGTTTAAGAAAATGCGGAATTACAATGTTAGGGAAATTCTAATTCTAAAAAGTGTAATTCCTCGATACTAAAATTAAATTTAGGAATTTTTTCTTAATTCCATTATTCTGCCCCGTTATCCATCCATGTAGCGCAAAAACAGCGCCCTTTAATGGGATAACTAAAATATGGGCTTATTCCTAAAATCGCTTATAGTTCTAAATAAGCTATGCAAGGTACTCATTGATTAGTTCGTACAGAAGGTTAGCTTTGCCACACTTTCTGTACTTTTTTATTCTTGTGAGTTAATTGGTATTGTTATTTCTAGTTCTGGAACGTATTGAATGACTGGGTCACCATTTTCATCCTCTTGATATGTTCCTTTTGAGTCGTCGTTATAAAGATAGATATACGGTTTGATTGTAATGGCTTTTGGTAAAGTTTCAAATGGATGTAACCGTAAATCCATGATGAAATCGCTATTTCCTTTATTTGTCTCACGGCGACCATTGCCATTAATTAGTTTTAGTTCATGCCCTTGTTCATCATAAACTTCGATACTTATTCCTTCCCGGAAATCTACAGAAGTTGATTTATCAAGCAAGGCTATTCTTGTCGTAATACTAGTTGTAATAGGAGTTAGCATAATTTGTTCAATAGTAAACCGATTATTCTTGTACTTTCTACTTATATTAGGTTGTAGGTTTACATAGTTACCAATATCACTCACTGGAATATCCATTTTAAAAGGTTCAGAGATCCCAGTTATTGTAGCAGATAATGTCAAATTAAATTGCTTTGGAAAAGGACTTCCACCTTGGTTTTTCAAATCTGCAAATTCAAGAATTACGGAATTCTTATCCTTACTTGGTTGTTCAGAAACACTACTAAAATTGGTGTGATTCAATGGTTCACCATTTAGTAAAAATTCAATATTACTCATTTGATCTGATAAACTTTCTTTTGAATATTCACCTTCTATATGATGGCGTTCAATCCCAATTACAACCCGTGTACCGTCATACACTACTTCTGTTACATTTAATGTAAAGCCTTCATGCGTAGCGCTTATATTCAATTTTGTTGAGAGTCCCTTTTCATCTGCGGCGTGTAAACCAAGATCCCCTGTAAATTTAAAAACAGATGATAATAAAGGCACTTCTTTCATCGTCGCAGCCATCGTTGGTGAAATTAAACCTGTAACAATAATCAAACTAAAAATCATTGCTACAGTTGCTGTAACTCCTAAATATTTCTTTACGTGAGATGGCTTTTCTTTACAAATTTTTTTCAATATACGCTTTTCCCATTTCTTTTTCTCGAAGTTTGTAAGGTTTTGTTCTTCATACTGTTCCAAATCTATATTCATATCATTTAAATCTTTATAAATAGACATATTCTCACTCCTCACACCCCATTTTTTTGAACTAAAATACTTTTAAGCTTTTTACGTCCTCTGGAAAGCTTGTTATAAACCCAAGACTCTTTCGCATCAAATTCTTTTGCTATTTCACTTGAAGGGGTTCCTTCTAAATAGTATTTTTCAAAGATTTTCCGCTCACCAGCTGACAATTGCTCAAGGAGTTCCTCAACGCAATTTTCTTCTGATGTTTGTTGTGCTTTTACCAAGCAATCATCAATTTCTGAAACTAAAAATTGCTGATTTTGTATGGTAATTTGTCTTCTTTGATAATCAATTGCTTTATACTTTGCAATCGCTGCAATCCAATGTTTGAATGAATTTTTCTTAGGATCAAAGGAATGAATATTATTCCATATCGATAATAAAACATCATCAAGGCATTCTTCATAATCTTGCTGCTGGTAATTTAAATGACGTTTAATGATTGCTGTAAGTAAACCACCATACTGATTAATAATAAAAGGAATTGCTTTTTCATTTTTTTTCTGTATGTGTTGTACAACATTGTTCTCTGTAATTTTCAATTGTTCACCCCGCTCAATGAATATTGGTACCTACTATGTAATACGAAATGAATACGATAAATCTATCACAAAAGAAAAAAATAATAACAGAAATATCAAATTTGAAAACCTACAATCCTTCACAATCTTATCTATACTCTAAGATAAAAATCCAATTTTTTTTAAGGTATTGTTCAACAATCTGGCCCTTAAATGGAAAAAGACACATTCCTTATTAAAGAAATGCGCCAGAACATTCCGTCCACTTATTACAGGGACGCTGCTTGGTTAGTAAGTAAACGTCTATATTATTGTTGAAACACTCCCACTAGTTGAATATTTCAATAGCCTTAGTGGTTTTTTCCCTTTCTTTCCAATCCTTTTTGTTAAGGGTGTAATGAAAATGAATTTGGTCTTCAATTTCAATTTCTCCCTTAATACGAAATCCGCACTTTTGGATAACTTTATTTGAGCCTAAATTGTGAGGTAGAACAACTGTATTAAGTAGCTCTACATCTGTATTCTCAAACAAATATTTTATCAATCCTTTTACTGCAGTTGTTGTGTATCCACGACAACTGTATTGCTTTGAAATTGCATAAACAATTTCTCGGTTTGGTTCACTTAGCTCTTCTTTAATACCTGTATTGCAGAAACCAATAAATTCTCCAGTTTCCTTCAATATAATTCCCAACTTTAAATAATTAGCACCACTAATATTAGGTACAGCTAACAAAAACTTTTTATTGTCTGGTATTTCATAATTCGTGACCCAGTTTAATCGTTGTTCTTTTGTTGAACGCCAATCTGGCAGAAAATTATAAACTTCAGGTTGTGAAGTAAGCTCATAAATAGCATCAGCATCTTCAATTCTAAATTCTCTCAGTAATATGTCACCACAATCTATTGTAAATAAATTGTTCATATCTATCCCCCCTATTCATTTTTTTTGCACAAAAAACAATTCCTTAAGTAACAATGTCCGCCCAATATATACTTCCACTTCAGTTAAATAATCTAGATAAACTACGCTTAGGTCTCAAAAATCAATTACTGGTTCCCCTTACCTTTTATAAGAGTTGATTAGATTATATCTGACTTACATTACTTGAAAAAACCTCAAACTTATTTCATAAAAAAAAATAAGCCAATGCGGCATAAAACCACATTGGCTTAATTTAAAAATTCGTTCTTTTTCTTTTTTCTTTTAATACAATTCTTTGAATACTTTTTGATGACAAATAATATTTTTCACACAAAGAAGCTATATTCAACCCCGATAGATAATCATTATATATATTAGAATTTCTTAGATCCAATTCTCCTCTGGTTGCAGTACTGGACCCCCAACTCTTTTTATTATCTTTTCTTCGTGGGATATAAATATATTCACCATCAATATATTTCTGTATTAACTCCACCAACTCAGTTGGAAGTATATGCTTTGCTTTTTTATAGCTCATTTTTGCACTCCTAAATTTTTAGTATTTCTTTTAGGAAGAGCAAAGGCTACTTTCAATTAATTTATTATGCAATAGCCTTTGCTATGCAAAAAAAGTATACCTTCTCATACACTCAATCCTCCTTGCAATTTTAGATTTTAATACAATTTCGCTTTACATTTAATACATATTATACCATCTCTATTTTTGATTTATAAGATTTCAATCCGTTATTCTGATTCAAAAATTAGTTGTTTCAAAATAAATATTAACACTTTATTGTTAAACGAACCTACTTCGTTAGTTTAAGTACATTACTTCGAAATCGTTTTTACATAAATATCAAATAAAAAAATTATCTAACCTCTAAAAAATATATAGAGGAGAGCCGTACAAATTATCGATCTTTATTATAAATAATCAATCTTTATTACAAAGCTACAGGTTTATTTTATTCAACAATATTGCCCTATTGCAGAAAAAGGCACAATTCATCTTCAACAAATGCGCCCGATTATTGAAGATATTTTCGAAACGATAATGAAAATAAATATTAAATAAAGGAAATATTCTCTTGAAAGTAGAATATTACCCTACAACCATAATTAACTATTCCAATGAGGAGGATTCTTGTGCGTCCACGACCATTATTTATTGAAAATCCAGAGCATGATAGGTATGTTAGTCTTGTGCCAGATGGAGATATTGAAGAAATACTGAATAAGCAACGAACTAAGACCCTTAGCCTCTTAGGCAGCGTATCAGAGGAGTTTGCAAGCAAGACGTACGCACCAGGGAAATGGACTTTAAAAGAAGTGATTGGGCATATGACCGACTCGGAACGTGTGATGTCTTATCGAATGCTTGCCATTGCACGAAATGAAGGTGAATCACTCCCATCAATGGATCAAGATCAATACGTTTCTGCGGCAAACTTCAACAAATTATCTTGGGGACAGTTACTAGCTGGTTTAGACATGGTACGCTCCAATACGTTAAGCCTGATTTCAACTATTGATGAAGCTGCGTGGGTTCGTAATGGAACTGTAATGAACAGCCCAGTTTCGGTAGGTACCATTGCATATGGCATTGCCGGGCACGAGTTACACCATATGAAAGTGATTAGTGATAAATACTTATAAGTCTCTTTCTATTAATGAAAAAACCTAATTTCTCATTTTTAATACTGAGAAATTAGATTTTTTAATAGTGAAACTTCCTTTGCGTTATAAATCCACTGTTTTCCTGACGCTATCTCTATTTATAAATTCCTATTTTATATAATTTCTTATTCAATTATATGGCCCTATAACAAAAAAACACCCATTTCTACATGAGTGTCTTAATTGAATGAAAGTTTTTAAAAGTATTTACTGTATAAATCCTGTCTTAGCTTTCCGCTTAGCTGAGTGTATATCTTTGTAGTCTGACTCTTTTCATGACCCAGTAAACTTTGAATTACATCAATTGGCGCACCGTTTTTCCCCCGGCTATCTGTCCCCTTCTGAAATAGAGACTGTGTAAAAATTCTTGCTGTTCACGCGAGCAATCACCTGACAGCGACTTCTCGGCCAATCGCAGCATTGCGCTAAGCAGCTATTCCAATCAGCAATTTCTTGATGTTGCAGTAACTCTTTGTCAATCATCGTATCCACGATATTGACCAACCGCTCATCATCTTCATCACTAAAAATATGTATTCCATTAAGTAGCATGCCAGAAATAGCGACAAGAACCTCACGTAGCATCGCAACGCTGCTTTCCTCGCACTGCACCAACTCAACAAAAACATCTGCACCGTGAGATGCGCCGTGAGCCCAGCCTCCTACTGAAAGGTAACCCCGCAGATCCTTCTCATCATTGTAATAACGGAGCATTGCTTGCATTAATTGCTTATTTTCTTCTTGATTTAAAAATGGATTTTGTCTGTGGCGTTGTATAATCAAAGCAATAGGCAAGGCAGAAAACGTCCTTGTAAACCCAAATTATCCCTCCTCGGATTGTTAGACAGATAAAGGTTAATTAAGTTACCTATTTGTTCCATAAAGTGTCACTATTTATGAAGAAAGATGCTTTCCTTATTTCAGAAAAATGGCCCTTTAAAAGAAAAAGACGTGTTTCTAAATAAACGCACCCGTTCGTTGAACAAACAAGTTTTCCAGTCATCCCTGTACATGTTTTCTAACCATTTCAATAAACGCTTTGACCGCAGGAGACAGCCATTTGTTCTTATGATACATCAAATAAGTAGCAATTTTACAACCGGTTTGATACTCCATCCCCGATAATTTTTTTTCACTAAGCTCATTTTCCACCGTAACGTATGGTAGCATGGATATTCCAAGTCCACTGATTATTGATTGTTTGATGGCCTCAATACTCCAGAATTCAATTGTCGATTTTGAAGGAATATTATATTCCTGAATAAACTGTTCAAACAGAAACCGATAGCTGCACCCCTTCTCTGTGTAAAGTAAATTGCTACATTTATTATTCCAATCAAAATCATTCGGATACAAAAACATCATCCGTTCATCCCAAAGTTTTTCTGTCAGTATGTCTACATCATTTAATTCATTTCCCAATAAAAACGAGATATCTGCATTCCCAGTAATTAATTCTTCTTTAAAATTCAATGGATCTAAATGATGCCATTCAATATTTACATTTGGATATTTATCCTTAAATTCTTTAATTATCGGTGGAAAACGATAGATCAATAATGCTTCAGGGGCCGAAATAACAATATCTCCACCAACCTCTCCATTTACGGAAGTGACTTCTTTTATATCTTTGTAAAGTTGAAGCATTTTATTGGAATAGGGTAATAGTTGTTTTCCGGTTTCTGTTAAAATGATTTGTTTACCGATTCTATCGAAAAGTGGTTGATCGAGTTCAATTTCAAGGGATTTAATATGTGAAGTGATCGTTGATTGTGCATATCCTAGTTTGTCTGCAGCTTTTGTAAATCCACCAGTTTCAACTATCGTTTTAAAAGTTTTCAAATGGCGTATTTCCATTAACCAATTCCTCCTTCCAATCCATCAGAAAACATGATGGATATAATTCAAATTATCAATTTTATTAATTGAATGCAAATACTTATACTTGAAGCTATATTACATAAAGGCAGTGATAAATGATGAAAATAAATAAAGTAGGGATATTTTATGCTTTTATTTGGGCGAGTGGAGCAATCGCCACTAAGATAGGTCTTTTTTCAGCCAGCCCTTTGATTTTTGCTTCTGTACGATTGCTATGTGCAGGAGTTATACTGTTTTTGTTCGTATATATCTTCAGAAACTATCCATATCCTAAAGGGTCGGAATGGGCAAATTTAATAATACTTGGTATTTTAAATACAACTCTTTATGTTGGCTGCTCGTTCCTATCCCTTGCGTATGTGGATTCCACAATTTTCAATTTATTTATTACAATAAATCCATTTATTGTAGCTTTTCTTGCCTCCATTTTTCTTCATAGAAAGATAGGACAAAAAGAAATTCTAGGAATGGCCATTTCTGCATTTGGAATCATGATTGCTATTATTCCTTATTTAGAATCATTGAATGCCACATTATTTGGGCTAATTACTCTGGGAGTAGGAGTATTATCCATGGGCATTGGAAGTGTGTTTTATAGTAAAATACAACTGAATCTGCCTCAAATTGTCGTTAATACCTGGCAAATTATTTTCGGCAGTTTAATAGCAATCCCCTTTGTTTTCTTATTAGAGCCGGATTTTTATATTCAGTTTGATCCATATTTTTTGATCGGTCTATTTTGGCAGGTTGTTATGACTTCTATTATTGCTATGATCCTTTGGTTTTACCTGCTTAAATTTGATGCTGTTAGAGCAAATAATTTTTTATTTCTAACACCTATTTTCGGTTACATCTTATCGGCAATATTCTTAAATGAGATGCTTACTGTTTACCATTACGTGGGTGCTTTATTCGTTATTGCAGGTACGTTCTTTAGCCAGTCAATGAAAAAACGACAACATGGAAAAACATAGCTCGTCTAAATATCAAAGAAAAAATTTAAAAAAGTTGCATATCTAGTTATTTCTTGAAGTGAATTATTCTTTAAAACCTAACAAAAATCTTGGCTACTTACTTCACTATTAAGTATAACTGTTCCATTTGTATGGGACTTTCTTTCACTCGATATGGCAACACTTTCGAGCTGGCAACAGGTGTTAAGCCGGACTCTTGAAACTCATCTATATCTGGTGCAAATTCTATGGATGTTTCATGCATTTTCGTTAATTAAGCACATTTTCGATTTTAACAATTTCTCCTGTAATTGTAGGCTCTACATTTTCAGTAGAGAAACGTAGTAACTATTAAGCCCAAGAAATATGTATAAATTTAAAAACTTTTTAGTAAATTCATATAGTGGGGTTTTATTTTTATTGTTACGTTGAATGGAGGGGGAAGTTATTAAGAAGAAAATAATTATCATATTTTTAGTCTTAATATGTGTATTTTTCGCAGCTTGGAGGTTAAATAAACATGGTAGTATTTTGGAATCGACGGTTACTAAAAAAGTGGATAGAGAAGAATTTATTTCTGAAGGAGTAAATCCCGGAAATTCTAGTGATTATGACATTAAACTAACAATGGATAAGAACGAAAATTTGCAATTAGAAACAACTGCTTTAATCAAAAATTTATCTACCGATGATTGGGAACAATTAACTTTCTATTTTATACCAAATATATTTACAAAAAGTGTTTCACCCGAGCTGGAAAATCCCTCTACGGTTAATTTTCATAACATATCTATTGATGGAAAAAAAGTCGTTTACACATTAGAAAGAGATACTTTAAATATTCAACTTCCCCATAAGTTGAAACCTTATCAAGAAGTTAAAGTTTATTTTTCCTATGAACTCACCTTTCCTGAACAAGGCTTAAGATTTACAAAGAGTAATAATGGTAATTTTCATTTAGCTCAATTTTACCCAATGCTTGCAACATATAGGAACTCTCGGTGGAACAAGGAGTCTTACCAAGATAGAGGAGAGACTTACCATACTGGATTTAGTAATTTTAAATTAACATACGATATTCCGAAAGGTTTCACCTTTGTATCTTCATCTGATAAAGAAGTCTTTCCGAGTCCAAACGTTGGTTCCATTGAAGTAAAAAATATAAAGGAAATATTTGTCGCTATTTTAAAAGATCCTATACTTGTGGAAAATGATGGAGGCCCTTCCGTTAGAGTATTTGGATTTAATGAAAATAAAGAAAAACTATATCGAGAAATAGCAGATGAGGCTATAGCTGCAATAAACTATTTTGAAGAAATTATGGGGCCTTATCCTTTCAAACAATTTGATATTATAGTAGATGGAATGGGGATGGAATATCCAGGAATAGTTACAGTTGGTTCGATTTATAATACTGGTCCTAGTAATTCTCAAGAGCTAAAAAATATGGTGATACATGAAATTGCTCATCAATGGTTTTATGGGATCGTTAGCAACGATCCTTATAGTGATGCATGGTTAGATGAAGGTTTCGCAGTATTTGCAGCGAGTTTATTCGAATTTTCAAAATTGAAACAGACTAAAGATTATAATTCAATGTTCAGACCTAATCTTAATTTAGAGTTACCAATAAATTTACCTCTCGATCAATATGGATCCAACATGAGTTCCTATGTCTATGGAAAATCTGCCAGAAAGTTATGGGAATTATTTAAAGATAATGGAGAGGTTAAAGAAGCTGAAAAATTTTTAAGAAGCTATTACCATTTTTATAGATATAAAGAAGTTGATACTAGAGAATTTGTGAGATTCGTAAAATACTATTTTGATTTAAAAGATGATACCCTATTTGAGGGTTGGTTAGAACAAGAAAAATAAAACTAATATTTAAGAGAAGCAAAAAAGCACCCTTTAAGGCTACCTTGAACTTTAGATAAAAGGTATCTAGAAGAGTATTCTTGATACCTTTTTTGTCATTTTTATTTCTCTCATTTAGATTACTCTTTTTAGAAGTAACGTACCCTTTAACATCCTGCTCAGTTGGTTTAAGTGAAAATCTTCACAATTTCTTTGCCTATAACACTTTTCTTTAAATATGTTATTCAAGAAAATGGCCCTACAATACAAATGGGCACATTCTTAGGAAAGAAAGCGCCCGATTGTTCAAGCTTGTTATCTAACTAAATCACTCTATAGTTTAAGTGAAGCTGTTCACAAATTGTAATCAGTGTTTTAAGATCTCGGATAAAGCCTGTTCCTCACCATCTAACATCGAGGTAACGATTGTCATAAAATCTTCCGCTCCAATTTCAAAATGACCTCGACGGAATGTAAACCCCCAATTGCGATTTCCACTCGTAAAAGTGAGCTGGTTTAACAACAATGCAATCTTAACTTCTCGACAAGGAATATATCGAATATCTCTGCGAAATGGCACAAACGACTCCGACACTTGATGTTTGTAAGTTCCGTTGTCCGTAACCTGACCAATAGCAGTAAATGCTTGAACTGGCTTTCCTTTGGACATGTCTGTACGAGGAGAATAGTATATCAGCCAATCACCTGGAGACATTTTACGCAAAGGTGATGCCTTACCGTGACACAACTGTGCAAACCCACCTTCTTTGGCTAAATTCACATGAGAAGCGGATACAACGCCAATCCAATATCTGCTTTTCTGACTAGTTATAGTCGACATGACGAATCCCCCTACTCTTCAAATGCTAAACTCGTTTTCAACCGATCCAGTTGTAAAAAATGATGTCTGTAATGCATTTCAATTAACAAAAACCATTCCTGCGCGTTTAATGCACCGAACGCCGGATGAAGTATCTTGTTACTTTCAGGCGATTGATGTAGAACTGACTCTGTATTCCTCATCCTTTCCACTACACTGTGAAGTCCTTCTACCAAATGCTCCATGCTCTCTGGTGGTTGCGGAGTATAATTCGGCGAAGCAGGGACCTTAATACGAACAGCAGGAAATTGTTCTAGTTTAAATACAATCTTACCTTGCTCAGTTTTTTCCTTCGCTGGGTTCAATGTCGATTCACTGCCAACTAAACATTGCTCGACATTATGTAGATGCATGAAAGCAGATTGAATTAAATGTACATACATCTGTCCAATGGACCAATCTTCTTCGTTCAGCTTTCTATGTAATTTATCCATATTAAGTTTTGTTAGTTCTGCCAAATATCTTTCTACTGTAAGTTCAAATGACTTCAATACTTCCTTTGTACTTTTCATCCTTCAAGCAGCTCCTCTTCATCTTGGTATAATCACAGTATAAAAGAACACTACTGACAGGTGTATGTCAGTAGTGTTCTAAAATTTTTTTCGCTACTTCCCGAATCTTGAAGCGTAAAGACTTCGGTTCAATCACCTCGATATCTCCGCCCCAGCCAAGTAAATGATGTAATATTTCCTCTGGATACCGAACACGAAATTGAAAGATTACATCCTCCTTCCGCTCCTCAATGGATTCAATATAAAAATTAACTGCCTCTATGATTTTGTCGGCAATTTCGGGGTTTGCCCTAATTATTATACTTTCGTCTCGATTGTCAGGTGGCCGATAGCTACTTAGGTCAAAATCATTTGGTAGAAGAAATTGATCTTCCAACATAGAAAGTTCGGTCATCCGGGACAAGCGAAAATGACGCATTTCCTGCCTCATATCACAGTATGCTAGTAAAACCCAATTTTCATGGACAAGTGTTAATCCATATGGAGAGACCACACGTTTATTTTTCCGATTCCCATCTGTTCCTGGCATTTTTTTAATATACATAAAACTGATTTTGCACTGTTTCAAAATGGCATCGCGAACTTGATTAAGATACGTTTTTACCCGCGCTTCAGTTGATTGCTCACCTATATGAAGGAGTCGCATTGTTTCCCGAACAAGCCTTGACTCGTTACGAACTGACTCCGACAAAGTAGCCTCGATTTTGCGTTTAGCGGACTTTGCATAAATACCATAATCTGTATCCAACCTTTGCTCGATAAAATCAGCTCCCATGAGCAGGGAGACGGCCTCTTCTGCTGTGAACCTAACCGGGGGTAGAAAATATCCTTCCACTAAGGAGTAACCCAGTCCAGGGGCGCCTAAAATTGGAACCCCAGCCTCACTTAATGCTTGAATATCCCTATATATCGTACGCACACTTGTCTCAAATTGAGAAGCTAAATCTTCTGCTCTCAGTGTTTTGCTTCGCTGTAATTCAAGCGTGATTGCAAGCTGCCTCTCAGTTTTGTTCATTTTTTTCCTCCACCATTTCTGCATTCTTTCACGGTACTTGCCCAATAGTTGAAGAGAATCCGCTTCACAATGTATTTGGCCTATACCCTTGGATACGTTTGTATGCCTCATAATGATGCCAAAGTTTGCTTAGAATCATAGCACAACCTCTTTTTAGAACAATTAATAAGAGTTGCTTCCATTAAGAGTTTTTAAACACCGTTCAACTAGATTTTCCCGTTAACAACACGTATTCACCCTTAATACTGTACAACTTAAATTTTAACATGATTATCCAACACTCTTTTCTATAAAGATGTATTCCATTAATGTCTCTTTAAAGGACGCTTTCCTAATAATCGCGCCCGATTGTTGAATAAAGATCACTTTACTTTCTTTTCTAATTCACCAAGTTTCTTGAATTTATTATCATAACTTTGTCGTTGAATTAGATTGTTTAACCAAAAATTTGCCCTTTCAAAATCCTCACTTTTTATAAATGTTTCAATGGCTTTCTTAAAGTTGTCATGGTAATTAAAATTCACATACACCATTAGTTCAAGCCCTTGATGGAAGCAATCCGAAGCTAAATTAAATTCTTTTGTTTTTGAATATAATATCCCTAAATAAATAAAACCACTTGATTTCTCTTCTTTGCTGAAATTTGGTTGTTTGGTAGACAAATTTAATATCCGGATTGCCTTTTTTCTCATGAATAAAAGCTCATAGGCATTTGCTCTATAAACATAATCCTCATACTTTCTTAATGGTTTGATTAGTGAAATTATACTTATTAAGATCAGTCCTTTATAAATTATTCTTTGTTCTATTGAGTTCACTTTGTTGATAATATTTATTTTCTTCTCAACTAAATAGCTCAAATAATATAAAAGCCACAATTCTACACAAGAAACGTGCCCGATTGTTGAAATCGTTTTTCTTATTGTACTAACACATCTGTTCGTTAAGTGTAACTCTTTACAATTACTTGATATTATATAGGTGAATAGAAAGATAAATTGAATTTAGTTAGTTGTAAAAGTAGATTATTTATATTATTCTCTTATAATTTTTCAAAAAAGGAGAGTTTATGAAAAAGATTATAGTTTTTGTATTATCGATATTTATATTATTCTCAGGATTCTCAACACAAAGTTATGCGTTGTCAGATTCGAAATCTGCGGCAATACAAGCGTTGCTAGAAGATGCCACTCGTATATCAGGTGTGCCGGGAATGTCAATCTCAATACTTGCTGATGATGAAGTGTTCTACTTTTCTTCAGGGTATGCTGACCGTGAAAAGGGGTTGTCTGCAAGTGAAAATACACTCTATGAGTTAGCCTCGGTCAGTAAAGCTTTTACCGGTATGGGTATTATGCTGTTAGAAGAGCAAGGGCAGCTCTCAATGACTGACCCTGTCCAAAAATATTTACCTTGGTTTACGTTAAAGTATCAAGGGAAACCTGTTGATATGCAAAGCCTTACACTAAATAACTTTCTTCACCATACCAGTGGTCTAACAAATATTAGGCATAAGGTTCAAAATATCCCACAAGGTAATACACCGGATATGTTGCAAAAGACTGTGGAAATGCTCGTAGATACTGAATTGGCATTCCCTCCCGGTGAACAGTATAACTATGGAACCGTTAATTATGACGTGTTGGGTTTGGTTATTGAGATTGTATCGCGACAAAGTTATGAAGACTTTATGAGGGAACAGGTATTTCAGCCGTTAGGTCTACACCATACGTATGTTTATAAAGAAGATGCTGAAGCTACTGGACAGTTGGCACAGGGCTATCGTTCTTCCTTTTTTATGACAACTCCATTTAAAGCTCCGGATTATGCTGGGAATAAGCCCGCAGGCTACATCATTTCTAATACAAAAGATATGGCGCGTTGGATGGGCATACAGATGGGTATTGTGCAGGACATACCCGAAATATTTTACACGGTTATCGAAAAATCACATAAGGGTGATATGTCTGTTTCGGCTGTCAACGATATGTATTATGCGGCAGGCTGGTCGGTAAACGCTGACCAAACGATTATAGAACACACTGGCGGCAACCCAAATTTCAGAACCGAAGTAGCCATACTGCTAAATGAACGAATAGGCGTCTGTTTGTTGAGCAACGGCGCAAATACCAATATAAACTTGGTCCTAAAAGTGAAAGATATAATAGACGGCAATCTAACTCAGTCATATGAAATAAGCGGCACACAGCTTTTGGATATCGTTTTGTCGTCTATCACTATTATTCTTTGCTTATTGGCCGTTCTGCTATTTCTCTTAGGATTACGCAGAAGGAAAACGAATGAGCGCCGGCCAATGACAAAAAAGAGAATAATTGTAACAGTTATTTTCCTGATCGCTACGATTTCCCTTGGTATACTGTGCTGTGCTATCGATTGGTCCACGATACTTATTTGGCAAACATACAGTGTTCTTACAGCTATGATTTCGTCAGCATTATTAACAGCAAGCATTACATGGTTTGTATACACTCACCGATAAAATACCTCGCTCCCAAGATAAACATAATATTAAGTAACTAAATTTCAATTTATCGGTATGCTTATTTGAAAAACATAAGACACTTCGGTGTCTATTTTAAAATCATCGACATTTTTCCCAGTCAAACCCAAAGACACATTCCTTATTAAAGAAATGTTGTTAAATAAATAGTTTTACTATTCTTTTATGACTTTATTGTAAACTTAACAACTTTATTGTTACAAAAACATTCAACTCTCCAAATTTCTATAATGAAACTAACTAAGTTTGATATCAAAGAAAAAACACCTAGATGTGAATTGATAAAATGCATTATGCTGTTTTTTAACCTAAAATATTTTATTTGTCTAATATTTTATAATTTGTTTTCATTTCAAATTCAGAAACCGCTTTAATTCACTAAAGAATTATAGCATTATATCTATTTAATTTTTATTATTTCGCTTAATTTGAATATGCCTACCTTTATTTCATCGAGTGAAGCATACCCATAAGAGATTCGTATAAACTGTCCAGTCTTTTCTGCATAAATACTACCAGGATTTAGAAGAATATTATTGGAAAATGCTTTTTCAAATAGCCTTTTTACTTTGAATTCAGGTTTTATTTTTACCCATATGAACAAACCACCTTTTGGGATGTCCCACGTAGCATAAGGACTCAAATATTTATCCAGTGCATCTAAAGCAACTTTTCTACGAACCCTAAGTTGTTCTCTTACTTTATCAAGATGACTATCATAGAAATTACTAGATAACCACTCTGCGGCAACGAGCTGGGAAAGAGTACTTGATCCATAATCGGATTGCATTTTTAAATCCGCTAATCGATTAATAACTGACTCCGAGCCAACTATCCAGCCAATTCGTAATCCTGGACTAAGGGTTTTTGATAAACTCCCAACATATAATACATTTCCATAAAGGTCCATTGCTTTTAGTGGTTTAGGTGGTGGGTTATCAATCCATAAATCGTGGTACACATCATCTTCTATAACTGGCAGCTGCTCTCTTTCACAATAAGCAATTAATTTCTCTCGTCTCTTTTCTTGCATTAAGGCGCCTGTAGGATTATGAAAGGTTGGAATCGTATATAAAATATTTTTTCCTTTTTCCTTTGTCAAATAAATTGAATCGATGATTAGCCCCTCCTTGTCCATCGCTAATCCTTGCAACTCCATCCCCGCAGACTCAAAAACAGTCAACGAGTAAAGATAGGACGGCATCTCTAGCAATACCGTAGAACCTCTTTTTAGTAATCCAATTGAAATTAAATGTAAAGCTTGGAGCGCACCTGAAACTACGAGAATGGATGAAGGTGATGCTTCGATACCCCTTACCTTTAAATAGTCACTAATGGCTTGGCGTAATTTTAAATTACCTTTCGGCTCTTCATAGCCAAACGAGGTCAATTGATTTGATATTTTTTGAACGATGAATTTCATCTCTTCTAAGGGGAACATTTCTGGTGATAGCTCCCCCTTACTCAATTGAATGAGATTCGTATTCGATTCAGCCTGATTAATTTCCTGCACCATAGATACACTGGGTTTATGAATGCCTAAAGTGACGTTTTCATTCCAGTTAGTCGAGTATTTTGCCCCCATCAAAGTCCAAGTATTATTGGTGACGACTGTTTCCTTCCCAGCTTTACCTTCTAGTAGCCCTTCTGCCATCAGCTCCTCTAACGCCGTTATGACTGTACTACGATTAACCTCAAACTGTTTTGCCAAATTACGTTGACTTGGTATGGGACTTCCAATCGCCCACTCCCCTTTAGCAATTTTTTCTTTTATAAAATCAATAATCAATTGATATTTTGGTTTTTTCATTAGTAATTCCTCTTCTGACTGGTTGGTTTTTTTCATTTTAACCGGTTGGAGAAGTTTTAGCAAAAACCTATTAATATTGAAATTATAAATTTAATTGGTTGGATAAGAGGTGTATTCATGTTTAAAACACTTGATTTTAAGATTATTTCTGCTCATTTCATAACAATCATTTTATGGGCATCAGCTTTTCCAGGAATACGAGTTGCATTGTCAGCCTATTCGCCTGAACATATTTCATTATTGCGGTTATTAGTAGGCTCATTTGTCTTAATCATCATAGCAATTATTACAAAAACCCCTTTGCCTGAGTTAAAAGATATCCCTATTATTTTATTACTTGGCTTTTCAGGTTTCACCGTGTATCAAGTAGCCCTAAATTATGGAGAGCAAACGATTAGTGCTGGGATTGCGAGTTTACTTGTTTCAACAACTCCGATATTCACTGCTCTGTTAGCTGTATTCTTTTATCGTGAGAAGCTTGGATTATGGGGATGGCTTGGTTCACTTATTGGTCTTTGTGGTGTAGCATTTATTTCTGTTGGAGATTCAAATGAAAGTTTTTCACTTAATTCTGGGGTTATGATCGTTTTAATAGCATCCCTTTCAGAAAGTATTTATTTTGTTTTTCAACATCGATATCTAAAAAAGTATGGGGCTTTTCCCTTTACGATGTACGCAATTTGGTCAGGTACATTTTTTATGCTACTTTTCTCACCTGGTCTAAGTGAAGCAATTATGGATGCCCCGTTAAATACAACATTAGTCATTTTGTATCTTGGAGTCTTTCCAACAATCATTCCTTATTTTACTCTAGCTTATGTTACCTCACGAACTGGAGCAGCTGAAGCAACAAGTACACTTTATTTAACCTCTGTTTTTGCATTTCTTATCGCATGGATCTGGCTTGGTGAAGTTCCACAATTTTCTGCAATAACTGGGGGCTTAATTACTTTATTAGGTGTATTTATTGCAAACATAAAAAAAGAAGAAATGATTAAAGAAAATAATAATGCTCAAAGTTTAAACTAGTGATCAATAATTAATTTGTTTTGGTTCTCTTTAGATTGATGACAACAAGTATGAGAGCAGTAGCACTTTATACATGTTGTCATTTTTAATTCTTCGATTGATAAAAAAAACTTTATCAGCAAATAAAAAGACTCCATTTTGAAAAAAGATTGATCAAAATGGAGTGAATCTTTATTTTGCTCTATATTTCAACAATAATATCCAATGAAAATGTTAATCAATAATCTGGCCCTTTACAAGAAAGACGCTTTCCTTTTTCGAGAAAAGCGCCCGTTTGTTGAAGATACAAAATTTTAACGAAACTATAGAAATTTCATTATTTAGTATGTATTTATTTTATCTCTATTGGTACTTTGTTCAATCATATCTGAAATAAAAGTATAAATATTCGGAGGATATTCAGCAATACGATGAACTACATATAAATACCATTCACTACCATATGTTACATAAACTTTAGTCTGAATATTATCCTCCTTTAAAGATCTTAATAGGTCAGGTCGAACCCCATCTAACATCTCTACTTCAACATTCGAATTATAAAGAAATCCTTTTTCTTTTAAGTCCATCAATATATTTTCATCATGTGTAGCAACAGATAATGGATGATTACTATCTATACACATAGATACAAATTCTATATACCGTTTATTTAACTCTTCGGTTCTTGGAATATATATACCTTCAGACTCTTGATAAGCCCCCTTTACTAAACGTATTCTACCTGAGGTTTTCAATAGTCCATTTAGGTCAATAGAAGAACGCTTCAAATGAACTTGTAATGTTATCCCAACATTTGAGAATGATTTTGATATTCTTTTATATAATGATAAAATTTTATCCGTTTTTTGTGATTCTTCCATACTTATCATTAGTTGAATATTATGCTGTT
The DNA here is from genome assembly GCF_028877475.1 of Lysinibacillus irui. Lineage (NCBI taxonomy): Bacteria > Bacillati > Bacillota > Bacilli > Caryophanales > Bacillaceae > Lysinibacillus > Lysinibacillus irui. The sequence goes on along the minus strand of NZ_CP113527.1, from coordinate 1,176,152 downwards.
GTGCTTCTTTTGCTAATTCTTCTAAATTGGTAAATGCTACTTCATCAGAAATCATCATTCCGATATGAGAAAGATCAAATGATACGGTAGCCTTCATTTGATTATACCCAAGATCTTTTATTAATTCTTTGAATTCATTTTTGGCAAGCATACATTCTTCTAGGGATGTTGTATTTTCGCCAATAAATTCTAATGAAATCCGATACCCTTTGTTATATAGATTTATAACACGCTCTATCCCTTCCGTACGTGTTTCTCCAGCCAAAAATCGGTTAGCACCTTTAATAAAAATCGAAAAAAGTTCTTTTGAATTTTGAAAATAGGCTTTTAGTTCTTGATCTCTAGCAATCGATTTGAGAGCTTTGGAAAAACGTCTTTCTTCATTAAGCATAAAATAATCACATCCTAATTTTTATCTTATTTAGGTTTACATTTTACGACGATGACTTTTTATACGCGAAAATCAAATTCCTACATTAAAATTGAATCTCAAATGAAAACGGTAATTACTGTGGGGAATTTATTAAAGTAGATCATTTTTCATTCTGAATAAAAATATCCCTATATTGTCCGGGTGTTAATCCAATAAACCCCATAAAGAAATTACTAAAATGACTTTGATCTACAAAACCCGTCTCTATTGCTGCATCAAGTGGTTTTACACCATGTTCCAATCGTTTCTTTGCTTCATTAATACGCACCGTTTGTAAGTAACGATACGGGGTAATCCCCCGAATTTGGGTAAATGAGCGTAACAAAGAATATTTGTTCATATTAGCTATCTTTGCTAAATCATCTAAAGCAATATGTTCTGCATAATGTACTTCTAGGTAGTGACAAACATTTTCAATTTCTTGTTTAATAGCTCTTGGTTCTGTATCTTCGATGGCTTCGCTATATTCCTCAATAAGTTGTTGAATAAGAAAATAGAAAGTTTCTTCTTTCTCAAAATCTGTTATTTCATCCATAATCATCTGGTGAAGATTATGCAACAATTGTGCTTTTTCACTTCGACAGGCAACAGGAGAAGCAAAGGAAGGAAGATAATCTTGCCCTGTAATCTCTTTTGTAACTTTTCGCATGATTTCAGGCTTGATATTCAAGCAGCGATAGTCTAATTTTTCGTTGTCAATTGATTCACAGGCATGATTATCCAGTGGGTTAAAAAATATAATATCACCGGTACCTATTACATATTCTTCGTTCTTACAAGACAATCGTCTTTGTCCACTCTCTATAAACCCAATCACATAATATTCATGGAAGTGGTTCGGAAACTTTTGCATGATACCTTCAAAACGATAAGCTTCTATTTGTAAATCATAATCAAAACGTACAGTTCTTTCTTCTTGTCCCATATGAACACCCCCTTTTGATTTCTGATAGTTAATGTAACACATATGGTTAAGGTACTCTTGTAAGATATTGACTAAAAAAATGGCAAGGCAGATTAAAAAAACTGCCACACTATTCTTTTTATTCATATTTAAGGTTTTCCTTTATACCACCTTTCTTCAGTGGAAGAACTAAAAAAATTATTTCTTTCAAGTCAAAAAAGTTACCTTAATCCATAAAATTGCCCTTTCCATCGATAATGGAAGACTGTTCAATACTTTTAAGGGCCACCTAGCTACTTACAAGAGATATTGCAGAAGAGCTTCTTAGAAAGTTTAAGAGAAATTATCCTCTCATTCGTTTTTCAGGTGAATTTTTTTGATTTTTATTGACAAAAAATAAAAAACAACATATAGTTTTAAAAAAACCATTTTAATAAAACTAATAAAAGGAGGTTGATCATGGATGTATGAACTTCTTGTTCTTTCGCTATTAATGAAATTTCCATTACATGCTTATCTTATCTCAAAAATATCTAATGACACCATTGGCCCATGGGAACAAGTGAGCAGAGGAACGCTTTCAACATTGTTAAATAAATTAGAAAAAGCTGGTCTAATTCAAGAGGCTGATCCAGCCACCGTCCCTTTTCCGACCGAACGACCATCTCGTACTTTCGAAATAACTAATAAGGGGAAAGATCGTTTTTTTGAGTTGATGATGGATACCAAAAAAAACGTTGGGAATTACCAAAAAATTTTCCACATAAAGGCGATTTATCTAGAGTTCTTAAGCGAAGAAGATCAGATCTATTTGGTTAATCACTATATAAAATATTGCCAAACAGCAATTGAGCATATCAAGTCGCAGCAATTAGAATTTGACGAAAATCCTGAGCAAGTGAAGTCCATACAAGGTACCTCATTTTATTCGGCCATCAAGAGTTTGATGCGTCTAAATACAGAGCAGTGGAGTCTGGAAAAGCAATGGGCAACTCATCTTAAGGAACAAATTATGATGAGCATAAAAAACGAAAAAAGAAAGGATTATTAAAATGACACAAGAATGGAAAAAAGATAAAGAAGATATAAACATTTTGTTTAATGAATTGTTTTCTGCATGGAGTCATGGGGATGGAAGAGCTTTTGCGAATTGCTTTACAGAAGATGTAGACTATATCACTTTTTTCGGTCAGCATTTAAAAGGCAGGGAAGAAGTGGAGAATTCACATCAAGATTTATTTAATGGTGTTTTAAAAGGTTCGCAAATGCAAGGACGGATTACGAGCATTCGTTTCCTCAATGCTGACCTAGCTATAGTTCACTGTATAGGAAATACGAAAATGCCAAGCCAAAAAAATTATTCGGAGAAAAGGGCGTCCATTAATACGAATGTATTAGTTAAACAAAATGGGGAATGGAAGATTACTTCCTTTCACAATTGTCGGATCAAAGAACCAAACTTTTTAATCAAATGGTTTATGAAAAAAGGTAAAAAGGTACAATGATTTTCATGGTTACCTTATTTTATCATCACAATAATCTCGCTCCCTTCTCTAATTTCTTTAATTTACGATTAAATTAGGAATTCAACAAAATAAAAGCAAATATCCTTTTTTAATCAACCTTCCCTTTTAATTAAAAAAGGATATTTAAACAACTTTATTATTTTTAAAGGACTATATTGTTACTTAATACTTTAACTATAGAAGACGCATTCCTTACTATAATCTGCACCCAAAATTTAGATTTGTGTCTATCATTTGTGGTGCAGATTAATTTCGGAAAAGCGCCCGATAATTGAAGGAATATTTTTCAAGTTTTAGGGGTAAACTCGCTTTTCTTCATATAAATTTATTGTGTTTCTAGCCTTTATAGCTAATTTTTCCTGTCTCCAATAATTCTTTAAGTCCCATAAACATTAAATTCCAGCCATGTTCGGTACTGTCATGCCATTCGACAAGGGCTTTTTCTATATCAGATTCTGACCAATTCTTTTCATGAGGAACATGAATAACTTGTTTGAATGTCATCTCACAGCCTTGTTTAAGTTCTTTTAGCTCAACTATAATCGTATCTTCTAATTCGCTGAATTGTGGCATTTTAAAAGTGAACACGATTTTTTTCGGAGGATCAATTTCAAGGTACTCCCCAATCGCACGGTAATCCTTCCCTTCCCGATGGTCAACAATTTCCCAAGTACCACCAACTTGCGGATTATTTTGTGTTATCTTATTCGTCCCTTCCAATGTAAAAAACCATTTTCTCATCATTTCTGGGTTCAACCATGCATTAAAAACTCTTTCAGTCGATACATCAAAAATTCTTATCATTATTAAAGTGGTTGTGGAAACGTCACTCATACATTCACTCCTTTATGTAAATTAATGTTCTTTATTTTTTGCTTTGAATAATTCACTTTCCAAAAGATTGAAACGATTGTTCCAGGACTTTTCATAAAACATTCCATTGCTTGGGATAATGATTCCTTGTTTAACCGACATAAATGAATTCTTCCATTTACACTCCTTTCAACAAGTTTTGCCCGATCCAGAACTTTTATATGTTTTGAAATACTAGTCAAAGACATATCAAAGGGCTCTGCTAATTCAGAAATAGTCCTTTCTTTTTTGCGCCAACATACGAACTATTTCACTTCTTGTTGAATCAGCTAAAGCATGAAAAGTTACATTTAAGATATCTTTATTATGGTTAACCATGTGGTTAAATATAACAACCTTTTAATTTACATTCAACCATGTAGTTAAATATTAAACATTCTAATCTTTCTTTTTCTACATTCTGTCCTCTTACAAAAAAAAATATGAATATGGAATCTTCCATAATCTGGACACTTCCATAAATAAGGACGCTTTCCTTAATTTCAGAAAAGCGTCCGATTGTTGAAGATTGTTATTTAACTAAAGCCCCCGTTACTTTGGATGTCCGTTAAAAGTAATCTGGGATATCAAGTGATATGGAGCCGATCTTATTTTCTTTTGAGTAATACATACAAACACTGTCGTTATATTTTTGACTATCATTAGGTAGTACAATAAAACCTAATCCTTTGTAAAATTCTATCCCAATATCACTATAAAGGAAAAAGTTGTTACAGTTTTCTTCCTGCTCTAGTTTATTTATCGTTTCTTTGACCAATAAAGAAGCATATCCTTTTTTTCTTAAATTTAAAGGAGTAGCGATTGAACCAAGCCCTTTTACAATTTGGTCTTCTGAAAGATTTAGTTCATATACGATGAGAGAGCTTAATAGTTGCTTTGTATCTGTTGCTTCAAGAACGTACCACTTTCCCTTTTTATACTTATTGGAAGCCTGGCACATAGTTATATATTTTTCATATGGCAGATTATCTCCCCAAACATCATAGCCCATCTTATAAACTTCTATCATATCCTCTTTTGTTGCTTCCCTAATTTTTTTCAAAGTACCTCTCCTTCTGTTTTATGCGGTTATACATTCTTTTCGACATTAAGATTATCAAAACCTCTATACTTCTAAAGCTAAACTGCCCCATTATCTTAAGTACATTTTTTCAAAAACTCACATAAAAATTAACACAAAATACCATTTTTTCAGAAGTGTAATTCAATTAATTGGCCCTTTAATGAAAACGAGCGCCGATTCTTATTACAGAATCGCGTCCGATTGTTGAATATCTAATTGTTGATTTACTCCCTCATTTTTCATCATTAATTTCGATTTTATCCCTCCCTCGCTTATTCTGGATAACTTTGTTCTTTTGCCTTTGTCCAAACTGTAACGTTTTGTCCCACTTTTAAAGATGTAACAACATCTGTTGAAAACCAAATCGCATCTGGTATCCCATTTGGTAATTTTTTCGTTGTGCTTTCCTCTAAAAATCTATCATTTTAAATAGTTTCTCCTGTAATTGTAGGTTCAAACAGAAACGTAGTAACTATTAAGTTCAAAAAATATGTATAAATTTAAAAACTTTTTAGTAAATTCATATAGTGGAGTAAATTATTTTTATTGTTACGTAGATTGGAGAGGGAAGTTATTAAGAAGAAAATAATAATCATATTTTTAGTCTTAATGTGTGTATTTTTCGTAGCATGGAAGTTAAATAAACAAGATGATAATTTGGAATCGACGGTTACTAAAAAAGTGAAAAGAGAAGGATTTATTTCAAAAGGATTAAATCCTGGAAATTCCAGTGATTATGACATAAAACTAACAATGGATAATAACGGAAATTTCCGATTTGAATCAACCTGTTTAATCAAAAATCTATCTAACGATGATTGGGAACAATTAATTTTTTACTTTATACCTAATATGTTTACAAAAAGTGTTTCATCTGAGCTAGAACATCCCTCGAAAGTTGATATTCAAAACATTTCGATTGATGGAAAAAAGGTAAATTACTCACTAGATAAAGATACATTAAGCATAATGCTTATGGAAAAGTTGAAACCTAATCAAGAAATCAAAGTTAATTTTTCCTATGAACTAACCATTCCTGAAAAGGGCATAAGATTCACGAAAAATAATAGTAATTTTCATTTAGCTCAATTTTATCCAATGCTTGCCACATATAGAAGCCATAAATGGAACAAGGAAGTGTACCTCGATCGAGGAGAGACTTATCATACAACATTTAGCAATTTCAAATTAACGTATGACATTCCTAAAGAGTACACCTTGGTTTCTTCCTTCGACCACGAAGTATTTCCAAGTCTGAACAAAGGTTACTTGAAATTCAGAATGTGAAGGAGATATTTCTAGCTATATTAAAAGATCCAATACTAGTAGAAAAAGAGGAGGGCATTTCTATTAGAGTATTTGGATTTGAAGAGAAAAAAGAGGAACTATATCAAGAAATAGTAGACGAGGCTACCTCTGCATTAAATTATTTCGAAGAAATTATGGGGCCTTATCCTTTTAAACAATTAGATATTGTATTAGATGGAATGGGTATGGAATATCCAGGAATTGTAACAGCTCATTCGATTTATAATAGTGGTCTTAACAATTCCAAGCAACTTAAAACTATGGTAGTTCATGAGATTGCTCATCAATGGTTTTATGGGATGATTAGCAATGATCCTTATAAAAATGCATGGTTAGATGAAGGCTTTGCAGAATTTGCTACTGGTCTATTTATGTATTCGAAATCGAAACAAAATGAAACTTATAATTCGATTTTCAGAATTGACCCAAAACGAGAACTTCCAGTAAATTTACCTCTTGATCAATACGATGAATCCAATATGGGTTCATATGTTTATGGAAAATCTGCCAGAAAGTTATGGGAATTATTTAAAGATAATGGAGAGCTTAAAGAAGCTGAAAAATTTTTAAAAAGCTATTATCTTTTTTATAGATATAAAGAAGTTGATACTAAAGAGTTTGTGAGATTCGTAAAATACTATTTTGATTTAAAAGATGATACCCTATTTGAGGGTTGGTTAGAACTAGAAAAATAAAAACTAATATTTCAAAGAAACGTAAAAAAGCACCCTTTAAGGCTGCAGTGAACTTTAGATAAAAGGTATCTAGAAGAGCATTCTTGATGCCTTTTTTTGTCATTTTTATTTCTCTCAATTAGATTCTTTTTAGAAGTAACGTACCCTAAATGTTCTTTAACTATCCTGCTCTTTTGGTTTAAGTGAAAATCTTCAAAATTTCTTTGCTCCATAAAGATTTTCTTTAAATGTATTACTCAAGAAAATGGCCCGTTAATATAGGAAGGCCTATTCTTTATTAAAGAAATGCGCCCGATTGTGGAATAAAGAAATACTCTACAAAAGTTATATCCCTTGATCCTTATTTAGTACTAAGAAAACAATTTTTAAACCTAGAACAAGGCATTGTGTTTGTGGTTAATGACCAATGCAATAATCCAATATGTAATGTATATAAAGGTAAACCTAAGCCCAAAATTATTATTGAAAAATAAAAATAACCAGAGAGGTAAAAATATGAAAAGAATATTAAAGTATCTACCTATTTTACTAATAGTATCGTTTTTATCTTTTTCACATTTTGCAAAAGCTGAGGACACGAATCTTGGTACTTTAACTGAAATTGAAAATAACGATAAAGAAAAATACGATCACATAACGATTTCAGTTGAAGAAAATAGAGATACAAAAAAGGAATACAGTTACAGCTTTAAGTATAACTATGATGAGATTTATGAGTTGTTAAAATTAACTGAAAAAGAATATGATACGTACTGGAAAGACGGGCTTTCGATTTCAGATATGGCTAAAGAACAAGGTATTGACAGGGATGTTTTAATGGAGTATTTTGTAACTTTCCATCATGATGTATTAAGAAAATGGCTTGTACGTGATAACGTACCTGAACATTTATACTTCACACAAGTATATCGTTTAAAAGATGTAATCATTGAATTTATTGAACGCAACCCAAATAAATAAAAAAAGGTCTCACGCTTTTCTTTTATTAAAATCAAGAATAATTACTGCCCGATAACTAAATATCCAATTAAAAAGTCACACATTATATAAGATATTAAGAAAAGGATAGATGAACAGGAATTATACCTGCTTGTATCTATCCTTTTTGTACAACAATGACCACATTTGCTGCTATAGGAATAAATTTCCATCAAAAGTTAGTTCAACAACGAACACAATCATTTTGCTATTTTACCTAAATTTATCTTTCTTTATCATAAGTGTTCCTTGTAAGATTGAGCTTTGGCATATAAGTATTTCCGCCTGCTACCATTTCTTTTGTTTCAACATCATAAATTGCATAATTACCTCTAAATTCTTTTTCTGTGTCTTTAAAGGAATAAAAAAAATAAACTTGCCTATCAGGACTAACGGTCTGATGATAGTTAATATCTATATAAGGGTAGATACTAAGAATATTTCCATCAAAAGTTATATAATTTAATCTTTCTACCTCATTGAACAATAATTTTTTTCTAACATTTACAGATGCATCAGGCATTTCTTTAAAAAGAACAGTATCCAAATGCCTTTGCTGTTGCTTTGGCTTCTGCTTATATCTTTGATAAACCTCCTGATGTATAGGATACTTTAGGTTCCTTAATGCCTGGTAAAATTCATCTACAGTTTCATCAACAACTTTTTCCTTATTTGCAGGATATAAATATTCATTATTATCTGAAGGGTTAGTTTGAGAATGAACAGGACTTTCTAATAATATAGAAAAACTGAACAAAAATATAATCACAAACGAACTAATTAAGAATGTATTTTTCATTTAGATTACTCCTTTTTAGAAGTAACGTACCCTAAATGTGCTTTAACTATCCTGCTTCGTTAGTTAGTGAGAAACTTCACTACCTTACTCTATATTTCAACAATAATATCCAATTTTACTGAAAACGTTCCTCCACAATCTGGCCCTTATGAAGAAAGACGCTTTCCTATTTCAGAAAAGCGCCCCTTAATGGAAAACTCGATTTCAAGATAATTATAAAAGACATTACTAAAATTTTTTTCTATTTTTCCTTTTAGCAGAAAAACAATTTAAAGAACTTATTGAAAAACGCTACGCTTTAGTTCAATAAGAACTGTTAAAACTGTACACTAAAACCATTAAATTTATGGATTCCTGTACCGAATTTAGTAAGTTTATTTTCTCTCAAAAACTTAACTGCAATTTTTACTTCTTCTAATATTTTTGGTTCAAGCCCTAAAGTATTATGTGAACCGTAAACCATTGAAACGTTTGGTATCTCTGAAACTTTTTCCAAGGAATTGACTAAATCCACAGGGTTTGTTGAAGGATAAAAAGCATATATAGGAGTTTCATCATATAGTAAATCCCCTGTAAACAAGTAACCGTTTGTTTCATCAAAAACGGATATATGACCTGGAGAATGTCCAGGAGTATGATAAATTATTAAATTTCTATTACCCAATTCAATTACGTCGCCATCACCTAACAACCCTGTTGGTTCCCCTTGAAATGGTTGATATGTATGAGGATTAAATGTATTAGGAGTAGGCAATGTTATATCTCTACTAATATCTTTTCTTATTTGTTCAATTGATAAGCCTTTTATTCCATTCACTAACCAGTCTTTATCTCCCTCATGAACATATATTTTTTCAAATTCGCCGTGACTTCCGATATGATCAGTGTGGACATGGGTAGTGATGACTTCAATCGGTAAAGTAGTCAATTGGTCAGTAATTCTCTTTATATTATCAATTCCAAGACCTGTATCAATTAGAATCGCTTTTTGATTACCTAATAATAAAAATGAATGTACCTTCTCCCAATGTCCATATTCACTAATTGCATATGTATTAATATCAATCGGATGCACAGTAAACCACAAATCTTTAATCATACTTTACCTCCAAAAAATTAGTTTATTCCTTACTTGTTCTACATTACATCTTCGTTTGTTGCAAAATTAGTCAACCCAAACTGAGTACCTTCATTTAGCATAATCTCTAACTCATCTAAATCTACATCTTTAATCCCCAGTGATCCTTCTTCCGCAAAAATATACCAGCAAATGAACCCAAGACGAATAGTTACTTTTAAAACAACATTTTTTGGGTTTTTGTGTCTTCTCTAACTTTCATTTGGGAACGTTATTAGGTTTGTTTATGTATACTTTATAAAACCTTGTTTCACTAATGCTACAGTAAGTTGAACAAGGTTTTGAGTTTTCACCTTAAAAACCAAATCAGTTAATGAAGCATCTCTACCTTTACCTTTAGTTTTATATCCGTAGGGAACCCTTCTTCTTCTATTACGGAAGATATGACATAAATGCCTTCAGGGAAGCCGTCAAATATCTTCTCATAACATTCATTACTTTTTAAAATACCATTTGCTATTTTTGTTTCTTTATCTAGATTTTGAATTTTGTATAAAAAACTTTCAGTACCAATATTTAGTAAGGTTATTTTAAATGGACTATCACCAGAATGAGTAAAAGAGGATTTAATTTCACCTATAGGAGACGTTATCTCTGCATCAATCGCAATAGGATAAAAACTTCTTATTGGTGCTACTTTCTCTATATCCGTGACATCTAAGATAAAAGGTTCCTTTTTTACAACTTCTTTTACTTCTTCTGTCTTTTTAGTATTATCATCTTTGTGAATTGTTTTGGAACGTTCAGTAGCCAACGATTCTGCTGTAGCTTCTGTGTTATCAGCTTCATCATTAATACAACCTGATAAAGCCAATGAACCTAATAAAATGCTTATGTAAAAATATCTTTTCAACATTTCCACCCCATATCAAAAAAAGTTACTTTAATAATACCACAAATGGATTTTATTGGTTTTTATCGGTTTTAAATTTCCAAAGCTTCGTTTGGTAAAATTTTATAAAGAAAGTTATTCAATAATATGGCCCTATAATGGAATAACTAAGATGTTTATTAAATCCTATACTCATTAGTCATACTCTAATAAAAGTTCCTTGTTATCTTCTTCAATACTCGTTTACAAAAGGCATTAAAATGTACAGCGAACTTGCCATTAGGTACGTTCGTTCTAACATGCATTTCCCCTCCCTTCTCAACTCAAATGTGGGTGATGATTTCCCCTTCCATAACCTCAACAAGATTTTTTATAAAATGCCAAATTCGAAGAGTATTAAAAAAATAAAAACCCAACTGAATATCAAGGCAGTTGAGTTTAGAAATTACTTTTTAATTCATTAAAGTCGATGGTGCTTCATAATTTTTTTATTTAGGTAGAAAGAACATCTGATAAAAATAAATGCGAGTATAACGAATAATCCACCAATCCAGCTTAAATTTTCTATATTAGTATATTGAATAATGATTCCTCCTAATACAGAGCCCAGCATCATTCCCACATTCATTAAGGCGGTATTAAAACTGAGAACTGTTTCAGAGGATTGTGGTTTTAGTGAAATCAGATAAAACTGCTTTGCTGGTGTCGTTGTCCAAGTTGCTATTCCCCAAAAAGCTAGTGTGACAAATACACCCACTGCCCTATACTGTGTAAATGTTAGTACAAATAAAGAGATGATATGAACACATAAACTTAATGATATTGTTCGATTAGGTCCCCATCTGTCTACCGCATATCCTCCAAAGCGTGAACCAATAAAAGCAAAAGTGCCTAAAATAAATAAAGCGATACTTGTCATTTCAATAGAAAAGCCAGCAGTATGACTTAATAATGGAGCAATGTAGGCAAACACCATAGTATATCCTAATATCCAAAAGATCGTTGTCATTAAACCTGTAACGACTCGTTTATCTTTAATAATTTGCACCTGTTGTTTAAATGGCAACGGTTGGTTCCCTTCTATATATGGTAATAATTTGTAAAGTCCTATCAATAAAAAAAATGTGCCAAACGCAATGATTAAGAAAATATAGTGCCAATCAAAATGTCCAGCTAAAAATGTACCGATAGGCACTCCAAGTACTAATGAAACAGTGAAACCAGTAATGACTGTTGCCATAGCACTACCTCTTTTTTCTGGAACTGCAATTTGCGCAGCATAATTGGTGGCAACTACAATGTATAATCCTCCACTCATCGCCATAATGACTCTGGATAACATAAGAAAGACAAAATTATAGCTAAAAAATGCAACTAGATTTCCTAGAATAAATATAGAGATAGCATATAAAAGCACTTTTTTACGGTTCAATTTAGACGTTAGTATGACCAAAATCAAAGCTCCAATGGCATAAGATAAAGAATAAATCGTAATCAACTGGCCAGCTATTGAAATTGAAACATCTAATTCAAAAGAAATCAGTTCTAAAATTCCAGAAACAACAAACTCTGCTGTTCCTGTTACAAAAGCTCCTAAAGCTAAAAGTATGATGATTAGTTGATTTATATTATTTTTCAATTTGTACATCTCCTTATATTTGAACTGCTGTTTTTATTTTAGGTCCCATGTTAATATAAGTAAAATTGATGTTTTTAATAAAGGAGATGAGTAATTACTCATGACTATTGTGCGCTACGAAATCATTGCAAAAGTAGTCGAGCTAGGAAGCTTTACAGAAACTGCTGAAATATTAAATATGACTCAATCAGCCGTGAGTCATGCAGTTGCAAGTTTAGAATCTGAATGGGGAGTTACTTTATTAATTCGAGATCGAAAAAAGGGAATAACACTTACAGAAATAGGGCAAAAAATTCTGCCGAATATTAGAGAAATATTGAAAAGAGTGGAAGTCATTAATCAAGAAATTGCACTTATGACAAGCTTGGAAACAGGTATTATTCGTATCGGCACTTTTGCGAGTGCTTCTTCTTGCTTATTGCCTAAATTACTTGTGAAATTCCGGAAAAAACATCCTAAAATAGAATTTAAATTTTACGAAGGAACCTATGAGGAAATTACAGAATGGTTGGGTTCAGGCATTATTGACATTGGATTTGTAGTAAAAGGAAAATCAAATCCAAATTTCGATTTAGTTCCTTTAATTAAAGACAAGATGGTAGTTGCTTATCACCCTGATCATCAATTCCATTTTAAAGAAACAGTAGAAATGAATGATTTAATGGATGAATCCTTTATTATGCCAACAGGGATGTACCAATCACATGTTGAGGAATTATTTGCAGAAGCGCAAATTAAACCATCTATTCTTTTTGAAGTACACGACTGTACAACCATCGCTAATATGGTACAAGAAGGACTTGGCATTACGATAGGTCCAGAATTATATTTAAAGACACAGCAAAACATAAAAATCAGCAAACTAAATATTGAAAACAGCCGTGAAGTAGCACTTGCCTGTCATTCTATTGCAAATGCTTCTCCTGCAGTTAAGGAATTTCTCCATGTGGCAAAAAGTGTTTTTAAGTGAACATTTGCAGCGATTACGTTTCAAAATAGAGCTTCCTTTATTCATGTAACTCATGATAAAAGGGAAGAAAAAAGGGATTTGTATAGCCTTTTAGATTTTTTAAAAACACCTAACAAGTGTAATGGAACGTCCCCAATCGTTGTTTTGGAGCCTTTCGTTAAAAAATGTTTTTAATAATAGGGCCCTTTTCATGAAGAAAGACACTTTCCTTATTTTGATCTGCACCCCAAATGTTAGACAAGACTTTAACATTTGGGGTGCAGATCAATTTCAGAAAAGCGCCCGATTGTTGAAGATACTAAATTATAAACCTTCATTTGAGGAAGTAAAATTGAATGAATAGGTTTAATTCTTTGCATGTTCCGTTTAAAGACGAATAGAGCCATATTGATGTCGTCCTTCAAAAAGAAACGCAATTATACTTTCATAATAAGGTATAAATTTTTTTAGTTCGATTAGCTTTAAAATTTCCTCTTTAGAAGCCCACTTCACTGCTTGTACCTCTTCTGTTTGTAACGTCAATTCATTCAAATTAAAATCATAATCAATGAGATAATAATCATCAAATCCACGTTCAAAATTAATAGTAAATTGTGGACGCATTTTTTCAAAGTTATAATGTATCCCTAACTCTTCTAATAACTCTCTTGAAGCAGCTTGCTGACTTGTGTCGCCTGCAATAGCACTACCACCACAAGTAATATCCCAAAGATTCGACCATCCTTTCTTAAAAGGCTGACGCTGCTGAATAAGCATTTCTCCCTTTGAATTAAATATACAAACGTGTACTACTAAATGAAACTCGTCTGATGCCATGTCATCTCCACGAGTTATTTGTTTCGCTATTTTATTGCGATGTTTATCATATAAATCCCACTTTTCCATTGTTAAACTCCTTATGGATTTTTATTTTAGCTAGCCTTTTATTATACCGTAAAACAAGTTGGCAAAAGTGAATTTTAAGAAAATTTCAACTTTAATTTGTATATTTGTTTGACTAAATTGTTCCCAAGGTCTCATTTGGTAACATCCATTAAAAGATTGTTTTTGAACAATTTGGCCCTATTCATGAAGAAAGACCCTCTCCTTATTCAAGGAAAGCGCCCTTTAATTGAATAAAAAATATTTACAACTCATTTCTTTATGTAATTTACAACGTCATTAATATAACTATCGATAGGTTCGCCAGTATTTACAACCAAGCACTGATAATCAGCGGGTCTTTTACTATTGACTAATGTATATTTAAAATTCTCTTCGGAAGTTACCTCACTTATTTGACTTATCATTCTTTCTCGATTTTTCAATCTAAAATTAATCTCTTGAAAATCATCAAGGTAGCACTCAATATATTTGTACTTCACATTATATTTTTTAGACATAGCAATTCCTCGATCTACCATTTCTTGATAAAGGCAAGGGCTATCAAATACTACATTTTGTCCTTGTGATAAGTAAAATTCAATTAAAGACCAATCAATATTATATGAAATCTTACCAGTTAATTTTGATTCGATTTGAATTTCTTCTGTTGACTGTAATAAAGCAGATTTTACAATATCGTGGTCTATTATGACTGCTCCTGTACGCTCAGCAATTTGACGAGAAAGTGTAAACTTTCCAGACCCAGGAAAGCCAGACATTTGAACAAAAAACATGTTAATCCCTCACTTCTTCTACTATAAATAAAGTATCTATGGCAATAACGAAAAACTCTTATTAAATAACCAAGTTGTTCTCAAGAACTACCCCTAAATTTTAACATAAATATACAATTCTCTTTAGAGGCAGTTATTCAACTAAATGGCCCTTTTCATGAAAAAGGACACTCTCCTATTCAAGGAAAGCGCCCGATTGTGGAAGATTATAACCATAATTCGTGTTAAACTAAAGCAGCCCGTTAGTTGAAGAACTAATTTTACGCATAACTCCCTTATAATTGTTGTATGGTACTATATTATTCCGCATGTTCTTTCATTAATTTATCAAGTGCTTTACCATAAGCATCTTTGTTTTCCTTACTTAACTCATAAAGTGCGTTTTTCCAATTATCTCCATCCACACCTGATAAATGTGGAGTACTTTTTAGTACAACTTCTTGCATATTCGGCTTATCCTCTTTACTAGCGTCTTTAATAAACTTTATTGCTTTTCTTGCATCTGTTACCCCTACTTGTATGTCTTTGTGAATGTCTTTGTATTTATCAGGAACTTTTACATATTCCATATTGTCTAAAATCTTATCCATCTTGTTTGCTGTTTTTAAAATATCTTTTTCTTTTTCTTTGTCTTCCATAGCTTTCATCGAGTTTACTATGAATAAATCCTTCATGTATTGAAACTCTACTAATTGTTCACAAATATAATAGGGATACTGTTTCTCTGATATTACTGTTTTCATTGTTGATTTGCTTAACTGCTCAGTCTTAGGAGTAGACTCTTTATTTTCTACCGCACAACCTACTAATAATAGAATAGGTATTGCTAATGATACGAGTTTCGTTGCTTTCATTATATATCCTCCTTTTAGAAAGTATTGTAATTCTACATGAGTGTCTTGATTGAATGAAAGTTTTTTAAAAGTATTTACTGTATAAATCTTGTCTTAGCTTTCCGCTTAGTTGAGCGTATATCTTTGTAGTCTCACTCTTTTCATGACCCAGTAAACTTTGAATGACATCAATTGGCGCACCGTTATTAATCATATGTGTTGCATAGCTGTGTCGTAATTGATGCGGATGTATACTCTTTTATACTAGCACGATTTGATATGCGCTTGATAATATATCTTAAATTATCAATGCTCATTCGCCTTTTCGGCCGTCTATCCGTAATAAACAAACAAGGTTCTTTATCCTCTCGTTCATCTAAATACCTTTTTAACCAAATAGAACAGCGGGTATTAAAGTACACCTCCCTTTCTTTATCACCTTTCCCTTGTACAATTACTGAATTCGATTGAAAATCGATATCTTCTCGATTTAATTTTACAATTTCACCAATACGGCAGCCGGTTGAATACATAAACTCAAATAGTGCTTTCTCCATCGTTGTTTGACAAGCTTCCCTTAGATGTTCTATCTCTAATTCTGAGAGAAATTTAGGAATCCTTTTACCTAATTTCGGCTCTTTTAATTTAGCTGCAGGATTTTTTAGAGTATAACCTTCTTCATGTGACCATCTAAATAATGATTTAACACAACGAATCCTATGTCCTAAACTGGAAGGCTTTAAGTGGTCTCCTGATCGTATTAAATATTCCTTTAATCTATCTGTATTAAATTCGTTCATATCAATATCACCAAAAAATCGTAATAATAGATTGTATTGAAAACAATATGTTTTTAATGTAAGCGATGAATATCCCTCGATTTTTTTATCCTGTTGATACCTTTTCCATGCTTCGCGATAATAACATGTGTCTTTCACTCTCCTACCTATAAATCTATTAATTCTAAATTCTATTATGTTCAATGAAAGATTTTTTCATACAAGGATATTCAACAACCTAAAAAATAGTGATAGTTTTGAACTCTAATTAATCTAAAAGGCACTTTCCATTTTTCCAGGAAAGCGCCCGATTGCTGAATATCAAAACGGTGATTTGTCTTTTGCTTTTTAAAGTAAGCATACCGTTTTGCAACAAGGAATTATTTCCTTTTCTCATAGATTCCTTTTACGAATTGTTCCTTATAATCTGTGTATTCATTGATCCCACCATTTTTCTCTTCAACAAATTCATTTTCAGTTCCAATAGGAAGTTTATTCGACGTTTCATCTTTTATTAATACCTAAAAAAGAAATCTATTGTTCCTCTTCATATTTTTCAAAAACCAAATCGTTTGCTTTAATTTGACCATATGACCCACTACTTTTAGGAATAGCAGCAACAAATCTCCAGCCTTCTTTACTATACTTATCGATTAATTCCCTATGACTCTCCATTATAAATAAACCAGAAACCTTTGCTTCTACATACATATATTTATACATTTTTATACACCTCATATATTATGTTATTTTGCAAAATCAATATTGTTAATAAACTTTATACGAACCTAAAGAGTAAAAGTTTCTAACTGATTATTAAACTAACCTGCCCCGTTAGTTTAGATACTTTTCTTCACAATCTCTAAGTCCAATTTAATTGTTATATTTTATTCAATTAAATGGCCCTATAATGAGATCGAGCGCTGATCCTTATTACAGAATCGCGCCCTTTAAAAGAAAAATACGCGTTCCTAAATAAACACGCCCGATTGTGGAAGATTGGGCATACTATATAAATTTCTGAACGGCTGTAAGTAGAATTAATTCGAAAAAGTTTCTCCTTTGTCCAAATCCAAAGTGTTATTATTAATTATAACAATATGGCTATTCTTCCACTCCACATCTACCTTGTGTATACGGTTTTCATGATAAATCCTTTTTTTAAACCAAAGAGGTCCATTTATAATTCCTGTAACACTAATTGAGGTAGCTGCTCCACCGTTCAATGTGTAAAAGTCTATTTTAGTTTTATTATCAGGTGATTGTGTTGTTTCAATATGCTCTCTCGCAATTGTATTTACTGCCACTCCTAGTAAAAATGCTATCGACAGGGGTATTATAATTAGCACCGTTAACCAGCTTCTCCATCTTGTTCGTTTACTACTTTTATCTTTAAATCCTATAATACCTATAATAAAAACGACAATGGAAAGTAACCAAAGTGTCAAAGCATCTGGTGCCAATTGCCAAGTTCGGTTATATGATGCATAAAGCGCTTGAAAAGAAAGTCCTAATAATATCAAACATAAAATGAATGACCATAAATCATATTTTCTATCCAATTCGAATTGCCTCCCTTTTTCAAGTTAGACAGAAATTGTAATTAAATAGTTCCCCAAGCTTGTTTGGTAACTTCCCTTAACAGATTGTTATTCAACAATATGGCCCTTTAATATAGGAAGGCCCATTCTTTATTAAAGAAATGCGCCCGATTGTGGAAGACCGTTCTTTATTCATGAGGTATAAATTTAATTGATTTTACTTGATACATTTTATCTTTGTATATATAGATGATTTGAATATCCCTATATATCCTCCTACAGGAGAGATTTGTCCTCCGAGCTTTGCAACAAGTTGATTGTTTTTTATTTCAAAGTTGATAAGATTACCAAAGTATATCTCATCAAATAAATTTCCAGGTTGGATACCCAAAGGTTTAATATCAACTGTATATTTCTTGTCACCAATACTAACACTTGCCTTGTTTGGTGTTAACTCGGTCTTTACGTTTTTTAATAATATCGCTAATGGTTCATCAACAGGTACTTCAACTGGTATCTGACTCTGTGTTTTATCTGATTTTCGCGGTTGTGTTTGAAAAACATGAACTTCGCGTTCTAAAACACCCGTGCCAATATCTTTAGTCAAAATTATAACTAGCTCTTTCTTTCCATCTTGACTGATATCCTCGTAGATAATTTCAGGAGACCAAGTAGGACTTGTTGTGTTTATCCAATAAGGTTTTGAAAGGATACTACCTTGAAAATCAATTTTAAAATTTGTATATAATCCATATCCATTTAGCTTTTTTGCATAAATGGAAACGCCCACTTTATCAGACCTAGCAATTTCATCATAGTCATTTGTCGTAGCTATCGCCTTCGATAAAACAGTAAAAAGAGAGATAGCAATCATTAAAATAAGAATTTTTTTCATATGAAAACACCTCATTTTAGTGTTCTCGGAATTTTACTGACTATTCTACCGATTTGCCAAGTTAATGGAGGTAAAACCTTCCAAACCCTGGTTTGATAACATAATGTAATTGAAAATGATTTTATTCAACAATCTGGCCCTTTTCATGAAGAAAGACGCTTTCCTTATTACGGAAAAGCGCCCGATTATTGAAGATCGTTATTCAACTCAAGCACTCCGTTAGTTGAACAAGAAATGCTCCCCAAACGAAGTTTTGTTACCTAACTTTGATTTTGGGAACGTTTTTTTGTTTATTGATGTATGCGTTATAAATCCATGTTACACTAAAGTATCCCGTTAGTTTAAATACTAACCTACCATTCTTAGGGACATGGTTAGTTGCATAAGGAAACTTATTCTTCTTCAACTTTGAGATTTTTATAAAAGCTATCAACTATTGGATAAATATCAGGCTCTGTATAATAGTAATAGTCATTTACATAATTTTCTGTAAATATAAAAGTCATTTGTTCATCTTCATAAAGGGTAATGGAATAAAGGAATCCAGCTCTATCTTCTTGATTTTCTTCAGGTATAAATTGTACATCCTTGATTTCACTCAAAAACTCATCAATTACTTTTTTATCTGTTGTGATTTTTGAATAACCTGTACCTCCATCTTGTACTTGAATTTTAGTAACATCTTCAAGGTCGTTTTTATAAAATTCCGTAAGTGTTTTCGTTTCTAATCCACAGCCTGTTAAAAGAAAAATAAATAAAAATAAAGCTAACATTATTTTTTGAGTATACATTTCAACACCTCCGTATCAAAATCGCTATACTTTTAAATTAATTAAAGTATAACCTTCCCAAAGCGAGATTTGGGGACTTTTTGCTCTTAACGTTGTAAATCCAAATGAACAACAATAAGTAATTATTTTTTATTTTTTAGTTCTAAAAGTATAGGTGTTATATTTAGTAAAATAGAAACAATTGTCAGAAACCATAACGCCTTTTCCATAGAAGGTGCAACATCCAATAAAGCCGTCCAATCTTCAACTTTTACCCAATTAGATACAAGGCTATGTTCTGCACAGAGTGTCAGTGCTGTAAATGATAACCCGGTTGTCATCGCAAGTTTATAATCTTTACCTGTTGTATACATATAAAGATTTATAAAAGTTGCTACTATAGCAATAAGACCTAATATTAACCACAAAATGACACCTCCCTTTTTCAATATAGACATAAATTGTAATTAAATTGTTCCCAAACCCTCACTTGGCAATATTTAGCGAAAATTTGTTATTCAACAATCTGGCCCTTTCCATGAAGAAAGACGCTTTCCTATTTCAGAAAAGCGCCCGATTGATGAACAACGAAAGTGTGAAGTAGATAAGAAAGCTATAAACAAATTATCATATATTCCAATTAATTAATAATCCAGCATATGCCAAACCACCACCGAAGCCATACAATAACATCTTGTTACCATTTTTGATTTTCCCTTCAAGTATACCCTTATCTAGTGATAATGGGATTGTAGCCGACGAAGTATTACCGTAATCAACTAAGCTATATAATGTTTTTTCTATCGGGAAATCAGCTTTTTCACATATTGATTCAATCATTCTTAAATTTGCACTATGAGGTACAAACCAATCAACATCACTTAAAGGGATAGATGCATTTTTCATAACAGTTTGCATACCTTTAGGAACAGTAGTAACAGCCCATTTGTAAACCTCGCGTCCATTTTGAACGATTTTATCACTATTAATTAAATCCTCTTCAAACATACGATTTGATAAATTGGAACAATATAAGCTTTTTCCTTTTTCCCCCTCTGAACCCAAATGTGAGGATAGAAAACTTGGTTTTTTTTCGTCGAACTCTACAAGTACTGCTCCTCCACCATCTCCAAATAAAATACAGGTAGATCTATCCTCATAATCAGTAACTTTAGATAGAGTTTCTGCTCCAATAACAAGAATTTTCTTGTGTAAACCAGAAGTAATTAATCCATTTGCTACATGCAATCCATAAGTAAACCCTGCACAAGCAGCGTTTAAATCAATAGTTCCAGAATTTTTAATACCTAGCTTTGCTTGGACTAATGAAGACACGCTTGGAGTTTTGAAATCAGGAGTTAATGTACAGACGATAATCATATCGACGTCATCTACTGATTTATCGTATCGTTCCATTAAATTTCTTACGGCTTTATAACTTAAATCACTTGTAAATTCTTCTTCATTTGTTATTCTTCGTTCTTTAATACCAG
This sequence comes from Lysinibacillus irui, assembly GCF_028877475.1. Taxonomy (NCBI): domain Bacteria; kingdom Bacillati; phylum Bacillota; class Bacilli; order Caryophanales; family Bacillaceae; genus Lysinibacillus; species Lysinibacillus irui. The sequence goes on along the minus strand of NZ_CP113527.1, from coordinate 1,155,025 downwards.
TACGTTTAACAATCCATTCATCGTTTGTTTCAACTAATTTTTCTAAATCGTAATTTGTTAACCTTCTTTCAGGTACATATGAACCTATGGCAGTAATACGAGCTTTAGATACGGACATAAAAAAACCACCTTATTTAGAAATTTTTACTCCTTTATTTTATCACTTATTACTAGCACTAGGTACTAATAATGGGTAAAAAAATTTTTTTTACCGGATGCACAGTTAATTCAATAAACCTTACTCCATTAAATGGCCCGATAGTTGAACAAAAAAATCCTGCATATCAACAAAGGAATTTTAATCAAACTATATTATAAATGTTAATCTTTGTTTTAAATAATCGAGCTTTGTTATAAATGATCAATCTTTTTTATAAAATTGTATATGACAAATAAAGTTTGAAATATATTCCTTATAAATTGTAAGTTCAAGCCATAAGGAATTTTGAAGGAATAAAAGAAAGATGGAAACGAAGCGTAATGAATACTACATACAATTTAAAACTAGATTATAACTTTTTGTAGCTTTATAAAGATTGATTAAAAAATATCCCTCATTCCTTATCAAAAATTACATTTTAAAAAATGATTGATAAAATGTAGTTAGTTACTCTTTTTAGATTAAGTATAAGATTTTTTAAAAAAAGTTCGATCATTTTCCTGTTATTTTGTCCGCCCGACTAAGGTAGGTTAACTCCTACCTTAGTTTAAAATTATTCATTTCCAATCTTAGATTTCCATTCTTAGTCTTAGTGAGTGATAAACCAGATTACTCAGACATAATAAAAAGACTCCACAATAAATGAATTCTTTTTATTATTATTATATTTTTTAGATTGCATTATATAATACCTATGAGAATGCTGATAATTAAAAATGGGATATAAAAATTCAACTGAAGCGATAACAAAATATAAATACTGGCAGACAATAATAAAAATTTGGCTGATTATCAATAAATTATTCACTTTCCTTGCATTTTTCATGTTTATGGACATGTTAAATTATAATCGTATGTATTGATGCAAAGCACTCAATACATTAGTTATCTTCCCTTCGAATCTTTTCTTTTCAATAAATAAAAAGAACCCGCTTCAAATACCATGCCATGTTTAAAAGCCCATGTCATAATGGTTTCTTGAAGCGGGTTCTTCCCGTTATTTAAATTAAGTTACTACAATTTCATCAATTATTACAATATTGCTTCTTAGTCTATTTTTGAACAAAAGGAGCTTTAGCTAGATACTTCATGTTGCAATATTTGAGTGTTTCGTTTCAATCTAACTACTTTTTTTATGTCATTACATGGATGAGAAGAGTAACTGTACGGAAATTGACAAATTTTAATAGAATTAAAGATTTTTATAAAATAACATGTTATTTTTAATAGAAAATAAGTCCAAAAAATAAGATAAATATCCGATTAAGGACTATATAACCAACCATATTGAAACAATTTGTTTTTATTAACCATTACAATTTAACTATATATACAGACTTTGAATAATTATTAATATATTGCTATCATACTAGTTGCTTTCTAATTCCAACAAAAGGAGACTAGTTATATGAATACTAAATTCACAAAATTAAGCAAAAAAGGATTAAGTGCTACCATTTTAGCTGCTGGAATCATAGGTATTTCAATGGCGCCAAATGCATATGCTCATGGGTTTGTTGAAAAACCGGCTAGCAGAGCTGCTTTATGTACTCAAAATTATGGGGCACTTAACTTAATGTGTGGAAACGTTATGTACGAGCCACAAAGTCTAGAGGCACCTAAAGGATTTCCACAAAGTGGACCTGCTGATGGTAAAATTGCATCTGCTGGAGGCCTATTTGGTGGTATCCTTGATCAACAAACTGCAGATCGCTGGTTTAAAAATACGATTACAGGAGGATTAAATACTTTTACATGGAAATATACTGCCCCCCATTTAACAAGTAAATGGCATTATTATATTACAAAAAGTGGTTGGAATCCTAATAAACCATTAACTCGGGCTGATCTTGAACTGATTGGTACTGTTGAACATAATGGTTCTGCCGCATCGAATAATTTAACTCATACAATTAACGTCCCAACTGATCGTAGTGGGTACCACATTATTCTAGCTGTTTGGGATGTAGCTGATACTTCAAATGCCTTCTATAGTGCAATTGATGTTAATTTGGTGAATAATGGAGACGTAGATAAAGAAGCTCCAACTCAACCAGATGGATTACTTACAACAAAAATTACTTCAAACAGTGCTGAACTAAAATGGAATCCCTCTACAGACAATGTGGGTGTAAAAGAATATCAGGTATTACGAGATGGTAAAGTAGTTGGCGTGGTACCAGGAACAACATTCACAGATAAAAATTTAAAAGCGAGTACAAAATATACATATACAGTAAAAGCAGTAGATGCTGCTGGAAATGTTTCTAATGAAAGTGAATCGACAGTTGTAGAGACAATGCATACGGTTCCAGATACAGAAACACCAACGCAACCGACTGCACTACACACAATGGGTGTAACATCTTCTAGTGTAGACTTAATGTGGAGTGCATCAGAGGATAATGTAGCAGTTGACCATTATGTTATATATAAAGGGACACAAGTTGAACCTATGACTGTTGTTGGGACATCAAAAACTACATCATTTATGGACAAGAATCTCCAAGCAAATACAACATATAAGTATGCCGTAACTTCTGTAGATACAGCTGGAAATGAATCCGTTAAAAGTACAATTTTAACTGTAACAACAAAAGACCTCGGAGCTTCTTATGAACAATGGAATCCGTTTAAGGCGTATACAAAAGGAGATAAGGTAGAATACCAAGGAAAGAATTATGAAGCTGTTCAAAGCTATCAAGGATACGGAGATCCAAATTGGATCAACGCGTTGTCTTTATGGATAGAAATACAATAAAATGTAAGTGTAGTAAACAAATTATTATTACGGTCTTGCCGAATATCTAAGTCCCAATCTTTATAAACACTAAAAAGAGCTGTACATAAACGTACAGCTCCTTCTATTGTATTCTCTTGTGCTCACGGCAGAAAGTAAAGCGAATTGCGCACAATATTGTCCAGCATTTCACGATCCGCAGTTACAGTGGTCACTGTAATTCCGTGCATAACATTAACCAGGTATTGGGCCAGGGCTTTTATATTCCAGGTTTCCATTGATTTTATTTTAAAACCCTATATTGCTTACAAAGGGAATAAAATAAAAAGTTTTACATACTTCATCTAAAGAGTGGAAAATCTAAAAAAGACGCATTTTGTTCTAGACTCTCCATCACTACTTTTTACAACTGTCGCGACTGGAGCGGAATTTCAGCATACGGCCCCGTTAGCTTAAAACGAGCATTTTAAAATTTTAAACCTTTTTAGAGTAACGCCCCTCAAGAAATAGGCTAAACATAAAACTCCTGTTAAATAATAACTAAAATTACAATTTTAAAATGTAAAGAAAAATGTTAAAATAATATGAATAAAATAATTAAGTAGGTGAAGATAACTATGGATAGCAAATATAAATTATTAGGACTTTTATGTATTCTTATTCCTATTTTATCTACAATATATATTCTGTTTAACAGTAATATTTTAATACCAAAGGGTTACGATTTAGCAATTGATGGATATGTAATATCCAGGAATTTAATGATTATTTTTTTATTATATTCACTATCAAAATTAGGATACTTCTTTTCTAAAAAAATGAAACAAGACTAACTATATTAGCTAGTCTTGTTTCAGTTAATTGTTTACTTAGCATTTATTAATTTAAACTCACCATATTGTGGAACCTTAACAGTATAACTATTACTTCTTAATACTTTTCCAGTTACTAAATCATAATACTCTCTAGTACCCGTTTCCACTTTATAATATACTCTATACCCCATATAAACGGTTGTATTAGGGTCAGCATTTAATGTATATCCAATTGCACTTGTGATAGATTTTGATGTTGATATACCTAGTCCATCTATTTCTCCAGATACTTCTGTTCCAAAAGTGACACTTTTGGTTGCTGTAATAGAACCGCCTCCTTTGCCTGTTGTTATATTATCAGAAGCTCTTTTATAGCCCGACCATTCATTGTATGTTTTAACATTTACCTTTCTATATCGGAAATCATTAATAAAATAAGTTGTAACCTCTTCTGAATTTACTTCTTCTTCTGAATTTACTTCTTCTTCTGAATTTACTTCTTCTTCTGAATTTACTTCTTCTGCTGCAGCTATTTTTGAATCAATTGTAAAAGCTGCACCAACTACTGATAGCAATAGTAATAATGATAAAATTAACCTTTTTAACATTATATCAACTCCTATGTAAAATATTGGTATATAGTTATAATACCATATTACATTATTTAACGGCTACTACTTTTTTCAAAAAATATTTACAAATAAATTCCAGAAGCGATCGTTGATAAAAGAGAACTTTTTAGACAATTTAATAGAAAAATACGTAGAAAGTGTAAGTGTAGTGCATGGTAAAATATTCTCAACCGGTATGTTGATTCTGAATAACTATTATTGAATAAAAGAATAAAAAACGTTTAAAGCTAACAATAACATCCTCAGTTTTCTTTTAACAATATCTGATAAAACGCTAGTAAAATGTAATTTTTCAAAATAAAACAACAGCACCTTAAACTATCCAATTTCGGATACATTTCCAAGTGCTGTTGTTGGTTAATTAATAAATATCTTTTCTAAACTCTTTTTCTATTCAAAAGACCAAAAAGTGCAAATCCAACCAAGAGAATACCGATAAGGTTCATAAAACCTGTCTGCTTTTCACCTGTTTGAGGCAATATTTGCTGTTTCTCTTTTTTCGTATAGTCTTCTGGGGTAATATTACTTTCATTTGTATTACTATCAATACTATTAGCATCTTTACTAGTATTACTGTCTGTATTAGAACTGCCATTCATACCAATATTGCCGTCTGTATTGGTATTACTATCCGTACCAGTATTATCCTCTGTATTAGTATTACCATCCGTATCACTATTACCGTCTGTATTAGTATTACCATCTGTACCAGTATTACCATCCGTACCAGTATTACCATCCGTACCAGTATTACCATCCGTACCAGTATTACCATCCGTACCAGTATTACCATCCGTACCAGTATTACCGTCTGTATTAGTATTGCCATCCGGAACTACCTGAACCACTTCTGTTTTAGCTGGAGGTGTTGTAATTTCATTATTTTTTGAGTCATATGCAATTGCTATGTTCTCTATTGTTGCATTTAAAGCACTTGGTAACACTTTTACTCTGAACTTAATAGTAGCTGTTTCCCCCGCTTTTAATACGACAGGTTGAATAATTAACTCACCATTTTTCCAAACATCAGTATCCATTAATTCTTTGCCATTTAAAATAGTAGACCCTGGAACTAGCTCAACATGAGCAGGTAGTTTATCTTTGATTGTACCATTCCAAGATTCAATTTTTTCTTCGTTTTTAGCTTCAATTGTATAGGTTATAAGATTACCTATATTTGCTTTTGCTTTATCTACTTCTTTAGTTAACTTTATATCAACCGGTAAAACTTGGATATCCGTACTTGGCTTATCCGGATCATCAATATTGTCTCCACCAACAGCAGCAATATTTTTGATTTCCTCGCCGGATTGTCCCGACAAGATTTTAGCTTCAAATGAGACTGTATACCATTCCGTATCTTTCACATCACCAAATTCCGCGATTACAGCGCCATTACTGAATGAACCTTTACCATTATGACTAACTTTAATACTATCTTCTACATATTGTATGCCTGTAGGAAGCTTGTCTGTAATCGTAAAGTTTTTAATGATACTTTCAGATACTTTATTACGTGATTTAATTGTATAAACTATCGTGTCTCCAACTTCAAAATTGTTCTTTCCTGTTTGTGCATTCACAGCAGTTTTACTAGATTCCAAAATTGGATTACGTGGATAGACATTGACTACCTCTTCTGGTTTATCTGGGGTTGGAATATTATCGCCTGTAACTGTCGCTACATTTTTAATATCCAATCCTGCTTGACCCGCTTGGACTTTTACTTCAAATGTTAGTTCATGCCAGTTTGTATCTGTAATATCACCGAATTGGCCGGTTACAGTGCCGTTGGCATAATGGCCTTTGTCTGTATCTTGTTCATCCGTTACTGCTACGCCATCTACTTTTAAGCTACCTGATTGGTACTCAAGCCCTTTTGGTATCGCATCCGAGATGACTAAGTTTTTAACTAGACTATCTGCTAACGTATTTTGCGTTTTGATTGTATACAGGAGCGTATCGCCCACCTCTGGGTGATCCTTATCTGTATTTCCTGAAGCCTTTTCTTTAATAGTCGATGATTTCTCCGACGCTAATTGTGCGCCACGTGGATAAACATTGACTACCTCTTCCGGTTTATCTGGGGTTGGAATATTATCGCCTGTAACTGTCGCTACATTTTTAATATCCAATCCTGCTTGACCCGCTTGGACTTTTACTTCAAATGTTAGTTCATGCCAGTTTGTATCTGTAATATCACCGAATTGGCCGGTTACAGTGCCGTTGGCATAATGGCCTTTGTCTGTATCTTGTTCATCCGTTACTGCTACGCCATCTACTTTTAAGCTACCTGATTGGTACTCAAGCCCTTTTGGTATCGCATCCGAGATGACTAAGTTTTTAACTAGACTATCTGCTAACGTATTTTGCGTTTTGATTGTATACAGGAGCGTATCGCCCACCTCTGGGTGATCCTTATCTGTATTTCCTGAAGCCTTTTCTTTAATAGTCGATGATTTCTCCGACGCTAATTGTGCGCCACGTGGATAGACATTGACTACCTCTTCTGGTTTATCTGGGGTTGGAATATTATCGCCTGTCACTGTCGCTACATTTTTAATATCCAATCCTGCTTGACCCGCTTGGACTTTTACTTCAAACGTTAGTTCATGCCAGTTTGTATCCGTAATATCACCGAATTGGCCGGTTACAGTGCCGTTGGCATAATGACCTTTGTCTGTATCTTGTTCATCTGTTACTGCTACGCCATCTACTTTTAAGCTACCTGGTTGGTACTCAAGCCCTTTTGGTATCGCATCCGAGATGACTAAGTTTTTAACTAGACTATCTGTTAACGTATTTTGCGTTTTGATTGTATACAGAAGCGTATCTCCAACCTCTGGGTGATCCTTATCTGTATTTCCTGAAGCCTTTTCTTTAATAGTCGATGATTTCTCCGACGCTAGTTGTGCGCCACGTGGATAAACATTGACTACCTCTTCCGGTTTATCTGGGGTTGGAATATTATCGCCTGTCACTGTCGCTACATTTTTAATATCCAATCCTGCTTGACCCGCTTGGACTTTTACTTCAAACGTTAGTTCATGCCAGTTTGTATCTGTAATATCACCGAATTGGCCGGTTACAGTGCCGTTGGCATAATGGCCTTTGTCTGTATCTTGTTCATCTGTTACTGCTACGCCATCTACTTTTAAGCTACCTGGTTGGTACTCAAGCCCTTTTGGTATCGCATCCGAGATGACTAAGTTTTTAACTAGACTATCTGTTAACGTATTTTGCGTTTTGATTGTATACAGAAGCGTATCTCCAACCTCTGGGTGATCCTTATCTGTATTTCCTGAAGCCTTTTCTTTAATAGTCGATGATTTCTCCGACGCTAGTTGTGCGCCACGTGGATAAACATTGACTACCTCTTCCGGTTTATCTGGGGTTGGAATATTATCGCCTGTCACTGTCGCTACATTTTTAATATCCAATCCTGCTTGACCCGCTTGGACTTTTACTTCAAACGTTAGTTCATGCCAGTTTGTATCTGTAATATCACCGAATTGGCCGGTTACAGTGCCGTTGGCATAATGGCCTTTGTCTGTATCTTGTTCATCTGTTACTGCTACGCCATCTACTTTTAAGCTACCTGGTTGGTACTCAAGCCCTTTTGGTATCGCATCCGAGATGACTAAGTTTTTAACTAGACTATCTGTTAACGTATTTTGCGTTTTGATTGTATACAGAAGCGTATCTCCAACCTCTGGGTGATCCTTATCTGTATTTCCTGAAGCCTTTTCTTTAATAGTCGATGATTTCTCCGACGCTAGTTGTGCGCCACGTGGATAAACATTGACTACCTCTTCCGGTTTATCTGGGGTTGGAATATTATCGCCTGTCACTGTCGCTACATTTTTAATATCCAATCCTGCTTGACCCGCTTGGACTTTTACTTCAAACGTTAGTTCATGCCAGTTTGTATCTGTAATATCACCGAATTGGCCGGTTACAGTGCCGTTGGCATAATGGCCTTTGTCTGTATCTTGTTCATCTGTTACTGCTACGCCATCTACTTTTAAGCTACCTGGTTGGTACTCAAGCCCTTTTGGTATCGCATCCGAGATGACTAAGTTTTTAACTAGACTATCTGTTAACGTATTTTGCGTTTTGATTGTATACAGAAGCGTATCTCCAACCTCTGGGTGATCCTTATCTGTATTTCCTGAAGCCTTTTCTTTAATAGTCGATGATTTCTCCGACGCTAGTTGTGCGCCACGTGGATAAACATTGACTACCTCTTCCGGTTTATCTGGGGTTGGAATATTATCGCCTGTCACTGTCGCTACATTTTTAATATCCAATCCTGCTTGACCCGCTTGGACTTTTACTTCAAACGTTAATACATGCCAATCCATATCCGTAATATCACCGAATTGTCCTGTAATAACCCCATCTATAAAATGGCCTTTATCTGTATCTTGTTCATCTGTTACTGCTACGCCATCTACTTTTAAGCTACCAGGTTGGTATGCAAGCCCTTTTGGTATAGCATCTGAAATAACTAAATTTTTAATCATGCTATTAGAGATAGTATTTTGGGTATAAATCGTATACAGTAATGTATCTCCAACTTCTGGATTTGTCGCATCAGTATTAGCAGCAGCTTTTTCTTTTAGCACTGCAACTTTTTCAGATTGTAGGACTGGTCCCTTTTCATTAACCAACGTAGATACTTCATTCGTATTCGTTGTTTCTTCTGTATTTGTTAATAAATTTCTATAGTTTACTTGCGCTTTATTAGCTACAGTTGTTCCAGCACCACTTAGTAAAGCTTTTACTTTAAATTGAACAGTAATGCCATCTGGTAAAGAACTAGTATTTGGCAAGTCTCCTAGCTTAACAATGACTTTATCGCCATCAAAATGGCCTTTGTCGCTGTCATTTGCATCTGTTAGATCGCCTGTACCTTGGCCGTTGGTAATCTTTAATGAGCCTGGAACATATTCAGTACCTGCCGGAATAGCATCTTCAAATATTGCATTAGATGCAACATCTCCTCCGTTATTCTTAATGGTAACTTCATACGTTAACTCATCACCAGCAGATACTTCTCCTTCCGGTGAAACGGTTTTTTCTGCTGTCACACAAGGTACTGTTCCTAGGAAAATATCATCTAATAGATTACCCCAACGTTGATCTCCACCTGCTGCTTCGATAGAGTTAAAAGCAAACCTTGTGGTTGTTTGACCTGCTGGTACCGTGTAGGACCCTGAATAATATACCCACTCGTCTTTATCAGTCGTAATTTCTTTAACAGTCGGAAGACTTTTTGGATCAATATTGGCTGAACCTATTTGTACAGCCATTGTATCTACACCTAGCCCTCCCTTATGGGCTAATCGCCAATAAATTGTTTGACCTGGTGTTGTTTTAACATCTTGATATAGTGCCGATACTTGTTCAGCATTCAACTCAGCATATTGATTCCCATTTGGAGGGTTAATTTCCATACCTCCATAAAGGTATTCTGATTTCATAATTTGAATAAATTTATCGGATGCTGATGTTTTCCATCCTGGAACTTCACTTTCCAAGAAATACTGCCATGCATGTTCAGATCCTGGTGAACCTGTATCTCCCGGCATTCTTGCAGTCGGTTCTTCAAAACTACCATTAATCAATGCTACTGGTGCTGGACAGGATTCTGTTGGCGGATCAGTTGGTGGTTGGTTCGAAGCTGGGATTGTTGCCGTATCTTCTTTACAACCAATAGTGGCTTTAAGCGTATTATCCATAGAATAATCAGCATTTTTTAAAACTGCATGTATTTTTCCTTCTGTATCCGAAACTAAATCTGCCAGTGCTTCTCCGTTTGGCCCTGTTAATACTCCACTTGTTGAAGTGAAAGTATCAAGAGATGCTCCTGAAACTGGATTGCCTAATGGATCTAATAAGGTTGCCGTCACATTATATTCCCCAGAATTACCGTTTGGCTCTGTCGCTAATTGCACACTACTAGGTGCTTGCTTGTAATTATTTTGAGGATTAAGTGTCGTAATAGGAGCCAAATCATTCACAAAATACCAGCTATTGATATCATGGTTCTCATAATTGGGATATCCTGTTGACGCGGTAAACCCAGCATGAATCGGTTGTCCGCCAAATATAGCACCAAGGTCTACGTTGTTCACACTTAGTACTATATTAGAACTAGCCCTATCCGGTGAAGTACCTAAACGAACCTGAACAATCTGGCTTAAACCGTCATAGTCGATCCAAGAATAATACTGAGTACCGTTAGATAAAACAAAATTGGTACCATTATCTGTATTATACTGATTCAAATCTGTAAATCGACCTGTCTGATTTACCACTGATCCATTTTCTGCAAGTCCAATGTAATTTGAAGATGGATCTTTATAAACATCGTTTAAGAATGTATCATATTTAACGGCAAAGCTTGGGTTTATACCATAATATCCCAAACCGCCTCCATCTGCCTTTTCGCTAGTTGATTTAGTTGAAATCGTAAAGGTCAATCCATCACTTGCACCTGCAGGATTTGCATTATTCATACTAAAAGAAAATGCTGTACTAAATGAATAATTGTTTTTAGGACACATTGCATCTTTGTTAAAGACGGCTCCACTTTGTAGAGGAGTTGCAGATGTCAAGCGAATAATATCGGAACCACCCGGTACCGCTGCAGTTCCATTTAAAGTAAATAATTGATTCACTGTATCCATTGGAAAATTATCGAACTTATACGTAAGCCAAGGATTAGAGCCAGTAGCATTTGCCATAATATCTTGGTCTGTATAAGTAATGGCTGCATCTTGCGAAGAAGACATTTCTGAAGAAGTATGATTGTCTTCTGTAGGCTGTTCTTTAATAGGTTGTTCTTCTTCTGGTGTTTCTTCAATTATTTCCTCTGGAACTGCATTTTCATCTGGTGCTGTATTCTCATTAGATGTTATATTTTCATCTGATGTTGCCTCAGTAGTTGATGGCGTTTCAGAGGGTACAGGTGTAATGTTCAATGGCTGTGAATAAAAAATTTGACTATTTTGCTCCATTGTTGCCTGAATATTTACATTATCAGTAAGACTACTAGAAAGGGATAAGGAAACTCTTTTCTTATCTCCTACAAGAGTAAATTTGGTCCAATCCACAAATACTGTTTGAGTGTTTTCATCATAAGTTAGTCCTTCTTGCAAAGGATTATCCAATTTCAGGGATAACCCTTCTGGCAGTTGCAACTTTGATTTAGTATCTGTATCTTGTCCTTCTTGTAAGACTAAGTCCAAAGAGATTACTTGGTTTTCTACTTTAAACTCTTGAATTCTCTCATTTTGGCCTTTCTCAGTAAAATACAAATTATCTGTATAATTATTTATTAACTCCTCTGCACTAGCTAGAGAAATAATTGAAGAAGACAGACTTTGAAATAGTAATACGAAAATTAGGAATATGCTAAGTTTCCTAGAACAATATATGCTACGTCTCATTATTCTCCTCCTATGTAGTTGTAATATTTACAATCAAACTAAGTAACTCCCCCTTCTAAATAGAAATTTTTTATTAAAAACAATATCCCCCCTTTCAAGGTTTTTTGAATTTAGAATATCTTCCGAGATTAATATCACTTTAGGTTTTACCATTAGTCACTTCATTTTCCACTATATTCATAATGATTATCGTTTTATCTTAAAATAAAATTAATAGGTTGTAGGAATTATTTACCTATTAATATAATTCGCACATACAATTTCATTTTTTTAGTTAAAAGAATTAATTAAAAAGTAAAAATTTAACATTATAATAGACTGTTAATTAAGTGATTTGAATTATTATATAATCATCACGCAAAACCTTATGCTTATTATCCTCTAATACTTTTTACTCTTTTGGGTAATAATGTTATTCTCCTGTATAAAATAAAAACCTTGATACAGCAATGAATGCCTGCACCAAGGTTTTAAATTTTCTCATCACTATATTAATAGTATAATAAAAGAATTTTATGTAATTTTATTATTGACAACGAAATTTTATTATTCAAGACAAATATATATTATTTATTTTCAAAATTTTAGGTAAATATATTGTTCAGGTAACTAAATCCGAGCTTATTCCTTAGATGAAGTAAGCTTCTTTTCTTACTAAAGAAATTGGCTTTATTACAAAAAACACCCATTTAAACATGAGTGTCTTATTGAATTAAAGTTAAATTTATTTAATTTTAATTAAAAATCCTGTATTAGCTTTCCGCTCTGCTTAGCGTATATCTTTGTAGTCTCACTCTTTTCATGACCCAGTAAACTTTGAATGATATCATTTGGCGCACCTTGTTTGTTTATTACGGACAGAAGACCGAAAGGCAAATGAGCATTGATAATTTAAGATATATTATCAAGCGCATCTCAAATCGGGCTGGTATAAAAAGTATACATCCGCATCAATTACGACATAGTATGCAACGCATATGTTTAATAACGGTTATTGAAAACAATATGTTTTTAATGTAAGCGATGAATCTCCCTCGATTTTTTTATCCTGTTGATACCTTTTCCATGCTTCGGATAACATGTGTCTTTCACTCTCCCACCTTTCTATTAGTTCAATGAAAAATTTTTTCATACAAGGATTTTCAACAACCTAAAAAATAGTGATAGTTTCGAACTCTAATTAATCAAAAAGGCATTTTCCTTGTTACCAGGAAAGCGCCCTATTCTTGAATAAGGTACAATCCCTAAATAGAACAGTGCCCAATTATAGAATAACAACTTACAATGTTTTCGAGTTGTTCATTAGTATTCCATTAGTTGTGCCACTCTAACATAATTAAAACTAAAAAGATGTTTTATTTATTCAATTTAGTGGAATAGATTGAATGTGAACATATATAGGAGGGATAAATAATGACAGTCAAATTGACAGTAGAAAACGTAGTACAGGCGAAACAAGAAGTGGAGAAATTAGAAGCACAAGGATATCTTCGAGATAACATTTACATCTTTGCCCACTACGAAGAACGTGAAGATGATATTAACGAAGCACTCGGGACAGAAGAAGCTGGTATTGGCGAGCAAGGGTTCCTGACTACTATGAAGAACCTGGTGAATTCCCGTGGAGATGAACTCCGCAACGAGTTAGCTTCTGTCGGATTAAGTGAATCGGAAGCTGCTCAATTCGAAAAGGAACTGGATACAGGTAAATTGGTCATTGTTGCCAATAAGTAAAAACAAACTCGGGAAGTAAATTCCCGAGTTTGTTTTTCATTTTACAAGTCCTCCTCGTATTCCGTCGACTCTGTATTCCAGATAGCCTTTCAACCAAGTCAGTATAAAACATCCTTCTTTATTGTCAATGAAATTTTCATCTTCTTCATTAAAGAATCTTCTTCGATAATATGGCTCGATTATGGAATAAGAAAAAACCCTGCATATAAACACAGGATTTTTATTCAAAATTTGTTATAGATTAATGATTCTTATCTTAAAATGGTGATCTATTATTTTTTAAAACTAAACTTCCTTTTCCTTATTTAGAAGAGTAAGTGACCAATCAATGCTGCAATTGGTAGAGTGATCAGTGTACGCAGGATAAATAAAACAACTAAATCGAAGAATTTCAATGGAATTTTTGTACCCAGAATAAGGCCACCCACTTCTGACATATAAATCAGCTGTGAAACAGATACCACTGCAATAACAAATCTAGTAACATCCGATTCGATTCCTGCTCCTAAAATAGAAGGTAGGAACATATCGGCAAAGCCTACAACCATCGTTTGAGCCGCTTCTGCTGCTTCAGGTAAACCGAGTACTGTTAAAATTGGCTCAAATGGCTTCCCTAAAATCACAAAGATGCTTGTAAATTCGGCAAGCATTAAGGCAATTGTTCCGAAAGCCATTACAATCGGAGCAACTCCAATCCATAAATCAATGACATTTCTAGATCCATCTTTTAAAAATTGACGTGGATCTCGGTTTGCATGGGCAACAGCTAGAGCGTTTTCTAGACCATGTGAGACAGAATTATAGCCTTCTGGCAATTTTTCACGCGAATAGTCTACTGGCGTACCATCTATATATGTATCTTCCTTCTTAGCAAGTGGATAAATTCTTGGCATAATAATGGCTAACACAATCCCACAAAGCACAACTGTTAAATAATAAGGAATAAAATAGCGTGCCAGGTGCACAGTATCCAATACAACGATACAGAATGTGATAGATACAACCGAGAAACTTGTCGCAATAATAGCTGCTTCTTTCTTCGTGTAGTTCCCCATCTCATATTGCTTACTAGTCATTAACACACCAATCGTACCATCACCAACCCATGATGTAAGAGCATCGATTGAAGAACGACCAGGACTCTTAAATAGGGGTCGCATGATTCTTACCATCATTGTGCCAAAAAATTCAAGTAAACCGAAATTTGTTAAAAATGGTAAGAGGAATCCAGCAAATAAAAAAATGGTAAATAGGAACGTCACAAGTCCACCATTTGGATCCATTAGTAGTCCACCAGTATTTTCATTGTTGATCGCAGAAGGTCCAAAATTAAAGACAACCATGGAAGCAAAAATTAATCCGATAAATCGTGTTATCGTCCAAAACCAATTTACATAAAACAATGTATCTAAAATACTAGGCTCTTTCGCATTTTTTCGAGGAATAAATTTAGCAATAAGTGCTCCAAATGCTGAAATTGCAAACATTAAGATCGTAAAGTAACTAATAACTGGAGCCACAATCCCCGCAAGAATATTTGCTAATATTGCTATTGGTACTTTCCACCCCTCTTCAGTTAATACCGGTGTCATAAATAAGAAAATACCGATTAAAGAAGGAATAATAAAATAGAAATATGTAGAACTAGAATATTTTTTCATTTTTTTATAAAACCCCATTTCTCTTTTTACGCAAGAAAGCTTGATCATTATGTATTTTTAGCTAGTCATATAGAAATTTGCTACTATAACATTCATACCAAACAAAATTACCTGTAACTATTTTAATACATACCAACAATACATATAGTGTTAATAATTAACTATATTACTTTCCTCCCCTTTGATTGTTGCCACGTTCTACGAGCTAGGATATGCCGTTTTCATTCAATACCTCTTTCCTCCCTCTGTTATAGAACTATTATAAAAACTTTGAAGTTTTGAGTTTTAGCCAGAAAAAGACTTACTTCATTCATGTTTTTATAACATAATTGTGTTATAAAACTATTGTAAACGCTACAATACGTTTGGTTCAACCTTACAATTCTCTGAATATTTATACATGTAATTATTGTTTTGTTATATTTATATAATAATATATTCTAAAATAAACTTCATTCTAGATTAATGAAAAAAAGAATGGGGCTGAAGATAAAATAAGTGAATAGACAACTATACAATGATAAGTTGTCTATTCACTCACTTTGGGATTATTATGGTCTTTTTATTTTAGGACAGGAGATGCAAAAGTCTTTTGTTTCATCAGAGGTTTGATAGTAGAAGCAGCACGTTTTTCTCAGTCGAACTGGATGCTCGGATTCCTCAATTGTCACTTTAGGTCCACAATAGTGGGTCAAAGGATTTTTTCTTTCACCAAAAAGGATACCTGGCGCTTGCTTTACTATGTAATGATAATCTTCTTGGATACGTGCTAGCTCTTGCTCGCTGGCATCTTCTTTTAATTTTGTTTCATATAACCAATTAACATAAATTGCGGTGTTTTCCCACAAGATTGTTTTTGGAATCTTCGTTATAATTGTTAAAGATTGCCATACTTTCGCAAGATTGTCCGCAAAAATTCCTCTAAGAACCTCATCACGCCATTGATTACGGTCTAGTATAGGCTCTGAGACCGTGCTATCGATTAATCGAATTTTGGGAAGCCACGGCTTTGCATTATTTTCTGCTTCTATCCAGATATTGTCGATATGAACAGGTATACCTTTATCAAATCTCGACATCGCATAAAACGCTGAAGCCATAGTTAAAACACTGTAGCGCTTAGCAAATAGCGATGCTGTAACGAGAATAGATGGAGATTGGAAGAAAGGTGCAATTTTTTGTAAATATTTTAAAGCTTGTTTAGTATTCAATAATTCTTGAGCGCATAAAGAGTAGTTTGAATCTAAAATGGGTTCCTTCGTCAATCGATAATCTCTTACAAGTATGGCTATTTCTTCAGCTGACAGTTTTACACTCAACTGATCCCTACCTCCTCTAAAATCTCCTCATTCACTGATCGTCCTTTACCATGAGGGACACATAATGGCGTACTAAATAACGGATCTTTTATTATGGTACAGTCCATACGAAAGACAGCCTGTACCATCTCGGCTGTTACCACTTCCTCAGGTTTACCTTGCGCATAAATTTGTTTATCACGCACAGCAACAATATGATGGGCATAGCGACATGCTAAATTTAAATCATGTAACACCATGACAACAGTACGGCCTTCATTTTCATTTAAATCAAATAGTAAATCTAAAATTTCTACTTGATGAGCCATATCTAAATAAGTTGTGGGCTCATCTAGTAAAATAAGATCTGTATTTTGAGCCAATGTCATGGCAATCCACACACGTTGCCTTTGACCGCCAGATAATGCATCCACTGGTCGATCAGCAAATTTAGTCATCTGTGTAACCGTAAGTGCATTCTCCACAATTTTTTCATCCTCAGTAGACCATTGCTTTAACCAGCTTTGATGGGGATAGCGACCTTGCTTAATCAATTGTTGGACGGTTAATCCTTCAGGCGCAACAGGACCCTGTGGTAAAATAGCTAAACGTTTTGCCACTTCTTTGGTAGAAATGGCATGTAGTTGATCATCTTCTAATAGAATGTCACCTGACTTCGCTTTTTGAAGTCGTGCAAACGTTCGAAGTAGGGTGGATTTTCCACAACCGTTGGCACCTACCAGTACCGTTATTTTCCCTTTAGGTATTTGAAGATTCAAATCCTCCAAAATAAGATTATCTCCATAACTAACATTTAAATCTCGTGCTTCTAAGACATTTCTCATATTCCTGTCACCTTCTTCTACGCTTTCCTATTCTTCTATATTAATTTATTGATTGCGCGTTCTAAATAGTAAATATATAAAGAAAGGTGCGCCAATTGCAGCTGTAAATACACCTGTTGGTAAGTCCTTTGGTAAAAAGGCTGTTCGTGCCACAATATCGGCTACGATAACAATAATGCCACCAATAATAGCTGTCACCGGAATTAATCCAGCAAAGGATCGCCCCACAAGCATTCTACTAATATGAGGAGCTACTAATCCTACAAAGGCAATTCCACCAGCAAAAGCGACTGCTGAACCGGCTAGCATCACACTAATAAGTAAAAAAAGTAAACGATACCTTTGCACTTTGACCCCTAGCCCTATTGCCATTTCGTCTCCCAGTTCCTTTACATTCACCGTTCTTGCCAACATAAATGTTAATGGCAATAAAATGGCCACCCACGGTAAGAGTAAATACACATCCTGCATATTCGCCCCATATAAACTACCTGTTAGCCATAAATAGGCCTTCGTTGTCGCTGCCACCTCACTCATAACAAGTAACATGGTCACAACTGCCTTTGCTAAAGCACAAATACCAATCCCAATGAGGACCATGCGAATAGGTGTTACGCCTTTTCTCCACGAGAGAAGATAGATGATAAAGGAGATTATAGCAGCACCTAATATAGCAGCTAACGGTAAAAATTGAATGCTGATTGACCCCATACAATACACGATAAAGATAATTGCACCCATGGATGCTCCACTCGTTATTCCGATAATATCTGGAGCCGCAAGTGGATTGCGGATAATTCCTTGTAATAGTAACCCTGCAACACCTAGCGCAGCACCAACTAACAATGCCATCAACACACGCGGGAGCCTTAATGTATGTAAGACAAAATCATAATCCCTATTACCATAGCCGAATAGTTCTTTCACCACTGTGAATGGATGGATAAACTCACTACCCGCAGATAGAGCAAGGACTGATATGATGCCTACTAATAAACTTAGCAGAAGTAACACCCAACAAGTTCTTTTGGCAATTTGAAAAGATATGCGATTAGATTTCGTTCGAACCGACATATAATTAGACATTTTTCGCTAACCCCTTTCGTGCAATATAAATAAAGAAAGGAGCTCCGATTAAGGCAGTCATTACACCAATTGGGAGTTCTAACGGCATCATAACATATCTAGCTGCCATATCAGCTAACAGTAGCAATATCGCTCCTAATATTGCACTATACGGAATAATCCAACGATAATCTGTACCAACAAGATTGATGGCAATATGAGGGACAATCAATCCAATAAAACCGATTGAACCTGCTACAGCAACTGAACTACCTGCAAGTATGATAATGATGATGCCTAGAGTAATTTTCGTGATCATTGTTCGTTGACCTAAACCTTTTGCAATATCATCACCAGATTGTAAAATATTGATAGAACGCCCCATTAATATCGCCACGATTGTTACTATTAAAATAAAAGGTAATACAGGTACAAGCATTTCAATGCTACGTCCTGACACAGACCCCGCTAACCAAAAAAGGACGCTTTGTAAACCCTGTTCATCAATTACTAAAAGCCCTTGCGTAAACGAGACAAATAGAGCTGTAATCGCTGCACCAGCTAATACTATTTTAATTGGTGTTAAACCATCCCTACCTAATGAACCTAAGAAAAACACCATTGCTCCCGCAATGCCCGCCCCTAAAAAGGCAATCCACATATAGCTCATTAAAGATTGAATGGAAAAAAGAGTAATGGCACTGACAATAAAAAATATGGCTCCTGCATTGATTCCTAAAATATCAGGAGCTGCTAAAGGATTTCTTGTTAATGCTCGCATTAATGCCCCTGCTATAGCAAGGCTTGCGCCAACTACTGTAGCGATTACAGCTCTTGTAAATCTAGATGTTCGAATAATAACATGCTCCTTATCAGCAGCATCAAAATGAAACATGGCATCGTAGATTGACGAGAAAGGAATGGGAGTTTGACCAATGGCTATGCTAATGATAAATGCCAGCAAAAGAAACACACAACTGATGAATAAGCCTGTTTGTTTCATCGAAGTACTAGAAAGAATAATTCTCATTTTTATGCCAACTTTCTGATCCACATTTTATCTTATGAATAGGGTTGTAGTTTTCGAAATCTCTAACACTACAGGAGAGGGCTGTTGTTCAAGCATTCTCCAACACCTTAAACAGCCCTTATCTCCTTCACTATTTTTCTAATTCAAATTTGTCATAAATATCATCTAACATTAAATTAGCACTAATAATCCCACCAGCTAGATTCCAATTTATTTCATCTACTTGATAAACCTGATTTGCCTTTACAGCATCAAGCTCTTTCCATAGTGGATGATTTGTCCACTCTTCATAAACCTTTTTGACTGCTTCATCATTTTCCATAAACATATAAATAACATCAGCATTCATTTGTGTAATGCTTTCTTTGTCTGTTAGTTTCACGATTTCCAATGAATCATCTGTTAAATTTTTAGGGCCTTGAAAGCCAAGCTCTGCTAAAATAGAGCCCGCATACCCAGTTACATATATTCGTGCATGGTCTGCTCTGAAGTTAACAACAGATACATGGAATGGCCATTTATCGCCCAGCTTTTCTTGAATTTTTGTTTGGAAATCAGCCACTCGAGTATCCCAATCCCCTAATACCTCTTTAACTTTTTCTTCTTGATTCATTGCTTGCCCCATCATTTCAGCTGTCCCTTTGAAATCGAAAACCGTTTCATGAGCAACTGTTGGTGCAATCTGAGATAACTGATCATAAATTTCCTCATGACGGACTTTAGAAGCAATGATTAAATCTGGTTTAAGCTTTGCAATTTCTTCAAGATTTGGCTGAGTTTCTTGTCCAACAATTGCAACACCATCAAGATCATTTTTTAAGTAATTATAAATAGGTGCTTCAGCCCAAGATTCTACTACCCCAACTGGCTTAATGCCCAACGCTACTGCCACATCTGTAGCCCCTTGGTAAAGGGTAACGATTTTTGTAGGTGTTCCTTTAATTGTGGTAGTGCCCATTGCATGTTTAATCTCTCGACTAGAGGATTCCGTGTTACTTATTTCTGCTTTGTCATTTTCTTGTGAACTGCTGGAGTTCGATGTTGACTCCCCACATCCAACTAATAAGAGCGCAAAGCTAAATAGCAGTGTAAAAAATATAAAAAAGTCTTTCCTTTGTAGCGATAATTTTGGCATACATATCCTCCTAAGATTTAATTAATAACGATAATCATTATCAATTAAAGAGTATACTGTACGACTGTTTTAATGACAATATCTATTTTTTCAAAAAACGTACTCTTTTCATCAAAATTTATTTTAAATAAAAAATTCAGGACATTGATGTATTAGTTTTGACAGTAAAGAAAAAGGTTAAATCCTTCATCTTGATACTTTTATTTCACTCCTAGATGTAGGCAAGTTGATTTTATAATTTCTACCAAATTAGCTACTTGTTAGATTTACCTATGCATTAATAGGCAAATAAATAGACCCTATCGACATATATCTCATATCTTAATAATGAACTACAACTTATCAAAACAGGAGGTTATAACATGTTTCAACGAAGACGCCATCCGGCGAAAGGTCCACACTGCTGTCCGCCACAAACAATGCCAACGCAATTTGATCCACCACAATTTTTACCACCAGAGCAATATGTACGCACAAATTATATCCATACAGTTGTTCCACACGTACAACCAGCACATGTAACAACAGTGAACAAACATATGATTGATCATCAATACTATTTCCCATGCACAGAATCTGTCGTTAATGAATGCTGTGAAACACATACAATGTGCGGTATGCCGCCTAACCCTTGCCATATGCCACACCATCATAAACATATGGGTTATTAATAAAAAACTGTCTAACCGTACACAGAAATTTAGACGAAAAAAACCGAGTGACCTCATAAGCCACTCGGTTTATCTTTTATGATTAATACATTTTTAAATATTGATCGCGTTCCCATTGATGGACTGTTGTACGGTACATATCGAACTCGATTTCTTTTGCTTCTTTAAAGTTTGCATAAATATGCTCGCCTAATGCTGCTTGTGCTACTTTATCTTTTGCAAGTAATGTTAAAGCATCATCTAATGCTGCAGGTAGGTTTTCAATACCATTTGCTTGACGCTCTTCTTCTGTCATTACATAGATGTTGCGATTAATAGCTGCAGGTGGTGTTAAGCTTTGACGAATACCTTCAAGACCTGCTTCTAAAATAACGGCCATCGCTAAATATGGGTTTGCTGAAGGGTCCACTGAACGTACCTCTACACGAGTTGAAAGCCCACGTGCTGATGGGATACGAATGAGTGGTGAACGGTTTTGTGCAGACCATGCTACATAACATGGTGCTTCATAACCAGGTACTAGACGTTTATAAGAGTTAACTGTTGGGTTTGTCACAGCTGTGAAGCCTTGTACGTGTGCAAGAACACCCGCCATAAATTGCATAGCTGTTTCAGAAAGTCCTAATTCAGTCGATTCATCATAGAATGCATTTTCTTTGCCTTTAAATAGTGATACGTTAAAGTGCATACCAGAGCCCGCTTCACCAAATAGTGGTTTTGGCATAAACGTAGCATGTAAGCCATGTTTACGAGCGATTGTTTTCACTACTAATTTGAATGTTTGGATGTTATCACATGCAGTAACAGCATCAGCATATTTAAAGTCAATTTCGTGTTGTCCTGGAGCTACCTCATGGTGAGAGGCTTCAATTTCAAAGCCCATTTCTTCTAGCTCTAATACAATATCACGACGGCAGTTTTCACCAAGATCTGTTGGAGCTAAATCGAAGTAACCACCATGGTCATTTACTTCTAACGTTGGCTCGCCTTTTGCATCTAATTTGAATAAGAAGAACTCTGGCTCAGGCCCTAAATTGAAGCTTGAAAAGCCCATGTCCTCCATTTTTTTAAGAATACGTTTTAGGTTATTTCGTGGGTCACCAGCAAATGGTTCGCCTTTCGCAGTGTAAACATCACAGATAAAACGTGCTACTTTCCCTTTTTCAGAAGTCCAAGGGAATACTACGAAAGTATCGAGGTCAGGATATAAATACATATCAGATTCTTCGATTCGAACGAAACCTTCAATAGATGAGCCATCAAACATCATTTTATTTTCTAGTGCTTTGTCTAATTGACTTACAGGAATCTCAACATTTTTAATTGTGCCAAGAATATCTGTAAATTGTAAACGAATAAAGCTTACGTTTTTTTCTTCGATGAGACGTTTAATGTCCTCTTTTGTGTATTTACCCACAGTTTTCCACACTCCTATAATTTGTCTAGCTTTTATGTTTACCCTACCCTATTAATTAATAGAATCGAGATAAATCCCCACGTCGGATGGATGATTTTTGCATGCGCTGTGCTTGTCGCATTTCTTCTCGCATGATTTGGCGTAATTCTGAATCACTTAAATCTTGCTCATCAATTGTAGCAACAGGATTTTGCTTTTTAGCAAATATTTTTTTAATCTTTGCCATATTCATACCCTGTTCTAAGTAGTCTTTAACCTCAAGCAATGTGTCGACGTCATTTAGTGAGAACATTCGACGGTTGCCTTCTGTTCGGTGCGGCTCAATTAAATGGTGTTCTTCATAATAACGAATTTGTCGTGCCGAAAGTTCAGTTAATTGCATCACAATACTCATCGATAATAACGGCATAGTTCGTCTAATTTCACGACTCATTTAAGTCCTCCTCCAATACCCGCTTATCATATAACGAAATTTTTTCACTGTCAACCAAGCATGTAAGGTTTCCTGACATGACAATGTTATTTTTTTAAAAGTGCTAGAAAATTGTAAAAAACTGTTCAAATTTTTAATTTCCACATGATTATTTTTGAATAGCCTGAACAGCACTGCAAATAGCAAACTTCACATGTTCATATGTCAGTCCACCCTGTATAAAAGCTGTAAACGGCGGACGTATTGGACCATCTGCTGTCAATTCAATACTAGAGCCTTGGATGAATGTTCCCGCAGCCATGATGACATCATCTTCATAGCCGGGCATATAGGCTGGTTCTGGTGCATAATGAGCATTTATTGGGGAATTGGCTTGTATTTCACGACAAAAGGCAATCATTTGCTGTGCCGTTTGGAATGAAACAGATTGAATTAAATCCGTGCGATTCGCCTTATAGCTTGGAGACGTATTCATCCCGATTTCCTCTAGCATGGCTGCCGTAAAGATTGCCCCTTTTAATGCTTGTGATACGACATGGGGTGCTAGGAAGAATCCTTGATAAAAATCTCCTAGTGTATTTAATGTAGCCCCCGCCTCTGCCCCAATACCCGGAGATGTCATGCGATAGGCACATTTCTCCACCAAATCGGCACGGCCAGCAATATAGCCACCAATTTTAGCTAAACCACCACCAGGATTTTTTATCAGTGAGCCGGCCATTAAATCAGCCCCAACCTCTGTAGGCTCCTGTGCTTCTACGAACTCGCCATAGCAATTATCTACAAAAATGACCGCTTGTGGGGCCAATTGACGAATCTTTGCGCACATTTCCGCAATTTCTGCAATCGTAAAGGAAGGTCGTGTCGCGTAACCTTTAGATCGTTGAATTGCAATCATTTTAGTTTGCGGAGTAATAGCCGCTTCCACACCTGTCCAATCAATTGCTTGGTTATTCAGTAAATCGACATGGCGATAGCCGATTTGATAATCTTTCAAGGAGCCTGTATCTTTGTCACCACCATCGACAATAGATTGCAATGTATCATATGGCTGACCAGAAATATAAAGCAGCTCATCACCAGGACGAAGTACACCGAATAGACTAAGCGTGATCGCATGTGTTCCGGAAATGATTTGTGGTCGTACAATGGCAGCCTCTGCACCGAATACTTCCGCATAAACACGCTCTAGATTATCGCGTCCCTCATCATCATAGCCATAGCCGTTTGATGGATGTAAATGATAATCACTTACTTGATGCTTTCTGAAAGCTGCTAGCACCTTCTGTTGATTATAAAATGCCATTTCTTCGACCTTTGCATGATAAGGTCGAACTCGCTCCTCTATTTGTGCTGCTAATGATAGCGTTTGTACTGATAAGTTAGATGTAAACGTCATTCTTTTCTTCTCCATTTCACCGTTGTCCCGCATTTCAATCAGTAAGATTTTTATGATCTAAATTGAACTAACTCTCTCTAGAATTTGCTAATCAACTACTGGTATATCAACGCTCATGACAGATCTTTTTCTTTATTTCATTATCATCTTAACAATTTGTATGTGTACCTGCAAAACTTGCCTATTGTTTCTAAGCGCATTTTACGCTAAGCTAATGTGCGGACTTGTTTCAAGAAGCGTGTTTAATGACTGAATTTGGCTCATAAATCCATAGATTTTGTTACAAGAAAAGTCTTTTAACATAAAAAGAAGTTTATTTATTAATAGAAGGGGTGAAAGGAATGGCTTGGGAGGTTTTTAGTATTATCGGAACAATTGCCTTTGCTATTTCTGGGGCAATTATTGCCATGGAAGAAGAATACGATTTATTCGGTGTCTATATACTCGGAATTGTAACTGCTTTTGGCGGAGGGGCTATTCGAAATTTACTTATTGGACTACCTGTCACGACCTTATGGGGGCAGGATATGATGTTTCAAATTGCGTTAGCAGCGATTACTATATTTTTTATTTTCCCTCATCATTTGATTCAGCATTGGCATCGTTGGGGTAACTTCACAGATGCGATTGGCTTATCAGCATTTGCAATTCAAGGTGCGTTGTATGCCGTGAAACTAGATATGCCTATTAGTGCTGTGATAGTAGCTGCTGTCTTAACTGGTTCGGGTGGCGGCATTGTGCGAGATTTATTGGCTAGACGTAAACCATTAGTTCTACGAGATGAGGTGTATGGTGTTTGGGCTGCACTTGCAGGGCTAATTATTGGATTTGAAGTGTTTACAGGAGACATCTTCCTTTATATTTTATTCGCCATCATCACAGTGTTACGCATTCTTTCCTATATGATGAAATGGCGTTTGCCTTTACGTAAGCTAAATCGAGCATAATGAATGGGGAATAAGCCCAAATAGTATTGCAACTATACAGGCTTATTCCTTTTTTATTTAGCTAATAGTTGCATCGCTTCCTCTAACGTCACCATATTGTTCATCATGGAGCAGGCTGCATCTAAAATGGGAAAAGCTAAGGCGGCACCAGAGCCTTCTCCTAAGCGCATGTTCATATGTAGCATTGGTTCAATGCCGAGTAACGCTGCGGCAATTTTAGCACCCGGTTCCTCTGAAGCATGGGAAGGGATAATATAATCTTTTACTTTCGGTTCAAGCTTATATGCGATAAGTGCGGCAATAGTTGAAATAAAACCATCAATCACAACCGGCTTACGATGGACAGCTGCCCCTAGTATGATACCAGTCATGGCCCCTATCTCTAAGCCCCCGACTTTAGCTAATACATCTAAACCGTCTTGAGGGTCTGGTTGATTGACCTCAATAGCTTTTTTAATAACCGCTGCTTTATGAGCAATGCCACCATTGCCTACACCTGCCCCAAACCCTGTTACTTCAATTGGATCACATCCAGTCAATACAGCTAAAATAGCAGCACTAGGTGTTGTATTACCAATGCCCATTTCACCTGTGCCAAGTACATTAGCCCCTTTTGCTATTTCCTCTGTCGCCACATGAATTCCTACTTCAATTGCTTGAATGGCTTCCTCTTTAGACATGGCAGGTCCTTTTGCCATATTGTCTGTACCGTACTTAATTTTATTGATGATGACACCTGCACCGTGTGGAATCTCTTCTTTCACCCCTACATCTACTGTGACCACCTTGGCATTGGTAATGTTTGCAATCGCGCAAACGCCTGTACCACCTTGAGGGAAATTTAATGTTTGAAAGACCGTAACATCTTGTGGATTCGTGGTTACACCTTCTTCACAAACACCGTGATCAGCAGCACAGATAATAATGACCTTTTTATCAACGAGCGGATATAATTGTCCAGTTATCCCAGAAAGCTGCACAGCAATGGACTCTAGTTTTCCTAAACTACCAGGGGGCTTACAGAGAGCATCTATACGCTTTCTTGCTTGCTCCCTCGTTTTCATGTCAGCACCTTGGATGTTTTGTAACGTGTTTTGTAGTAATTGCATGATAATTTCTCCTTTCCTTTTAAGACAAAAAGAAAAAGCCTGTAGTTTATCGTCACAACAAATAAACTACAGACTTTTCCATCATCCATACCTTTTAAAGCAAATAGGCAGGTCTCCTGGCTCAAGTTCAACATTCCACAGCACCTTCCCAGCAACGCGCTAGTGGTATTTACTATAGAACTCCCTTATACAGTGGCGGGTCCGCTAAAGATTTTCACTTTATTCCCTATTCTCCCCTTTGGGCACCTAATGCTTTTATTAAATTACTTTAAATCTACGACAGCTTATTCTTCCTGTCAAACCCTTTTACACTTTTTCGATTTCACTTTGTAATGTGGAGCCTAATAGGAGAATGGCTCCTATTAGTTGTAGCAGCGTCATTTTTTCTCCAATAATCATCGTGGAGATCACTAATGATGTCAGTGGATCAATATAGCTAAGAATAGCTATACTTTGACCTTTTAGCTGTGACATGCCTAAAAAGAATAAATAAAATCCTATACCTGCATGGACAATGCCCAATACGATGAGTAATAGAATAGAAGCAAAATTTATTTGCATCACCTGAAAACCCGTCGTTCCTACAATATAGAGGCTGAGGAAAAATGCAGCTAAACAGAGTTGGATAATCGTATTATGTGGTTCCTTTAACCCGCGAATATTTTTATTTGTAAATGTTAGTAGGGTGTAAAAGCATGCCGCAATCAGACCATAGACAATACCAATTAAGTGTCCACTATTTTCTGCGTTCTGACTTTGCACTATCAAAAAAAGACCGATAAGTGCTACAACAACATAAACTATTTTTCTTGCAACTAGCTTTTCTTTTAAAATAATAGGCGATAAACAGATGACCAATACGGGTGCAAAATAATAACTTAGGGCAGCATTAGCAATGGTCGTTTCCTTATACGCCTGAAATAAAAATATCCAATTTCCACATAAAGCAACACTTGAAATTAATAACGGCCATTTATTCAGGACAATAGCGCTTCTTGCAAAGCTTTCCTTTTTATAAATAAAAATTACTAGTAAAAAACAAGCACCAATGCCACTCATCCAAAAGGCAATCTCACTAGAAGCTAAAGGAATATACCTTGCAAAAACACCGACAGCACCAAAAATAACCATAGATAATACAAATGCTAATTTTCCGCTCATTAAAAATTCCTACTTTCTACGCATATAGTTTGAGCCTATACAGTAGAATCTAATAAGAATGAGCAATCAGTTATCGGATGCCTAAACAGTAGATTCTACTGTAAAGACATTGTTGGGGGTGCTATTGATCGAAACATACAAAATCCCTCCTTCATTACATGTTATCATAACATATTTCTGAAAATTCAGGAGAGTTTGTCTTTGAAAAAATGAGGTAAATTATTCAATAATCTAAATGATGAAAAAGGAGAAGATACGATGAATGCAAAAGAATTAAGAAACGCCATTGCTGAAACATGTGAAACTCATGATAGCCCGTATGCCCAGCTCGTAAAACCAATTAATCAGTTATTAATGGACATCGACGCATCTATTAGCGAAGAAACAGCACATACAATTATAAAAAATTTAAAATTATTTCATAGCGGACATAAATACATTACGGAGTGTCACTTTGATGAAAGTGACAATTTTTTAAAGGATGGTATTGAGCTTCTCCAAAAGGGGGATCTTGCGAATGGTGCACTACAAGTTTACGGGGCTGGTTTGAACTTTGCCAGTTATGCTGCAAAGATTAAAGGACAAAAAAATGTGAATCTTTATAACAATTTTGCAGAAAACTTTGGTTACATTATGAATTCATTAAAAGAATAGACCTAAAAAAAGAAAGAGTAGGCACTCTTTCTTTTTACGTATCACATTATTTAAATTCTAATTCTCCATCATATGCAAGCATGCCGCCTTCAAGATTTGTTACATCAAATCCTTGAGCTTCTAAATAGGCGCAAGCATTCGCAGAACGAGCACCAGCCTTACATACAACAATATACGGCTTTTCTACATCTAATTCATCTAAACGCTCTGGGATTGTCCCAAGGGCAATATGCTGAGCGCCAGGAATCATGCCATGCGCTACTTCTTCGTCTTCTCGAACGTCAATAATATATAGGTCTTCATTGGCATCCAATAGATCTAATAATTGCGTTGTTTCCATCGATTTCATAAAACTCGTCCTCCAAATATCAATTTCCTCTATCATTATAGCCTGAAGAAAAAAAAACAGCCAGTGTGGAGAACACTAACTGTTTAATACTATCTTTTTATGCTTCTGTCTCTAAAAAATCTATTTGTTTAGCTGGAACGAATGTAGAAATGGCGTGCTTGTAGATTAGGTGCTGTTTATTTTCAGCATCTAATAATAAAACTGTAAAATTATCATATGATTTCACAGTCCCTTTTAACTGAAATCCATTTAACAGAAATACAGTTACAAAAACACTGTTTTTACGTAGTTGGTTCAAAAACGTATCTTGCAAGTTGATTGATTTCATCAAATAGCCTCCCTACTAACTTTCTACCTCTTCATTCCTATAGTAGCACGTTCTACCAATTTATCAATTAGTAATTTTTAGAAATATTTCTTTAATTAGCAAGAAAATATGTCAACTTTTATAATTGCTCATCTGTCGTCATAAAATAGACATCCATTTTATTGCGGAAATAGGTAAGCTGTCTTTTTGCATAGCGGCGAGAATTTTGTTTTAAACTGTCTATCGCTTCCTCAAGGGAACATTTTCCATCCAAATAATCATATAGTTCCTTATAACCAATCGCTTGTATGGACTGAACACCTCGAATATTTTGCTGCCATAATCCTTTAACCTCTTCTAAAAGACCTTTTTCCATCATCAAATCAACACGATGGTTAATGCGGTCATACAGCACTTCACGTGACATATTTTGACCTAGCCCTAAAATGACATGCTTGTATAGAGGCACTTCACCTCGATTTTGTGCTTCTGCAGCTTTGGATACACCGCTTAATTCTAACATTTCCAATGCCCTAATCACACGTCGAGTATTGTTTGGATGAATCGTTTCAGCCGTTTGAGGGTCTAGTTGTTTTAACTTATCGTGCATTGCCTCTGGGCCAAGCTTTGCTAATTCATCATAATAGGCTTTACGTGCAGCCTCATCGACTTTTTCATCAGTAAATTGAAAATCATATAAGACAGCTTGTACATATAAGCCCGAGCCACCTACTATAATGGGTAACTTATGTCGAGATTGGATTTCTGCAATTTTGGCTCGCACTAGTTTTTGATAATCTGCCACTGAAAAAGATTCTGTCGGCTCTAAAAAGCTTAGTAGGTGATGTGGGATACCCTCCATCTCTTCTTCCGTAATTTTTGCAGTCCCTATATCCAGTCCTTTATAAACTTGCATGGAGTCACCATTTATGATTTCACCATTATATTTTTTTGCAAGTTCAATACTTAAAGCTGTTTTCCCAGAAGCAGTTGGCCCCACAATAGCTACGACCTCTGCCTGCTGTAATCTAGTTTGTATCATATTTTTTTAACCACCGTAATATAACTTGAAAGACTTCTTCTTGATTGTCTTCATTTAAAATTTCATGCCGCTTATCCTCAAATAAATAAACCGTTACATCTTTTACACCTACCGCAGTTAATTGTTCAGCAACTGCGTAAACCCCTAGCCCCTGTTCACCTACGGGATCCTTACTACCACTAATCAAGAGGATAGGAAGATCTTGTCTTACCTTCGCTAATTCTTTTTTACGATTTAGTGTTGTTAAGCCCGTCGTTAAATCAACGAAAAATTGATTGGTCGGAATAAAGCCACAATAGGGATCATCAATATACTTTTGGACTTCTTTCTGTACTGAGCATAGCCAGTCATAGGCAGTTTTTGGATTCGGAAACTGTTTATTAAAGCTACCAAAGCTCAGCTGATTTAACAAATTACTTTCCGACTCTTTACCAAGTCCCTTCGCTAATGCTTTAGCGACAATATTTCCCACTGCATGCAAAGCTGTAACATTTCCGGTACCACAAAGAATTACTTTATCAACTTGCTCTCCGTATAGTTGAATATAACGCCGTGTAATGAATGAACCCATACTGTGACCAAATAGAATGAATGGGACATCTGCAAACGGTGCATGTAATTGCATTATCACTTCATGGGCATCTTTTACAACACGTTCAAAGCCGTTTTCTTCAGCAAAGAAGCCTAATGTGCCATTATAAGCGGCCGTTTCACCATGTCCACGATGATCGTGCATCGTTACAGCATAGCCAAATGCATTGAGTGTTTTGGCAAATGTTACATAACGACCACTGTGCTCTGCCATACCATGCAAAATGTGTATATGACCAATGCATGGCGTTGATGGCTCCAATGTTCGCGTGAAGACAAATTGATCATCCGACATTTGAATATAACGCTCCATCCCTTACTCCCCTTCATTTACAAAATTTGTCGCATCCATGATAGCTTGATCTAATTCAGCTATATAAGTATTTTTTTGTTCTTCCGTATAATTCAAGTGTTGTTGCATTACTTGAACCACTTGTTGCTTATAGAGCTTCACTGCTTCAATATCAAAGTATAACAAGCCAGTACGACGAATAAAGAAGTCGCTCGGTGTATAGACCATTTCTGCTTCAATGCCATACAATAGCATGGCATGTAAGGCTAAAGGCATTGTACTGCCATGTTCATGTAAATATTTCACACGATCAAATAACGCATCAACATTCGTACCATACTTTTGTACAAGCTGTTTGGCTTCATCATAATTCAAGCCATATTGGACACCTTCTCGTGCTTTATAGGCTATATAGTCAGGGAAATTAATAGCGTTTATTCCCTTTGCACCCGAGAGTGATAGCTCACGAGTTAAACATTCACTCGCATGCTTATAACGACGAACCTTAACAATTTTATCTACAATTGTCTCTGCCATTTGACGATAACCTGTGAGTTTTCCACCTGCAATCGTCATTAAACCACTTGGTGCCGTCCAAATTTCATCTTTTCTTGAAATTTCAGAAGGGTCCTTTCCTTTTTCATAAATTAGTGGGCGTACTCCTGCCCAAGTGGATTCAATTGTTTCTCTAGTAATTGTAGCTGTTGGAAAAACACGTTTAGCTGCATCAATTAAATAATCCACATCTTGCTGGGTTGCAATAGGATGTACAGGATCACCTTCAAAGACAGTATCAGTTGTCCCTACATAGGTTTTGCCATCTCGTGGAATGGCAAAGGCCATACGCCCATCGGCAATATCAAAATAAACAGCTTGCTTCAGTGGAAAGTCCTTTTGTTTTAGGACAATATGAACACCCTTTGTTAATCGTAATTGCTTGTTATCAGCTACTTTATCTTTTTGTCGCACTTCATCTACCCAAGGCCCTGTAGCATTGACAATTTGTGCAGCATGAACATCGAGTATTCTCCCCGTTAAATGATCCTCCACCTTAATGCCAACAAGCTTTTTCTTTTCGTAAATAAATTCCTTCATTTCTGCATAATTAAGACACAGTGCACCATATTCAGCAGCCTTCTTTAATACCTCAATCGTCAGACGTGCATCATCCGTTCGATATTCAACATAATAGCCGCCACCAACAAGTCCATCTTGATTGAGTAATGGCTCTAATGCTAGTGTTTCTTGAGCGTTTAACATCGTTCTTCGTTCATGTTTTTTTACACCTGCTAATCTGTCATATACCTTTAATGCTAGAGATGTTGTGAAAGGACCGAGCGAGCCCTTTTTATATAAAGGTAAGAGCATTTTTTCAGGCGTTGTTACATGAACCGCATTATCATACACAATCTCACGCTCACGTCCCACTTCTGCTACGACACCCACATCAAATTGCTTTAAATAACGTAAACCGCCGTGAATAAGTTTTGTTGAACGGCTAGAGGTACCGGCTGAAAAATCCTGCATTTCTATTAATGCAACTGAAAGTCCTCTCGATGCAGCATCTAATGCAATACCTGCACCTGTTATCCCTCCACCAATGACTAATACGTCAAAGCTATAGTGCTCAAGATAATATAAAATTTTTGGACGATGCTCATATGAAAACATACTTTTTTCCCCCAATAGCTATGATTTAAAAATTCGTGTAGCTTCTACAGCCTTTTGCCAGCCTGTGTAAAGAGCTGTGGCTTGTTCTTCATCCATTTGTGGTTGGTAGGTTTGACCACTCATCCATAATGCCGATAAAGCCTCTTGGTTTGGCCAGAAGCTAGTAGCAAGCCCTGCTAAATAGGCCGCGCCTAGTGCTGTTGATTCATTGAGCTTTGCTAGCTCTACATGGAGCTGTAAAATATCACTTTGGAACTGCATTAAAAATTGATTTTTGACGGCCCCACCATCTACACGCAGCACTTCAATTGGTGTGCCAGCCGCTTCCTCCATCGCATCTAGTACATCCTTCGTTTGATAAGCTAGTGATTCAAGTGTTGCCCTGATAAAATGTTCTTTAGACGTTCCTCGTGTTAAGCCAAAAATGGCACCACGAGCATCTGTATCCCAATAAGGAGTACCTAGTCCCACAAAGGCGGGTACAACGTAGACACCGTCCGTATCATCTACTTTTGTAGCATAGGTTTCAGAATCTTCGGCGGTGCGTATCATTCGTAGTCCATCCCGTAGCCATTGGATAGCTGACCCAGCTACAAAAACACTACCCTCTAATGCGTAAGTCACTTTCCCATCTATTCCCCATGCAATGGTTGTCAATAATCCATTCTCAGATGTTACCGCCTGCTGTCCCGTATTTACTAACATAAAACAGCCTGTGCCGTACGTGTTTTTGGCCATTCCTTTGGTAAAACAAGTTTGCCCAAATAGAGCTGCCTGTTGATCACCTGCAATACCAGCAATTGGAATTTTTTCACCAAAGAAAATACTTGGAGCAGTTTCTGTGTAAATTTCTGATGAATTTTTCACTTCAGGGAGCATGGACATAGGGATATCTAACAGCTTGCAAAGTTCCTCATCCCATTGCAATTTATGAATATTATAAAGCATTGTTCGTGCTGCATTTGAATAATCCGTAATATGGGCCTTTCCCTTTGATAATCGCCAAACAATCCAAGAATCAATCGTTCCAAATAGCAAGTCTCCATTGTCAGCGAGTTCACGTGCACCCTCCACATTGTCTAAAATCCATTTTATTTTTGTGGCTGAAAAATAAGCATCTAAACGTAATCCTGTTTTTTGCTGAAATAGTTCTTCATGTCCTTGTTCTTTTAACGTATTCACAATATCCTGTGTTTGGCGTGATTGCCAGACAATAGCGTTGTAAATTGGCTGACCTGATTGTTTATCCCAGACAACCGTTGTTTCCCGCTGATTGGTAATGCCAATTGCATGGACTTCACTTGCTTCATGTCCACTTTCAGTTAATACAGCGGCGATAACAGATAAGATAGAACCCCAAATCTCATTTGCATTATGCTCTACCCACCCAGCCTTCGGGAAAATTTGTTGAAATTCTTTTTGTGCTACATGAACAATTTCACCCTTTTTATTAAATAAAATGGCTCTTGAACTTGTCGTTCCTTGATCAATCGCTAAAATAAATTCGCCCATTCCTATTCTCCCTTCTTACTACATTACCCGTTTGAACATTTTTTCCACTTCATACGATGTAAAGTGAATAAGCACTGGACGTCCATGTGGGCATGTAAATGGATTATCTGCATTGCGTAAATCTCGCAGCAATGTTTCCATTTGTTCTTTTGTTAGAAAATGATTGGCTTTAATCGATTTTTTACAGCTCATCATGATGGCTGCTGCTTCACGTAACTTTTTGACATCAGCCTTTTTCGTTGTCAGCACTTGTTCAATTAAATCCTCGATGATTTCCTGTTCATCCCCTTGTGGGAACCAACTTGGGTGCTCACGGACAACGAAAGATGACTGTCCAAATTCCTCTAAAAATACACCTACAGCTTCTAACTCTTGCTTATGTTCTCGTAAAATAAGTGCCTCATCGGCAGCATAGTGGAATGTTAGTGGGAGCAGTAATGCCTGACGTTCATGTGGATTGACCTGACCAACCTTTTCACGGAAAAACTCATATTTAATCCGTTCTTGTGCAGCATGCTGATCAATTAAATAAAAACCATCCTCCATTTGTGCAACAATGTATGTGCCATGGATTTGTCCTACTACTTCCAGTTCGGGAAACGGTTCTTTCGTTGGCTCATCCTCTAATACTTCTTGTTGTTCTACAATGCTTACCTCTTCAACCTCATTAGTCTCTATTTGAGGGGCTGGCTGCCAATTATCCTTATCCCCCACAACATCAGGAATAGGCTCTGGCTCAACTGACTGTTGATTATTTTCTTGAATAGTTTGTACATCGTACAGTTTTTCTACGATTGCATTCATCTTCTCAACATCTATCTTGGGCGCAGGTTTCCAAATATTTAATTGCTCCGTCACAGGTTTGACGCTTTTTTCCTTCTTCTCCATTTGTGGAACGCGAATAACACTGCGAATTTTTTCTCGAATGGTTTCTTCTATTAATTTCAAAAGCTCTGGCTCTTTACTTAAACGAATCTGATGCTTCGCAGGATGCACATTGACATCTGTTAAATATGGATCACCTTCAATGTAGAGGACAACGATTGGAAAACGCTCGATAGGTAAATACGTATGGTAGGCATCTACAATTGCTTTTTGTACTAAATAATGCTTAACCCAGCGACCATTAACAAATAAGGACATATAATTTTTAGATGCACGTGTTACCTCTGGCAAGGTTACAAAGCCAAAAATTCGATAGTCATGTGACTCTCCCTGGAACGACACCATTTTCTTGGCATTATGTATACCATAGATAGCAGCAAGAACTTGTTGCACATCTCCTCGTCCATTCGTTTGCAATAATTGTTGACCATTATGCAGTAATCTGAACGCAATTTGAGGATTACTAAGCGCGAGGCGATTCATCAAGTCTATTGTATGCCCTAGTTCAGTTTGAATAGTTTTCATATATTTTAAGCGAGCGGGTGTGTTAAAGAAGAGCTGTGAAACTGTTAAATCCGTTCCTTTACGTAAGGGACCAGGCTTATGTGTTAGAATATGTCCCCCTTCAAGCTCTAAATGTGTTCCAGATTCCCCATTCGATGTAATTAATGTCATTTTAGAAACAGAAGCAATCGATGCCAATGCTTCTCCACGGAACCCCAATGTACGAATACGGAATAAATCATGTTCCTGATGAATTTTACTAGTAGCATGGCGAGAGAATGACATTAAGGCATCCTCTTCATCCATACCGCCACCATTATCAATTACCTGAATAGAAGTAAGACCCGCTTCTAGTAAAAACACATCAATGGACGTACTTCCAGCATCAATAGCATTTTCAACTAACTCTTTGACAACAGAAGCTGGCCTTTCTACCACTTCTCCTGCTGCGATTTTATTGGATAGCCACTCGTCCATAATTTGTATGTTTCCCACTAACGAATCACTCCTTTATTTTTTGGCGTTAATAAGCTCTTGCTGTAGTTCATATAAAATATTCATTGCCTGCATTGGTGAAGTTCCTAAAATATTTACTTTTTCTAATTTTTTTAGCACCTCTGCCTCAGCTGGCAAAATTGATTCCTCCTCAGCAAATAAGGACATTTGCACGGGTTGTTCGGCTATTTCCTGTTTTTCGGCTACTACTTCTTTACCTGCTTCAAAATTCTCTAGCAATACACGTGCCCTCGCTAAAATTTCCTCTGGTAATTGCGCAAGCTGCGCCACATGAATACCGTAGGATTTATCAGCAGCTCCTTTTTTTACCTTATGCAAAAAGACAACCGTCCCATTTTTTTCTGTGGCTGAGACATGTACATTTTGTAAACGAGGTAAATCCTTTTCAAGTGCTGTTAACTCATGATAATGCGTAGAAAATAACGTATTGGCTCCGATTTTGTCATGAATATATTCCATCATTGACTGGGCCAAACTCATACCATCATACGTCGATGTTCCACGCCCAATTTCATCAAATAGCATCAGGCTATTTTTCGTTGCGTGCATAATGGCATGCTGGGATTCAAGCATCTCGACCATAAATGTGGATTGTCCTGCTGCTAAATCATCAGCCGCCCCAATTCGAGTAAAAATTTGATCGGTAATCGGTAGCTTCGCTTTTTCAGCAGGTACATAGCAGCCCATTTGCGCCATCACAACAATCAAGGCAACTTGACGCATGTAGGTACTTTTACCAGACATATTTGGCCCTGTAATGAGCATCATATTGTTCTGCTCTTCTAACACACAATCATTTGGTACATACATTTGTTTATTTAACATTTTTTCAACAACGGGATGTCTGCCTTCGATAATTTCTAAGGCACGTCCACCATGAAATTCTGGTTTCGTAAAACGATACTTTTCTGAAACACTTGCAAAGCTTAGTAAAACATCTAGCTCGCTAATGCTTGCTGCGAGTGCTTGGACACGGGGAATATATGCTTTTAATGCATCTCGAATTTCCACAAACAGATTGTACTCTAAAGTTAAGCTTTCTTCCTCAGCATTTAAAATTAACGCCTCTTTTTCTTTTAGCTCTTGGGTAATATAGCGCTCTGCATTAGCTAGTGTTTGTTTACGCTCATAGCGAGTTAAATCCGCTAAATGGATATTGGATTTTGTAATTTCAATATAGTAACCAAAAATTCGATTATAGCCTATTTTTAAATTCTTAATACCCGTTTTCATCCGCTCTTCTTGTTCAAGCTGAGCAATCCAATCCTTGCCATTACGAGCAGCATAGCGAAGCTCATCTAGTCGTTCATTAAAGCCATCACGGATGACGTCTCCTTCTTTAATGGTAATAGGCGGATTATCTGTGATTGCCTTTGCTAACAGTGCCTCAACATCTGTACATGTATCGAGTGCTAGACCCAATCGGTGAAGCGTTTCCTTGTCTGCATCCAGCAATTGTTGCTGGATGGTTGGTACCTGGCGTAGTGAATCACGCAATTGAGCTAAATCACGTCCACCCACATTACCAAAAGCAACACGACCGGCCAAGCGTTCTAAATCATATACTTGTTTTAAGGCTGTTTGCAGCTCTGTTCGCACAAAATATGCTTCCAATAAATCGGTTACAATCTCTAATCTTGCTTCTATAGCTGATCGAGTGGCAAGTGGTTGATGAAGCCATTGCTTTAATTTACGCCCACCCATCGCCGTTACAGTATCATCAAGCAGCCATAAAAGTGTCCCTTTCTGGTCTCCGCCACGAATCGATTGAATCAGCTCTAAATTTCGTTTAGAACTAGAATCAATTCGTAAATAATTTTTTATTTCATTAAATGTGAATGCTTGAATATGTGATAAGGAACGCATTTGTGTTTGGTCAATATAAGCTAACAAACGCAGACATGCAATTTGTAATGGTTGTGGGACCGCTTCTAAATAGCTTGCTGCTTGATCGATCGGCATTTCATTAGTTTCAACTGAAAGCACAATTCCCGCATTGACGGCATGCTCTGCTAACAATAGTTGTAAACTATCAGTCACAATAAGCTCCCGAATGCCGTAAGCTTGCATTTGCATTAAAAGAGCTTTTCCATCGCCTTCTATAGAAGAAGCAACTGCTTCGCCTGTTGATAAATCTAAATAAGCATAGCCAAAAGTTGTGTCATCCAATTGCTCTGCTGCTCCAATAAAATGGTTAGATTTACCGTCAAGCGCCTTACCTTCCATAATGGTACCTGGTGTGATCAATTGAACGACCTCCCGTTTTACCACACCTTTTGCTTGCTTTGGATCTTCTGTTTGTTCACAAATCGCCACTTTATACCCTTTTTGTACAAGTGTTTCAATATAATTTTTAGCCGAGTGATGAGGCACCCCACACATGGGTATTCGCTCTTTTGCCCCTGCATCTCGGCTCGTTAATGTAATTTCTAAAATTTGTGAGGCATTAATGGCATCCTCAAAAAACATTTCATAAAAGTCGCCTAATCTAAAAAATAAAAAGGCATCTTTGTAATCTTCTTTAACCTGTAGATACTGTTGCATCATTGGTGTATATGTTGTCATATAAATATTTACCTCGCTCTTGCCTAATAGATATTTTTATTATAACAAAAGATACATGCGAAACGCTTGATTCACCTTTTTTAAGATGCTAGCGTTCCGCATGTATCAAAAAATGATGTTTTCTAGATTTATCTTGGTCGTTCATCAGGAAACGATGAAGACTCTAACACATACCTACCTTCACCATCAGAGCTCGAAGATGAGCTTGAACTTGAGCTTGAGCTTGATGACGATGATGATGAGCTTTCATCATTAAAGTTCCAATCTTCCTCATAGTCTAATGGATGGACACTAATACAAATTGTTGTTTCACCCATTACTTCAACTACTACTTCACGTTCTACTACAATTTCAAACTTTGTACCACATGGAGAGATGACCGCTTCAATACAATTTGGTTCTTGTAACACCCGTACTCGAACATCCTCACCAACGCTAATCTCGCCTTCTCGGTAGTGAAGCTTCACTTTGTCTTTATAGTGAACTGTTTCGGAAAACACAGCTGTCTTCGAATGGTTACTATACGCATACCATACATTGACATCAAATTTCCCTGTTACTTCAACAAATTTCCCGACTCTTTTTGCAGAGCACGTATGATTGATAACCCAGCATCCTAAAATACTTGTCGGTTTATTTGTTGGTGATAATGTGACACGTTCTTCCGTTCTCTTCTTCCCTTTGGCAACTACTGCTTTCGTCACGATTTGTCGTAAACGTTTCAGCGCAATTCCTCCTTCGACTCTTTTCACTCCATCATATGCAGGTAGCGCCCATTGGGTGAACATATATTTTTAGAGAATGTAATGGTTCGGCAAGATTCTTTTCCATGAGATGTCTACTATAGGATAGAGTCCTTCTATAGAAGAAGACATAAAAAAGCTCGAATGCTGTCATTCGAGCTTTCATTTCTATGATTTTTTAAGAACAGCTACCTGGCTGAGAGTTTTCTACGTATGAACCTGTTTCACCGCGAAGTACATCGCCACCTGTTGAGCGAATAATTTCATTTGTTACATTATTAGCAATTGTATTCGAAACAAGTTGCAATAAATCGTTCACATCGCCTTGTGATTCTTTAAATTGTTGCACAACTGGGATGTCATTAATTTCTTCTTCAATTTTAGCGATTTTATCTTCAATCATTTTCAATGCT
Organism: Lysinibacillus irui; assembly: GCF_028877475.1. Taxonomy (NCBI): domain Bacteria; kingdom Bacillati; phylum Bacillota; class Bacilli; order Caryophanales; family Bacillaceae; genus Lysinibacillus; species Lysinibacillus irui. Next base: position 1,115,272 of record NZ_CP113527.1, on the reverse strand, counting down.
TTTTCTTTTCCTAAGTGTTGGAAATTAACAGCTTGTTTTTGTAAGCTTTTTAAACTTGCAATACGTTCACGTACTTGTTGATTTTCATTAATTTGTGCCTCTGCCTTTTTAAAGAATTCAACCTCTGGCGTATTCGCAATCATATGTGCAATTTCATGTGATTTTTTAATTAAATCTTCTTTTGTATATAAGACTTGTGTCATTTACGCTTCCACCTTTTCATTTTTTACGACTTCTACAAATTCACCAGTAAGCGAATAAGAGGTAGCCTCTATTATTTTAACTTTTACTAATTGACCAATTACTTCAGCTGGCGCTTTAAAGTTAACCAGACGATTTTTTCGCGTATAGCCAGCTAAGACATCATCGCGTTTTTTACTTGTACCTTCAACTAGAACTTCGACTATCTCACCTTTTAATCGTTCCAATGCTTTGCGAGAGTATTCACCCACTACTTCATTTAAACGTTGAAGGCGCTCTTTTTTGACCTCTTCGGGTACATTGTCAATCATTTTAGCCGCTGGTGTTCCCTCACGAGGAGAATAAATATACGTAAATGCTGCCTCAAAGCCCACTTCACGATATAACGACAATGTTTCCTCGAATTGCTCCTCTGTTTCATTTGGGTAGCCAACAATAATATCTGTCGTTAAGGTAACTTCAGGTATTGCGGCTTTAATTTTGTCTACTAATCCAAGGAAATGCTCACGTGTATATTTACGAGCCATAATTTTTAGAACTTCATTAGACCCAGATTGTACAGGTAAATGAATATGTTCCACTAAGTTCCCGCGTTTTGCAAGCACTTCGATTAAATGGTCATCGAAATCACGCGGATGACTTGTTGTAAAACGGATACGTGGGATATCGATCTTTCTTAATTCATCCATCAAATCACCGAGGCGATAATCGATATCTTCAAAATCCTTCCCGTAAGCGTTGACATTTTGCCCCAGAAGCATAATTTCTTTATAGCCTGCAGCCGCTAAATCACGAACTTCAGCAATGATTTCTTCTGGACGTCGACTACGTTCTTTACCACGTGTGTAGGGAACGATACAATACGTACAGAATTTATCGCAACCGTACATAATATTAACCCAAGCTTTAATAGAACCAAGTCGCTTTTTCGGCAGATTTTCAATGACATCGCCTTCTTTTGACCAAACCTCTACAACCATTTCCTTCGACATATAGGCTTCTTTAAGTATGTTTGGTAAACGATGAATATTGTGCGTACCAAATACCATATCGACGTGTGGATAGCTTCTTAAAATTTTGTTGACAACCGATTCCTCTTGCGACATACAGCCACAAACCCCAATCAGCATTTCTGGGTTTTTACGTTTATATTTTAGTAGGAAACCTAGTTCTCCAAATACTTTATTTTCTGCATTTTCACGAATAGCACATGTATTCAGTAAGACAACGTCAGCCTCTTTAATCGCCTCTGTTGGTGTGTAGCCAAGCTGCATAAAAATCCCGGCCATTACTTCTGTATCATGCTCATTCATTTGGCAGCCATAAGTACGAATGTAGAAAGTACGATCTTTACCCATGCCTGCAAATTCCTCGGCAATGCTGAAATCCTTATGGTATTTAACATCTTCTTTTCCACGTTTTTTAGCATCTTTTAAGGAAGGAGCTGTAAAGACCCTCTCAAAATATTTACTATAATCCTTTTCAGGCTTGTCTTCTTTTTTTGGTTGATTGACCTGTTGATTAGCTAAGCGTTGTTCCTCATTCATCGCAATCAGGTAACTCCTTTCAAACGAAATCCATGCACTTGAATTTCCATTTTACTATTATACTGAATAGTTGATACTTCCTACAAGGTTTGCGCCTCAAATGTCGGGGATTCGACTTAATTACAGCAAGTTGGAAGTATCTATCCATCCGTTTTAACGTTCTATCTTTTAAATTTTAAGTGCTATCCTGCAGTTAAGACGTTCAATCCTGTTATTCACTTATTTAATCAATCACTTTCATGAAAGTACTTGTGATACTTTACATGTAAGTATCGATTATACAATTTCAGCTTGATCCATCGCTTGATATTTACATCTTTTTTATAAAGCAATGCATCCGTATATCGTCCTTCTTTCATTAAACGCTTTGCTTCTATTTTTAATTTTTCATTCCGCATGTATTTTAATAAAGTTTTGGGTGGAAGGAGTGACCATATATGCTTTGTCTGGACATACGTTCGTTCATGATGTATGCCAAGTAAGTAGTCATCCACCATATACTGCATTAAATTATAACCGCTTGCTGTCACATAGTGACTTGAAGCCCCTGCACGTAAATTCATTTCAAATAGCTTGTATACTCCGACTTTGGCATCATATTTCATATCGAAATTAGCAAAACCGCTATAGCCTATGTCCTCTAAAAAGTGCCGGATGGACTCCATTAGCTGTTCATCGTAATCAGTCATAACAGCTAAAGAAATACCTTTATTCTGTGGGGATGGATCTTCAAGCAGCTTGTTGCTGATACACATTAATTTGACTTTGTGATCTCTTCCTACAAAAACATCTAGTACACGGATAGAAGAATCATCGCCTGGAATAAATTCTTGTACTATCAAGGCATCTTGATAGCTAGAACGATAAATAGATTGAATAATATGCTGCATCTCAGCGGCATCCTGCACAAAAAAAATTTTTTTCTTTTCTGGAAAAGAACAATTCGTATAGGCCACTGGATTAGAGGGTTTAATGATAACTGGATACTGGAAAGGGAGTTTACCCGGTAGGTGCTGTTTAGTTATAATGATGGTTTGGGGATAGTTTAATTGATACTGATCACAAAGCTGATAAAATTTTTCCTTCGTTTGCACCCTCTTAAGCAAAGTTTGATCAATATAAGGTAAAATAAAATATTTTTCAAGCTGTACTTTATTTTCAATGATAAGCTCTGCGTAATAGCAGTCACAAACGATTAAAATCAATTTCTTCTGTTGATACTGCAGTGCTACTCCGATTAAAGCTTGTACAAAGTAGGCAGGCTCATCTAAGTTCTCTACATATTGAAACTCCAATATACTGCTATTTTGTGTGGCAACGCCTTGTGAGCCGCCTAATAGGAGCGTACGAATATTTCTATCCTTTACAGCAGGCTCAATAACAAGACTTTTGATACGATAGGCTTCATAAAAGGAGCGGGCTACTCCATAGGCATGCTGACCCGATTGGATAATAATAGGCAAAAAGGGTTGTTCATTAATGAATGTCAATTTGACTCGCCTCACATATTAAATTGAATTTAATCATTTGTATGCAAGCTCCATTGTACTTATGTAACACAATTAAAAGGCACTCTGAAACTTAAGTGCCTTTTACTCTCACCATAAATCTAGCCATTTTTTGACCCGTTGCTCAAAGGCAACCACCGATTGAACACCGTAACTCCTTAGCAATTCTGTATTGGCAAATGTATATTTACCTAAATCATCAGGAAAATGGGCGTCAGAGGACACTGTAAAAGCAACTCCATGGTTCAGTAGGGTTTGTAAAAAATGAGGGCCAGGACACATTTCCTTTACAGGATAACGATAATACAGCCCAGCATTAATTTCAGTAGCAGTTTGCGTTGACGTAAGCGCTTGAGCAATACGTTTATACCAAGCCTCATTAAATTCATGATTCTCCACTTGATAATTAAACACTTTAAAATTGTCAAGATGGGCAACAAAATCAAACATATTGGAAAGAATCATGTTCTCAACCGTTGTAAAAAATTCCTCGTAACTTTGTTGTAAAGCAGATTGATCCATTTGCTCAAAAACATATTGTGTTTGAGGATTATCAAAGCCCCAGCCATCAACAAAATGGACAGAACCGATGACATAATCCCAAGGATAATCATTTAGCAAGGCCGTTAATTCTTCCTCCCCGCCGACAAAATAATCAGCCTCAATACCAAGCCTTAAAGCGATGCCCTGTTGGCGCCATTTCTCCTTTGCCTGCTGGATGGTACTAACAAAATCAGTTATATTTTCTGTCATAACACGTTCTAGCCAATATCGCTGGATTTGACCTATTTCACTATCATCCAGCCGCATAAAGCGCTCGAAATAGGCACGCGTTTCTTGAAAACGATATAAATGATCCACAATGCCTACTTCACGTAAGCCAAGCTTTTTTGCTTGTTCAAGATATAAATCTAACCACTCCTCGCTATAACAGCCACCTTGTACTCGCTTTGCTAGTCGCTGTAGTTGATCGGTCATATGTGCCTTCGAACCTTTATCTATCGCATCATGTTGATGGAAAAAATCTAATGCTTGTGATGTACGCTCTAGCCAGCGAAATGAATAAGGTCCTTCTTCTAAATGCACATGATAATCTATTGTCATCCGCTATTCCCTCCATTACATACCGTCCATTTTTCCTCATAATCCTGCCATTCTATTGGACAAGTGCTTTCACACAGAATTTCTGTACAATCTTCTAGATGACAGATTTGAAAAAATGATTTCCCATCCATCTTAGATGCATCGGCTAATAAATAACTTAATTTACTATGCTTGAGCATCTTTTTAGAAACTAGAGATTCATCTAAATCGTAATCATAAACAATGCCATCACTAATACCACCACAAGATAAGAAGGCTTTATCAAAATTCATATTATCTAGCATTTCTAATGTCATAGCACCCGCGACTGAAGATTGTTTAGGATTTGTCGTACCTCCTAGTAATATGACCTTGCCCGTCATACGTCGCTCTTCAATGGCTAAATTAAATTGAATAGCTGCCGCGATCGAGTTGGTTACAACAGTTATATCATCGACAGCTAGTAAGAAATCGGCCATATGAACTGTTGTTGTCCCTGTATCAACTGCAATGGTATCGCCATCGCAAATGCGTTTGGCAGCTATACGAGCAATTTGGCGCTTTGCTTCTTTTTGCATTTGTAGCTTGCGTAAAAAAGCAGGCTCATTTCGAACGTTGGTGTATTTAATAGCTCCACCATGAACCCTTGTTAGTAAATGCTGCTGCTCTAATTCATCAAAATCACGGCGAATTGTTTCTGGTGCCACTTGAAGGGCATCGGCAATATTTGCAACGATTATTTTTCCCTCTATATCTAATTGTTTTAAAATAAATTCAAATCTCTCAAGTTTTGCGTACGTCATAATAGGGCAATCACATCTTCTTTTGCGACATAACACGTATAGGATTTGCCCATTTCAAGCGAATACCCTTGTTGATGGAGTTGTTCCATTGTAAATGTGGTTTCTCCATCAAATGTAGTTCGAATAATATTGCCACTCATTAATGATTGCTTCGCTATCCCCGATAGACATAAATCCCCCTCTCTTTTTTCAAGATGCAGGGCTTCTGGTCGAATGGCAAATTTGGTGGATTGCTCTGCTAAAGTTTTTCCAAGCATTTTCTCTAATGACTTGCGAGTAAAGATATTGTAATGCCCTATAAAGCCAGCAATAAATTCATTAGTCGGTCTTGTATAAATCTCTGTCGGTGTACCATTTTGGGCTATGTTACCATGATTCATCACGAATATTCGGTCTGAAACAGCCATTGCCTCCTCCTGATCATGCGTGACTAAAATCATCGTCATATTGAGTTTTCGTTGAATTGTTCTTAAGTCAGCTTGCAGCTTCTTGCGAATTTGCGCATCTAGCGCACTAAGCGGCTCATCTAAGAGAAGTACTTTGGGACGAACAATTAAGGCTCGTGCAAGAGCAACCCGTTGCTGTTGTCCACCAGATAATTCTTTTGGGTAGGCATGGGCTTTTTCACTTAAATGAACAAGTGATAGCATTTCTTGAACTCGTTTATCCATTTCAGCAGCAGCAACTTTTTGCATACGTAAACCAAAGGCAACATTTTCTTGCACAGTCATATTTGGAAAGAGCGCATAGGATTGAAAGACCATGCCCACTTGACGATCCTTCGGTTGCACACCAGTCATATCTTTTCCTTCAATAGAAATCTTACCTTTAGTTGCGTCTGTTAAGCCTGCGACAATTCGTAAAATGGTACTCTTCCCACAGCCACTTGGCCCTAACAATGTAATGAATTCACCCTTTTTAATTTCCATAGTAATATTTGTTAAAACGGCTGATTGCCCATATTTTTTATGAAGTCCTTCAATAACAAGATAACTCATAGATTTGTAGCACCTTTCGTTCTTTTCGTTACTATCGCAATGACAAAAGTTAATAGACCCATCAGCACGATATAAATGAAAACAATTGCACTAGCAATATGTCCACTTGTGCTAAGCTTTTTCATTAAGTAAATCTGAACTGTTTCAAAGCGAGAACCAACCACAAGATTAATCAAGACAAATTCACCAAATAAGACAGAGAAGGATAACAATGCCCCTGCAAATAAACCTGGATAAACAGTAGGCAATAAAACTTTTGTAAATGCTTGCTTTTTAGAAGCGCCAAGTAATTGGGCTGCATCAAGTAGCTGCCTAGCATCTATATTTCGTAAACTATTTCGTGTTCCTTGATAGATATAAGGGAGAATCCCAACAACATAGGCTCCTAAAACAACAAAAATCATCGGTATACCAAATTGGCTATAAACACGAATAAGCCCTACTGCTAAAATAATTCCTGGGAAAGAATAGACCATAACCACTGCCATTTGTATCCATTTTTCGTATGTAGGAAAGTATAGAACAATGACGAAAATGGCTGGCACAATGACAAGGAGTGCAATACTTACAGCGCCACTGGCTAATAGTACAGAACGTCCAAATGCCTGAATAAAATCAGTGTCTTGAAACAACGTAGAAAGCCATTTTAATGTCAACCCCTCTGGTAGTATAGTTTTGTTCCATTTTGACGCAAAGGCATAGAGCATGGTTGCTAGCACAGGTAATAGTAAATACCCCACTAACAGGAGGAAAAATAAATCGGCCAAGCCTCGCTTTTTCATTTAAGTTTCCTCCTTGTTTTTGAGATGCTCCACTCACTAATTAGCATAGCAGTGACCATTGTTACAGCGAGAATGACCGCTATCGCACTTGCTAGCTCTGGTTGAGCAAAGATATCCCCTTTTATTAATGAACCAATACGAATCGCAACGAGGTTATAATTACTGCTTGTTAGTGCATAGGCAGAAGCATACGCACCCATCGCATTGGCGAACAACACACTAAATGTTCCAACAATACCTGGTAGCATAATAGGTAGACCAATCTTCATCCAAAACTGCCAACTAGATGCGCCTAGTAAGGCAGCGGCTTCCTTCCAATGTTGCTGAATCCCATCATAAATGGGATATAACAGCATGAGTGATAACGGAAGCTGAAAGTAAATGTAGATTAATAATAAACCACCCCAACTATAAAGAGAGAAGGACGATAGTACATCGATATCCCATTTTTCAAATAATAGGGTAAATAGCCCGCTATTTCCGAGTAAAACGATAAAAGCAAATGCAAGCGGAATACCCGAAAAATTCGAAGTTAAATTTGATAAAATTAAAATTTTCTCCCTTACTGGTTCAGAAAATTTCATCATGGCATAGACCGCGAACAATGTGACAATTAGCGCAATCAAGGCAGAGATAATGGATAATGTAATACTATTTTTAAAACCTTGTAAAATATAGTCATTCGTAAAAATGGCTTCATATTGCATCAACGTAAAGCCTTCACTATTTTGAAAGCTTGTTATGAGCATATAAAATAACGGAACAAAGAAAAACAATAATAGTAAGACAAGAAAAGGCGAAAGCCAGGCAATGGATTGCCGCTTCGATATCAACACAATCACTTCTTTCTATAAATTACTTGCGGCTTAGGGGGATAATAGCCGCTCCTGTTAAAGTGGAGCGACTATTATTGTTTAAACTTCTTTTGCTGTAAACACACCTTCTAGTAGGAGTGGTACCATACCTTCAGCAGGCTCAATAGCTAATAAATGACAGCATAATGGTGCAATTTGTAATTGCGAAATAATCCCTTCTTTAATACCAGCCTTTACAAAATCAGAAATGACAAACAGCGGGACATGTCGATCCTCATGGGTAGTTCCGCCATGATTGCCATCACTTGTCATACCATGATCAGCCGTAACGATGACCTCATAGCCTTGTGCCATACACTTAGGAATAAATAAGGAAAGTAATGCATCCATTGCTAAAACTCGATTGCGATATTGTGCGGAATCTGCCGTAAATTTATGACCATCATCATCAACATTCATTGGATGGATATAAAGAAAATCAGGCTGCTTTTGATCCATTAACCATGCTGCATCAGCAAATACATGACTATCAGGATAATGATCCTCGAAATAGAACAAACCATTTTCAATAGGTAACTGTTTATCAAGTTGTAATCTATCCTCCATATGGCTAAATGGCGCTCTATTGTATAGCTCACTTACCCAATAATAAGCAGAGGCTGCAGTGGACAAACCATGTTCCTTTGCGACATGAAAGACACTTTTTTGATTCGATATACGTACGGTCATATTGCTTGTAACTCCATGAACAATGGGGGGTGTCCCTGTTAAGATCGTCTCATATAAAGGTCTTGATAAGGATGGCACCTCTGAGCAAATTTTATAGCGAGCGGCCACCTTACGTTCGACTAGATGGTGCAAGAATCCCATATGTGTACAGGCCGTATCAAAACGTAGCGCATCGATCACAATGAGTACCACTTTGTTATTTTGCATGGATTAACACCTGCTCTTGATAGTATTGAGGAATTTGCTTTGTTGTTTCTTCCCATTTCTTTTGATCTTTTACTGGTTGAGCATTCGTATACATATCTGCTGGTAATAGTAGATCCCTTACATCCTGTGGTAACTCTACCTTTTCTCGAATTGGGCGTGCATAGCCCTTTGCTAAATTCTCTTGACCAGCATCGGATAAAATATATTCGCGAGCAAGCATGGCAGCATGTGGATTTTTTGCATACTTATTAATAATCGTTGCATAGCCAGAAGTAACAGATCCTTCCGATGGGATCACTACATCGAAACGTTCTTCATCAATTTGATGACGATACCCTAAGGCATTAAAATCCCATAAGATGGCGACATCAATTTCTCCTTTTTCTAAATTTGCTACGGATGGATCTCCTTGTAATCGACCTTGTTTTGCTAACTCAGCAAAAAAATCAATGCCAGGCTGGATATTCGATTCATCTCCCCCAAATGCCATTGCCGCAGCTAAAATAGCAAACTGAGCTTGATTTGCCGTTAAGGCATCCCCAATACTAACTGTGTAATCTCCTTTTTTCAGATCCTCCCAGGAAGTTGGAGGATTCTTCACATTATTTTTATCTGTTAAAAATGAAATGGTCCCCGTATAACCGACAATCCAGTGTCCTTCATCGTCCTTAGCCCAATCAGGTATTTCATCCCAGTACGAAGTTTTATATGGTAAGGTTAAGCCCTTGTCCTTAGCGATTGGACCAAAAGCGATGCCAACATCGCCAATATCTGCTGTAGCATCATCTTTCTCTGCTTCAAATTTCGCTAACTCTTCAGCACTCGACATATCCGTATCTTTGTGCTTTATGCTATATTCGGCTCCAAGCTCTTCCCAAGTTTCCACCCAGTTCGCCCATGTATCTGGCATACCAACGGAATTAACAGTACCCTCTTCCTTCGCTTTCTCCGTAATTTCCTCAAGCGATAAATCTTTGCTTACCTCATTTGCACTAGATGAACTGTCAGAACAAGCTGCTAACATGGAAATTGTTAATGCACCAATTAGACCTTTTTTCCACCACTTTTGAATTGCCATGTGTTGGACCTCCATTTGTTTTTGTTTATTTTTATTTGCTTACAAACGTAATGGTATAAAACAAACATTAAGCAAGTATGGAGTGCATTAAAATATTTAGTAAAAATTATTGAGAAATTATAAAAATCTTTAAATTTAAAATAGCAAAATCCATTTATAAAACCAGTTCTCCTGCTTTAATTTCCTTATAATAAATAAAACCCACACATTTTGAGGAAAATAATCAAAATGTGTGAGTTTTTTAGATAAATTTATGGTTTCGACAGCAATCAAAATATTAAGCATTGAACAGAATAGAAATGAATATAGAAATTTTTAAGTCGACTATATGTGTTAAGCTCTAATTCATTTTACCTTTTAAAAAATTGGTACCATGGAACACCTACAAAGAAAACAGCAAACAATAAAATAAGAAAATCATGGGCTTGTACCCCATTTGAAAAAAGTATTAGCACTATAACTATAAATGCCAATATTCTAAGTAAACCTAATTTTTTCATGGAACCCACCATTCTTTTCTAATTTAATAAGAACAGTACAATAAAAACCCGAAAAATTACCAAGCTTACACAAAATTGGACGTATTGAAAAGTAAAATCACATACAATTTCAGACTATGACAGATAGCCGAAATAATTCCTTACTCGAATGTAACGACAGGGATGAAATATTTATTGTGTTGATTAGTTGGAGAGACCTAAGAAATCTGCATATGTATGCGGCTCATGTTCCTTTAGAATTGTTAAAAATGTAAATGCTAGCTGCACAACTGACCACCATCTCATATTGTAGGACAGCTCAAATCGAGAAGGCTCTAACGTAAAAACATCCTGAAAAATAGCGAGTGGCTCGATTTGCTCATCCTTTAGAATGGATAAAAAGCCCAGAAATAATGTATGATCCTTTACTTCAATCAATTTATCATCTACAAGAGCATCTATTTTTTCAGGCTGCTGAAAATTGCACTGTGTGGCTACATAAAGTTCTAAATCCTGTGCACGCTTTCTTTCTTCACGTTCCTTTTTCTTTGCAATAAAATCAATGACGTTATTCACGGTCATCGCCTCTTTTTTTTCTTTTATTGTAGCATTGTTTAGACAAACATTGCCTGTACTGGCCTCTGCTTTTTTTGGGGAGCTCTTAATAATTTAACAGAGGCTTAGATGGAATACACGCGGAAGCCTGGTCTTTGTGGACAAGTATGATTTACAACCCTGACGTTGGAATTGTGATTGTCACTTTTCCTCCACCCGTTATCGAACTATTAGCTAGCGTCAATGTTCCACCATGTTTTTGAATAATCGATTCTACAATGTAAAGCCCCATCCCATGATGTTTTGCAGAATTCCTACTTGGATCCCCTCGATAAAATTGCTTGGTTGCTTCTTTTATATCTTTCGATGAAAAACCTGGACCACTATCTGTCACAGTAAAATGAACAAAGTTTAATTCTCCAGCAACCGATAAAGTGACTTTGCTATTATTGGGTGTATATTCAACAGCATTAACAATCACATTTAAAAGAGCCCGATAAAAGAGTTCCTCCTCTATCATCAAAACAGCAGGCAATTTATCTTTCACTACATCTACTTCGAGTCTTTTTTCCAAAGCAAGAGCCTTCATTTGTTGTTCTATCTTATGAACAAAGGAATCTAATTCTACATTTGTTTTTGCATTCACAACATGTTGTTCCATCTTCGATATGTCCATTAATTGCTTTGTGAATTTTTCTATTTCAATGGTATTTTTTAATATATAACGATTATATTCTTTTTGTATATCATCTTGAACAGTATCTTGTAAAAGCTCCGCATTTCCCCGAATAATGGTAAGAGGTGTTTTCAAATCATGGGCAAGTGCAGAAATTTGTTCTCTTCGCGACCTCTCTGCCTCCCATTGTTGTGTTAATGAACGATTTAATGCTTCCTTCATTTGCTCAAAAGAGAGTGCAATATCATCTATTTCTCTAATACCAGAAGGTTTTAAATGAAAATCCAAATTTTGATTTTGGATTTTTTCAATGGCCACTTGTAAGCCCGACATTTTCCGTTTAAGCCTTCTGCCGAAATGAACTGCAAGCACTGTTGCCTGCAAAATTACTCCTAAAATAAATAACAGTAACACTGTTAGTTGAGGGTTGGGTAAGTACTTTCTTATTATAGTGGAGCGATACTCGGGAACTAAACTATAGCGTAGAATACACACTTCCTGTTCTCGTTCAATAAATGTATAAAACCTAGAGCTACTCTGCCTCTCCCCCTTTTGCTGCAAATGAAAAGCATGGAGAGCCTCTTTTTCTGTTAAATTGCCAGAAAGATATTTCCCTTGATTGGATATAACAGCGTAGTCTACAAGATCAGGAATCATATTGTCTGTAACTAAACTGCTTGAAGCAATATGATCTTTCACCTTAGTAATCTGAGTTTCTGCATAATTTGCTGGCAAAATGATATTAGCCGAAAAGGCAAACATAAATAGACCCATTAGCAGCGCCCCTAATAAAATAATCCCTATGCAAAGAAATAATAAATACCTAAGGAAAAATGTATGAAGACGTGTTCCTTTCCTCGGTTTTATTGACTCCATTTATATCCAATCCCCCAAACCGTGTTAATGACATCTATGTCAAAAGTATGTAGCTTTGAGCGGATATTTTTAATATGTTCTGTTATCGCCGTACTATCACTTTTGCCATCAAATCCAAAAATCGTTTCGTATATTTGTTCTTTTGAAAAAACTTGTCCCCGATTACGTGCTAAAAATTCACATATCTCATACTCACTTTTAGTTAGCATGACTCGCTCATTATGAACAAAAAGCTCTTTACCTGAAAGATTAAAATGCACATTATCGATATAAAGAATGCTCCGTTTCTCTCTTCTTTCACGTCGAATATGGGCATTGACCCTTGCACGTAGCTCCCCAATGCCAAAGGGTTTGGTTAAATAATCATCTGCACCTAATCCAAGACCATACATAACATCTTCCTCTAGCGATTTAGCAGTAAGAAAAAGAATCGGACAATCCACTGCATGGCGAATTTGTCCGCATAGTGTAAAGCCATCAATAGCAGGCATCATCACATCGAGCAAAATTAAATCGAAGATACCTAGATCTAGCTTAGCAACTTCTGTTGGTTCGGATACAATTGTTACTAAATGATCATCTGTTCGAAGTGAATTTTTAATCAACATTAAAATATCTTCCTCATCATCAACTACTAATATATTCGCCATAACTAACCCTCAAATCCATTCCTAATGTTCTGATGCTCTGCCTTCCCATTTCCAAAACCATAGACACGACAGTATAAAGGTCACTAATATGCCTCCTATACAAGCTATGATACCATGACGCAAGCTAGCCTCGAGCAATGTTATATCCATTCCTACAGACTTTATGATCCATAAGGAAATGAAGTGCCCGCTCCATCCATAAGGTAAAAATGGCCAAATACTATCTCCTAAGCCTGTAAGCAGTAAAGCAACCAAAAGAGCTTCTACTATACCAAGTCCAATTGAAGCTCCTTTTCCAAATTGGAGACTAACAAATAAATGTAATATATATATAATGACATGACTGCCGAACAGAATACATGCAGCCATACTATAAAATGAATAATCAAAATGTACTTCATGTAATAGTTCTATAAAGCCTATACTAAAAATTGCTATAGAAAGAAAAATAGCTCCAAGGCTAAAGAGCAATAACAGTAACAGTTTAGCCATGTATGTCATGATTTTTCTGTTCGTTGTAGCCAGCATTACCTGAAAATGACCTGCGTTTGCCTCCTGTTCAGATGCCATAGCACACACCAATCCTATAATAATAGGTAAACCACACGCTAATCCCTGAAAATATGCTGTTACCTTTCCTTGAAAATCCCATGGTGAATAAGTGTAGTAGGCTAAAAAGATCCCTGAAATAATGAGGGGGACCAGTAGATGTGTGAGTAAAAAAGGTGTTCTTTTTGTTTTAAGACATTCTGCTCTTAATAATCGTAACATGACCATCAGCTATTTCGCCTCCCTATTTTGAAACCACTTTGCAGTCAGGAAGCTAATCATTATAAATAAAGCTAAGGCAATTAGTAAGCCTGGAAGTATAACACTATTATTGAATAATGGGCTTCCTTCTGGAACTGGCAAACCATTTGGTAATATGCCAAGTGTTGAACATAATAAACGTGCTCCAATTGCAAATGGATAAGAATACCACAAATCCCCGTCTGCAAAAGCAACAATCCCAATGATATTAGCTACTAAATTTATCAAAATAGCTAAATAGGTGCCTAATTTAGCTGCTAAGAAAAGACATAAGGGAATTTGCCACAAAAACGTAAGAAAAATGATGAGAGCACTCAGTAAACTACTTGTTAGAGGTAAACTATGATTGAAAAGCAAACCTCCTGCTGTGATTCCTATAAAGAAAATAATCGTAATTAGTAGTAACCATAAACTTGTTGCAAGTATTTTTGCAAGCCAGATTTTTTTCAGGTTAAGTGGTAATGCAAGTAAACTATGATATTTCATTTTTTTATCTTTTTCCACCACTAAAGCACAGCAGATCGTCAAAGCTCCTGGCAAAAGCATGGAGTACCACCAGTTATAAGCACCTGTTTGAAAGAAAGTCCCACCCATAAGTACAGCACTTAAAAGTAATGTCATAATGGGCGTAAGCCAAAGTAATTTTGGGATAAAAGATCGCTTCCATTTTAATTGTTCTGCTTTTATAATTGCTATCATGTTAATGGCCTGCCTTTCTATTAGCAGACACAACCTGCATAAATAAAGATTCTAATTCCTGTCCCTGTGGTGCCATTCCCTGATAGCCCAATTTGCCATCAGCAATAATGCCAATGTCATCAACGACTTGTTCCACCTCAGACAGTATATGACTAGATAATATAACTGTGATGCCCTGGGCAGGAAATGAGCGAATAAGCTTCCGTAGATCTTGAATTCCAATTGGATCTAGCCCATTCGTCGGTTCATCTAAAATTAATAGCTTTGGTTTGTTTAACAGCGCAATGGCTATTCCCAATCTTTGTTTCATACCTAAGGAAAACTGGCCAGCCCGTTTCTTTCCCGTATTTGTTAAATCTACAATTTCTAATACTTCTTCAATACGATTTTGCGGTAGACCTAACGCTACCGTTCGAACTTTTAAATTTTCTTTTGCTGTTAAATTTTCATATAGAGGGGGGGTTTCAATTAAGACACCGATGTCTTGTAAATCATTTCGTGTCCATGGACGCCCATTAAAAATGATTTCCCCTGCATTAGGCTGTAGCATGCCAGTAATCATCTTTAATGTTGTTGACTTCCCTGCTCCGTTAGGTCCGAGCAAACCATAAACGGTATTTCGTTGGATTTCTAAAGATAAATTGTCCACAATTGTTTGACCTTTAAAAGCTTTATAAAGATTTTCCGTTTTCAAAATCAATTCTTTCATAAGTAGTCATCATCCTTTCGATGACCTTAGTATAAAAAATAAATATAAGGATTTTATAAGGATTCCAAATTCAGTTTTATAAATAGCGAAACAAAAAAAGCATTTGGAAATGACATCATTCCAAATGCTTTGCCTGTATATTTTACATAAACTCTTTTACTAATTCATTAAAATCATTTTCACTCATTTTGATATCGATATCTGTTAATGGTAACTCAGAGTAGCCAGGTACTTTTTGCTGATACGATGTTGTTTCTGTATCATGATAAATAATACCTGTTACTAAGCCCTCATGTTCCATTACTGTACGCATCGCCATTCCACGATCTGAGTGATCATAGCCTTCCACATCTGCTAGTTTTGTTAAGTTTTCTTTAAACCAATCATATGTGTTCACTTTGTTGTACGTTACACAAGGTGAGAAGACATTGATAAATGAGAAGCCTTTATGGTTAATACCAGCTTCAATTAAAGCTGTTAATTCTTTAATATCTGTAGAGAAACCTTGTGCCACAAATGTAGCACCACTTGTTAATGCTACCTCTAACGGTTTTAATGATGGCTCAATCGCTCCACCTGGTGTAGATTTCGTAATAAATCCGGCAGCAGAACGTGGAGATGTTTGACCTTTTGTTAAGCCATAGATTTGGTTATCCATTACAATATAAGTGATATCGATATTACGGCGGATCGCATGAATTGTATGCCCCATACCGATAGCAAATCCATCACCATCACCACCTGAAGCGATGACATGTAAATCACGATTGGCCATTTTTAATCCTTGTGCAATTGGAAGTGCACGGCCATGGATACCATGGAATCCATAAGAATTAATATAGCCTGAGATACGACCTGAACAACCAATTCCAGAAATGACAGCCAGTTCATTTGGTTCAATGCCGACATTTGCAGCAGCACGTTGAATAGCTGCTTGTACGGAGAAGTCTCCACAACCTGGGCACCAATTTGGCTTCACTGTATTACGAAAATCCTTAAATGTTGCCATTAGCGAGTCAACTCCTTCACACGATTTTCTAATTCACCTGGCAAGAATGGTGTACCATTGTATTTAGTAATTGTTGCAATCTTCTCATGACCACCAATATTCATCTTCATAATATTAGCTAGTTGACCAGTATAGTTATTTTCGACAACAATCACTTTTTTCGCTTTTGCTACAAGAGGAGCCATTTCCGCAGATGGGAATGGGTGAATTAAGCGAATATGTGCATGATTTACCTTCATTCCTTGCGCATTTAATCGTTCTTGCACTTCTTCAATAGCACCCCTTGTTGAGTTAAAGCCTACTAATAAAATCTCAGCTTCCTCATGTGGGGCATTGACATATACTGGGTTATCAAATTTTAATTTAGCTAACTTACGGAAACGTTTATCCATTTGCGTTTGGCGATTACCCGTTGCTTCAGATGGCTTACCTGTTTCATCATGTTCAACACCCGTAACGTGGTGAATACCATGTAATTTACCTGGTAATACACGAGGTGAAATGCCATCTTCTGTATCTTCATAGCGTTTGAAGTAGGCTTTATCTGCCGCTTCTTCCAATTCGTCTGTAACTATTTTCCCTCGACGAATTTCGATTTTATTGTAATCGAACGGTTCTACAGATTGTTTCCCTAGTGACAATTGTAAATCTGTCATTAAGATAACTGGTAATTGTAGTTCCTCTGCAATATTAAATGCTTGGATTGTATCAAAGAATGCTTCCTCCATAGTAGAAGGTGCGATGACTACTTTAGGAATTTCACCATGTGTTCCGTAAAGCATAGCCATTAGGTCTGATTGCTCTTGCTTTGTTGGTAATCCCGTTGAAGGACCTCCACGTTGTGTATCGACTACTACTAATGGTTGCTCTGTCATACCTGAAAGACCTATTGCTTCCATCATTAATGAAAGACCAGGACCTGCAGAAGCAGTAAAGGAACGTACACCACCAAAGTTAGCACCAATAGCCATCGTAGCTGCAGCAATCTCATCTTCCGTTTGGATGACTGTCCCGCCGAATTTCGGTAATTTTTTAATCAAGTATTCCATAATTTCAGAAGCTGGCGTAATTGGATATGCAGCCATAAAGCGTGTCCCAGCAGCTAATGCACCAAGCGCCACAGCGTCGTTCCCAATCATAAACATACGACGTTTACCATCTGCAGGTGCAAGCTCCCATTCACCTACACGATCACCTAAAAGCTCATTCATAATTTGGCGACCACGTGTAATGGCTTCCATATTTTTTTGAACGACCTCTTCGCCCTTCTTACCAAAAATATCATCAACAACATTTTGGAACACGGCATCCTCTAAATTTAGTAATGACGCGGTAGATCCTATTGCCACCATATTTTTCATTAACGAAGTACCAAGTTCTGCTGCGATTTCAGTGAATGGTACAGCAAATAAAGGTGCCTTTGAATCTTCTGGTTTAACAGGATCAAATTTCGCATCTGCTAAAATAACACCGTTCTCTGTAAGCTCTTTATAATTGACATCGATTGTTTCTTGATCGAATGCCACTAAAATATCTAAATCATCCGCAATTGCACGTACTTCTGTTGGACGAACTGTAATTTTATTATTCGTATGGCCACCTTTAATTCGAGAAGAGAAGTGACGATAACCGTATAGGAAATAACCTAGACGATTCATTGCCATTGAGAAAATCTCACCTGTACTCTCAATCCCTTCACCCTGTTGCCCACCGACTTTCCATGAAAGCTGATGTAACATGTCAACAACTCCTTAAATCCAATGTGTACTATTATTTTTCCTTCATAAGTTTAACACGAAGAAACCGTCTGCACTATTGTTTCTCAACGATTTAGGCGAAAATCAGACCTTTGACTGAAAATCCTGTTCATAAAGTTGTAATTTTCAAATCTAAGCAAAATCAAGCCTCTTTTTCAAGTGACATGTATCATATGTAGAACATGAAAAAATGCCTCGCCACATTATTATGTGACAAGGCATTTTACTTCATTACAATTTTATCGAATACGTTTTTCCACTAGCAGCTTCAAGGCTGTACGTTCTTCACCAGCAATTAAAATATCGGCAAACGCCGGCGCGCAAATCAAATCTGTGCCACTTGGCGCTACAAATCCGCGTGCAATGGCCACTGCTTTCACGGCTTGGTTAAGTGCACCTGCCCCAACTGCTTGCATTTCTGCTTGCCCTTTTTCTCTGATTACCGCGACTAATGCACCTGCAACTGAATTTGGATTAGAGCGTGATGATACTTTTAATGAATCCACAATTATTCCTCCCCGTTTCGCGAATAGTGTTTACGCTCAACAACTCATGTCCCCCTTTTTTGGACCTCAAGTTATTGTCCGTAGCACATTTTATGCTCCGCAAGAAGGAAATAGACTAAGAATCCTATATCCCACTAAAAGAGTTGTAAACCAACAAACTTCGACTTATTTTATCCTTGAAACGGATAATCTTCATTTATATAAATACGTTCACATGCAGTAGCTTTCCCTGTTCGATCATCAATATCTACAAAGAATCCACTTAATACCTCTCGCCCTTTCTTTGGCACTTCAAAACGTGAAGGCATATTAGTTTGGAATTTATAGATGACGCTCTCCTTTGTCATGCCTAAAATTTCATCATAAGGACCTGTCATACCAACATCCGTAATATAGGCTGTACCGTTCGGGTAAATTCTTGCATCTGCTGTCTGTACATGAGTATGTGTCCCAACAACCGCTGAAGCCTTTCCATCTAAGTGCCAGCCAAGGGCGATCTTTTCACTCGTCGCCTCCGCATGAAAATCTACAAAAACAAGTGGTGATGTTTGACGTGCTTCCTCAATCAATTGTTCCGCCATTGCAAATGGGTCTTCATGAGGAGGCAAAAATACACGACCATGTAAATTAATGACAGATAATGTCACGCCATTTTTCGAAATTTGCACCATTCCTTTACCAGGTGCCTCATTTGAAAAATTGGCTGGTCGAATTAAATAGTCTGCATCATCAATAAAATCAAATATATCTTTATTATCCCATGTATGATTGCCCATTGTAATGACATCTACACCTATCTGTAATAGGCTATTATAAATATTACGCGTAATCCCACGTCCTGCCGCAGCATTTTCACCATTTGCGATTACAACATCTGGATTAAATTTCTTTTTTAAGCGAGGTAAATATTTCTCCACCGCATCTCGCCCAATTGATCCAACAATATCGCCAATAAATAAAACTTTCATTTTTTAACCACTCTTTCTTTCATTCCGTCTCTATAGGATTTTAGAGACATTCATTCGCACCTATCATACCATCATTCATTGTAACGCGAGGACCATGATTACGCAAAATAAAATATCGGATCTTACAATGCTATATAACTTTAGGCTTTTTTACATTCAAATAGATCAGTGTTGAAGATAGGCTAAACCAATTCATTTTCATTAGTTTTAAAAAAACAAACTGTTTCATATTGCGATTAATTAACTTAACTTTTAGTATGTCTGGATAAGCCTTTAAAAAGGATTGCATCTCATACTTCATTTGTTGTTTCGTTGAGCTTTGATGAAGAATAACTAGTAACCCCTCAAACTGGTAATTCAAAAAGCTATTTTTCACTTCCGCATAAACCTCTGCACGCAGTAATTCCATTAAGAGCTTTTTATACAAGACATCATAATTATTCCGTAAATTAACCATTGCTTTCTTAGTTAAAGAGCTTTCGTTGTTCACATTATAATAATAAAGTTGTCTTGGTACATAGCAGATAGACTGGTTTTTTAGGACGGCTCTCGTTAAAAAAACAGTATCTTCAGCGAAACTCATCGCTTCATCAAAACGAAGCCTATGCATATCTAAAAAAGATTTTTCATACAATTTGCAGCTTGCAAAACCAAAATGGCTTTCCCCTATTTCTGTAAATAATTTATTTAAACACTCTATTGCACTAAAAGTACAATAGGTGTTGGATGGATAGTGTAATTGCCTACTTCCTTCCGCTTCCTGCCAGTATAAATCGCATTTTGCAATGTTGGAGCCTGTTAGCCTACATGCTTGATACAGTTCCTCCAGCATGGTTACCTCTAGCCAATCATCCGCATCCACAAAGGTGATAAATTGTCCATTCGCATGGTCAATCCCTATATTTCTCGCCTTACTTACACCGCTATTTTCCAAATCCAAAACGGTAATACGCTTATCAAGATCAGCGAAATTTTGCAAAATAGATAATGATTGGTCCTGACTGCCATCATTAATCATAATAATTTCAATATCTCTTAATGTTTGATGGCATATGCTCGTTAGACATTTCTCCAAGTATTTCTCAGCATTGTAGACAGGCACAATGACACTCACTAAGATTTTGGACGCCATAACTTCGCGCCTCCTTTACGGAAAAACTCTATCCACTCTTTTCTTTGTTCCTTCTTTAAAGCAACCCAAAAAAGACTGCCTGCTACCAGAACTGTATAGTAGAAAATATAAAGCAAAATAGAAAGCCAACTAATTGGAGGTTTTGTTAATTCCCATAATAACTTACCTATACAAATGGCCAAGCTAAAAGCGATAACTAGTCTACCAACCTTTCTCCAAAATCCGAATATATCTAATCCAATTTTTTTATGGTAATAGATGTTCATGATCACTACATTCCCTATAAATAATGAACAAGCCGTAATCATTGCTGTACCGATTTTTCCATAAAAATAGATAGCTGGTATTGATATAAAAACATTGGCGACTGCAACGCTAATTAGTAAAACAGTTCTAAATTTAAAAAGGTTTTTGGCTTTTAATACATTAAGCCCCAAGTTTTGAATGAGATCAATACTAAAAGGCACCATAATAATAAGAACTATTGCATATATGTCGATAAAATCTTTCCCTAACCACAATAATAAAAATTCTTGACCAAAAAGAAAAAAGCCTCCCAATATATAACCAACGACTAAAAATTGAATCGCTCCAACTTTAATGAAGAGTTGATTAATCTCTTCTAATCCATTTTCCTTTGTCACAAGCATCGAAATACGAGGTAAAAATAATCCACTAATGGCTAAAGCAAGTGACATAAATATCAACACAATCTGAACCGCCACTGCATAAATGGCAACATCCGCAGTTCCCTTCAATATTCCTAATAGAACTTGATCAGTTTGCCAATAAATTTTATCCACGATGACTGTTATAAAAATAAAAAATGAAAAGACAAAAATCTCCTTTATCAGTGCTGTATTTTTTATGGTAAATGTAAATTGGATAGAAAGCACCTTCATACAATAAATAGCATCTAGCGCTAAAAAAAGAATGTTATAAATAGCGATAATAGCTATTAATGTCACCGAATTTGTCCCCTGTAACAAAAAAAACAACATTGTCAGAGGCTGTATAATCACCTGTAATAATGTTGTCAATTTAATAAAAATAAATTTTTCATATGCTTGTAGAATGGAAGTAAAGACGCCTAAGGGAAACTGCATCGCCAAACTAATGGTCATTATATAGCCCATGATCTTGGCCTTTTCTAATTGTTCCTTTGATAAGCTTTGACCAAAAATAAGATCAACGTGTGAAAATAGGAAAAATCCTATCAATAATGAAAGACAGCCAATACCGATAAATAATCTTAGAAAAAATCCATTTAAAGATGCTTCTAACGTTTTATCCGCTGCGGCTCTATTTCTAGCAATATAGCGTATAATGGCATTACCTAACCCTAAATCTAAAATAGATAAATACCCTACAAGTACTATCATTAAGGAATATAAACCATATTCTTTCTGACCAAGGAGTGCGATCAAAATAGGTGTGAAAATAAGAGAAGAAATCATCGTACAACCTATTGTCAAATACGAAAGAATGGCCCCAATCTTAATTTCTTTCATGAGCACACCTTTCTATTAGTTAGGATGACTTTTCATCAAGTATCGTAGGATATAATGCATGGTATTGCGCAACGACCTGTTTAATTTGGAAATTTGCTAAAGCATGCTCACGACCGTGGCCTGCTCTTTCTGCATATTGCTGTGAACTGTAGTTTAATGCCTTATTTATTGCCATTGCTAAAGCCTTTGGATCCTTGGCTGACACTACTTCTCCATAATCCCCCACCAAATACTCACAATCGCCAACATTCGTTGTTACGCAGCAGGTTCCACTAGCCAGTGCCTCCACTAGCACATTAGGTAGCCCCTCTCCCGCTGATGATAAAACAAATAAATCAGCCGCAGCCATTAATTGTGGGACATCCTCTCTACTACCTAATAAGAATGTTACCTGTTGCAACTGTGCTTCCTCAATCATTAGCATTAATTCCTTATTAAAGGTATCGATTTCATAGCCAACTAAAAATAAATAAAAGTTTTGTCGAAGCTGACGTAACCATTTTAAACTAGCAATCAAATTTTCATAATCCTTTAAGGGATCCCATCTCCCGACATGCAACAAGATTGGTTGGTTTTTTATACCGAATTGTTCCATATAATAGTATCTTTTTTTACTCGGCATATATTCATCTGTGTTAATTCCATTAACAATAACGTGATGTTGCTTCCCTTTGTAGCCAATCGCTTCGTGTATTTCCTTTACTTTTGGCCCACACGAAATAATGGCATCCACACGTTTCGACAATCTTGCACAAAGCTTGGCAATAAAAATAGTCCTGCGTTTATTCTCCTTTTTGTTTAAATTACTGTGGTGAATACCCCAAATTAATTTCTTTTTGAGCAAAATGGATAGAATATACCCTAGTAAATTCGCATGATACATCCAAGTTTGAATAATGTCGCTCCCTCGACATAATCGATAACAGTCTAGAACAGCCCTTATACTATTACTGCGCATATCACATATAGATACCTTAATATGTAATTGCTGCTCAATTAACTTACCATATGTCCCCATCTCTGTTAAACAGATGACTTCTACCTCATACACATTCCGATCCATATTTTGCAAAAGACGATAAAGCATTGCTTCGGCTCCCCCAAGTCCAATAGTGGTAATGATATGAGTAATTTTAATTTTCTTTTGGATAGTCTCATCCTTTGACTTAAATTTGTTACTTGTAGAGAGCGCATAATTGGCGCGTAACATTTTCTACATCCAGTCCTTTATTGATTATACTGTTTTGGATAATATGTTCATCCAATTTGACATTCTTCTTAGCAATTTGTTGTAGCCAACAATCTATATCGCCCTGTAGATCTAGATAATGTAGTAAACCAATATCAAGGTCTACTTCCCTTGGTAAAGTCGAAGAAACAATGGATGGTGTACCACAAACTTGAGCTTCCAACAGAACAATTCCAAACCCTTCAAAATGAGATGGTAAAATAAATTTATCGAAAAGTTGTAGTAGTTTAATGATATCAGCACGCTGTCCTAAAAACAGAACACAGTCCTCTACGTTTTTTGCTTTTACGAGATCGCGAACTTCCTGTTCTAAGGGGCCATCCCCTATCAAAATTAATTTAAAAGGAACACCTTGTTGTTTTAAATTGCTAGCAAGTTCAATTAAAAAAGAATGGTTCTTAACTTGAACAAAACGCCCAATATGTCCTAATACTAACTCGCCATCTTGGATTTTTAATTTCTTCCTCAAACTCCGCTTCTCTTCATTTGATATGCGTTCAATTTTGGTGCTATCAATCGGATTCGCTATTATTTCAAAAGGTTTTTTATGAAAACAAAATTCTCCTGCTTTTTCACTACAGGCTACCAATTGAGTCGCATTGAAAACACTTAGTTTCTTCAACATGGTTAACATGACTGGATGATTCCACTCTTCTGCAACATTCGTATGACTGTGTAGTACACGGCACTGAACACCTGCTAAACGAGCTGCTAGTAATGTAAAGACTGCTCGATAGCCTGTATGATCATGAACGGCATCATATTGATGTTGTTTAATTATTCGATAAATATTTTTTATATACGAGAGAGGACCTTGCTGCGTAATATATTCCTCATAAAATATCTTTGCATCTTGTTGTAAGAAAATATCATGGTATGGCCCTTTATTAAACGACACAAAATCAAAATGATATAATGATTTGTTTGTATTCATTAAGATGTCTACAATCATCGTGGTAATACCACCATAATCTGTTGTTGGAATAATATGCAGGATTTTTTTCACAGCTATATTCTCACCCTTATTCTTTTCCGTAATAATACTCGTACGTACTACCTTTTATCTTATAATTATTTAAGATGACCCCTAAAATATTGGCTTTGGAAACCGTTAAGATGGATTTTGATTTTATAACAGCGGCTTTCCCAACCACCCCTGTGTTGACGATTAACAGGGTGCCATCACATTTATTTGATAAAATTTGTGCATCCGATAAAAAGAGTAATGGTGGTGCATCCAATATAATGATATCGTATAGATCTTTCACTTCAGCTAAAAACGAGGTCATCGTTTCAGAAGCTAGCAACTCTGTAGGATTGGGCGGAATGGCCCCACTCGAAATGATATCCACTCCTTCAACAAAGGTTTCTTGAATAACTTCCTGTAGTGTAGATTGGCGTGATAACACAGAGGAAAGTCCCGAAATATTGTCAAGATAGAATGTATGATGCAAAGTTGGTTTACGCATATCTGCATCTACAATGAGGACATTTTTACCCTCTTGCGCAAATACGACACCGATATTTGCTGCATTTGTAGATTTTCCTTCACCAGCGATAGAGGAGGTTACTAAAATAGTTCTCACATCTCGATTAGGTTGCGAGAATTTAATATTTGCCCGGATCGTACGATATTGCTCGGAAGGAATGGATGTCATATCAGAAACGGTAATCAGCTTACGAGCCATTGTTGATTTTTTTGTTTTTCTTTTGGAAAATATTACGATGACCCCCTGTTTCTAGATTTTTTTCTAGTAGGCATTTCTATATTACTGACAACCCCAATCACTGGTAATGATAAAACCTCAATATCTTGTTCTGTTTTAATAGTCCTATCAATTTTTTCTAAAAAATATGCAAGCACCATCGCCAAACTGAAACCTGTGATGGCTGCTATGATAAGATTTAACAGTTTATTTGGCTTAACAGGTACTGGATGCTCACTATTTTGTGCTACAAAAAGAATATTAATATTGTCTACATGCATTAATACAGGGATTTCCTCTTTAAATATTTCTGCAATCGTATTAGCTATTTTTACTGCCCTCTCACTATTCTCATCTTGTACTCGAATGTTCACTACTTGGGAGTTATTGGCGCTCGAAACCTCAATTTGCCTCATTAATTTCTCTGGCGTCGTATCAAGTACTAGCACTTCAATAACCTTCGCTAAAATAACAGGGCTTTTGATAATGACATTGTACGTATTAATTAACCGAAGATCCGTATCAACATTCTGTGCCCCTACTAGTTGCTGATTTTCATAGCTTTTTTGATTGACCAATATTTGGGTTTCCGCTTCATAAATGGGTGTTTGAATAAAGTAACTAATCAATAAAGCAACGCCTATTGATAGAATAGTGAGCATTAGGATAAGGAGCCAACGTTTTAGCATTACTTTTACTAGACTTTGTATTGTCATTTCTTCATTCAAAATGGATCCCCTCCTAATTGGCAAATGTGCGCAATGCTAATAAAGTATATTAAACAAGCCTATTGGTTATTCAGATGTAATTGTGATTTTGCCTTTATTATAAATAGTGCCACTCACAACAAATACAAGAATATGAAGCATATTAAAATATAGTATTTCAAATGTAGAAACCCCTAGAGCGGCTACCATTACTAAGCCCATAAATACGATTGCTTGTTTATTCATATGACGATATCCTTTGACGATTGCCAATAAGAACAAACAATAGCTAATCAATGCCATCAATCCTGTTTCTTGTACAATATTTACGAATGTATTATGTGCATGAGCAACACCTATCGACCACAGTGATTCAACACCGTGTCCCCAGAAACGAAAATGCTCAATAACATAATGCCAAATTTCAAGACGACCATCTGTTATGTTCGTCGACTTTTTTTCCATTTTCGATAAAATACTTTGTACCGCCTCTTGCATTATGTCCAATTTGATCATCACTATCACCACCACTAAACCTGCACCTACAAAGAGTAAAATCAATTTTAAGAGTGGTAAAAAGGTTTTGTTCATGCTTTTGACAATACAAAACAATACAACAACTGTGGCAATAGAAACCGTTAACAAGGAAGTGCGGGCATTAGATAGCAAGATGACATACAAAGTAAATATATAAACGGTCATATAAAGAATAAAAGACCATATGTAGTTTACCTGTTGTTGTCCATGTAGCATCTGCATTGCCACCTTATACAATCTCATGAGTACAACGATCATTAAACCAATCATTGAAAACCCCATCGTATTTGGGTTCTCAAATACACCTGAAAAAGCTGAAAACATATAATTTGCTTGCTGAAAACATAAAGCTAAAAATGGTATATAGGCCATTAAAACACTATTCAAAACAATTTCTATTACCTGTTCTTTGACAAGATCATTAAAAAAAATTGAAACTGCTATGAACATGCACATTAATTGTAGACTGTTTTTCAGGAGAACCATATCCTGATTCACCCCTGCTGATATCACACAAAAAAAAGTATACATACTAAAAAAAACACTAGCTTGTACATTGTGAATGAATATTTTTTTATGGATGAAAAAAGAGACGAGTATGATTAACAGGCTGATTAATAAGGATAACTTATGGAAAATACCAGCGACAGGCTGCATCAGGCTCATAAAAACAAGTAAGCTAAACAGTAATGTATAGAGCAATTGCATCTTTTTTCACGCTCAATTCTAACAAAGACGTTTAAAATATAAGCCATCGTTTCTTTATAGCCATATCATCTAACTCAAGTGGCAAAATAGGCTTGTTCGCTAAAACTCTTGCATTATTATCTAAGAGGCGAGTGATTGTATCTATTTCTTTCTTTTTCTCCAGATAGTGCAGTGCTGATTGAAAGAAGAAACTTCTTTTTTGTAAATCATGTGCGTCTGAGCCAATCGTATGAATGTAATTTGCTCTCACTAAAGCGAGGGATAAACGTTGTATGTCCTTTCCATATAATCCTGTTAAACTACCTGTTGTCAATTGTGTCAATACTCCCTGTTGAATAAGGGCCTCTAGTTTTTTTGGATTTTCTTTAATGGCAAAATTTCGTTCTGGATGAGCTAAGATTGGTATATAGCCAAATGTTTTTAAGCTCCTTATCATCTCTATCGTATAAGCCGGAATAGTGCTCGAAGGAAGTTCTAATAAGATATATTTTGACTGTGCTAATGGATGAAGTTGCTGTTGTTGTAGTAATATTGGGAGATTATCATGTAAGCGAATTTCGTGGCCTGTATGGAGTGTAATTGGAATTTGATGATGATGTAATAATTGTTGTAAATCATTTACTTGCTCTACCACTTTTCTATAAGTGACATGATATTGTGGGTGTCTAGCATGGGATGTACAAATAATCTCTGTAATCCCTTCTTTAGCAGCTTGCCTTAGCATTTCCAAGGAATCCATCTCATTTTTTGGTCCATCATCCACATCATATAAGATATGTGCATGGAGATCGATCATGATTATCACATCTTTCATCGTTAATCAAAACCTAGCCTTGTTCTTTTTTATGATGGATGCTCCTCAAACATGACTCTACCTCTACTAAAAAAGAGGCTCTCTAGATAATAATCTAAAGAAACCTCTAACATTCAATATTATTTCGCATACTCCACAGCACGTGTTTCGCGAATGACTGTTACTTTAATATGACCTGGATAATCCAACTCTTCCTCAATACGTTTACGGATATCTCGTGCAAGACGATGAGATGCTAAATCATCAATTTTTTCAGGTTGTACAATAATACGAATTTCACGTCCAGCTTGAATAGCAAAAGATTTTTCTACACCATCATAGCTTTCTGAAATTTCCTCTAACTTTTCAAGTCTGCGGATATAGTTTTCAAGTGTTTCACTACGTGCACCTGGGCGAGCTGCTGATAATGCATCAGCCGCTGCAACTAATACCGCAATAACAGATGTTGCTTCAGTATCACCATGATGCGAAGCAATACTGTTGATAACAACCGGATGTTCCTTATATTTCGTTGCTAGTTCCACACCGATTTCGACGTGGCTACCTTCAACTTCATGGTCAATTGCTTTCCCAATATCATGTAATAAGCCTGCACGACGAGCTAACGCTACATCTTCACCAAGTTCAGCAGCAAGTAATCCTGCTAAATGTGCGACTTCAATTGAATGTTTTAGGACGTTTTGTCCATAGCTTGTACGATATTTCATACGGCCTAAAATTTTCATTAAATCTGGATGTAAATTATGAATGCCAATTTCAAATGTAGTTTGCTCACCTGTTTCGCGGATTTGTTCATCCACTTCACGTCGAGCTTTCTCCACCATTTCCTCAATGCGAGCTGGGTGGATGCGACCATCCTGTACAAGTTTTTCAAGTGCAAGTCGAGCCGTTTCACGACGAATTGGATCAAAGCCTGATAATATAACCGCTTCAGGAGTATCATCAATAATTAAATCAATCCCTGTTAATGTTTCCAATGTGCGGATATTACGGCCTTCACGACCAATAATACGACCTTTCATTTCATCATTTGGCAAGTTCACAACAGATACAGTTGTTTCTGCTACATGATCTGCCGCAAAGCGTTGTAATGCTAATGATAAAATTTCACGTGCTTTTTTATCTGAGTCTTCTTTCGCACGTGTTTCAGCTTCCTTCGTCATCACAGCAATATCAGTCGCTAACTCTTTTTCTACTTCATTTAGGATAACTGTTTTAGCTTCATCTCTAGTTAAAGCAGAAATACGTTCTAGCTCTGTTTTTTGTAGTGCTACGAGCTCGTCCACTTTGCTCTCCATCTGTTCAATATGCTGTTGTCTTTCAGCTAGAGCTTGTTCTTTACGCTCTAAGCCTGCTTCTCTCTTATTTAGAGCATCATCCTTGCGATCAAGATTCTCTTCTCTTTGCAATAAACGGTTCTCTTGTTTTTGAAGTTCTAAACGACGTTCACGAATGTCATTTTCGGCTTCAGTACGAAATTTGTGAGTTTCATCTTTGGCTTCAAGTAGTGCTTCTTTCTTCATTGCCTCCGCTTCTCGTTTTCCTTCTTCAACGATTGTTTCAGCAACATGTTTAGCACCAGTGATTTTTGAGTCATTCACTTTTTTCATGTAGATATAGCTAACAGCGGCACCAACGATGAGTCCAAGCAAAGCGGAGATGATAGTAATTCCATCCATATGAACACCTCCTCTTGCTATTTGGGTATTACTGTTTCAGTCGGCGCATACATCTATCGCGCCTTGGCGAAATTGCGCCAGATTTTGATTGAATTTACACAAAATCCGTTCTATTAGCCAAAGGCTCTAGCTTCATTTAGTAGGTGTTTAGACATCTATATGAAAGGGAAAATCTCAACAATATTCTAAATGTGTGATGTCCATTTCACTAGAAAACACTAGGTAAATGAAGATAAAATGTACTGCCTATTTAAAGTCATAATTCAGAAATTATACATATTTAATTGTATAGCTAGCCTTAAGCTCTGTCAAGGATAGTCGGGCGTCTGTTCGCCCTTCAGCCAAAAAAAGTAAGTCCTATCCATTCGGTTATTTTTCACCCTATTACTTTTACACTAGAAAAAATTTCATCTTAAATACAATTAATATAAAAACAGTACATAAGAAATAACACCTTGAGATAGACGGCATTACTCTTATTATGGGTAAAAGTTTAAGAATATAGACAAAAAAAAGCATTGTTCCCTCAAAAAATGGGAACAATGCAATCGTTTATTATTCTTCTTCAAGAAGTAACATCAATTCTTCATCCATCTCTTCTTCATCATGAGCAGCAATTGTGTAAGAAGAAGCTGCAATACCATAAGAAGCTCGAATTTTATTTGCGATGTCTTCCATAACAGCAACATTTTCTTTTAAATATTGTTTAGCATTTTCTCGACCTTGACCTAGACGTTCATCACCATATGCATACCAAGAACCACTTTTTTGGACAATATCTAATTCTACACCTAAATCAACTGTTTCGCCTTCTTTAGAAATACCTTCACCATACATAATATCCACTTCAGCAGTACGGAAAGGCGGCGCTACTTTATTTTTAACAATTTTAATTTTTGTACGGTTACCAACAATATCATTACCTTGTTTAATAGCTTCTGCTCGACGCACTTCTAAACGGACAGAGCTATAGAATTTAAGAGCTCGTCCACCTGGTGTTGTTTCAGGGTTTCCGAACATGACACCAATTTTTTCACGAACTTGGTTAATGAAAATAGCAATCGTTTTTGATTTATTAATCGCACCTGAAAGTTTACGTAATGCCTGAGACATTAAACGTGCTTGTAGGCCGACATGAGAATCACCCATATCCCCTTCAATTTCAGCTTTTGGTACTAAGGCAGCAACGGAGTCAATAACGATAATATCAATAGCACCACTACGCACTAATGCTTCTGCAATTTCAAGTGCTTGCTCCCCTGTGTCTGGCTGTGAAAGTAATAGCTCGTCAATATCGACGCCTAATTTTTGCGCATAAACTGGATCTAATGCATGCTCTGCATCGATAAATGCAGCTTGTCCACCTTTTGCTTGAACTTCCGCAATGGCATGAAGCGCAACTGTTGTTTTACCAGATGATTCTGGGCCGTATACTTCAATAATACGTCCACGTGGATATCCGCCTACTCCTAATGCTGCATCAAGTGCTAACGAACCACTTGAAGATGTCGCAATTTCTAAATCGGTTTTTTCGCCGAGTTTCATGATAGAACCTTTACCAAAATTCTTTTCAATTTGCTTTAGAGCCTGTTCTAAGGCTGCTTTACGATCACTCATTCATTTTCCTCCTTCGAAAACTGTTCACTGTTTTTGTCTATCTCTACTATACTTGTTTTTGAGAAAACACGCAAGAAAAAAGCGAACATTTATTCGATTTTTCTTCAAAATAAAAATTTGGATAGTTTTCCTCTACCCAAATTCCTATTTTTTACTCTATCTATATCGTTTTGTATATCCACGCTCTTCTAATAACTGCATTAAATAATGGCATGTAAATTTCACTGCACGAAGTCGATTCGTATTGCGCATACCAGATAAATGAAGTAAATATGTAAGTGGCTCCTCATCCTCAATGGCAATACCTATCCAAACCGTACCTACAGGTTGGTGATCATGCGCAGTAGGGCCTGCTTCGCCCGTAAGACCAATGCCAATATTCGTTGAAAACTTTTCACGTACAGCACTCGCCATTGCCGCTGCACACTCGCTGCTGACAACACCATGTGTATCAATTAATTCTTGTGAAATACCAAGCTGTTTTACTTTCGCATCTGCTGCATACGTAACAATGCCTCCGATAAGTGCATTGCCTACTCCGGGAATTTCAGCAAGTTCAGATTGAAATAACCCAGCTGTTAAACTTTCTGCAGCTGCAATTGTTAGCTTATTATCAAGTAACATTTCAACTGTTTTAGATGCAAGTGAATCATCATCTACACCATATTGATACTCTCCAACTAGTGCCTGTATCTCTGCAACTTTTGCAGCAATTAACTGTTGAGCTTGTTGCTCTGTTGCTGCTTTAGCTGTCACGCGCAATGTTACCTCTCCATCAGAAGCAAGTGGAGCAACCGTTGGATTTGTTTGTGCATCTAATATACTTTGAACACGTACTTCGAGCTCGGCCTCACCAATGCCATAAAAACGCATGACATGAGATGCAATGATCCCTCCATCATTCAGCATCGCTGCTAGCTTAGGTTTGGCCTCAAATTGAAACATTGGTTCTAGCTCTTTTGGAGGTCCTGGAAGTAAAATATAGGTACGATCATTCTTTGTTAAAATCATACCAGGAGCCATGCCATGGTGATTGGCTAGCACTTCACTACCAGCTAAAATTAATGCCTGTTTACGATTATTCTCCGTCATTGGACGTCCTCGTTTGGCAAAAAATTGCTCAATATACGTTAATGCCACTTCGTCAAATTCAAGAGAAACACCGAGGTGACGTGCAATCGTTTCCTTCGTTAAATCATCCTTCGTAGGTCCAAGCCCTCCCGAAAAAATAATGAGATCAGCACGAGACTCCGCCACTTCAATAGCTTGTTCTAACCGTTGCGCATTATCTCCAACTACTGTGTGATAAAAAACGTTTATACCAAGCTCTGATAACTGACTTGAGATAAATCTCGCATTTGTATTCGTAATTTGACCTAATAATAACTCAGAGCCAACAGCAAGAATTTCAGCATTCATGATTCACAAGACCTTTCTTATTTAGACTCAAGTAAAACACGTCTGTTTAGATAGAAATAATCCCACCCAGACCAAAGCGTAAAGAACAATGCAATATAAAGCATGATCATATCAAATGGAATACCAATTAGTGTAAAGATTGTATTGTGTAAAAGAGCAGCAGCAATCGCTACAATTTGTGCCCAAGTTTTTATTTTACCGAGCTGATTAGCAGCTACAACTTCTCCTCCACCTGCCAAAATTAGACGTAAGCCAGTTACTGCAAATTCACGGCTAATAATAATGATAATGATCCAGGCAGGCGCCATATCAAGTTCTACCATTAAAATAAAGGCTGCTGAGACAAGTAATTTGTCAGCTAAGGGATCTAAAAATTTCCCAAACGTTGTCACAAGATTATACTTACGTGCATAATAACCATCCACCCAATCAGTTGTTGAAGCAAAGATAAAAATAAGTGCACCTATAAAATGATGGATTGGCATCTCTGCACCAAATAATGTCAATGTTCCCCAGCCGAAATCAAACATCATAACAATGACAAAGAATGGAATAAGCAAGATTCGAGAGATGGTAATTTTATTTGGAATATTCATTTTTCTAACACCTTTCATGATGAAAGAAAGTAGCCATCAGATGATGACTACTGTTCTTTATTGAAATTGATGACGATATTTTGCGTTACAATTTGTTGTGCATACGTTAGAGGTTCGTCATTAATATAGATTTTAGCCTGCGTTGAATTACCAAGACGGATACGTACATAATTTTGCGCTGTAGCGTCATATTCAATTACTTCACCAGCATTATAGACACGTGTATCTGTTAATAATTCTTGTTGTTGTTGGTCACGAATACCAACAAAAGTAGGACCTGATACTTCGACTTTAATTTTCATAGTCTTTGTACCTGTTAACGTATAAGAAGTTGTCGCTCCATCTGTCTCAATAGTACCCGCAGAAATTGTTTGTTTCATCTCTTCAGTTTGATCTGTTTGATCTTCATCAATTGGTGTTTCATCTGTAGAGTTTGTATCTTCTTTATCATTTTTTTGTGCATCTTTATTTTCTTTGTCTTTTTTATCTTTTTCACTATCAATTGGCTTAACATTTGTATCATATTCCATCTCAGGAGTTGGATTTACTTCTTCGCTTGTCCCTGAACTGTTTTTTGATTGCCATAGTATCCATATAGCTACAATGATAACAACAATAAATAAAGCAACAATGATTTTTGGCATTGCCTCCATCATTTTGTTGGAAGGGCCTTTCGATACCTTTCTTCTGCTAGGACTATTCGACATAGATTGACTTAATTGATCATTTGGAGTGCTTGGCAGTTCATTTTTATATGTCTCTAAAATTTCTTCAGCGTCCAAACCAACCGCTTCTGCATATTGTTTAATAAAAGCTCGTACATAAAACGAACCAGGCATAATAGAATAATTGCCTTCTTCAATTCCTACTAAATAACGCTTTTGAATTTTCGTTATTTCTTGTAAATCGTCTAAGCTGTAGCCTTTAGACAGTCTCGCCTCTTTTAGTCGAGTACCTAATTCTGCCACTAATAACACCTACTTTAACATCAAATTAAAAATTAAATCCTCCAAATGAATCGGATTCGGACATGTGATTTTTTTCCATTATCTCATAGGTAATTTCTTCATCTGTGTGATGACGCAGTTCAATAATATAATCAAAATCCTCTATTTTATATTCAGAATGCTGAACGAACATATCTGGATGCTCTACAACTTTAATACATGGCATATTCATCATTTCACGCACTAATTGCAGATGTCGCTCATCAGTTGAACGTCGAGTCACAATACCATCTAGAATAAAAATATTGTTACGACTAAATTCATCACCCACAAGCTTATTTCGAACTGTTTGTTTAATCATTGTAGACGATAAAAAAATCCACTTTTTATTGGCACAGACACTTGCAGCTACAATGGATTCGGTTTTCCCAACACGTGGCATGCCACGTATACCAATTAGCTTATGTCCTTCTTTTTTAAAGAGTTCCGCCATAAAATCGACTAAAATACCAAGTTCGTCTCTTACGAAGTGGAAAGTGTTTTTTTCGTCTGCATCTCGAGGAATATAGCGACCATGCCTAATAGCTAGACGGTCACGAAGTTTTGGTTGTCGAAATTTGGTTACGTTAATATGTTCCATTGTCGAAACGATTGTACGAAATCGTTCAATCGCCTCATCATTGTCTGTATGCACTAACATACCACGTCGATCCTCGTCGACACCATTTATTGAAATAATATTGACACGAAGCATCCCTAAAAGTGAAGCAATATCTCCTAATAATCCAGGGCGATTCACCTGAATTTCATATTCAAAGTACCAATCGCTCAACACACTCGTTCCCTTCCTATTAGTTAACGTAAAAAATCCTTTATAAGTTCCATCATAGCTGATTTTTTATGTAATGGAAAGTTAGAATACATGGAATTACGACGTTATTTACTAATTTTTTTTGGTGTTCGCAGATTAGGCTTACATACGTTCTCATTTTCAGCGATAAATAGCTTTTTTATATAGAAAAAAGAGGAGATAGGCTCTCCTCTTTTATTTACTGCACATGCTTATTTTGTACAAGTTTAATGACACAATTCGCTAATGCATGCTTCTCATCTTCAGAGGCAACGCCCCATAAATCCGACAGCACTCGCTCTTGTTCGTTCTTAGGGTCGACATTTGTCGCCAAATACTCACCAATTTGGACAGCAGCCGTTTGAATCATTTTCTTTGGCATGCCGCTTGATTCAGCTTGCATAACGTTTTGCCCTAAAAACGATGTCCATTTTTGCCAGTTTTCTAAAATGGTCATATGTTCCTCCTCCTTTACATTTGTAGTATGTGCAGAAGAGAATATTATATGTACCAACCACCATTTAATCTTATGATTTGTCCTGTGACATAATCAGCTTTACCAGACAAATAAAAACGAACCATTTCAGCTACATCCGTAGTTTGTCCGATGGTGCCTAAAGGAATATCCTCTAAAATATAGTCTAGCTCCACTTGACTTAAATGGCTGTTCATTGACGTATTGATAAAACCAGGAGCGATGGCATTTACACGAATTTGAGATAGTGCTGCCTCTTTCGCATAGGATTTAACAAAAGCATGCTGGGCACCTTTAACCGTAGCATAAAGTGCTTCACCCGCTGAGCCAGCCTCTCCCCAAATTGAACCAATAAATAGTACATAGCTTACATCATGTTGTCGCAGCTTTTTAGAAAGTAAAGCAGTCAAACGCATTGGATTTTGAACATGAACACGCCATAAGGCTTCCATATCCTCCACTGATGTATCTTCAAGCAATGAATAATGGGCTTGTCCATTAGCAAAGACAATGGCCTGCACATTAAAAATTTGTGCTGCGACCATTTCTGCTCCTTTTATGGTTGAAAAATCCCCCTGAACAAGCATAAACTCTTGTGCAGGGAAAGATGTAGTAAGCGAATCACATAAACTCTGTGCCGCATTCTTATTTTGTGAATAATGCACATAGATGGACCAACCGTCTTCAGCTAAGCTTTGACAAATAGCACGACCAATCTCACCTGATGCACCTAAAACAAGGGCAAATTTTTTCACTGTGCTCCCTGCTTGCTTGGTAAAATTTTAAAAACAGTTTGTTGAGATTCACCTTGAATAGAAGCAAATGCTTTCTTTAAATCCTCAACTGTTAATGTCTCTAGTACTGGTACAACATCAAATAAATTCATGTCATTAAAGGAATAGCGTGTAAATTGGTTTGCAATAAATTCAATTGAATTAAGCGCACGTAAGAAGAATCCAATTTTTTTACGTTTGATACGGTCCAAATCAGCACTTTCAAAGTGTGCATTTCCATCATACTTTGCTAGTTCTTCCTTAATTGCCTTTGATAACCCATCTGGCTCTGTTGAATCAGAACCAATCATGGCAAAGCCAAAACCATTTTCTAAAGTAAAATCAAATGCATAGGTTTCATCGATTAATCCTTCTTCATAGACACGTTCATAAAAACTTGATGTGCGTCCGAAAATAAGCTCAAGCGCAATTTGCACAGATAGCTCATGTTTTAACATTTCCTGACCTGATAAATTAGTTTCTTTTGCTTTCAAACCGACATATACTTTTGGCTTTTGAACATCCATATTTAATGTACGTTCTTTAATTGCAACCTCTGTTGGTTCTTTATCGAAGAAACGTTGAATCGGCGTAGGCTCCGGAAACTCTTTTTTACCTTGATTGTCACGAATAAAAGTCATCATTTGCTCTGGATCCACAGCGCCAATAACAAATAACAGCATATTAGATGGATGATAAAATGTGTTGTAACATGTATATAGATGCTCAGCTGTAATACCATCAATCGATTCAATTGTACCTGCAATATCTATTTTCACTGGATGATGATGATACATATTTTCAATCGTACCAAAGTATAAACGCCAATCGGGCTGATCATCATACATGGTAATTTCTTGCCCAATAATTCCTTTTTCTTTGTTGACAGTAGCTTCAGTGAAATATGGCTCTTGTACAAAATTTAATAAAGTTTCTGTACTTTTATAAATATTGTCAGTAGAAGAAAATAAATAAGCCGTACGTGTGAACGATGTAAAGGCATTAGCCGAAGCGCCGTACTCACTAAACTTTTGGAAAACATCCCCATCTTCTTTTTCAAACATTTTATGCTCTAAAAAGTGAGCAATGCCATCTGGCACAGTGATACTTTCCGTTTCACCAATGGGCACAAACGTACGATCAACAGAGCCGTATTTTGTTGTAAATGTAACAAATGTTTTGGAAAAGCCTTTTTTTGGCAAAATATAAACATCTAAGCCATTGTCTAGCTTTTCATAATAAAGTGTTTCATCTAATTGTTTAAATTCAATTGTTTTCATTGTGCCGCTTGCTCCTTTCCACATAAGAAATAAACTGCTTCAAGCTGCACTTGCTTTGCCATTGCAACAACATCTTCCTTTGTTACAGCTTTCCACTTATTTGCCCAAGTTTCAACAGAGAATTCCTCAGGTAAGTCTTTATATTGATCAAAAATTTCGATTTGTCCACGAGCAGAATCTAGCGACTCTTTAAGCTGATTCGTCAGCATAGCTTTTGTTTGCTCCAGCTCTAAATCAGTAATATCTCCAGCCTGCATGACAGCAAGTTGCTCTTTAATTAGCGTTAGAGCTTTTTCTTCATTTTTAGGCTCGATACCAGAGACAACAAAAACGAGACCGTAATGCGATGCGTATGAACTTGATGCATAATAAGCAAGGCTCTCTTTTTCACGAACATTCATAAACAATTTAGCATGTGGATAGCCACCAAAAATGCCATTAAAAATTTGCATTTTAGCAAAGTCCGCATCACCAAATCTTACTGGCGTGCTAAAGCCAATATGGAGCTTACCTTGCTTCATTTCATGCTGTTCTCTAACATAATCATTGTCAGGGTGTTTTTGGGGAAGTACCGCCGGAACTTCTTCAGGTGTGCGATCTTTAAATGGTAGCGCCTTTTTTAATTTTGCGACGACTTCCTCTTCATTAATATCACCAGCAACATAAATATCAATTTTATCGTTAGCTAGCATGGATTGATACGCCTCATATAAGGAAGCCGGTGTAATTTTTTGAATTTCCTCTACACTACCATTTGCTGAAATCGATGCAGGCTCATTCGGTCTTAAAATTTGTTGTAAACGGAACTGAGCAAAGCGGGATTTATCGTCAAATATAGATTCAATACGCTGAATAACTGTTTTCTTTTCACGTTCAACAATTGATTCCTTAAAGGCATCATTTTCTAAATTAGGCTCAAAAATAGCCGTGTGCAATAAACCAAGTACGTCGTTTAACACACTTGTATTCGCAAGATAATGGTCATTTACAGTCTCTACATTTAGTAGCACCGTATGCTCATTCCCTCGCTTCGATGTATCAAAATATAAAACAGTGCCGTACAAGTCATCTAAAAAGCTACGAAATGCAGCAGTTGTCTTATATTTAGCATTACTGTGCTGCAGTACATTGGTTAACACTGTACGTTCTGATGCACTTTTAGCCGTTAATGCTCTTCTCCATTTTATTGAAAAATTTACAGTTTTAAATTGGGTTGTTTGTCGGATATGCAAATTGACACCTTTTGCAAAAGGTATTGTTTTAAACATATAAAAACCCTCCTATCCTTCTTAATATAACGATGTACTACACATACTATACATGTCTATTGTCTATAATTGCAAAAGGAATCCAAAGTATGTATGGGAAAAATTAATAATTACACCAATTGCATAAAAAAAAAGACTGAGCAACGATCGCTCAGTCTCTGATAATTCATTTTTCTTAGCGTTTACCTTTAATATAAGGTTGGCCACTTGCCTTTGGTGCATTTGCTTTACCAATAAAGCCTGCTAAAGCAAGGATTGTTAGGACATATGGTAAAATTTGCAGATAAACGGCTGGCACATTCTCGATAAATGGAATTTGGTTCCCTGCAATACTTAATGTTTGCGCTAAACCGAAGAATAATGCTGCACCTAGTGCACCCATTGGATGCCATTTCCCGAAAATCATAGCGGCAATGGCCATGAAACCTTGACCAGCAATTGTTGCATGTGAGAAGTCATGTGTAATTGTTTGTGCATAAACTGCACCGCCAAGGCCACCTAGAGCCCCAGAAATCATTACGGCAATGTAACGCATTTTATTTACGTTAATCCCCATAGTATCTGCTGCCATTGGATGTTCACCAACAGCTCGTAAGCGCAATCCAAATGGCGTTTTATAAATGATAAACCATGCGCCAATTGCTACAACAAACGCTAAAATAGATGTGCTATAAACATCATGGAACAATAAACGACCAAAGAAAGGAATATCCTCTAAATAACGAATACCAAAACGACGTATTGGTTGGTCAATCATATCTGTTTGACCTTTATCATAAATCATTTTTACTAAGAAAACTGTCGCGGCTAAGCCTAGTAAGTTAATTGCTACCCCTGATACTGTTTGATCGGCACGGAAAGAAATAGAAGCAACGGCATGGAAAAGTGAGAACACTGCCCCGATCACAACAGCTGCTAGCATTGCTACCCAAACTGTTGCTCCTCCTAATGACGAAGCGAATTCTAAATTGACAAAAATACCAACAAATGCACCAACAATCATTAAGCCTTCTAGCCCGATGTTGACAACACCAGAGCGTTCAGAGAATACCCCACCGATGGCTGTAAAAATCAAAGGTGTTGCATAAAGAATCGCTGAAGGGATGATGAAATATAACATTTCTAAAAAGCTCATGTTATTGTCCCTCCTTTTTCTTGCTCAGCTTTTGTAAGCCTACTCGAATAATATAGCCTGATGCAACGAAGAAGATAATCAACGCAATGATAATAGATACGATTTCTTCTGGAATACCTGCAGCATTTGGCATATTTAGTGCACCATATTTCAATGAACCGAAAAGTGAAGCCCCAAACACTACCCCAAGTGGTGTATTCGCACCAAGTAGGGCAACGGCGATACCGTCAAAACCGATCCCTGTAAAGCCTGGTTTAATGGATGCGTTTTGGAATGTACCTAAAGCTTCCATCGCACCACCAAGACCTGCAAACATACCTGAAATCGTCATTGCTAGAATAATATTTTTATTGACGCTCATACCTGCATAATCTGCAGCATTTTTGTTAAAGCCTACTGCTTTTAGTTCATAGCCACGTGTAGTTTTTTCCAAGATGAACCACATCACAACTACCATTAAAAGTGCAACAATGATCCCATAGTGAAGACTTGAATTGTCTGTAAGCTCTCTTAAAAACGGAGAACGCAGTGAAGCGGATTCATGAATACGTTCTGTTTTAAAGCTGCCATCGGACAATTTTTTTATCGCTGCGTTGGCAATATAAAGCGCAGTATAGTTCAGCATAATTGTCGCAATAACTTCATGAACTTTAAATTTCGCTTTTAAGAAACCTGCAATAAAGGCCCAAAATGCACCAGCTGCAGCTGCAGCAAGCAATGCCAATGGTAAATGAATGACTTTAGGTAGTTCAAATGCATAACCTACCCAAGCAGCTGCCAGCCAACCTAAAATAAGCTGACCTTCAACCCCAATATTGAACAACCCTGTGCGGAAAGCAAACGCTACTGCAAGACCTGCCAAAATATAGGGTGTGATTTGTCGAATTGTGTTCCCAATCGAATATGAATCTCCAAAAATACCTGTCCAAAGAGCGATATAACCTTCTACAGGGTCATAGCCACTGACTACCATGACGATAGCCCCTACAATTAAACCGATAATGATAGAGATGATAGGAACGAGTAAATTAATGACACGATTTGACATTAGTCGTTCCCCTCCTTCGCATCATGCTTATTATTTTTTTTACTTTGTCCAGCCATTAGTAAGCCTAGCTCTTGCTCTGTAGTTTCTTTAGGATTTAACTCATCCACAATTTGTCCATCATAAATTACGGCAATACGATCCGAAACATTCATAACCTCATCTAATTCAAATGAGATTAATAGAACCGCTTTTCCTTTATCACGTTGCTCAATAAGACGAGAGTGAATGAATTCAATAGCCCCAACATCGAGTCCACGCGTTGGTAGAGCGGCAATTAATAAATCTGGATTACGGTCAATTTCACGACCAATAATAGCTTTTTGTTGGTTACCACCAGATAAAGCACGAGCTGGTGTCATTTCACCATTACCAGTACGTACATCATACTCTTTAATGATTTGGCGAGCTTTCTCAGACACTTTTTTATAGTCCATAACAAAGCCCTTCGCTATTGGAGATTGGTAATATGTTTGTAGAGCAATATTATGACCAATAGGGAAATCTAACACTAAGCCATGCTTATGACGGTCTTGTGGGATATGTCCAACACCTTCCTCTGTAATTTTACGAGGCTTCATGTTGGTAATTTCTTTGCCATTTAACTTAACTGTCCCACTTTTGATTTTACGAAGACCCGTAATGGCCTCAATTAATTCAGATTGACCGTTACCATCAATACCAGCAATACCGACGATTTCACCTTTGCGAACATTTAAGTTTAATCCTTTGACTTTGTCGATGTTTCGGTAATCCGTTACAACCAAGTTGTTAATCGACAGTACTTCATCTGTTGGGTTGGCATCAATTTTTTCTGTTTTAAATTCAACTTGACGCCCAACCATCATTTCAGCCAATTGATCAGGATTTGTGGCAGCGGTTACAACAGTACCAATGCCTTCACCTTTACGGATAATTGTCACACGATCCGAAACTTCCATAATTTCTTTAAGCTTATGGGTAATTAAAATAATCGATTTACCTTCTGCAATAAGTCGACGCATAATTTGAATTAACTCAGTAATTTCCTGTGGTGTTAATGAAGCAGTTGGCTCATCAAAAATTAAAATTTCAGCACCACGATACAAAGTTTTTAAAATTTCAACACGTTGTTGCATACCAACTGTAATGTCTTCGATTTTGGCATATGGATCAACATCCAATCCATATTTTTCAGAAAGTGCTTGTACTTTCTTAGCCGCATCTTTTATGTTAACAATCCCCATTTTAGTAGGCTCAGTGCCTAAAATGATGTTTTCTGTTACCGTAAAATTTTCCACTAACATAAAGTGCTGATGCACCATACCAATTCCTAAATCATTGGCAATATTCGGGTTTGTAATTTTTACAGCCTTCCCACGAACGCGAATTTCGCCACCCTCTGGTTGATACAAACCAAAAAGGACGTTCATCAAAGTCGATTTACCTGCACCATTTTCTCCTAGCAATGCATGGATTTCGCCTTGTTTCAGTTGGAGGGTGATGTTATTATTCGCCACGAAATTACCGAACTCTTTACGGATTCCTAGCATTTCAATCACATATTCCAAAATTGTCACTCCCTTAATAGGCACTATTATTAAGTCTTTTCGCCTTAGCGTATAGTATCTGCTGCTACATGATTGATGGTACAGATAAGCCATACG
The DNA here is from genome assembly GCF_028877475.1 of Lysinibacillus irui. NCBI lineage: Bacteria > Bacillati > Bacillota > Bacilli > Caryophanales > Bacillaceae > Lysinibacillus > Lysinibacillus irui. The sequence goes on along the minus strand of NZ_CP113527.1, from coordinate 1,072,733 downwards.
TCCAGTATTTAGATTTCTACCAGAGGCTATATTTAATTTCACCCATAGAGGTAGATGTTTTGCTAAATTAATACAGGAAAGGTCATCGTTAGAAACCTTTCTTCTATTAACTTAAAACCTAAACTAGTAAATTATCATTTCTACCTCTAAAGGTTCATATAAATCTTGTTAAATAGAGTATTGCAAATAATCTAAATATAACGATAGATTGAAAAATCATCATAAGGTCCTTCTAAAAAGTCCCTTATGATGATCAAAAGATGAATTATTTTTCCACTTTTTCTGGAACTTTGATTTCACCCTTAGCAATTTTCTCTTTATATTCATCAATTACTTTTTGTACATCTTCTGAAATTGCACCACGAGAATCTGCAAGTTTAACGCCATCTTCAGCTAAACCGTAAACAAGTGTTTCTCCACCTGGGAAATCACCATTTTTTGCTCTGTTTGAAATATCTACTACTGCTGTATTAACACCTTTTAGCATGGAAGTTAATGTTACGTTTGTTTTATCGTCTACTTTACCTTCTTCGTATTGGTCAGCATCTACCCCGATTACCCATACATCAGCATTAGGATCTTTAGCTTTACGCTCTTTTGCTTCAGAGAATACACCGTTACCAGTTGCACCAGCAGCGTGGAAGATTACATCAACACCTGAAGAGTACATGCTGTTCGCTGTAATTTTACCAAGATCTGCTTTATCAAATGCACCAGTGTATTTTACTTGAATGTCGATATCAGGGTTTACTGCTTTAGCCCCTTCAACGAAACCAGCGTGGAAACGGTTAATAACTGGAATATCAACGCCACCTACGAAGCCGATTTTACCTGTTTTAGACGTTTTTGCTGCAGCAACACCTGCTAAGAAAGCACCTTCTTGCTCTTTGAATAAAACGTTAACTACATTGTCAGCTTTTACTTCTGCATCGATTAATGCAAAGTGGTTATCTGGATTTTCAGAAGCAACTGCATCAATTGCATCAGCCATCATGAAGCCGATACCATATACTAAGTTAAAGTCACGGCGAATTAAGTTGTTTAAGTTAGTTTCATAGTCAGCGTCTGATGCTGATTGTAGGTAGTCAAAACCACCATCGCCTTTTTTAAGACCATGTTCTTTTCCGTAAGCTTGAACACCTTCCCATGCAGATTGGTTGAATGATTTGTCATCAACGCCACCTACGTCAGTAACCATTGCTACTGAGAAAGCTTCTTCAGTTTTGTCACCGCCTGAAGCATTGTCATTGTCTTTTGCAGGTTTTTCGTCGTCTTTCGCACCACAAGCACCTAAAATAGCACTTGCCGCTAATACTGATGTTAATACTAAACCAAATTTACGTTTTTTCATTTAATTAACCCCCCAAAGGTATTGTAATTAGCAGGAAAAAATTTAGAAATGTTCTACACCCGTTTACGAACTACATGGAAGCTGAATTTATCAGCTCGGAAATAATTTTTTGAATAGAGCACTACTTGATCATGCTCATCGTAATGCAACTGCTTTAACACTAAAAGAGCTGTTTCACGTCCACAATTTAAGATCGGTGAGGCTTGTTCATGATATCCTACTGGATCAATATATGTAACAGCGTAGGCTACATGAATTTTGCCAGATTGCTCAAGAGCAGAGAACAGTGAAACTTCTTTTTTTTCGACAAAGTCAGTAGGCAGGAAGCTTGCAGGTAGCCTGTCTATGCAGTATACTACTGGTTCGCCATCCGCTGTTCTGACACGTTCAATCGTGAGTATTTTATCTTCGCCATCACATTGGAAGCGTTTTAAATCTTCCTCAGAAGGTACGTGCTCAGTCGCTTTTAAAAACCGCGAACCTGGCTCCATACCCGCTGCCTCGATCATAGAAGAAATGCTCGATAAATGCTCGATGCCTGATGTAAACAACGGCTTAGGATTGACAAAAGTCCCAACCCCATGTCGGCGCACAATCACATTTTCCTCTTCCAACAGTCGAAGTGCTTCTCTAAGTGTTGCTCGACTGACTCCTAGTGATTTCGATAATTCAAATTCTGACGGAAGCTTTTCATTTTCTTTAAAAATACCAGCCTCAATGTCAGATTTTAAACGATCGATTACTTGAAGATAGAGATGACGATGATCTGCTTTAATAGTCACATATATCACCACCAAAATCAGAGATCAGACATCTGATGTACAACATTCCTACTAATCGTTCATAAATATAACATTTTTGCAGAATGAAATAAACAGTTTTAAAGAAAATCTGTTATAGAATTCATTCTTTCTTCATTTTTATTGCAAATATTTGGACAAAAATACAGTGAAACACAGTTATTTTTGTCCAATTTTTTGGTTAGTTATCATACTGGTGAACAAGTACTTGACGCGGTTTACTTCCCTCTGGAGGCCCTACAATCCCGCGTTGTTCCATTTGATCGACAATACGTGCTGCCCTTGAATAGCCAATTCGGAAGCGACGTTGTAGCATAGATACTGATGCTGTTTGCATGCTGACAACTAATTGGACAGCTTCATCATATAATTCATCCGTTTCCTCTAAAATGGTTTCTTCTTCAGTAGGAATCATCTCCTCCTGATACTGTGCCTTTTGCTGTTCTATAACAAAATTCACAACAGCTTCAACCTCTTGATCTGATAAAAAAGCACCCTGCACCCTTTTTGGTTTCGAAGCCCCGGCAGGTAAAAATAGCATATCACCACGACCAAGTAGGCGTTCAGCCCCACCCATGTCTAAAATGGTTCTTGAATCAATTGCTGAAGAAACTGCAAATGCAATTCTTGAAGGTATATTTGCCTTTATGACGCCTGTTAAGACATCTACACTCGGTCTTTGTGTTGCTATTATTAAATGAATCCCTGCAGCGCGTGCCATTTGCGCTAAACGTGTAATTGAATCCTCTACATCACTTGATGCAACCATCATCAAATCCGCTAACTCATCCACAATGACAACGATATACGGTAGCTTTGGATGCTTTTCTTCTGTTTGCTCATTAACCTTTTGTACATGAGCATTATAGCCCTCAATATTTCGTGTACCTGTATGAGAAAACAAGTCATAACGGCGTTCCATTTCAGATACCACTTTTTTTAGTGCTTGCGAGGCTTTTCGTGCATCTGTCACGACAGGCGCCAATAAATGAGGAATACCATTATAAACATTTAACTCCACCATTTTTGGGTCAATCATCATGAGCTTCACTTCATGTGGTTTTGTACGCATTAGTATGGATACAACTATGCCATTTATGCAGACACTTTTCCCGCTACCTGTTGAACCAGCTACAAGTAAATGTGGCATTTTATTGAGCTCTGCTAGAACCGCTTGTCCTGTAATATCACGACCAAATGCTACTTGTAACAATGCATCAGGCTTAGCACCATCCTTAGATTCTAATACCTCACGAAGTGTCACAATGGCTACCTCACTATTTGGCACTTCAATACCAATCGCTGATTTCCCAGGGATAGGAGCTTCCATACGAATATCTTTAGCGGCAAGTGCTAGCGCAAGATCATCTTGCAGATTGACAATTTTGCTTACTTTCACACCTATATCTGGTAAAATTTCATATTTCGTGACAGCTGGTCCCAAATGGACTTGTGTCACCTTTGCTTTTACACCAAAGCTTTGTAATGTTTGTTCTAGCTTTTTAGCATTAGCTTGAATCACCGAATATTCACCGCTTTGGTCATGCTGAGGAGGTAATTGTAATAGATTATAGGATGGGAGCTGATAATCTGCATTTTCTACAGTATCAGTGCCTTGAATATGGACATCATCCGTTGCTTCTTCTAGTTCATTTTCCACCATCGTTGGCGTATCAAATACAGCTCTTTCCTGTGAGACATTTTGCGTAAAAGCAGAGATAATCGGCTCATGAGGTATTTCCTCCTCTTGTTCTGACACATCTGTCATTTGATTAACTGCTGCTACCTCATCTCCACTTTCTACTCTAGAGCGACGATTGCTAGGCTTTTTCGGTGTATTTTTTTTCTTATCACGGTGTTTCTTTTTCCATTTGCCAAATAGACCTGGCATTTTTTCAGCTAAATAAGGCACCAATGCCTTACCTGTGACTAAAATTAACCCTATAAAGAAAATAACCCAAGCAACGACTTTTGCCCCTGATGCTTCAAATAACACGTGGAGGCCGCTAAATAATAGAGCACCAATCATCCCACCACCTAGAGCATTGCTACGATGAATAATACCTTCTGTATTGATCAATATGCGCCACGATTCACGAAGAACAGAATCAGATAATAGACCACCTGATTTCGATAATTGCTCAAATAATATGCCATGGCTAAAAATGGTTAAACTCATAATAATGAGTACCATGCCCAGTATTAATCGATCCTTCAAACCAATTTTTTTACGACCAATCATCATTAACAACGCAACAAATATAAGCATAAATGGAACAGCAAAATGTAAATTACCTAAAAGAAACATGGCGATTGTTTGTAAAATCCGCCCAATCATGCCGAATTCAAAAATCATAATGACTGCTAAGGCAATTAAAAGCAGTCCTAAAATTTCATACATAAGCGGATGCATGTCTTTTTTTTCAGTTGTCGCTTTACTTTTAGTTCCTTTCTTTCTTTTACTAACTGCCATCTATTTTCACCTTCTTTTGCAATCCATTTTATATATGTAGCGAATCATCACAAGTAGAACTTGACTATTTCAAAAAAAGGATTTTCCACCGCAATTGGGAGAAAATCCTTTTTCTTTTACTTTTTCCTCAAAGCATTGACGATAAGCTTGTTCAATTAGTACTCCATAATAATTGGAATAATCATTGGGCGACGTTTTGTTTTTTGGAATAAATACGTATTTAGTGTATCTCGAATTTCTTGTTTAATATTCGTCCATTCAAATGTATCTTTACCAACATATTTTTCAATGACGTTTTTCGCAATGTCAGATGCCTCAATCATTAATTCCTCTGATTCTCGTACATATACAAAGCCTCGCGATAAAATCTCTGGGCCAGAGGCAATTTTCTTTTGTGCGCGGTTTAATGTCACAACCACAATGAAAATACCATCTTGTGATAATAATTTACGATCACGAAGAACAATATTCCCTACATCGCCTACACCAATACCATCAATTAAGACGTTACCAGCTTGTACACGACCACTCATGCGCATTTTATTATTTTTATACTCTACAATATCCCCTTTATCAGCGATAAAAATTTGTGATTTTTGCATACCAAGCTGTTGCGCTAACTTCGAGTGAGCAATTAGCATGCGGTACTCGCCTTGTACAGGGACAAAATACTTTGGCTGCATCAAATTCAGCATAAGCTTTAAATCTTCCTGACTACCATGTCCTGATACATGAACATTTTTGCTAGAAGTCAAAATTTCAGCGCCTGCTTTGGACATAGAGTTCATCGTATTAGCCATTTGTACTTCCATGCCAGGAGAAGGAGTAAATGTGATTAGCACTGTATCCCCTTGCTTAATTTTAATATCACGATGGTGCTTGCGGACGATTTTCTCTAATGCATCTAGAGGCTCTCCTCTATTACCTGTTGCAATAATGATAATTTCATCATCTTGATATTTTTGCATTTCTGAAATCGGAATAATTGTATCTTCTTCAACTGTTAAATAACCTAGCTGTACGCCTAAATCAACAGCCTTTTCCAATGGTTTACCAACAATCACAACTTTACGGAATGATTTTTGGGCTTGGGCAAAAACTTGTTGAATACGAATAAAATTCGATGCATAAACAGCTACTAAAATACGACCTGGTGCTGAGTGGAATGTTTTTGATAATTGTTCTTCAATCACAATCTCCGATGTCGTATATCCTGGTCGTTCAGCTTCGCACGATTCAGATAAGAGAATAAAGACACCGTCTTCTCCTAATTGTGCCATTTTTGCTAAATCAGGTTTGAATTTACCTGTTGCTGACTGATCGAATTTAAACTCTCCTGTATGAACAATCGCGCCTTCAGATGTATGGAACACCACCCCTAACGAATCGGGAATACTATGTGTTGTGTGGAAGAATGTTACATACGTTGAATTGAAATTCATACGACTTCGATTTGTTACTTCAAAAAATTTCACCTGATGTGGTGCAGGTAATTCTTTTAAATGTTCCTTTGCTAATGCAATTGTTAATTTTGATCCGTACACAGGTGCCTTTATTTTTTGTAAAACATAGGCAATAGAACCGATCGCATCTTCATGACCATGTGTTAAGAAAATACCTTTCACACGCTCTTTATTTTCTTCTAAGTACGTAATGTCAGGAATCACGATATCTATGCCTAGCATCTCATCTTCTGGGAACATTAAGCCGCTATCCACTACAAATAGCTCTTCATCAATTTCTACTACGTACATTGCTTTCCCAATTTCGCCTACCCCCCCAAGAGGGATGATACGAATTAATTCATTTTTCTTTTTTGTCAATTTATTTCCTCCTAAAAAATATCCCGAACAGCAACCACTTAACATTTATTATACGGTTTGCAAAGCTTTTGCACAAATTAAAAATACATGTTTCACGTTGGAAATAGATTTTCTTTTATTTGCTTATTATTAGGAGAGGGATCAGCAGATATTGGATAACTTGTATCATGATAGTCATATTAGTATTTTTGAGGATGAGAAGTAATGGATTGAGGGGTCTTTCATCTTTTTTCTAGCATACAAAAACGAGGCTGAAAGAATCTCAGCCTCGTTGCTTTTTATCTAAAACTTTTCGCTTTTTCTTGATACGTATCCCAAATTCTGTCGAAGTTAGCTTTCTCTTGATCTGTCATTTCCATCATTGGTAGACGTACATTGAGTGTATCAAAACCTAATTTTGTCATCGCATATTTAATAGGCGAAGGATTTGGTTGAGCGAACAGCGCACGTACTAAAGGTAATAATGCTCGGTGAATTTTGGCTGCTAGCTTATGATTTCCTTCTTCAAACGCTTTAATCATTAATTGCATATCATTGCCTACAACGTGAGCTGCTACGGAAATAACGCCTGCCCCGCCAATTGCCATTAGAGGTAATGTTAAGCCATCATCTCCACTATAAACTAAGAAATCATCTTCTGGGTCAACATTCTCGATAATATCACCCATTTGATCTAAATTACCACTCGCTTCTTTAATCCAAGCTATGTTTGGAATCTTGCTTAACGCAACAGAAGTTTCATAGGCAACATTGACACCAGTACGCCCTGGGACATTATAAAGCATAACAGGTAGACTCGTTTGTTTAGCAATTGTTTCAAAGTGAGCAAAAATCCCACGTTGATTTGGCTTATTATAGTATGGAGCTACTAGCATGATGCCATCGGCTCCATTTTCTTCTGCTTTATGAGTCATTGCGATAGAGTATGCCGTTTCATTATCCCCTGTGCCGGCAATAACGGGTACACGACCAGCTACTTTCTCTACTGTAAAGCGCACAACTTCAATTTTCTCCTCCGTTGACATCGTTGGGTTTTCAGAAGTCGTACCACAAGCAACTATACAATCTGTACCGTTATCTATCAAATGATTAATAATACGTTCTAGTTCTGGATAATTAATCGTGCCATCATCTTTGAACGGCGTAATCATTGCCGTTCCAATTCGACCTAAATTCATCCTTACACCCCTCTTATAGTAAGTTATCCTCAAGCATTGCTTCTGCAATTTGGATAGAGTTTAATGCGGCGCCTTTTAATAAATTGTCAGAAACGATCCATAGATGGAATCCTTTGCTATTGTCTAAATCTTGACGGATACGTCCTACAAAAGTAGCGTCTTCCCCTTCTGCATAAATAGGCATTGGGTAAGTTTGTGTTGCAATATCATCTTGTAATATCACACCTGGTGCATTGCGTAATACGTCGAAAATTTCTTGAATTGACGCTTCTTTCTCTACCTCAATATAAACTGATTCAGAGTGACCTGAAACAACTGGCACACGAACACAAGTAGCAGCTACTTTTAGCTCTGGTGCATGCATAATTTTTTTGGTCTCATTAATCATCTTCATTTCTTCGTATGTAAATCCATTATCTGTAAATTTATCAATTTGTGGAATGACATTACGAGCGATTGGGTAATGACGTTTATCACTACCAGACGGTAAAATAGTTGCTTCTACATCTTTACCTGCTTCCCAGTTTGCGCTTTGTGCCTTTAATTCTTCAATAGCAGAAATACCTGCACCTGATACTGCTTGATAAGTTGAAACAATTACTTTCGTTAAACCAAATGCATTACGAATTGGTTCAAGTGCAGCTACCATTTGAATTGTTGAGCAGTTTGGATTCGCAATAATCCCTTTATGCTTCGCTAAGTCGCCACGATTCACTTCAGGAACGACAAGCGGTACCTCTGGATCCATACGGAAATGGCTCGTATTATCAATTACTACTGCACCACGCTTAGCAGCTTCAGGTGCAAGCACAGCTGATACTGACCCACCAGCTGAGAATAAAGCGACATTGACGCCTTCAAAAGCTTCAGGTGTCGCTTCTTCAATTGTATATGTTTGACCATTAAATTCGATTGATTTTCCTGCTGAACGAGCAGAAGCAAGAAATTTAATGTTCCCAATTGGGAATTTACGTTTAATTAACTGCTCCATCATTTTCGAACCAACTGCCCCTGTTGCCCCAACAACTGCAACCGTTAACTGCTTTGTCATCTGTCATCTCTCCTTGAATACATGTTTCATAATGTGTGCTATTGTATCACAAAAATACTGAAAATTGTGTGTAATATATGATTTATTTGAAATATTGTATCAACAGCGGTTGTAATTGCTTTTTCTGCGTAATTGCTGCATGAACAGTATCCACCATTTGATCAAAATCAGCAATTAAAGAATTCGGTTTGGAATGAGGGGAATCTTGACCAAATGGAATAAAATAGATGTTTTTAGCATTTAACAACTTCATAATATTGATACCATTTAAGCCAAGTGCATCGTTGGTTGAAATACCTAATACTACAGGAGACCCATTACGTAAAGTTGCCTTCGCTGCCATTAATACAGGACTATCTGTTGCTGCATTAGCAAATTTACTAATGCTATTGCCTGTCATTGGCGCAATGACCATTGCATCTAAAGGATTGGATGGTCCAAATGGCTCCGCCTCTTTTATAGAAGAAATAACCTTTTCACCCGTTAATGCTTCTATTTTTGCAATCCACTCTTCCCCTGTCCCAAAGCGGGTAGCCGCATGTAAAACGGAGTGGGTAATGATAGGAATAACTGTAGCCCCAACATCAATAAAATTTTGAATTTTAGGCACTACATCTTCATAAGTACAATGCGAAGCAGTAATACCTAGGCCAATTCGTTTCCCCGTTAACAATTTTCTTCCTCCTCTATTGCCTTGCACAATATTGTAGCTGCGTCATGTGCAAAGTATTTCCCAGGCAATGATGGCAATAGTACATACGTTTGTAATTGATCAGCATCTATATCTAAACAGCCTGGCTCTGAGGCTAAATCATATAAAACTGCTGGAACATGCTCAATAAATGACTCTGTAATCCATTTTGCTGGAATTGTATTTATAAAAATGCTATCCGTAATAGACCATTGACGGTCATCTAAATTTGTAGCTTTATAACCATATGCTTTTGCTTCACTCACTTGTACAACTGAACGTGCCACAATATGAACATTCGCACCCATTTTAACAAGTAAAGAGGCGAGCATTTTGGCGATACGACCGAAGCCTGCGATCGTAAAATTTTGTCCGTAAATACATTTTTGCTCGAGTCCGTAGAACGTGGCGATAAATCCCTCCGCTGTTAACCGAGCATTTTGCCAAATAAACGATTCTTGTTGTAAATAACAAATGGATTCATTTTTCTCCAGCAATTGCTTCCAATGCATCGTTAATCGACCTGTATAAAATTTAACTTGTGATATGCCATATAGTTGCTCAACTTCTATTTTCAACGGAAGAATAGGTAGGATAATTTTATTTGGTTGGAATTCTAAAACAAGTTTATTTAACTCTTCGTTCCAAACTGTCGTTCTTTTATAAAACACTGTTCTCGATGGACTTCTTAGCATTGTCGCTAATTCCTTTAATCTCGAGTCCTCACCGATAACAAGCCATTTTTCGTTTTCCAAAAGCTCACCTCACTGTAAATATTCTGATTGTACTGTAGATGTCTTATTAAATAAAATCCGATCTTCTCCAATTAATATAATTTCATGCCAAGGTATCATTTCACTAACTTTCATCTTCTTTTTTTGGAATGGTAATTTATCTTTCACAATCTCAAATCCATGTATTTTTCCTGTTTGCACATCCAATAGGCATTCTGTATGTGCTAAAATGCCAAAATGTACGCCACCCTCAATTTGAATTAATTCTTTATCCACCATCTCAGATAGTAGCATGCCTCATCTCCCTCCTTGAGCCGTTACCTCAATATATGCCGAGTTTTTGCAATTCGTGCCCCCTACCAAAAGTAGGAATATGTTGCATTTTTATCGCCTACTGTATATAGTGTATATATACAGTTATAAGAGGTGAGGATTTGTGCATATTCATTTAAGTAATGCTAGTGATAAGCCTATTTATGAGCAAATCACCACACAACTCAAAGAGGCCATTCTAGCGAATAAATTTCAAGCAGGTGATGCACTACCATCTATTCGTGCCCTAGCAAAGGATTTAAAAATAAGTGTGATGACGACCAAACGAGCATATGCCGATTTAGAGCGAGATGGCTTCATTGAAACAGTCGCTGGAAAAGGAAGCTTTGTCACCGAACGTAATCAAGATTTTTTACGCGAGGAGTTACTACGTCAGGTGGAGGAACATTTGCAGAGGGCGGTAAGAGCAGCGAAAACAGCTGGTCTTTCTAAAGAAGAAATGCAAGAATTAATATCTTTACTGTTAGAGGAGGAAATTTAAATGAATGCCATTGAAATTCATGGTCTACATAAGATTTTTGAAGGCTTTTCCCTTAAAGATGTAAGCTTTTCAGTCCCTCAAGGAACGGTAATGGGCTTTGTCGGTGAAAATGGGGCAGGAAAATCAACTACCATTAAATGCATGCTGAATTTATTAAAAAAAGAATATGGCGAAATATTGCTTTTTGGTCAGGATCATGTCGAACATGAGCTATCGATAAAAAACGACATCGGTGTAGTGTTTGACGATTTACATGTACCTGAGACGCTAAATGCGACGCAGCTCGACAAGATTATGAAAAAGGTATTTCAAACGTGGGATTCTAGCTATTACTTTGAACGATTGACTCAATTTAACGTACCAAAGAGGAAGAAGATCAAGGAACTATCACGAGGAATGAGGATGAAGCTGTCGATTGCATTAGCCTTGTCACATCATCCAAAATTATTGATTTTAGACGAACCAACAAGTGGACTAGATCCTATTATTAGGGATGAAATTTTAGATTTATTTTTAGCATTTATGCAGGATGAAACACATAGCATTTTATTTTCTTCTCATATTACAAGCGATTTAGAAAAAATTGCTGACTATATTACGCTCATCCATAATGGTGAAATTTTATTGAGTGAAAGTAAAGACGCTCTATTATATGATTACGGCATTTTCAAAGGGAGTAGTGAGGAAGTAAGCGTATTGCCAGAGCATGCCATTATAAAAAAACGAAATGGAGCATTCGGAATTGAAGCCCTCGTTCTGAAACATGAAGTAAACGAGGCTTTCCGACTCGAAAAACCTTCTATAGAGGATATCATGCTATTTTTTGTGAAAGGTAGTGTTTCAATATGATAGGTCTTATAGTAAAAGATTTAATGACTATTCAACGTCAATTGAGATCCCAGGCATACGTTGTTCTATTTCTTCTTGTGATGGCGATCTTTATGCAGCAAAGCTCAATGCTGCTGGCTGTTATTGTCTTTATTGTAACGATTCAAGCAATCACAGCTCTTACCTATGATGAGCAAAGTAGCTGGGATAAGTATGCCAATACCCTACCGATTTCTAAAGGGGATATTGTTCTTAGTAAATATATACTGAGTGTATTGCTTATGATCATTGGTCTTATTATTGCACTGCCCATTATATTTCTTATCAACTATTTTACCGATCACGGTATCACTACAGATTTTTTCCTAACATTTATTATGATTGTGACATTGGCTCTCTGTCTGTTAGCTGTATTATTACCTATTTATATTAAATTTGGCTCCATTAAAGGAAAAATGGTTTTGATTGCGCTTTGTTTTATCCCAGGCTTCTTGTTAGGGATGTTTAAAGAGTATCTACCCAATATACCCTTCACTTTTTTAAATCTTAAACAGTTTATGTTTGTAACACCATTTGCCGGTTTATTATTACTTTGGCTATCCTCGTTAATTTCTACAGCCATTTATAAAAGGAAAGAGTTCTAGGGAGGGGTTCTATGCGAGCATTATTGTTACAAAGATTTGTCGTACAAAAATGGTCTCTCATTTTTGCAATGACCTTATGTCTACTCCTTAATTTTGTTCACTTCTCCTTCGTGGATAGCCCTTCCATTGGTTTGGTGATCGTCGTCATTTCGGCCACACTTGTTGAAATTTTATACAAAGGGGATCGACAAGTAAACTGGGAAGTGTTTGTCAATAGCCTACCTCTGTCAAAAAAGGCGCAATTACAGTCTGATTTCCTTTATTGCTATGGCCTTATTACTCTGCTCTTTCTTTTCATTGCACCAATCTATTTCTCTCAACCTGAAGCTTCTACAGATTTTTTGGAGCATTTTGCTATGTATTTCGCTTATATAAGCAGTGCTTATTTTCTCATCTGTAGTCAATTTTATATTCAGCAACTTCAAGAAACGGAGGGAATACGAACTATCAGAATGCTTACGGCTACCTTGCTGATTATTCTGCTAAACTTTGTTGTTCATTACTATTTATCATTAATAGCTGGAAACTTATTCATCTTAGTGCTCCCAACAATTGTTAGCACCCTCATTAGCTTTCTTACGTTCCATAAATGTCTTCATTTATATACGACAAGAGAAATTTGCTAACTATTCATTGAAAAATAGGCTGCCTTTATTGGCAACCTATTTTTTATCAATGACAACATGTATCAATTTGTCATTGGCGATATCAATCGTAAAGGCTTTGCCAAATCCCACGACATACCGCCCAGCGACCGGCGTTAACTCAAATAATGAGAAATCAAGTGAACGTAACATTGTCATCATTTTTGCATTAAATAGTTGATCAAAGGCTGCAAATACTTCTTCATGACCTTCATTGCCCAAATTTTTAGGCTGACATTGCCAGCGTGCTCGCTCTGTGGCAAAAGGATTAGCAGTTACTGCTTCATCCGCTACACAAATTAAATCGACTACTTCTGACTTCTCCATTAGTTGGTAATGCTCTGCAATCCGACTAATATAAATATAAAATTTTCCATTTAGGCGTACAAAAGGGGCTGTACTACTAAAAGGCCTGCCTTCTCCATCCACGAAGCTTAATACACAATTTTTTTTATTTTGAATAAATGCTTTATAATCCTGTTTTACTTGTTCCAAATCGATTGCTTTTGGCATGCACTTTCCTCCTAAGCTTTGACCGTATTTTTTAATTGAATTCTTGGAGCACTATCCCATGAAACATATTGAATTTCCGCTTCCATCCGATAGATGTGTTGAATCATCCGTTCTGTCATGACTTCATCTGGAGTACCCATATGAGCTCGTTTACCATCCTTTACCACCACTATTTGATCACTATAGCTAGAGGCTTGGTTTAAATCATGGAGTACCATCACAACAGTCATGCCCATGTCACGATTCAGCTCTCGCACTAATTCTAGCACTTCATGCTGATGCGCAATATCTAAGAATGTCGTGGGCTCATCTAATAGTAAAACTTCAGGCCGTTGCGCTAAAGCCATGGCAATCCATGCGCGCTGTGCTTCTCCCCCAGACAAGGCAGCAATCGGCTTTTCTTTATAATGTGAGAGATCAGTTTTTTCTAATGCCCAATCAATAATGACCTCATCCTCTGCATTGAGGCGCTCAAACCACTTTTTATGTGGATAACGACCATAGGCCACTAAATTTTTGACAGATATATCAGTTGGGGCTTGATTTTGTTGACTAAGCATACACATTTTTCGAGCAATTTGTTTTGAGGATAATCGACGCATATTTTCCCCATCAAACAAAATAGTTCCTGTCTGGTACGGCTGCATCCTTGCAAGGGCCTTTAATATCGTTGATTTGCCAGAGCCATTCGGTCCAATGATGGATAGGATTTCGCCTTTTTTAACATCAAAAGAAAAGTCATGGACAACTTCCTTTTGTTCATAGCTGATGGATAACTGTTCAATCTTTAACATTAAAACGCCTTCTTTCTCATCAAGTATAAGAAGTAAGGTCCACCAATAACGGCCATTAAAATACCTGCTGGAATATCAAGTGGTGCAAATAATGTCCGCCCGCCAGTGTCGGCAATCAATAAAACAATCGCCCCTAATGCCATACTCATCGGCAACATATACTTATAGTCTGAGCCAACGAGTAATCTAGCCATATGCGGTATGATTAATCCGATAAAACTAATCATACCAACTGCAGCGACTGAAATAGCTGCTAGAAAAACAGCTAAAATAGATAACATAATACGAATACGCGTTACACTTTCTCCTAAATTAGTCGCCACCTGATCACCTAAACGAATGATATTGGCTTTGCGAATCGCAAAAATGGATAGTACCCAACCTATGATGGCATACAAATAAATCATATGTAGTGATGCATTCCCTTTTGCAGCGAGACTACCATTCATCCATTGCACAGCTGACGGTAAACGATCACTATAAAGAATCGATAAAAATCCAATGACCCCGCCACATAAAGCATTCACGGCTACCCCCGATAAAATAATAGTGATGGGTGTAATGCCTGTCCGTCTCCAAGCGAGAGCATAAACGATTGCAGCCGCAATCAATCCGCCCACAATCGCAGCTAAAGGAATGAAGTGTGTCAACTCTGGATTTGCTAAAAGGATGAGTAATACAAAGGCTGCTGCCCCGCTTGTTACCCCTGTTAATCCAGGATCAGCTAACGGATTACCCATGACTGCCTGCAATAAGGCACCCGAAATGGCAATACTTGCACCAATAATTAAAGCCAATAACACCCGAGGTAATCGGATATCCCAAATTATTGTTGTATATACACCCTCTTGATCACGTCCATTGAGAAGGGTGGTTAAAATATTAGGAACGGAAATATGAACACTACCTAACCCGACCGCAATGATTGCCACTACTATCGTAACCACAAAGGTTGTAATTATAATCATGCGACTTCTTGTTGTATGAATCATACCTTTACCTCACGAACTTATTTATAGAAATAATCTGCAATTGTTGTCAGTGCTGTTTCTACATTCGTAATAGATGTCACACCGAATGTGCTGTAATCAAGTACATAGATTTTATTATTTTTATAGGCTGATAATTGTTGCCAAGCGCTATTTTTTTCAATTTCTTGTTTAAATTTATCTTCATTTGCCCCGTGGTCACCCGATGCTAACACAAAAACAATGTCTGGGTCAGCCACAATAATATCTTCAAGATTCATAGGTGAATAAGTTGAATCTGCTTTTAACACAGATTTCGCAATATTGTCTGCCCCTAATCGTTCCACTAAGCTTCCTAAATAAGATTTGTCGTTCATTACCATAAAGGAATCCGATGTACCGATTACAAGCATTACGGAAGGTAATTCTTTGCCTTGTGCTTGAGCTTCTAACTCTTTTTCCTTTGCTACGATTCTTTGTAAAACGTCATTCATTTTTTCTTCTTTAGCAAAGTACGTACCTAGCACTTTAAAGCTCAATTTTAAGTCCTCATACGAATCTGTCGGTAAATAAGCTGTCGGCAAATTCATCCCTTGAAGTGCCTGATCGAGCGAGCTTTGTAGGGAGGAAGCTCCAATTATTAAATCCGATTGTAAGCTCGAGATGACCTCTAAGTCAGGTGACATAGGTGAGCCTATTTTTGTAATCGAATCAAAATCTGTTGGTATAGGATTGGTCGATGTTGGTACCCCTACAGGTGTAATTCCTAGGAGATGTAACATTTCTGTTAATGGAACCGAAGTGGTTACTATGTTTTCTGGTATGGTCGTTGGGAAGCTTGCTAATGCTTTTTGAAAGGCTTCTTCATCTACCCCATCCTGAATCTTGGCTTTTTGTACTTTAGCTGTATTAGCTGTTTCTTGTTGCTGTGTTTCTTCTTTCTTCACCTCTATGTCGATATTTTTATCTTCCTGCTCTACACAGCCAACTAGTGTTAATGAAATCACAAAGGTACTAGCGATAAGCCATTTTTTCACCTATATATCCTCCAATCAACTTTTTAATTGAAAATGATTTTCAATATCATTTATACTATCAAAGCTAATTGAGAATTACAACACCTAATTGATAAAGAGGAAAACACGAAAAAGGAGAACTTCGAAAATAATCAAAGTTCTCCTCTTACAATTATTTAATTTTGTTGACTTTATTCACTAGGACCGATAATCGAAATAGCTGGTTCTGCTTTTAATATTTTAGCAATTAGACGATCTATCGACTCCATCGATACAGCATCTATCGAGGCAAGAACATCGTCTACAGTTCGATGCTTCCGATGGACAAGTTCACTCGTTCCATTGCGATTCATACGAGCACCCGTCCCCTCTAATCCAAGAACGAAGCTCCCTTTCAGTTGCTCTTTCGCATTATCAAGCTCCTCCTCCGTAACACCGCCTGCAACAATATCCAGTAACGTGGCATCAATCGTATGTTGGAGCTGTGCTAATTGTTGACGGCTTGTACTACCATAAATCGTAAAAGCACCAACATCTGCATAACAGGATTGATAAGAAAAAATAGAATAAGCTAACCCGCGTTCTTCACGTACCTCCTGAAACAGACGAGAACTCATATTGCCTCCAATAATATTGTTCAGAGCAATAAAGCTATACATATCTGGATCTTTTACACCGATTGCTGGATAAGAAATGGCTAGATGGGCTTGCTCTGTATCGCGTATTTTTGTAATCTCTCCCGGATAAAATGGAGGATTTGTTAGCACAGGCGCTACAGCATGTGGTGAAGGCTGATATTGTCCAAATAAATCTTCAATCTTTTGTAAAAGCTGCGGAGAAATATTTCCTGCAATAGAAATTACAACAGACTCTGGACCATAATGTTTGGCCATATATTGTCGAATTGTTTCTGCTGTAAATGTCTTTAACGTAGCTGCAGTACCAAGTATTGGACGACCAAGTGCATCATTCGGATACATGACACTCCATAGCTTTTCATGCACATCATCATCAGGAGCATCTTCGCTCATTAATATTTCTTCTAACACCACTTGTCGTTCTTTTTCTAATTCTTCCTCTGCAAACGTAGAATTAAAAAACATATCAGCAAGTATTGTGACAGCGAGCTCGGCATGATGATCTAAAACTTTTGCATAGTAACATGTATTTTCTTTAGACGTGAATGCATTTAGCTCTCCTCCAATTCGATCAAATTCTTCCGCAATTTGACGAGCTGAGCGAGTAGATGTTCCTTTAAACAACATATGCTCAATAAAATGTGTAATACCATTCTCTTCAGGTAGTTCATAGCGGGAACCTGCATTCACAAAAATACCTAATGCAACTGATCGAACATGATCAATCTGCTCAGATACAATACGAACACCATTTTGACATGTATGTACTTGAACCAAAAAATCTCCCCCAATTCTTAATTTCTCTATTGTATAATTCCTAACATTCTTTTTGTTACTATCTAAAAAGGCTGCGCAATCATACGCAGCCCTTTGATCATTTTTATTTTTCTTGTTCAGCGCGTTCTTTTTCCTCTTGAATCACAACTTTACGAGATAAATTCACACGACCTTGCTTGTCGATTTCAATCACTTTAACAAGTAATTGATCACCAAGTTTTAAGACATCCTCTACTTGCTTCGTACGTTCCTCTTGAATTTCGGAAATGTGAAGTAAACCATCTTTTCCTGGGAAAATTTCACAGAATGCACCGAATTTTTCAATACGCTTCACTGTTGCTAAGTAGTATTCCCCTACTTTTGCTTCACGTACGATATCTTCAATAATTTGTTTTGCACGAGCATTCATTTCTTCATCAGCGGAAGAAATATAGATTGTACCATCTTGTTCCGTATCAATCTTAACGCCTGTCTCTTCAATAATTTTGTTAATTTGTTTACCACCAGGTCCAATTACATCGCGAATTTTATCTGGATTAATTTTCACAATAACAATTTTTGGTGCAAATTCAGATAACTTTTCACGTGGTTCTGAAAGTGTTGCTAGCATTGATTCTAGAATATGCATACGACCAACCTTAGCTTGTGTCAGTGCTTCTTCTAAAATATTGCGAGATAAACCATCGATTTTAATGTCCATTTGTAAAGCTGTTACACCTTTAGCTGTACCAGCAACTTTAAAGTCCATATCTCCTAGATGGTCTTCCATTCCTTGAATATCCGTTAAAATTGAATAGTGTTCACCTTTTTTAATAAGACCCATAGCAATACCTGCCACTGGTGCTTTTAATGGAACACCTGCATCCATCATCGCTAATGTTGATGCACAGATAGATGCTTGAGAAGTAGATCCGTTCGATTCAAGTACTTCTGATACACAACGAATTGTATATGGGAATTCTGATTCATCTGGAATAACTGCCTCTAATGCACGTTCACCTAACGCACCATGACCAATTTCACGACGGCCTGGTCCACGGATTGGGCCAGTTTCCCCTACAGAAAATTGTGGGAAGTTATAATGGTGCATAAAGCGTTTCGATTCTTCAACACCTAAACCGTCAATAATTTGTACATCACCTAGTGCGCCTAGTGTACAAATAGATAGTGCTTGTGTTTGTCCACGTGTAAACAGACCAGAACCATGTGTACGTTGTAATAAGCCTGTTTCAGAAGAAAGTGGTCGAATTTCATCTAGCTTACGACCATCTGGACGAATCTTATCTTCCGTAATTTGACGACGAACTTCATCTTTAACCATTTTATCTAAAATTGTATAAACTTGTTTCATTGTTTCATCATCGGCTTCTTGTTCTTCATAAGAAGCGATAATACGATCTTTTACAGCTTGAATCGCCTCATCACGTGCATGTTTCTCCGCAGTTTGAATAGCATCATGCATATCCGTCTCACAAGCTGCTTTTATGTCGGCTTGAATCGCCTCATCAATTTCAAATAGTGTCACAGGTAATTTTTCTTTACCTACTTCCGCCACAATTTGCTCTTGGAAAGCAATGATTTTTTTGATTTCTTCATGACCGAACATAATTGCTTCTAACATAATTTCTTCTGGAACTTCAAGTGCCCCTGCCTCAACCATGTTGATGGCATCTTTGTTCCCTGCAACAGATAAATGAATTGTCGAATGATTCGATTGTTCTACTGTCGGGTTTACGATGAATTCTCCGTCAATATAACCTACTTGTACACCAGCTATTGGCCCATCAAATGGAATATCTGAAATAGCTAAAGCTAATGATGAACCAACCATTGCTGCCATCTCTGAAGTACAATCAGGATCGTTTGACATAACCATAGAAATGACTTGTACCTCGTTACGGAAACCATCTGGGAACATCGGACGAATTGGACGGTCGATTAAACGGCTTGCTAAAATCGCTTTTTCAGATGGACGTCCTTCACGTTTAATAAAGCCGCCAGGAATTTTACCTGCAGCATATAGACGCTCTTCATAGTTAACTGTTAGTGGGAAGAAATCAAGTGGTTTAGGTGATTTAGACATTGTTGCTGTAGCAAGTACAGAAGTATCGCCATAGCGTACTAGTACGGCTCCGTTTGCTTGTTTTGCTAACTGTCCGACTTCAATTACAAGTGGACGGCCAGCCCATTCGTAGGAATAGACTTTCTTTTCGTTCATTCAATGAACCCCTCTCTATTATAAAAACACTTACTTCGTCTGTATGTACTAATAGTAAGTGTACCAAAAATGCTTGTTCTATGCTAAATAATATTTCATGAAATAATCATACATTTAAATTCAGTTATTGCCAATTTATTTAAGATTTATTTCTATATTTAATTGAAAAAGCATTTTGGTATATGGATTTTTTTATATTGATTCCTTCTTGACGAAAAGTAATGTATGTAAATGGAAGTAACTGTTATCAAACATTATTTTTTCTAGTGCAAGTTTTAACAATAGCTTTATTATAACATGGTGCTTAACATACAACATCTTACTAGTATAAAGAAAGTTCCGTATGTAGTAAAGTTTAAGCAATGGCTTGAGTGAACATTGGAAATGCAAGCCCCGAAAAACTATCTTTTACTGGCATGTCTGACTAATAGTCTCTCTTATAATTGAGAATAGTATTTTTATATTGATCAGTCTTTGTTGTGTAATAAAAAGTTATGGCTCTCTAATGAACAAAACCTAGGATAACCACTGCTTAGAAACATAAAAAAACTGTAGACAAACATAGGTTTGTCTACAGTTTAATACAGGAATACTTCCGCCTTTAATTAGCGACGTAAGCCTAAACGGTTGATTAGTTCACGGTAACGTTGTACGTCAGTTTCACGAAGATATTTTAATAAGTGACGACGACGACCTACCATTTTAAGAAGACCACGCTCAGAGTGGAAATCTTTTTTGTGTGTACGTAAGTGAGCATTTAGAGCGTTGATTTCCTCTGTTAATACTGCAACTTGTACTTCTGGTGAACCAGTGTCACTTTCGTGAGTACGGTACTCAGCGATAATTTCGTTTTTGCGTTCTTTTGTAATAGCCATTTGTATGGACCTCCTAAATTATAATTAATCCCCATTAGCACAGTAAACGTTGGAGTCATCGAAATACCGAGCTAAGGTTAAGCATTTATGCACTTATGAATGTTACCATAAATCAGTTAGTCAAGCAAGCAAAACGTAGACCTGAAGGATGTGAAGACAATGATGAAGTTAGCCTTCCAAGTCGTTAAAGTAGCGAATTGCTTCTTGTTTATCTTTTTCGATTTGTGTCTTCAACGCCTCAATACCATCAAATTTTCGTTCGCTTCGAATCCGTTTATACCAAGCTACATGTACTTCCTCACCATAGATATTTTTATCAAAGTTTAAAATATGAACTTCAATTGATAATTGCTTATCATTCGGATCTTTGAAAGTTGGTTTGTAGCCCACATTGCAGACCCCATCATACCAGTTATTTTGCACTAGTAAACGGACAGCATAGACACCACTTGCTGGAATAAAGGTTCCTTCTAATGCTTGGACATTCGCTGTAGGGAATCCGATTGTACGACCTCGTTTATCACCATGTACAACTATCCCATTGATTTCAAATGGTCTCCCTAATAGCTTTGTTGCCTCTTCCATATCGCCCTCTTGTAATAGCTTACGAATACGGGTAGAGCTAATTTTCTCAATATCGTCTGTTTTCTTCTCAACAACTGTTACACCATACTCACCATTACTTAGTGTACGCATATCGTCCATTGTTCCTTTACCAAATGCTCCAAACGAATAATCAAAGCCAGCTGTCACATGTTGAATATTTAATCCACGAATAAATGTATCAATAAACGCTGCTGGTGAAAGCTTGGCAAAATCTGATGTGAAATGGACAACAAACACTTTATCCACACCCTGTTCCTCAAACAGTTGTAATTTCTGTTGTAAGAGTGTAATATAAAACACTTTTTCGTTCCGTCCACCAAGGACTAATGAAGGATGTGGATCGAATGTCATCACTGCAGTTGGAATTTGACGTTTGTCCCCCTCTTCCTTAGCTGCCTTGATCACTGCTTGATGCCCTCTATGTACACCATCGAAAAAACCAAGCGCTAGTGAATATGCCTGCATGCTTTCTCGTTGCTGTAATTGATGTGGGTATTTTAAATGAATGACCTCCATTGAAAAATCCTCCTACTCTATCGTCGGAAACATCTTGTGTGGCTTCATCAAACCATCCTTCGTAGGGTGAGCCTGATAAACCGCAACTGCCTTTCCATTGATTCCAAACACAATTTTATCATGACTCTTTAATAATGCATCTGCTGGAAGCACTTGTCCATTGAAAATTTCTTTTTCATTGGCGGCAGTAATCTCAATATATGGATAGTCTGCTAATGCATACTCGACAGGTAAAATACAGGTAGTTACTTGCTCTGCATCCATTAGCTCTGCAACTTGTGCTAATGTAAAACAGTTGTCACGTGTAAAGGTACCAGAGGCCGTTCTTACAAGCTCCTTCATATGTGCTGGATAGCCTAGCGCTTCACCAATTTGCACAGCTAATGTACGAATATAAGTCCCTTTACTACACGCGATTCGGACAGGAAATGTTATTTCTTGCCCCTCATATAGTTCTACCTTGTCAAGAAGCTCTAAATCATAAATGGTTACTTGACGAGTTGGTCTTTCAACCGTTTCGCCTTTTCGAGCATATTCATAGAGGCGCTTCCCATTTACTTTTACTGCTGAAAACATGGGTGGTGTTTGTTCAATAGCACCTGTTAATGAAGCTAGAACCTCTAGTAATTGCTTACGAGAAAATGTTTTCACTGTCTGATCTTGTTCAACCGTTTCGCCTTCTGCATCTTCCGTTGTCGTTGTACGACCTATCGAAATGATAGCTTCATAGGTCTTCCCTGCATCAGTTAAATATTCTGCAATTCGAGTTGCTTGACCAATACAAATTGGTAGCACACCTTCAACACCTGGATCCAGTGTACCTGTATGTCCAACTTTTTTTGTCCGCAAAATTTTGCGTAATTTAAAGACACAATCATGGCTTGTCATGCCTCTTTCTTTCCAAAGCGGTAAAATACCGTTCATATAGCTCCTCCCAATTGCCTTCATTCATTTCGCAGTGCATCCTCACTGCTATCATTTTTTACAGTATGAAGATAAAAAGTCTGCCTGCATAAACATGCATGTGGCAGACTTTTTCAACTTATTCTTTGTGTAAATCTCTTAGCAATGTATCAATACGGTTACCATATTCAATCGATGAATCAAATTCGAAGATTAATTCTGGTGTACGTCGTAAACGAATGCGTGACCCGATTTCAGAGCGAATAAAGCCCGAAGCTTTTACTAACGCTTTAAGCGTGTCCTCTCGTTCACGTTCATTGCCTAAAGATGTAATATAAATTGTCGCTTGCTGTAAATCACCTGTTACTTCAACACCTGTAACCGTAACAAAACCAACACGCGGATCTTTTATTTTACGACCAAGAATATCACCGAGCTCCTTTTTCATTTGCTCAGCAACACGGTTTGAACGTAGAGACATATTTGTCACCTCTATTTCGATGTACAGATAGTTGTGTGTACCATGCTTTCGTAAGCTTGGACAACTACCTATTACTACTTATAAATAATCTCGCCACACATTAAGCTGTTCCCATGACGGATTTGACTCTAAATAGTGGAGCGCGTGATTAATTTCGCGTTCAGCTGCTTCTTTAGACGAAGAAACAGCAACAAGTGCTAATTTCGTACGCTGCCATACATTTTGATGGTCAATTTCCGCAATAGATACATTAAATTTCTGCTTGGTGCGGGTAATCATACGCTGTAGGACAGCACGTTTTTCCTTTAACGAATGGGCAGTTTGAATAATGAATTCAACTTCTGCATACACGATCATTAGACGCGTTTAACTTCTTCCATAATATAGGCTTCAATAATATCGCCTTCTTTAATATCGTTGAAGTTTGTAATGGTAATACCACATTCGTATCCTTTTGCAACTTCTTTTACTTCATCCTTGAAGCGTTTAAGTGTATCTAGCTCACCTTCAAAAATAACTACGTTATCACGAATTACACGAACACCTGAATCACGTGTTACTTTTCCTTCAGTTACGTATGAACCAGCAATCGTACCAACTTTAGATACTTTAATTGTTTGACGAACTTCTGCTTGACCAATAATTTTCTCTTCGAACTCAGGATCAAGC
Organism: Lysinibacillus irui; assembly: GCF_028877475.1. Lineage (NCBI taxonomy): Bacteria > Bacillati > Bacillota > Bacilli > Caryophanales > Bacillaceae > Lysinibacillus > Lysinibacillus irui. The sequence continues at coordinate 1,048,728 of NZ_CP113527.1, read as the reverse complement.
ATACCTTTCATTGCTTGTTCAATCTCTTCAATTACTTTATAAATAATACGGTGTAAACGGATATCTACGCCTTCTTCTTCAGCTGCACGCTTTGCGTTTGCATCTGGACGTACGTTGAATCCAATAACAATTGCATTTGAAGCCGCTGCCAAAGAAATATCTGATTCCGTAATAGCACCAGCACCTGTGTGAATGATTTTCACATTTACGCCTTCCACATCAATTTTCATTAATGAGGCAGCCATTGCTTCAACAGTACCTTGAACATCAGCCTTCACAATTAGGTTAAGCTCTTTCATTTCACCCTGACTCATTTGTTCAAATAAGTTATCAAGTGTTACACGTTGTTTTTCTGAACGTTGCGCTTGGATTGCTGACATCGCACGAGTTTCCCCAACTTGGCGTGCTGTTTTTTCATCTTCAAAAACAACGAAGCGGTCACCTGCTTGAGGTACATCATTTAAACCTGTAATTTCCACTGGTGTTGATGGTCCAGCTTCTTTTACACGACGACCTTTGTCATTCACCATCGCACGAACTCGGCCATACGTATGACCAACAACGATTGGGTCACCTACTTTTAACGTTCCATCTTGTACTAAAAGTGTAGCAACAGAACCGCGTCCTTTATCAAGCTGCGCCTCAATAACCGTACCAAGCGCTAAACGATCTGAATTTGCTTTAAGTTCGCCAACTTCCGCAACAAGTAAAATCATTTCTAGTAATGTATCAATGCCTTCACCTTTTAATGCTGAAATTGGTACGAAAATTGTATCGCCACCCCATGCTTCAGGAACTAGGCCGTGCTCTGTTAATTCTTGCATTACACGATCTGGATTTGCTGATGGTTTATCCATTTTATTCACAGCAACGATAATTGGTACTTCAGCTGCTTTAGCATGATTAATCGCTTCTACTGTTTGTGGCATAACACCATCGTCAGCAGCAACTACTAAAATTGTTAAATCTGTAACTTTCGCTCCACGTGCTCGCATTGTAGTGAAAGCAGCATGCCCTGGTGTATCAAGGAATGTAATTTTCTTGTCGCCTTCTGTCACTTGGTATGCACCAATATGTTGTGTAATACCACCAGCTTCTCCAGCTGTCACTTTCGTGTGGCGGATAGAATCTAATAATGTTGTTTTACCATGGTCAACGTGTCCCATAATTGTTACTACTGGCGGACGTTCTGATAGATCTGCCTCGTTTACTTCTTCAGTTTGCTCGAAGTGAGTTTCTAAATCCGTAATATCTACACGGATTTCTTCTTCAACTTCTACACCATAGTCTGCGCAAATTAATTCAATTGCATCCTTATCTAATTCTTGGTTAATTGTTGCCATTACACCAAGCATAAATAGTTTTTTAATGATTTCCGATGGCTCACGGTGTAATTTTTTTGCTAATTCTGCAACTGATAATGATTCAACAAAAGTAATTTTTTCTGGAAGTTCCTTTTGTTTTACTGGTATTGATGGTTGATGCGTTTTTGGATGGCGACGTTTGCCTCCATGAATCCCTGGTTTTGGACGTTGGTTATAACCACCGCCACCTCTACGATTATTATTGTTATTATTATTATTTTGTGTCATATTTCTATTTTGATTACCTTTTGTATTCTTAGATTTTTCGTTAGACGAATTTGAGTTTTGCTGTGCGTGTTGCTGATTGTTTGCTTTAGGTTTAGAAGTAGCAGATTGCTGCCTTTGTCCCTCTTGCTTCTTCACCGAATGCTGTGGTTTTTGCTGGCCATTCGATTGAGGTCTTTGTGCCATGTTTTGAGTTGATTGTTTTGCTACATTTTTCTCAGGTGTTGCTTTAAATGATTGGTTTAACTTAGCCACAATATCTTTCTCCAACATAGACATGTGGTTTGTTACACTCACATTTAATTTACTTAGTGCTTCAATAACCTCTTTACTCGTTTTATTCACTTGCTTTGCATATTCATGAACTCTGATTTTGGTCATCTGCTCACCCCCGATTAGTTTTCGTTGAGTAGACTAGACAATTTACTTGCAAAACCTTTATCGGTAATAGCTAAAGCCACTCGGGCCTCCTTACCTGTAGCATGTCCTAGATCATAACGATCTCCAATTACATGATACTCAACGTTGTAGTACGTGCACTTATCTTGAATTTTCTTGCTAGAGTTTTTAGAAGCATCGTTTGCAAGCAGTACTAACTTAGCATTGCCATTGCGGACTTCCTTTACTACTAACTCTTCTCCTGAAATCACTTTACGTGCTCTTGCCGCAATCCCAAGCAAATTAAATATTGCTTGATTCATCATAAAATTGACTCCCTACGAATCAGCAAAATCAGTTCTTCGTATATTTCTTCAGGAATTTTCACATCAAGTTGGTGCCCTAATACATTTTTCTTACGTGCGATGTCAACTGCCTTCTCTGATTTCGAGACATACGCACCACGTCCTGGTTTTTTTCCAGAGACATCTACACTTACTTCGCCCTCTTTGGAGCGAACAACACGTATCATCTCTTTCTTCGGTAGCATTTCTCCAGTTGCTACACATTTACGAAGAGGTACTTTTTTGTTTACAGCCATAAGAATCACCATTCCTCTCTGAAGCTTGTCGTAAGAGGTGGACAAGTCATGCTCTACTTGACGCTCTGACAGTATTCAGTCGGCGTAGGGGGCCCACTGAATACTGTCAGCTGACTTGTCACACGGGCTTTCTTACTTATTCTTCGTCGTCTTGATATAAGTCTACTGCCACATCATCAAAATCACTTTCTTCATCGTCAGCAGGGATGAAAGTGCTTGTAGCAGAAGGATAAATACCTAGCTCACGAGCATCTGTCTCACTCTTAATATCAATTTTCCAACCAGTAAGCTTCGCAGCTAAACGTGCATTTTGCCCACGTTTACCAATCGCAAGTGATAATTGATAGTCTGGAACAACAACTGTTGTCGATTTTTCTTCCTCATTCACTTGAACGTCTAATACCTTTGATGGGCTTAAAGCATTCGCAACGAATACTACTGGATCTTCAGACCATTCTACGATATCAATTTTTTCACCATTTAGTTCATTGACAATTGTTTGTACACGAGCGCCTTTTGCCCCAACACATGAACCTACTGGGTCAACTTCTTCATTATGGGCATAGACAGAAATTTTAGAGCGATCTCCCGCTTCTCGAGCGATTGATTTAATCTCAACAATGCCTTCATAAATTTCAGGTACTTCCATCTCAAATAATCGGCGTAATAAACCTGGATGTGTACGTGACACAATCACTTGTGGACCACGTGTTGTACGTTCAACTTTTGTGATATACACTTTAATACGATCATGAGGATGGTAAGATTCACCTTGGATTTGTTCGTTAATTGGCAGAGCTGCTTCTACTTTACCTAAACCTACATAGATATTTCGAGCATCTAAACGTTCAACAACACCTGTTACGATATCATCTTCACGGTCCACATATTGTTCATAAATTAAACCGCGTTCCGCCTCACGTACACGTTGTGTCACCACTTGTTTAGCCGTCTGAGCAGCAATGCGTCCAAAATTACGTGGCGTTACTTCCTGCTCCACGATATCCTCTAGCTGGTAAGCTGGATTAATTGCTTTTGCATCTTCTAAAGCAATTTGCAAACGATCATCCTCTACCTCTTCCACAACATCTTTACGTGAAAATACGCGAATAGAGCCCTTATCTAAATTTAAGTCCACACGAACATTTTGTGCTTGGTTAAAGTTGCGTTTGTAAGCTGTAACTAATGCCGCTTCAATGGCTTCAATTAACACATCTCTTGAAATTCCTTTTTGTTCTTCTAGCGCATTCAGCGCATCTAACAAATCACTACTCATTTTATTTTCACTCCTAAATATGCATTATGCTGAAAAATCGATGGCAAGTCGTGCCAATGCGATTTTTTCTTGTTCAATTGTTACTGTTATTTTACGCGTTTTAATACGCACTTCCATCACTAATGTATGTTCATCGTATGACGTTAAGTAGCCTTGGAATTCCTTCATGTCCTTGATGGGCTCATAGGTTTTTACATAAATAAATTTGCCAATTGCTTTTTGAAAATCAGTATCTTTTTTTAATGGACGCTCTGCTCCAGGTGAAGAAACTTCTAAATAATAGTTTTGTGTAATTGGATCTTTTTCATCCAATAGCAAACTTAGTCGTTCACTAACTTGAGCACATTGGTCAATGTCAATTCCACCCTCAGGCGTATCAACGTAGACACGTAAAAACCAGTTACGTCCTTCTTTGACGAACTCAATATCCACTAGCTCAAGATTTAACTCATCCACAATTGGTTTAGCGAGCTCTTCAATTAAAGATGGTACTTTGCTCATTGTTTCCTCCTGTATCTATCAAATTCTAGCGTATGAACTGTTCATCACTGCCATTGATTCAGTAATGAACCTAAATAAAACAGAAATTCCACCAGTTGCTTTGGTGAAATTTTACGGTCTTACCTGCTGTTAGTCAAAATTTGTTTTGCTACGGTATAACAACAGAAAAGAGCGGGAAGGACCCACTCTTTTGCTGGAAAAATATCAACAAATTATTACCATAAGGATAGCACAGTTCTCGACACAATGCAAATTTCCTTCATTGAAGATAACCATATTGTGTCAGGAATTTGAAATTCTCTGTAACGTAACCTGACAAATTAAATTCCATACTAAAATAGTGATAACTGATTGGCATCAGGCATGCCTTCTAGACAACCAAGTTGATCCATGTATTCAATAAGTGTTTTCGATACACGACCACGTTGCTGTAAATCTTCCTTCGATAAAAACTCTCCCTCTTCACGGGCAGCTACAATCGTTTTGGCAACGTTGGTTCCAAGCCCTGGAATTGCATCAAATGGCGGAATAAGCGAATTCCCATCTATGACAAATTCACTTGCCTGTGAACGGTATAAGTCAACTTTTTGGAAGCTCATGCCTCGTTCGCACATTTCTAGTGCAAGCTCCAGCACCGTTAATAAGTTTTTCTCTTTTGTTGATGCATCTAAGCCCTTCATATTGATTTCATCGATACGTGCACGAATCATTTGTGAACCCTGAACCATTGCAATTAAATCAAAATCATCTGCACGGACAGTGAAATACGCTGCATAATACAGGATTGGGAAATGTACCTTAAACCATGCTATACGTACAGCCATTAAAACGTAAGCTGCCGCATGGGCTTTCGGGAACATGTATTTGATCTTTTTACATGATTCGATATACCAGCCAGGTACTTTATTAGCAAGCATCTCGGCTTCAAATTCCTCCGATAAACCTTTCCCTTTACGTACAGACTCCATGATTTTAAATGCTAGCGATGGTTCTAAACCTTGGTAAATTAAATACACCATAATATCGTCACGACAACCAATTACTTCCTTTAGCACACATGTGCCATTTTGAATTAGTTCCTGTGCATTGCCGAGCCATACGTCTGTTCCATGGGATAGTCCAGAAATTTGCACAAGCTCCGAGAATGTTGAGGGCTTTGTATCCTCTAGCATTTGACGCACGAAGCGGGTACCAAACTCTGGAATACCTAAAGTTCCGGTTTTACAGCCAATTTGTTTTTCTGTTACCCCTAAAGTTTCTGGAGAACTAAAAATTTTCATTACGACAGGATCATCGGTTGGAATTGTTTTTGGATCAATTCCTGATAAATCCTGGAGCATCCTAATAACAGTCGGATCATCGTGTCCTAGTATATCCAGCTTTAAAATATTGTCATGGATAGAGTGGAAATCAAAATGAGTTGTCCGCCATTCCGAATCCTGTGCATCCGCTGGGTACTGTACAGGAGAGAAATCATATATATCCATATAATCAGGTACTACAATTATCCCTCCAGGGTGTTGTCCCGTTGTACGTTTTACACCTGTACAGCCTTGAACTAAACGATCTACTTCTGCTCCTCGGAAATGTAGATTATGATCACTCGCATAACCTTTTACATAGCCATATGCAGTTTTTTCCGCAACGGTACCAATAGTTCCAGCACGGTACACGTAATCCTCTCCAAATAGCACCTTTGTATAGTTATGAGCTTGTGGCTGATATTCACCTGAAAAGTTCAAATCGATATCTGGTACCTTATCCCCTTTAAAGCCAAGGAAGGTTTCAAATGGAATATCTTGGCCATCTTTTTTATATGGCGTGCCACATTCTGTACAGTCCTTATTTGGCAAGTCGAAGCCAGAGCTAACCGAACCATCATCAAAAAACTCGGAATGCTTACAATTGGGACAAACATAATGAGGAGGTAGTGGGTTTACCTCTGTTATTTCCATAAAGGTTGCAACTAATGAGGAACCAACCGAACCACGTGAACCTACTAAATAGCCATCAGCTAATGATTTTTTCACTAGCTTGGCCGAAATTAAGTAAATTACGCCAAACCCGTGACCTAAAATTGATTTTAATTCCTTTTCAATTCGAGCCTTTACAATTTCAGGTAACTCTTCACCATAAATACGATGAGCCATTTCATAGGTTAAATTCGTTACTTCATCATCTGAGCCTTCAATTTTTGGTGTATAAAGGTCATCTTTAATCGGTTTAACATCCCCAATGCTTGCAGCAATTTTTTGAGCATTTGTCACCACGACTTCTTTTGCAAGGTCAGGTCCTAAAAAGTCAAATTCCTTCAGCATTTCATCTGTTGTTCTAAAATGAACTTCTGGTAGCTTGGAACGATTTAAAATATTCGCCCCACCTTGAGACCCTATAAGTATTTGTCTAAACATAGCATCTGTCGGATCTAAATAATGGACGTTACCAGTGGCCACAACAGGTTTATCTAGCTTCTTCCCTAATTTCACAAGCTTACGGATAATATCCTCTAATGTCCATTCATCACGCACGACATTGCGTTCAATTAAAGGAGCATAGACCGCCTTCGGTTGTACCTCAATATAGTCATAGAAACGAGCGACTTGCTCTGCTTCCTCAGGTGATTTATTCATCATTGTTTCGAATAATTCGCCGTTATTACATCCTGAACCGACCAACAAACCTTCTCTATATTGCTCGAGGACAGCTCGTGTCACACGAGGAACACGATAGAATGTTTTGGTATGGGAGTGTGAGACCAGTTTAAATAAATTTTTTAAACCTGCATTGTCGACTGCTAAAATTGTACAATGCATTGGTCGCCCCTTTTTATAGGCGTCACCCCCACCTATGTGCTTATTAAAGTCATCATGGTATTTGATGGCTAATTCATCTGCATCTTTTAAAAGTTGCAGCAGTAGATATCCAGTCGCCTCAGTATCATAAATCGCTCGGTGATGTTGTGTTAATTCAATATTGAATTTTTTACACAATGTATTTAAGCGATGGTTTTTCATCGTAGGATAAAGTAATCTGGCAAGCTCTAACGTATCAATTACTGGATGTACCGTTTCTTCAAGACCAAATTTTTTATAGCCAGTATACAAGAAACCAATATCAAATGATGCGTTATGAGCGACGACAATCGCATCACCAATAAATGCATGAAACTCCTTAATAACCTGCTCTACTTCTGGTGCGTTTCGAACCATATCATCTGTAATCCCTGTTAATTCAATTGTAGTAGCTGAAAGTGGATGATGAGGGTTCGCAAAGCTTTCGTATTTATCGATGACTTGGCCATCTTTAATTTTTACTGCGGCAAGTTCAATAATTGTATCGTAAGCTGTAGATAATCCTGTCGTTTCCACGTCAAAGACAACATACGTTGCATCTGCTAATAAACGATGCTCTGGAGCATAGGCAATCGGAACCCCGTCATCAACTAAATTAGCCTCTAGACCATAAATTATTTTAATCCCATGTTTTTTCCCTGCTGCATATGCTTCTGGGAAAGATTGTACAACCGCATGATCTGTAATAGCGATAGCTGGGTGACCCCACTTTGCAGCCTGTGCTACTAGTCGATCAACAGGCGTAACAGCGTCCATTTGACTCATTGGTGTATGCAAATGCAATTCAACACGTTTTTCACCCTCAGGTGCGAGATCCTGTCGTGTTTCTTTTTTGATTTCATTAATGTCGTTGGCCATGACAATTAAATCACGGATGAACGTATCTGTTTGTACGGAGCCTCGAACTTTTACCCACATACCCTTTTTCAAATGCTGCATCAATTCTGCATCATCATTATCACGAGAGAACATTTTGACTACGATAGAATCTGTATAGTCGGTAATTTTAATTTGTAATAAGGAACGCCCACTTTTCAGTTCTCTAATTTCGGTATCAAAGACAAAACCTTCTATAATGACACGACGCTCTTCTTCGACAATTCGTTTAATTTCCATCGTTTCATCATCTTTAATATGCATCCCAAGTTGGAATGGACGATCTCCTAGGCTCGCTGCTGCTGGATTGTCCTTTTTCTCCTGCTCTCGTTTTTGGAAATCTTGCATTGCTTGCTGAGCCAATGCCGCTTCCTCTATACGCTTCTGCTCCATAAATGCTTCCTGAGCAGCAATCATTTCCTCGGTTTCTTCCTGTAGTACAAAATCTATTGCCATATGCGGGAAACCAAACTGACTATAGCTTTCTGCCAGTTTGTCTGCATACTTTGTTTTTAACATCATATATTCCATTTCCTGCATACAGGATAACGTTATTTTTTGACCATTCCACATTGGCATTTGGGAAATAAGACAGCTTTTTAGTGTTGGCGCCATCTCATCAATTTGCTCAACAACACTTAACCAGTAAGCCTGCACAAGTTCCTCTGTTACACTTTTTTCTAGCGTCTCAAACGTTGTATATATTTGCGCTATTGCTGCAAATTTTTCTGTTAAATGAGTGCGGAAAAGCTGGTAAAGTGGAAACGGAAGAATATCTCTTAATCTAATAGTAAAATGCCACAGTCTGTCCTTTTTATGGACAGTAAGACGTGATAATTCACCTTCTTCAAAAAATGACATGTATACATCATCTGTTAACTCAAGTTGCTGCAAGAGCATTCGAAATCTCATTCTTGCCTCTTGTTGCTGTTCCAATCTATCGACACCTACTTTCAGAAAGAGGCAGTCCATAAAGCCTCATCTTCTATTTCGCCATAACACATGACGAGAATTCAAGAAAAAAATTCGCTCCCTCACTGCGGGCGCTCTTCAAGTTTAACAGAGTTTGTACCATCTGTTCTATCTTGCTTGGCTCACTGTCCCGCAGAAGTGTCGCGAATTTATTTATATCTATCTTATCAAAATTATACGAAAGCCTCTATCAAAAGCATTGACTTCCAGTTATAACCGCCCAGTAATAAACCATTAATTTTTACGGAAAAATTCGTTTAAGTGATCAATTACTTCTTCTTTTTTCCATTCAAACGTTTCACCTGTTTGACGGAATTTCACTTCTACAATACCTTCAGTTGCTTTTTTACCAACTGTTACACGAACAGGTAAACCAATTAAATCAGCATCAGCAAATTTTACACCCGCACGTTCAGCACGATCATCTAAAAGAACATCATAACGATATGATTTTAATAAGCCGTATAGCTCATCTGCTAAAGCAACCTGTGCCTCATCTTTCGTATTAACAGGAACAACATGAATATCGTATGGTGCTAATTGTGCTGGCCATGTAAAGCCATTTTCATCTTGGAAGTGCTCAGCTACAGCAGCTAAAATACGAGAAACACCAATACCATAGCAACCCATAATAAATGGTTGGGCCTTCCCTTGCTCGTCTAAGAAAGTACCATTCATTTTAGCAGAGTATGTAGTACCTAATTTGAAAATATGACCAACTTCAATACCTTCCGCAAATTTGATAATACCTTGTCCATCTGGAGAAGGGTCTCCCTCTTGAATAAAACGAATATCTAAATAATCATTCACAGCAAAATCGCGCTCTGGGTTGACATTTACTAAATGGAATCCATCCTCATTTGCACCTGCAATACCATTACGAATTGATTTAATCGCATGATCTGCAACTACTTTTACATCGACAGGTAATTTCACAGGTCCAATTGAACCCACGCCACAGCCTAATAAGTCACGAATTGCTGCTTCACTTGCTAGTTCCACAGAGCCTGCTTCAAGTGCATTTTTCAATTTAATATCATTGATTTCATGATCCCCACGCGCTAGGACCACAACAAGCTCTCCATCCACGTCAAAAACTAAAGATTTAATGACATTGGCAGGCTCTACTTTTAAGAATGCTGATACTTCTTCAATTGTTTTTTGATCTGGGGTAGCTACTTTTTCAACTTCTTTTAAAGCCTCATCAGAAGGTTGATAGTTGACAATTACTTCAGCCATTTCAATATTAGCCGCATAATCAGATGAATCTGAATAGGCAATCGTATCTTCTCCAATTTCAGAAAGCACCATAAATTCATGTGTGCCTTTCCCACCGATAGATCCCGCATCTGCAATAACAGCACGGTAGTTTAAGCCTAAACGAGAGAAAATATTAGAATATGCACGATACATATCTTCATACGTTTCATCTAAGCTTTCTCGTGATGCATGGAAAGAATAAGCATCTTTCATAATAAACTCTCTTCCTCGTAGTAAGCCAAAGCGAGGACGTTTTTCATCACGGAACTTTGTTTGAATTTGATACAATGTTAACGGTAATTTTTTATAGGATTTAATTTCATCACGCACTAAAGTGGTAATCACTTCTTCATGTGTTGGTCCTAAGGCGAAATCACGATCATGACGATCTTTTAAGCGCATTAATTCTGGACCGTACTTTTCCCAGCGACCTGACTCCTGCCAAAGCTCTGCAGATTGTAGTGATGGCATTAAAAGCTCAATTGAATTGATCGCTTCCATTTCTTCACGAATAATTGTTTCAATTTTTGTTAAGACACGTTTTGCAAGCGGTAAATACGAGTATACCCCACTTGTATTTTGACGAATAAACCCTGCACGTAGTAATTGCTTATGTGACTTTACCTCAGCATCAGCAGGTACTTCACGTAACGTTGGGATAAATGTTTTACTTTGCTTCATTCAGTGTTCCACCTTTTTCAATAGATAAGTTTATACTCTCAATAGCATAAACAAATTTAGCTTTGAGCGCAATGTTTCATAGAAAATGCGCTCAAAGCTAGAAAATCAAACTTCATTTAACTGTAATTTATCGGAATAGCTAATCAATATTAAAAGAAGAATCTTTGTATATCGTTCCATGTAACGACCACCATTAAGATCATTAGTAGCACAATTCCTACAAAATGAACAATTCCTTCTTTTTGACGATCAATTGGTTTTCCTCGTAAAGCTTCAAAGCCAAAGAATAATAAACGACCACCGTCAAGTGCAGGTAATGGAAGTAGGTTCATAATCCCTAAGTTAATACTTAACATGGCTGCCCAATTCATTAAGTTCATAATACCATACTGGGCTACTTGCTCAGTTGCTTTATAAATACCTACCGGACCTGAAAGTGCATCAATGGTAAACTTACCTGTAATCAGCATACCTAGCAGTTCAAAAATTTTAACGGTCATATTATAAGTTTCTTGAGCTCCATATACAACAGCTTTTAATGGATTAAATTCTCTTGGGCTTTCATAACGAACACCAATTTGTCCATATTTTTCGCCATCTTGTTGTTGGACTTCTTTTACTGTCATATTCAAGTTAACGGATTGTCCATTTCGATCAACAGTCACCTTAATATCTTCGTTCGGATGGTCTTGAACGATGGCAGCTAAATCCTGCCATTTTTCAACAACTTGTCCATTAATGGCCGTTACTTTATCCCCTGCAAGCATTCCTGCCTGTGCAGCAGGATCATTTTCAACTACTTCAGTGATGATAGGCTCGTATGTTGGGACACCATGGATTAATCCAATCACTAAGTAAATAACAAATGCCAAAATAAAGTTAAACAATGGACCAGCAAAGATTGTCATCGCTCGTTGACCAACTGTTTTTGCATTAAACTGACGATCATGCGGTGCAATGACCAGTTCACGACCATTTTCCACGAGAACACAATCTCTTGCTACTTGATAGCGAACTAGGCGCTCTTCTTCATCATAGCCCTCTACAAACAAGTCCTTCTCTAAATCAGCACGCTCAACTTCTAAAAATAATAAATCTGGTAGCTGCTTATTATTTTGATTGAAAATAATTTTTTTAACAATATTATCCTCATTTACAATGAGTCCTATTCGGTAGCCTGGCTGTAATTCAGTACCATCCATATCCTCGCCGGCCATACGTACGTATCCTCCGATAGGCAATAAACGAATAGTATACATTGTTTCTCCATGCGTTTTCCCATAAATTTTGGGACCCATTCCGATGGCAAATTCACGTACTAAGATACCTGCACGTTTAGCGAATAAGAAATGTCCAAGTTCATGGAAGAAGACGAGCATACCAAATATTAATATAAATGCAATGGCTGTTTGCATAATACCCCACCTTTAATAGCGATTAGTTAACGATACATTGCTCTCGTTATTTTACCATGTCTAACACTATTTTTCTTGTCTCACTGTCCACATGTAAAATTGTTTGTAGATCTGGTACTGCAATGTTTTGATGCGCTTGCATCACACGTTCAATCGTCTCATCAATTTCAAGGAATGTGATTTTTCCTTGTAAAAAGGCTGCAACTGCTGCTTCGTTTGCTGCATTCATTGCTGTTAAAATAGTACCACCCATACGTCCAGCCTCATACGCTAAACGCAAAGCTGGGTAACGCTCAAAGTCCATCTCTTGAAAATGGAGCTGACCAATTTGTGCTAAATTTAGCCGCTGACCATTATGTAACGGTATACGATCTGGGTAGCTTAAAGCATATTGGATTGGTACTCGCATATCTGGTGTGCCTAACTGAGCAATGACACTAGTATCATGATACTCAACTAGAGAGTGAATAATACTTTCTCTATGCAAAAGTACATCGATTTTATCATACGGCATATCAAATAATACATGTGCTTCGATGACTTCTAACCCTTTATTCATCATTGTTGCGGAATCAATGGTAATCTTTGCACCCATAGACCAATTCGGATGATTTAGTGCATCAGCAACCGTAACATGCTTTAATTGATCTCGAGTCTTATCACGGAAGCTACCACCTGAAGCCGTAATAATTAGACGTTCAATATTTTTAGGGTTTTCTCCATTCATTGATTGGAAAATTGCAGAGTGCTCACTATCAACAGGTAAAATAGTTGCTTTGTGTTTTTTAGCTTCTGCCATCACTAAATGACCAGCCGTTACAAGTGTTTCTTTATTAGCAATAGCAATTGTTTTTCCCATACGAATAGCTGCTAATGTTGATTCTAGTCCCACACTTCCAAGCACTGCATTGACTAGAACTGTGGACTCCGGATGTGTCGCAACTTCAACAAGTCCTTTTGCCCCAAATGTAAACTGGATTTGAGGATACTCCTTTGCAAGTGAACATGCGTCTTCTTCAAGCTGCACAGACACTAGCTCAGGCTTTAATGTTTCAATCATTTCTCTAGTTTTTTCAATGTTTCTTCCTGATGAAAATGCCACTAATTGAAAGGCATCACGTTGATCTTTTAAAATATCGTAGGTTTGCCAACCGATTGAACCAGTTGCACCCAATAAACTAATTTTTTTCACAACAAGTTGTCCCCTTTTTCTATCTAAGCAAATGATTTCACAAGATGTCTCGACGTAATGATTAATTATTGAACAAATGTAAAAAATGGAGCAGAGGCACGACAAATAGTAGACTATCAAAGCGATCTAAAATTCCACCATGCCCTGGTAAAATATTACCTGAATCCTTTACATCAAAATGACGCTTGATAGCCGATTCTACCAGATCGCCCATTTGACCAATAATGGAGGCAAAAATCGTGACAAAGACAAGTGAGATATAACCATTTGCAAATGGATAGATAAGTTGCATACCAATTGCAAATATGACTGCAATAACAATGCCACCTATAAAACCTTCAATTGTTTTCTTTGGTGAGATTTCTGGCCATAACTTATTTTTACCTAGTTTTCGTCCTACAAAATAGGCACCTGAATCTGTTGTCCATACAACTAATAAACAATAGACAACATACTCTAATCCAACATTTCTTGTTTCAATTAAGTAATGGAATCCTAACCCTACATAAAATGCACCTAATAAAATAAAGCCAACTTCGTCGAAAGTGATTTTATTTTTTACAAGGACCACGTAAATAAGTAGTAGCATCATTAAGCCATAGACTACCATTAAATTAGACGAATAGCCAATTGTCTCTACAAGCTTGTCACTCCAGTTCCCCGGAATGACAAGCAAAATTAAGGTTACTAAACCTAAGAAACCTGGTACAGAAAAAATGGAGATACCTTTCATTTTTAATATTTCATAAAAACCAACAATAGCCATTGCAAGCACAAGAATTGTGAACGGTACTTTACCATAAATAACGAATGGTATGAAAAGTGCTGCTGCAATTATTGCCGTGATAATTCGTTGTTTCAAGTTGTTTCTTCTCCCTTCAACCCACCGTAACGGCGATTACGTTTCTGATAGTTTTCGACCGCTTCCAGTAAGTTTTCCTCGCTAAAATCTGGCCACAATGTATCTGTAAACCAAAATTCTGTATAGGCGAGCTGCCATAACATAAAGTTACTTAATCGTACTTCACCACTTGTACGAATTAATAGATCTGGTTCAGGCAGATGAGCCGTCATCAAATGAGAGGTTAAGCAATCTTCTGTTATGTCTTGCATCGTTAAATGACCGTCCTGCACTTTTTGAAGCATCATTTTCATGGCATTGACCATTTCAGAACGACTGCCATAATTTAGCGCAAAATTTAAGATAAGCCCTGTATTATGTTTCGTTTCTTCCATTGCCTCATACAATGCTTTTTGCGTATGGGCAGGCAATAAAGATGGGTCTCCAATCATTTCGACACGTACATTACGCTCCATCATTTCTGGTAGAAAGGAACCTAAAAACTCAACTGGTAGTCGCATAAGAAAATCCACCTCTGGCTTTGGTCGCTTCCAATTCTCCGTAGAAAATGCATATACGGTTAAGACTTTAATACCTAGGTCTGACGCAAATCTTGTTACCTTACGTACTGTCTTCATTCCTTCATGATGACCAGCAACACGTGGCATCGCTCGTTTTTTCGCCCAACGTCCATTTCCGTCCATAATAATCGCTACATGGGCAGGAATCGGCTCGCTTTTAGCAAGGTCCACACGCTCCTCCAATGATAGTGTATCCATATTTATTTGTTTACCTAATAGCTTTTTAAACATGCTAACTCCCCCACTACAACTAATCGGACGTATACTAACCTATCATAACAAACAAAAGCGCTTTTTGTCTTTTTTTTCC
Source organism: Lysinibacillus irui (assembly GCF_028877475.1). NCBI lineage: Bacteria > Bacillati > Bacillota > Bacilli > Caryophanales > Bacillaceae > Lysinibacillus > Lysinibacillus irui. Next base: position 1,033,403 of record NZ_CP113527.1, on the reverse strand, counting down.
CCTCTAAATTGACTATGTATGTACTAGCTTATTTTAGAACTATACACATATTAAAGAATGAGTTTGTTAAAAATTTGATGATTGTGTCATAAATGATCTTTTCTAAATTTCTTTATCAGCACATCGCTATGAACAATAAAGAGAAAAGACGTCCTGTTATGTATAGGACGCCTTCATCTCCTCAAAAAGTTCCATCAAGACATGTAAATCGTGTCGTTTACACCTCTAAAATTTCTTTTTCTTTATCTTTCGCTACTTGATCTACTTTCACAATGAATTCATCTGTTAACTTTTGGATATCATCACCGTAGCCTCGTAGATCATCTTCTGTGATTTCGCCAGCTTTTTCAAGTTTTTTCAAATCATCATTTGCATCACGTCGAACATTACGTACAGCGATTTTTGCATCTTCCGCTTCTTTTTTCACTTGCTTTACTAGCTCCTTACGACGTTCTTCCGTTAGAGCTGGAATCATTAAACGAATAACAGAACCATCATTTGTTGGTGTGATACCGATATCTGATTTCATAATTGCTTTTTCAATATCACCTAGAATTGTTTTATCGTAAGGTGTAATTACTAATAAACGAGCTTCCGGTATTGATACACCACCAAGTTGATTAATTGGTGTTGGTGCACCATAATAGTCAACCATAATACGATCTAATAAAGATGCGTTTGCACGGCCTGCACGAATAGATGCTAGTTCACGTGTGAAAGCTGCGATTGTTTTATTCATTTTTTCTTTTGCTTGTTCTAATACTTGTTTAGTCATTATGCATTCCTCCTAACAACTGTTCCGATTTTTTCACCTTGTACAGCACGTTTAATGTTACCTGGCTCCGTAATTGAGAAAACAATTAGCGGGATATCGTTATCCATACATAAAGTTGAAGCCGTTGAATCCATTACTTGTAAGCCTTGTTGGATAACGTCTAAGTATGTGAGTGTATCATATTTAATGGCTGTCTCATCCACTTTTGGATCTGCCGAATAAACGCCATCGACATTGTTTTTAGCCATTAAAATCGCATCTGCATCAATTTCTGCTGCGCGTAATGCGGCCGTCGTATCAGTAGAGAAGAACGGATTACCTGTCCCTGCTGCAAAGATTACAACACGTTTTTTCTCTAAATGTCTAACTGCTTTACGACGAATGTATGGCTCTGCTACTTGTGTCATCACAATAGAAGATTGAACACGTGTTTCAATGCCTAATTTTTCAAGAGCATCTTGTAGAGCAAGAGAGTTCATGACTGTTGCTAACATCCCCATATAGTCGGCTGCTGCACGATCCATTCCCATTTCACTACCAATTTTCCCACGCCATATATTACCGCCACCAACAACAACAGCAACTTCTACATCAAGATCTACTACTTCTTTTACTTCTTCTGCAACAGCCTTGATTATTTTTGGTGATAAACCGAAGCCCGCTTCTCCAGCTAACGCTTCACCACTTAATTTAATAACTACTCGTTTATATTGCGGCACACTCATTGTAAACCTCCGTAAGACTTTATTTAAAACCTCTCTATTCTCTTTTCCATTATAGTATATCTAACAATAATTGCTAGTTGTGAATAAGGCAGAATAGAAAATTATATGCATTTTTTTCGTGCATTTCGGAAAAATAGGGAACACGCTATGTTGTGTTCCCCATTTTTTGTCTAGAAAATCTAGATATTATTTGATTAGTATCAAATGCAAGCTAAATTAGTTACCTTTAACTTGGCTCATTACTTCTTCTGCGAAGTTATCTTCACGTTTTTCGATACCTTCACCTACAGCGTAACGTACGAAGCCGTTTACAGAACCACCAGTAGAAGCTACGAAGTCACGTACTTTTTGATCTGAGTTTTTAACGAATGTTTGATCAAGTAAGCAAACATCTTCGAAATATTTACCAAGACGACCTTCAACCATTTTAGCAACGATGTTTTCTGGTTTACCTTCGTTAAGAGCTTGTTCAGTTAATACTTTACGCTCACGTTCAACTTCTTCAGCTGAAACTTCATCACGAGAAACATAAGTTGGGTTGATTGCTGCGATGTGCATAGCAACATCTTTAGCAGCTGCAGCATCAGTAGAACCTTCTAAAGTTACTAATACACCAATACGGCCGCCCATGTGTAAGTAAGAACCGAATGCATCTGCATCAGATTTAGTTTTGATTTCGAAACGACGAAGTGTAATTTTTTCACCAATTGTTGCAACAGCTGTAGAAATTTGATCTTCAATTTTTACACCTTCAGCATTTACAAGTTCTAATGCAGCTTCTACTGATGCTGGTTTAGCAGCAAGTAATTGCTCTGCTAAAGAAGCAACTAATACTTGGAATTTTTCGTTTTTAGCAACAAAGTCAGTTTCAGCATTTACTTCTAGGATAATTGCTTCGTTACCTTGTTCTAAAATGTAAGTTGTACCCTCAGCAGCGATACGGTCAGCTTTCTTAGCAGCTGAAGAAAGACCTTTTTCACGTAGGAAGTCGATTGCAGCTTCTAAGTCGCCATCAGTTTGTACTAACGCTTTTTTACAATCCATCATACCAGCGCCAGTTTTTTCGCGTAATTCTTTTACTAATTGTGCAGTAATGTTTGCCATTTAGTGTTTCCTCCTCAAATTGGTTGAACTATTAATGATAGGTTCTAAAAAAGGTGATAAGGGTTTTGAGCCACTTATCACCTTTTTGTAAACGTGAATTACTCAGCAGCAGCTTCTACAGCTGGAGCTTCTTCTTCACCTTGTTTTGACTCGATTAAAGCGTCAGCCATTTTTGCAGTTAAAAGTTTAACAGCGCGAATAGCATCATCGTTAGCAGGGATTACGTAGTCGATTTCATCTGGATCACAGTTAGTATCAACAATACCTACTAGAGGGATGTTTAATTTACGAGCTTCAGCAACCGCAATACGTTCTTTACGTGGGTCAACCACGAACATTACGTCTGGAAGATCGTGCATATCACGGATACCGCCTAAGAATTTGATTAGACGTTCGTGTTCTTTTTTAAGTTGGATTACTTCTTTTTTAGGAAGAACTTCGAAAGTTCCTTCTTCTTCCATTTTTTCGATTTCTTTCATACGTGCAACACGTTTTTGAATTGTACCGAAGTTTGTAAGAGTACCACCTAACCAACGTTGGTTGATGTAGTAGTTGCCTGAACGTTCAGCTTCGTCTTTGATCGCTTCTTGTGCTTGTTTTTTCGTACCAACGAAAAGAACTTTACCACCGTCTTGACCAACTTGACGCATGAAGTCATAAGCTTCCTCTAATTTTTTAACAGTTTTTTGTAAGTCGATGATGTAGATCCCGTTACGTTCAACGAAGATATATTTCTTCATTTTTGGGTTCCAACGACGAGTTTGGTGACCGAAATGTACACCAGCTTCAAGTAATTGTTTCATAGAAATTACTGACATGTGAATTTCCTCCTAGTATGTTTGGTTTTTATCCTCCGCATTTATCATCTGCAACAAGCTACCCTAAGCTTAGAGCACCACTTACTACATCAAAATGCGTGTGTAGTAATAACACCATTTGCAACTATATCATAGCTTTAACTGATTCGCAACAATTTAGTAGTGAAATTTCAGTAAAAGCTCGATTTCTGTTTTGCCCTTTTGTAGTTGTTTCGCTATTTCCTCTGTTGATTTACCCTGCTTTGCTAATTCTAAAGCTTGTTGTTCCACTGTCAGTACTTTTTCAAGTTTCTTTTGCTCCTCTACTTTTGGTAGCGAGGCTGATTGCATCCTTTTTGAACTTGTATGCTGCTGACGGGAATAAGCATTCGCTACAACATTTTTAGGCACATAGCTACGAGATTCTTTATCTAAATTTAGAGAACTATCACTATGAGACTCTTGTACTGCTGGTGAAGATGCCCTTTCCTTTGGTGCTCTAATGTGTTCTGCTTGCAGCATGCTACCCGCCGCTACTTCTGGTTGAGAAACATTTTGTAATTCTTTAATAAGACGATCATTTTCATCTTTCATTTCAGTTAAATAGACACTAATCGTATCGTCCATTTCCCGCATTAAGCGTTCTTGTTTCTTTTCCAAATCTTTAAACTTTGCTAGCTTTGTATTTAAAATAATAAGGAAGTAAAATGAAAGTAACTGTAAAAAGAATAGTACCGCTATTAGTATGGTTGTCATTGTAAACTCCTATCCACTGAAATCCACGAAATTGCCTTTAAACGGATGCTTTGCCTGTTTTTCTTGTTGATCCCGTTTCTTTTTCTTCTTTTTATAAATACCCTTTAAATATTCCCCACCTGCATCTTCATCCTCACTAATTTCGTCCATACCTTCTGATGTATTGACAATTTTCTGCTTGCGTTCTACTTCCTTTTTTAATGCTTCATTTGCATGTGCTTGTTGGGCTGATACTTGTTGCTGAGCCTGATCTGCGATTTTTCCAGCTTCAAATGTTTTTGGAATAGCAATTTGCAATTCGACACCTTTTAAACTCATTGGAATCTCTCCCCTAAGGATATTTACGCATTAATCATTTCACTAGATAATAGCTTTCTTAGCTTTAATAGCGCTTTTGAATGAATTTGAGAAATACGTGATGTTGATAGCTCAAGCATTTCGCCAATTTCAGTCAATGTTAATTCCTCTGTGTAAAATAGACTAAGTACAAGTTGTTCTTTTTCATTGAGCTTTTGAATATTTTCAGCCAAATCTTCTAGCAACTCTGCTTTAATAACAGTTTGTTCGGGTGTTTTTGTCGTATCATCCCGAATAACAAATGACTTACCTTCTACTTCTTCCTGATCTTGTTGTTCATTAATGGAAAGAACATTGGAAAAAAAGTGCTCCTGCACCGTCTGATAAACATCTTCAATTGGTACATTCATATGCTCCGCAAGTTCCTCAGGTGTTACATGACGCATATATTTTTGTTCTAATCGCTCAATTTGAGCATCTAATTTTTTGGCCTTTTCACGCGCAGAACGCGGTAACCAGTCTTCCTTACGTAGACCATCTATGATTGCTCCTCTCACTCGAAACGAAGCATATGTATCAAATTTTAAATCTCTGTTGATATCAAACTTATTTAAAGCATCAAAAAGTCCTACCATACCTAAACTCGTTAAATCATCTCGTGAAACGCTCTTTGGTAAACCAGCACCAATACGTTGGACATGATAAGACACTAAAGAAATATATTTTTTTATAAGTAAATCACCAGCATCTGGATCACGCTCATGTATCCATCGATTCCATAGTTTTTGCTCATCGTTCAGAATTGGTTGTGTCATGAAATCCACCTCTCTAAAAAACGCTTTTACACGCCCGTTTGCCACTGACTACATGCGCTCCTAAAATTTTTCATTCAACAGGATTTCTCGGTTTTTAAATCCACATTAAAGTTAATCTAGACGTGAACCCCGAAAAGCAAAAAAATCAATAAGCTGTTGCCATCTTTCCTATATTATAACAAGAATCGACTATAATTTCATTTGTTTCTCTTAGTCTCTAATATATTCCTTTAGTTTTTATTTACATAGAAAAACTGTATCCTCGTTATGATGAACGTGTTGGATACAGTTCTTATTCTGATGAAATGATTAAACTTTAATTTAGAAAGGCAGTCCTAAAATAAATGGCTCTCCTCTATTAACAAATGGTACGACAACAAGAAGTCCAATAAACGGTATGATTGCTAAAAGTTTGATAAGTTTCAACGTATATTCTCTAAATATTACAATATAGCGTAGTAACAGGAACAATAGAAGTAATTAAGCCATTGTCAATTAATATATGTACCTTTTCTGTAATAGTCTCGATTGCTAAGCTATTCTCATAGTGAGAGCCCTTTCTAATAGAGCATTTATCCAAAATGTAGAGCCCTACATGTTTTTCCACCTTGTCCTACAAACTATTAAAATATTAAGAACAAATGAGTAAGGGATGGCTATTTTACTGGAATTTAGGTGTGCCATCCCATCATCAAATGTTAAATTGTATTGGAAACAATATTACCATTGAAAATAGTGGCCATGCGGCGAGATCTGCGGGCTATTGCTTCAGCAGAGCAAGAAGCCTCAACTAATACTATGTTTGCGCTATCTCCTACTTTTGGCCATACTTGTTCGCCAGCTTGATTAAGCGGTGTTTTTCCTCCTGTAATAAAATGGAGCGTTTGTGCTAATGAGCGCTCATTTCCCCATCCTGAACTTTTTGCCAAACGGCCTGCTCGTTCTAATAAATCCCCATTACCAAATGGTGACCAAACATCAAAGATATTGTCACAACCAATCGCAACAGGTACTCCTTTACTGTGTAATAAACCAACAGGTGGGAATTTTCTACGTAAAGGAACACTTGTCACAATCGTGATGCCCGCATCACATAAAATATCTGCCATTTCTTCTGCCTCGGCTTTAGAAACATCTCCTAATCCAAATGCATGACTAATCGCTACCTTGCCTTGTAAACCAGCTTCTTTAGTCAATTGGGCTAATCGTTTCATTGTAAATGTCCCCAGTTGATCTGGATCATGTAAATGCAAATCAATCCCTACATTTCCTTCAACAGCTAGTTCCACCATTTGTTGTAGAGAGGCTTCAATATCACCATCAACTGTAGCAGGATCAACCCCTCCTACAAGGTCGACACCCATATGGAGGGCCTCTCTTACTAAATTTGCTGCCTTCGTTCGTAAGAGCCCATGTTGTGGAAAGGCAACGATTTCATAGGACAGCTTTCCTTCAAATGTATTTAAAGCTTTTTGAACTTCCTCTAAATTTTTCAAGCCTACCTCAGGATATAAATCCACATGCGTACGGACATGTGTCACGCCGGCTTGCACATAACGAGCCAGTAGCTCCTCTGCACGTTGTTGTGTGGTTGTGTGCAATGTTGGCAGCACCTCTTTTTCAATCTCAAAGCGTTCAAAAATATTGTTAGCAGGTGTGACTGCGCGCCATTGATCGCTTAAGAGTGTTTTGTCCAGATGACAATGTTTTTCTATAAATGAAGGTAGTGCTAATAATTGTTTCATATCGTTTTTCGGGAAATCATCATGTAATCGACTATCAGCAGAAACTATTTCTGCGATTTTTCCATCTTTGATTAAGAGATGAGAACAAGCCGTATTTGTCTTGCAAACCATTCCATTTTCAATTTGATAACCCGTTTCAAGACGTACATTAGTTAACCAGAAAGTAGAATTCATTCTATAACGATCCCTTCTTTTTCAAAAATTAAAGTTCTCCTGAAACGACATTTCCTTTAAAGAGTACTGCCACTCGTCTTGCTCTTCTTGCTATTGCTTCTGCTGAACAAGTTGCTTCAACAAAAACAACATCCGCTTCATCTCCAATATTCGGCCAAACAAGTTGTCCCTCACTGTTTAAAGGTGTCACGCCTCCAGTAATATACTTTAGACTTTGAGCAAGTGAATGTTCATCACTTAAACCAAAGCGTTCAGCTAGTGTTCCTGCTTTTTCTAAGCTGTCACCCATACCGAATGGCGACCAGTGATCCGTAATACTATCATCTCCTAAAGAGATTTGTACTCCTTTTTGATCTAATAATGGAATAGGAATTGTCTGACCTATTGGAACTGATGAGGTAATATCAATACTATGGTACGCTAGCAACGCTGCTACTTCAGTTGCCTCTTCCCTAGAAACATCCGCAAGAGCCATCGCATGACTAATTGTCACCCTTCCCTGCCACCCTGCTTCCTCGGTTAAGGCTGCTAATCGTTTAAAGGTAAAGATGCCTAAATGACCTGGATCATGGATATGTAAATCAACATTTGCATTTGCTTCCACTGCTAGCTCCATTACCGTTTGTAATGATTTCTCAATGTTTTCATCGATTGTCGCTGGATCTACGCCACCTACTAGTGACGCTCCACTACGTAATGCTTCTCTTACTAAAGAAACGGAGTCACTACGCAATAACCCATGCTGTGGGAAAGCCACGATCTCTAAAGCTACCTTATTTCGAAAGGCCTCTTTTGCTCGTAACACAGCTTCTAGATTTTTCAAACCAATAAACGGATCGATATTACAATGCGTCCGAATATGTGTTGAACCAGCGTGTAAAAGTAAATCTAATAACTTTTTCGCTCGTTCCTCTGCAACAGGCAATAAGCTTGGAAGTAGTACCTCTTCTTCTTTTAACCTTGTGATAAGACCTTCTGTTGGTATCGAAGGAGCCTTCCACGGCCCGCCAAAATATGTTTTATCAATATGAATATGCATATCTCTAAAAGCAGGAAGCATTAAATAACTTCGTGCATCTCGTTTAGGTAAATCCGTTTCTAGCGGCTGATCTCCACTAATTATCTGCTTTATTTCCCCATTTTCAATGAGAACATTAAAAAGAGCTGTTTTGGTTCCTGTAACAGTCCCCTTATCGTAATGATAAGCCGTTTCTAATCGTACATTTATTAACCAATATGCTGTTGGCGTCATTCATTGAACCTCCTAAAATTTATTGAAGATTAACTAGTTGAACCATTTGAATGGCTCTCTCTTTTGGGGGTAAAGATAGTTGATTGTAGACATAATCTTGACTAGGGTTACTAGCATTATAAAAATAAACAGTTGAGATTTTAGAAAAATAGACGGCACTTAAACACATAGGACACGGTTCAGTACTCGCATACATTTCGCAACCTTCTAAACTAGTCGTTTTCAATGTATGACAAGCTTGTCTTATTGCTTGAATCTCTGCATGATTCGTTAGATCATTGGTAACTGTCACTTCATTCACGCCAGACCCTATCACTTGGCCATCTTTTACTACAATGGCGCCAAAAGGAGCACCATGTTTCGTACTTTCATTTTCCCGCGCTAAGTCAAGCACTTGTTTCATAAAGTCTTGCCGTTTCATATCTTTCCCTCCTAGAAATGCGAAATTCGCTATTCCACTGCCTCTTCATTCCAAATGATGATAAAAAAAGATGCCCTGAAAAATTTCTAGTCAAAACATTTCGTCTTTTTACGGTACAAACAATGGCATCCTTGTCCTTTTCATAGCCCTTTTCAAGAAGTGATTACAAGGACTCATTCTATGATAAACGTCAAATCTTTTTATAATTTGAAGTTTTCTGATTAAAAGCTATATCCTTTGTACAATATGCTAACACGAAGACTGCATATATGAATAATATAAAAAAAATTAGTTTTACTTATGTTTTTCATATAATAAAGCCTATACAGACCAATAAAAAAAAGCCGCTATTCGCGACTCTCTTTTATGCATTCACTTGTTGTTCTTCTCGATTCATCATTGTTCGTACTACTTGTGCAATTTCTTCAGAATTCTCATCTTGAAATTCTACCGTTGAATTAGCTGCTGGAGTTTCTGCTTCTTTCGCTGAATCAAGTCCATTTTCCCCTAAATCACTTTCATCTACTTCCTCATTTACCTCTGGGGTAAACATGATGTAAGCAATTAAAAAACGCACTATATACATCAATAAAAATACAATTATTGCTACAATAAATGAGCCGATAATAATTCGCAGAGGAGTATACGGTTTTAGAAAAGTGCTAAAAAAATAAAGAGAAAAGGCAATTAAAGCTCCCCAGAGATTATAAAATATAGAACCAAACATTAGATTTCGCTCACTCCTTGGTTAACTGTTCGAATATGTAATATTGACGTTGCAGGATTAAATTCAATCGTTCTACCACTATTTCCACCAGTATCCTCGGCCACTAAAGGAATGCTGTGCTTCTTTAATTCCTGTTTGACAGCTTCTACATTACGGGGACCAATGCGCATTGTATCTTTATCAGACGTAAATTGAAACATTTGCGCGCCCCCTGCAATTTTTGCCTTTAGTTTAAATTTTTGAACGCCTTCTAACTTCAATAAATCAATCATTGCAGCAATACCCGTATCAGCAAATTTTGCTACATTGATTGACTCTGCTCTGCCTAAATTTGAATCTGGTAACATCACATGGATTAAACCAGCAATTTTTTTTGACTCATCATATAAAATAACGCCAACACAAGAACCAAGACCAGAAGTTCGAATTGTGTTAGGAAGTTTTACTACATCCATTTGTGCAATTCCCACTTTAATCACTTGTCCACTACTACTGCTTAACATCATCATGAAACCCCTAATGATTTAAAAATTGCATCGAAAGAGTCAGGATCTGGTAGTAGGAAGAAATGACCTCTCACTGTTTCGTGGTCTTCCACACCTTCTTCAAAAATGGATGTATTTATAACAATAACATTATCACTCACATGTGATAATTCAATTAAACCAATGCTTATAATAGCTCCAAACATATCAACGCTTAGACCGGGCACAGTCGGGTAAATTTTTAAATTAGTAAAGTCCGAAAGAGCAGATAAATAGGAGCCAGATAAAATATTCCCCATCTCTTGCATAGCAGATAAACCTAAATCTGAAACAGGTCGTTTTTTAAAGTCAAATGAGTCATCGAAAATAAGACGACGAATAAAGCGGTTAGCTTGTTCGATAGGTAAAATAAAGAACATACTGCCCTCTGCATCACCTTCAATGCGAAGATAAATACCAACAACGACATTTTCTGATCCGCCAGCCAACTCCATCATATCGTTAAAGGACACCATTTCTACCTTTGGTACCCGCATATCAATTTTTTTCCCAAGTAAATTGGAAAGTGCTGTCGCGGCATGCGCAGCACCAATGTTTCCAATTTCCTTTAATACATCTAAATGTAGTGATGTAATCTTTTGATTAAATGTCATTATCGATCCCTACTTTAGTGGATTTAATACTTTTTCTAAATGCAATAAAATTAATAATCGTTTTTCTACTTTAGCTACTCCTGAAATAAATTCCTCTTCAAGTGATCCAACAACCTCTGGTTGTGGTTCAATAGCACTTGCAGGAATATCAATCACATCGTTAGCTGAGTCTACGACAAAGCCTACTTCCATATCCTCTAATGAAATAATAATAATGCGTGTTGTTTCCTCATGATCAGAAATCGGTAATTCAAAACGTTCTCGTAAATCCACTATCGGCGTTACAACCCCACGTAGATTGATTACACCTTTGACATATTTCGCTGTTTTCGGCACACGTGTGATATGCATTAATTTTTCTATTCCTTGGACATGGGATACAGGAATTGCATATTCTTTATCAGCTAGTTGAAAAACAATAACTTTTATACTTTCTTGTTCCACTGCGTTTGTCATACTTTACACCTCTCTTATTCATTCACCTTACTTAATTAGTGCGTTGCAATCTACAATCAAGGCTACCTTACCATTACCTAAAATAGTTGCACCGGAAATCGCAAAGATATTTGTTAAGTAATTTCCTAATGACTTCAAGACAATTTCTTGTTGGCCAATGAAAGAATCCACTACTAAACCAGCAAGTTTTTCACCTTTGCGGACAATTACTACTGAATGGAATTCTTCCTCTTGCGGTGCTTTACGTGGAACTTCAAAGATTTCCTCTAAAAATACCAAAGGAACAACCTTGCCACGGAAGTCGATTACTTTTTGATTATGTGCATTCATAATCTCTGATGAACGGATAATAGATGTTTCAATAATAGACGACAGCGGAATTGCATAAATTTCCTTTTCAATTTCCACAAGCATTACTGAAATAATAGATAATGTCAGTGGTAATTGAATTGAAAAGATAGATCCAACGTCTTGTGTAGATTCAATTGAAATATTGCCACCTAATGATTCAATCGTTGTTTTCACAACATCTAATCCTACCCCACGACCAGACACATCTGAAATAACATCTGCAGTCGAGAAGCCTGAAGCTAAAATAAGCTCATTGATTTGTTGATCAGACATTGAATAAGATTGTTCTTGTGTCACAATGCCTTTTGAAATAGCTTTCGCTAGTACTTTTTCACGATTGATGCCTGCACCATCATCTTCAATCTCGATAAAGACGTAGTTACCACTATGGTATGCACGTAATACCACCGTTCCTTCCTCTGGCTTGCCTTTTGCACGACGAGCCGTTGGATTCTCAATTCCATGGTCTACAGAATTACGGATTAAATGGACTAGCGGATCACCAATTTCATCGATAACCGTACGATCTAATTCAGTTTCAGCACCAATAATTTCAAGGTTAATTTTCTTATTTAAGTCACGCGATAGTTGACGAATCATTTTTGGGAAACGGTTGAAAACAGTTTCGACTGGAACCATGCGCATCGTTAAAATGATTGTTTGTAAATCACCCATTACACGACTCATTCGCTCAACTGTTTCATTGAGTTCTCCATGATTCACTTCTGTAGCGATAGATTGAAGGCGACCACGATCAATGACTAGCTCCTCAAATAAGTTCATTAAAATATCAAGTCGTTCAATATTTACACGAATTGTTTTATTCCCAACTGGTGCATGTGTTTTATCAGCCTTGTTAGGAGCTGCTGATTTAGCTGGCTTTGCAACTGGTTCGGCTTTAGTAGGTGTAGCCTCCATCTCAACTACCGCAGTGGCCGTTGCAGCTATTTCTTGTTGAGCTTCATATTCTTTTTCACTAAATTTCTTTTGGTCAATAGTTGTCACAACAACTTCCTCAACCTCTGAAACTTTCATCAGCTTTTTCTGCATATCTTCTGCTGATTCTTTTGTGACAAATGCAACATAAAATTGTTGATCAAACTGTTCATCTTCAAGTTTTTCAACCGATGGACTTGATTTAATGACATCCCCATCTTTTTCTAAAATCTCAAATACCATAAATACACGTGCAGCCTTTAGAAGGCAATCCTCACGTAACGTAACTGAAATTTCATAAGCATTAAAGCCTTGTTCAGATGATTGAGTAATAACTGTTTGTTCAAAACTATCATATTCTAAAACACTTTCTACAGCTGGTGCTACGGCTGTTGCTACCACCTCAGCTACTGCTTCCTCACCTAATTCAATCCGTTTAAGCTGCGCAACCGTTGATGAAACATCACGTTTTCCATCACCGCCGTTCGCAATATCCATCACCATTTCTTCTAAATGATCAACAGATTCAAAGACAACGTCTAAAATTTCAGGTGTTACAGAAATCTTTTCATTTCGAATAGCATCTAATACATTTTCCATTTTATGGGTTAAATCAGCTAAATCTTCAAATCCCATTGTGGCAGACATACCTTTTAACGTATGGGCTGAACGGAAGATTTCCCCAACAATTGCTAAGTCTTCTGGATTTTTTTCTAATTCTAATAAATGTTCACTACACGCTTGTAAATGCTCTTTACTTTCTTCAATAAACATCTCTAAATATTGATTGACTTCCATAAGAGGACACCCCTTTTAAGGCAAATATTTCATTATTGTTTGTGCAATATCATCTACATCTGCAACTTCATCTACAAGTTGCGTTTCAACCGCTGCTTTTGGCATACCATATACAATGCATGTTTCTGATGACTCTGCAATTGCAATAACGTTACCAGTACTTTTTAATATCTTTAATCCGTTAGAACCGTCATGACCCATACCTGTCATAATCACTGCTACTTTATCAAAATCGTTAAACTGACTAACATCTTCAAACATCACATCAACAGAAGGTCGATGGCCTGATCTTGGTGGTTCTTGGTTATCTAGAACAATACCAAAAGTCGTCCCTACTTTTCTGAGTTTTATATGATAACCACCTGGTGCAATATAGGCCACTCCATTTTGCAATATATCTCCCTGTTCAGCTTCCTTTACAGTAATTTCACTCAGCTGATCGAGACGAGTAGCAAGTGATTTAGTAAATCCAGCAGGCATATGCTGAACAATTAATATAGGTGCTTGGATGGATTTAGGGATTTTAGTTACAACCTCCTGAAGTGCACGAGGTCCTCCGGTGGACGTACCAATTAGCACAATTTTTTTCCCAACTTTACTCCATTCTACCTGTGGCCTTGTTACCGCTACCTTAGTAGCAGTAGAATTTGCAGGAGTATGTGCTCGTCCAACCTGTTGTAATTCATTTATTACGGTACTCGCCTTTGTCACTGGTTCTTGTTGTCTTTTACTACCAGAAGGTTTTTTCAATTTGGAAATTGGCACCATAGCAGCTTGCTCCACTTTACGAACGAGCTCATTTTGGATTTTATGTAAATCAAGAGAAATAGTTCCGCTTGGCTTTGCGACAAAATCTACTGCACCACTCTCAATTGCTGCTATCGCATTTTCTGTCCCACGCTGTGTGGTACTCGAGAGCATTACTACGGGAACTGGACATTGTTTCATAATTTCTTTTAAAGCATCGAGCCCATTCAATTCGGGCATTTCAATATCCATTGTCACAACTGTAGGCTTCAACGATTGTATCTTTTTGATCGCATCTTTTCCATTCCGTGCTGTTCCAACAACTTCTACCTTCGAGTTGCCAACAAAAAAGTCACTAATTAGCTTTCTCATAAAAGCAGAATCATCCACAACTAATAGCTTGCTTTTATGTAAAAAGTCCAATTAATCACGCCCTTTCGAGAAAATACTTCTGAGTTTTGTTATAAATTTTTTTGCTGCTTGATCATGTGCATGTATTTCCTCCACACGATGCTCTATAAATCGTACAACAATGAGCTGTAATGTCTTTGAAATGAGTGCGTCTGGGTAAGCAAGAGAGAATGGTACTTGCTCACGCACGGCCTTACGCACAATTGGATCCTCAGGTAAAGAACCAAGAGTTTCTATCTCTTTGTCTAAAAAACGTTTCATCGTTACCTTTAATCGTTCATTCGTTTCTATTCCTTCTTCTTTGCTAAAAGCACGGTTACAGAGAGTATAAAACTGCTTTTCTGGATCTCGAACATGTATATATTTCATCATGGAATATGCATCTGTTATAGAGGTAGGTTCCGCAGTTGAAATAACAATAATTTCATCAATGGATGTTAGTAAGTCTAGCGACCAATTTGTCGCACCAGCCCCCATATCAAATAAAATATAATCATAGTTTTTTTGAAGCTGTTCAAATGCAAGAATAAGTCGCTCAAACATACTATGTGACCACTCAAGTACGCTTGTCATACCTGATCCACCTGAAATATATTTTAAACCATAGGGTCCTTCAAATATGACCTCATCAAGTTGCTTATTTCCTTCTAGGTAATCTTTTAAACTATTAGAAACATTTCTTCCAATTAGAATATGGATATTCCCCATCCCAATATCCATATCAACAACGGCAACTTTTTTACCTTTTTGGACTAAAGTCATAGCAAAATTCATTGTGAAGTTACTTTTACCTACCCCACCTTTCCCACTAACAATTGCAATTGCTCTACCTAGTTCGCCTTGCTGTTTCATCATTTTCAAGCGTAATGCTTCAGCTTGGTCTCTCATTTTTCTTCACCTTGAAAAAACAAATTAAGCACTGCTTCTAAATCAGCTTCCTCAATATCTTCTGGTACTTCTTGACCATTCGTATAGTAAGCAAGTCCTTTATTATATTTAATCATTAAATTGATCATAGTGCCAATAGAATTTGTTTCATCAATCTTAGTGAAAATAAATTTTTCAATCGGTACTTGTTTAAATTGGTCAACAATGTTTTCCATATCCTTTTCTTTCGTTGTCATGGCAAGGACTAAGTAAGATTCTGCTTGATCATCAAATTTTATGAGACGCTGGAGATCTTCCACATATTTAACTTCTTTATAATTTCGGCCAGCTGTATCAATAAAAACTAAATCTAAATGAGATAACTTTTGCACGGCTTGCTCAAAATCTGTGGCATTATAGGCTATTTCGACAGGTGCCTGTAAAAGCCCAGCATATGTTTTTAGCTGCTCTATTGCAGCAATTCGATATGTGTCAGTCGTGATAAAGCCAACCTTTTTCTTTTTTTCTAACACAGCTCTAGCTGCCATTTTGGCAATGGTTGTTGTCTTTCCAACACCTGTTGGTCCTAAAACATTGATATATTTTCTTTCGTAGGATAATCCCCCTACTTGAAGAACTTCTAACTTTTTACGTAGTAAATTTTTCGTAATCATTTTACATTGTGAGAAATTTATTTCTGACGCTTCTTTAAAATGCATAAAAAGCTCATCACCTATCGTTGTGATGAGCTCTTCACTTAGCTCTTGCTGTCTTAAGTATTCAATGAAGGGTAAGAGTTCATCGGGATATTGAGCTTGGGTAGTCTTTTTATGCATGGATTGCATTAAAGATTTTAAATCAGCAATTTCCTTCCTCAATTCTTCAGACATGCTAGTGTCCTCTAGTACAGCTGCATCCTGCGGTATTTGATCTTGATGAATTTTTGCTTGAATAGCATCAGTAATCTCTTGTAGCCTTGCATTGTTTTTCGGAGCTACAGGTAATACAGCAGGTGAGGGTGCTGGAGCTACTTGATTTGGCTCCATTGCATCCACTCCTGCAACCACTTCAAAACTTTTCTGTTTAATCATACCGAAAAATTTCTTTTTAATGACTACTTTTGAATTCAAAATGACTGCGTCCTCACCTAATTCTGCCCGCACCTGCTTCATCGCTTCTGGTATGGATGATGCATAATACTTTTTCATTTTCATTGAACATTCACCACTCCAACACTTTGAATTTCGACCGAAGCATCCAGCTCATTATAGGATAAAACCGGAATTTGTGGGAAATAACGCTCCGTGAGTTGACGTAAGTACATACGAACAGCTGGAGAGCATAAAATAATAGCGGATTGCTCCATAAAGGAAACACGCTCTACCTCTGCTGCAATAGTCTCTAAAACTGTTTGAGAATCTTGAGGATCCATTGCTAAATAATTCCCATGATCCGTTTGCTGAATACTATCAGCAATCATTTTTTCTACCTTACCTGACACCGTAATAACCTTTAATGCTGAGCTATCTCCAACATACTGCGCCGTAATTTGGCGAGCCAATGCTTGACGAACATACTCTGTTAAAATATCTGTATCACTCGTTAACTTTGCATAGTCAGCAAGTGTTTCAAAAATAATTGGTAAGTTACGGACAGATACATTTTCCCGAAGTAGCTTGCCAAGTACCTTTTGAATTTCTCCAGTAGATAAAGGAGTTGGCGTCAATTCCTCTACTAAAATTGGATGCGTTTCGCGCAAATGATCGATTAGCTGCTTTGTCTCTTGACGTCCTAGTAACTCATGAGCATTTGCTCGTATAATTTCTGTTAAGTGTGTTGACACCACACTTGGTGGATCCACAACAGTATAACCATACATTTCTGCATCTTCTTTTACTTGCTCTGTAATCCATTTAGCTGGTAGTCCAAATGATGGCTCAACCGTATCAATACCTTCAATAGAATCATCATCGCCTGGACTCATCGCTAAGTAATGATCTAATAAAAGCTCACCACGTGCCATTTCGTTCCCTTTTATTTTGATTCGATATTCATTTGGTTGAAGTTGAATATTATCACGAATACGAACAACTGGAATGACAATTCCTAATTCTAATGCTAGCTGTCGACGAATCATGATGACACGATCTAATAAATCTCCACCTTGTGCAGCATCTACTAAAGGAATTAATCCATAACCAAATTCAAATTCGATAGGGTCCACATTTAATAAATTCACAACATTTTCAGGGCTCTTCATGCCATCTGTTGCCACTTCTTCCTCAATTTCAAGTAATTCCTCTTCGTCCTCTGGCTTCTTACGCCCCATCATATAAGCTCCTGCTATTAGAGCAATTCCGATTGGAAGTGTGATCCAATCCGGAATTGGCGTAAATAAACCAAGTAATACAATTGTACCACCAGCTACATAAAGAAGCTTAGCTTGGGCAAATAATTGTCCTGTAATGTCCTGGCCAAGACTCCCTTTAGAAGATGCACGTGTTACAACTATCCCTGTGGCTGTTGAAATAAGCAAGGCCGGAATTTGGGATACAATACCATCACCAACAGTTAGCTTAGAAAAATGAGTTGCTGCTTCCGCAAATGGAAGCCCCATTTGGACAACCCCAATGATGATACCGAATAATAGGTTGATAATAACCATTACCATCGAGGCAATGGCATCCCCTTTTACGAATTTTGTAGCACCGTCCATCGCTCCATAGAAGTCGGCTTCTCCTGATACTTTTTCACGACGTTCACGTGCTTCCTTTTCGGAAATAATCCCTGCATTTAAGTCAGCATCAATACTCATTTGTTTACCAGGCATTGCATCAAGTGTGAAACGTGCTGCAACTTCAGCTACCCGCTCTGCACCTTTTGTAATAACAATAAACTGAATTAACACTAGAATTAAAAAGACAACTAAACCAACAAGAATATTTCCTCCAACTACGAAATCACCGAATGTTTCAACGACAGATCCTGCATCACCATTCGCTAGAATGGCACGAGTTGTGGATACACTTAATCCTAACCGGAACAAAGTTAACAGTAATATTACTGAAGGAAAAATTGAAAAATCTAATGCTTCCTTCATGCTCATTGCTGTTAGCAGTACAATTAATCCTAATGTAATATTAATGACAATTAAGAAACTTAACATCCACGGAGGAAGAGGGATGATGAGCATCGCAACGATTAAAATAACCGCACCTAAAACCCCAATATCGCGAACTTTCATTTGTGTCCCTCCTACTAAAAAGCTTTAAATTTTTCGCTTAATGCGGTAAACATAAGCAAGTATTTCTGCTACTGCTTTAAAAAATTCCTCTGGTACTTGATCACCAATTTCAACTTGATCATACATAGCACGTGCTAATGGTCTATTTTCAACCATAATGACGTCATGTTCTTTGGCAATCAGTTTAATTTTTTGAGCGATAAAGTCTGTCCCCTTAGCAATTATACGTGGGGCATCCATGCTATCCTCATCATATTTGAGGGCAATCGCATAGTGAGTAGGGTTAGTGATGACAACATCTGCACTTGGCACCTCTGACATCATACGTCGCATGGCCATTTCACGTTGTCGTTGTTTGATTTTTGATTTAATCAGAGGGTCACCCTCACTATTTTTATATTCATCTTTAATATCTTGCTTAGACATTTTAAGATTTTTTTCATATTCATATTTTTGATAAATCCAGTCTAAGAGGGATACACAAAGTAAAACTAAAGAAGCCGCTATACCCATAATGCCAACAAGCTTCCCTACTGTTATGAGCGTCATCCACGGGCTTTTAAAAGATAGTGCTAAAACTTCCGGTAAGTTTGTCCAAATAATGATCGTTGTCACACTTCCGATAAAGCCTATCTTTAAGACAGACTTCAGTAACTCAACAATGGCTTTAACAGAAAATATCTTTTTTAACCCTTTAATAGGGTCCATCTTTTTCAAATCAAATTTCATTGGCTCTAATGTAAAGAGAAAGCCAAACTGCAGAAAGTTACCTGCCAGTGCTCCAACCACTGCAATTGCCATAATCGGTACAACTATAAAAGCCATTTGTATCAATGTTTCTGTAAATAAGTGCATCACACTATCAATAGTCAATGTTTCGATGCGTATGTTATGAATAAAAGTTTGCCTAAAAAAAGCTAGTAGCTCGTCCCGTAAAGTTCCGGCGAAAAAAAATAAAAAGATAAATACCATAAGCATGACAATGGCACTAGTAATATCCTGACTCTTTACGACCTGTCCTTTTTTTCGAGCATCCTGACGTTTTTTAGGTGTCGCCTTTTCTGTTTTTTCCCCTGAAAAAAACTGTATATCTAAATTCAGTAGTAGTTTCATATTATCCACCACCTAAAATGGCCATTAAATCACGTATACCATAGATCATAATTGTAATGAGCTTTTGAATAACTTGAATCATTACAGCCATCATTGTAAACAACACTAAAAAACTAACACCAATTTTAATAGGGAAACCTACAACAAATATATTTAATTGGGGCACTGTTTTCGCAGTAATACCCAAAGCTAAATCGACTAAAAATAAGGTTGCCACCACAGGAGCAGCCATTTGGAATGCTATCGCGAAAACGGCTGTGAAAGTTGTGATGATGAACTGCGGAAAGTTTTCATTCGCAAAACTAGGAAATTGATCCATCGGTAAAAATTGATAGCTATAGTAAATGCCGTTTAAAATCATATGATGCCCATCAATAGCTAGCAATAAAAGAAGTGCTAGCATATTAAAAAACTGACCAATTAATGGGCTTTGTGCACCCGTTTGTGGGTCAATGATATTGGCGATGGCAAATCCCATTTGAAAATCTATAAAGCTTCCGGCAATTTGTATTGCGGACATGATGATATAGCCAATAAGACCAAATAACAGTCCAACAAGTGCCTCTTTCATCACTAATAATATGTATTCATCATTAAAAGCAAATGGCTCAACATCCAGTGTATAATACATCATCCAAGCTAATACCAATGCGAGAGTAATTTTGACTTGTGGCGGGATGGTCCTATACGAAAAAAATGGTACTGTAACAAAAAATGCTGAAACTCGCACAAGTACTAATAAGAAAACCGTTAAATGCGGAATTAATTCATTCATGGACTCACCCTATATAACGCGTTAAATTCTCAAAAATGTCTCTCGCATAGCTAATTACTTGAGATAACATCCATGGGCCAAAAAACACAATGGCCACAAAGACAGCAATGATTTTTGGTACGAATGCTAATGTTTGCTCTTGAATGGAAGTTGTTGCTTGAAAAACACTGACCGCTAATCCAGTAACTAAGGCAACTAAAAGTAGCGGACCGCTTGTTAGAAGGATAATCATAATGGCACGCTCTGCAATGGAAATAACCAATTCACCTGTCATACTGTATCATCCCCTAAAAACTTTGTAGTAACGATTTCATAACGAGATACCAGCCATCGACGAGAACAAATAATAAAATCTTAAATGGCAAAGAAATCATTACTGGTGGTAACATCATCATCCCCATCGACATTAATGTACTTGCAACAATCATATCGATTACGAGGAATGGTATAAAAATCATAAATCCAATTTGAAATGCTGTTTTTATTTCACTCAAAGCAAATGCAGGAACGAGCATTGTCAGAGGTATTTCTTCGACTGATGCTGGTTTTTCTGCTTGATTATACGATAAAAACAAATCAAGATCTTTTTGCCTTGTATGCTTACTCATAAACTCTTTAAATGGCACACTTGCACGATCATAAGCTTCTTCCAGTCCAATTTCTTCAGCAAATAACGGCTGTAATGCCTCTTTATTAACCTCTTGAAAAGTTGGCGCCATAATAAAGAACGTTAAAAATAGTGCCAGACCGATAATCACTTGATTGGGTGGCATTTGCTGTGTAGCTAATGCCGTACGCACAAAGGATAGGACAATCACAATACGAGCAAAGGATGTCATCAAAATTAATATACTCGGTGCAAGTGATAAAACAGTTAGTAAAAGTAAGAGCTTAACAGATGTAGAGACGTTGGTAGGATCGCTATTGGAAAAAACATTGATTAAATCATTCATTTATCATCCTTCTCCTTTTGCTTCCATCTCTCTATCTCGTCACTACGCTCCTGTTTTATTTCGGATATCTTTTTTTCAAATAATGTGCCAAATGAGTCTTGCTTTTGTTCATTGCGCACGCTTACTTGATCTTTTTTCTTAAATTTAGATAATACTTCTGCAATATACGGTGATGTTGCTGCAAGTTCTTGCCTTTCGTTATATAGTGCTAACAATGCTTCAACTTCTTCTGGATCAGTAATTTCACGTAACAGTTGAACGTCTTCTCCAACACCAACTAGATACAATGTCTTACCTACTTGTAAAAGCTGAACCGATTTTTGAGCACCTAACGATAAACCGCCTAAATTTTGTACCATTTGATTACGTTGGAAGTTTAAATTTCGCTTGTTTAAAAACTTCATCAATCCATAAAATAAAGCTACAACAAAAATAAGCGCCAAAACCATTTTTATGTATTCCCATGCAGATATATCTCCAGCTGCTGATACATTTGTCTCTTGTTTAGCAGCTGGATCAGTAGTATCTCCATTACAAGCTTCTGGGTTTTGAATGCAATCCGTGACACTATTCGTATCAGCGTCTGCATAGACAGAAGCTGGTGTTGGGTATAAAAACAGGAAGGTTACAAGAAATGCGAAAATCATCGTTAAACGAAATGATTTTAACATTTTCATGCAATCATCCTAGTGCTTTTTGAATCGCTTCAATTACTCGATCTGCTTGGAAAGGCTTAACGATAAAGTCCTTTGCACCAGCTTGAATTGCATCGATTACCATTGCTTGTTGTCCCATTGCTGAGCACATAATTACAGTTGCACTTGGATCAGAACCCTTAATTGCTTTAAGAGCAGCAATACCATCCATCTCTGGCATTGTAATATCCATTGTTACTAAATCTGGTTTTAATTCATTGTACTTTTCAACAGCCTGTAAACCATCTGCTGCCTCTCCAACAACTTCAAATCCATTTTTTGATAAAATATCCTTGATCATCATGCGCATAAATGCAGCATCGTCTACAATCAAAATTCTTTTAGACATGGTTAACTCCTCCAATTGAAACTATCTTAAATTATTTAAACGTTCTGCTTGACTTAAAACATCTGTAATACGGACACCAAAGTTCTCATCAATAACAACAACTTCACCCTTAGCGATTAAACGACTATTCACTAAAATATCAACCGGTTCCCCGGCTAATTTATCTAGTTCAATAATCGAACCACTTGATAGTTCTAAAATCTCTTTTACAGAACGCTTCGTACGTCCTAACTCTACAGTAACTTGCAATGGAATATCAAGTAGCATATTTAAATTTCTAGCTTCAGATTGAGAGATTACATTTGTATCGAAGCTAGCAAACTGTGCTTGTTGCACATTCACAGGTTGGGCAGGCCTTGATGGTTGCGTAAACTGTGGTTGCTCCTGATATATAGGTTGCTGCATTGGTGCTGCCGGCTGCTCATAAATTGGTTGGGCAGGTGGCGGTGTTGCAGGCACCGATTGTTGAACAGGCGTTGGTGCAACTGGAGGTGCTTCAGGAGCAATAGTAGCAGCCACTGGTTCTTCAATTGACTCTGTTTCACCTAATAGAGATTTTACGATGTTTTGACTAAATTTAAGCGGTAAGAGCTGCATTAAATTTGAATCAATTAAATTACCAATTCGCAGTCTAAATGAAACTTTAACGAGTAAATCATCTTCTGGTATATTCTCTCGACCTTCGTCTTGTGAAATATTCATTAAATCTATTGTCGGTGGAGAGATATCCACTTTTTTGTTGAATACTGTTGACATTGATGTTGCCGCTGAACCCATCATTTGGTTCATTGCCTCTTGAACAGCACTTAACTGAATTTCACCTAAGTCTGGCTTTGGATTTAATCCATCGCCACCTAACATTAAATCAGCAATAATGGCTGCATCCGATTGTTTAATAACAAGTAAATTCATACCCGTTAAACCAATCGTGTATTCCACTTGAACAGCCACATAAGGATGAGGAAATTCCTCTTCTAATTTATTGCGATTGATCATTGAAATACTTGGTGTAGTAATATCAACTTTTTGACCTAATAACGCAGAAAGAGCTGTAGCAGAGCTTCCAAAAGAAATATTACCTACCTCACCTAATGCATCTTGTGCAAACGAATCTAGGTAATCCTCTACTCTAATTTCATTTGTTTCATCATTTGAAGAAGCTGCAGTGTCGCTGTTTTTATCTTCCAACGTCTCGCCCCTTAATAACGCTTCAATTTCTTCTTGGGAGAGCATTTCATCACTCATCTTCGTCTCCTCCTTTCAAAGGGTCGATAATCTGGATTGCTAATTTTTTACCTTGCTTACCTGGTTGAACAGTAAACTTCGGCAATGTTCCTACTTTCAATAGTAATGGGTCTTCAATTTTTTGATCTAACTGAATAACATCGCCAACTTGCATTGTAAGAAAATCTTCGATTGTGATGTCTGTTAAACCTAATTCAACTGAAAGTGGTAATTGAGCTTGTTTCACACGCGTTTCCAGCATTTTTGTTTGTTCTGGAGACATTTCTTTTGTATTGGTTTGCATCCAATAGCGAACAGAAAGATTTGGAACAATTGGCTCTAATACAACATGAGGAATACAAATATTAATCATGCCGCTTGTCTCACCAATGATTGTATTTAACGAAATGACAACAACTGTTTCATTTGGTGAAATCATTTGTAAAAATTGTGGATTTACTTCAAGCTCCACTAAAATCGGATCGATTTCCGCTACATTTTCCCATGCCTCGCGTAAATTATCGAATGAACGTTCAAAAAGGTTTGTCATAATTTTAGTTTCAATTTCAGTTAGATTATCTACATTACTATGACTCGCCCCACTACCGCCCATTAAACGATCTAACATGGAATAGGCAATGTTCGGATTTATTTCCATCAATATATTACCATCTAATGGTGGCACTTCAAACACATTAATGAGTGTCATATTCGGAATCGAACGAACAAACTCTTCAAATGGTATTTGGTCTACTGATGCAACCGTAATCTGCACATAGCTTCTAAGTTGTGCAGAGAAGAAGGTTGTCAATAATCGTGCAAAATTTTCATGTATTCGGGTCAAACTTCGGATTTGATCTTTTGAGAATCTAAGTGCACGTTTAAAGTCATATACTTTAACTTTGCGAACCTCATCCTCTTTTTTTATGTCATCTGCTGACATTTCGCCAGTTGATATAGCGGAAAGCAGCGCATCTATCTCGGATTGAGATAACACATCTCCTGCCATTTGCCCACCTCCATTTCAAGCAGTTTCTGTTTTATTGAGTGATGAAGGAGGTAAAATATACTTCCTGAACTTCTCCCTCTTGCATCAATTCATTTAACCTTGTTTTTAATGATT
Organism: Lysinibacillus irui; assembly: GCF_028877475.1. Taxonomy (NCBI): domain Bacteria; kingdom Bacillati; phylum Bacillota; class Bacilli; order Caryophanales; family Bacillaceae; genus Lysinibacillus; species Lysinibacillus irui. The sequence continues at coordinate 1,008,635 of NZ_CP113527.1, read as the reverse complement.
TTTGGAAAATTTGTTTGCCTTGCTTACCTTCTAAATCCTTTTGCTCCATTTCAGAAAGCTCTTGAATGGCAATGTTTTGCACTTGGAAAACACGCTTTGTTAATTCTGCAGCAGCATCTTTACTTGTTGTTTGAATTTTTAATGACAAGCGCACAACTCTTTTATCAGCAAGATTTGTTGTGATTTCTGGTACCTCCACTGTGGACTCTACAATCTCGTCAATGGATGGCTCAACAGCTCCTGTTGGTTTATTAAATTGTGTAAGCAATACAAACAAAATAACCCCAATCAGTATGACTGCCACTAGCAAAATAATAATCATTGTTAACATTTTATTATTCTTCATCTTTTTCACCTCGTAGATGCGGGTTGGATAAAATTTGTATATTGTTATAAAAGGCAGTTACCTTTTGTCGCACCTCATCTTCACTCTCTAAAACAATTACTTTTGTTCCAGTTGTTAAAGTAATAGTCGTATCTGGGAAAGATTCGACTGTTTCTATGTATAAAGCGTTTAATGTAAATGCTTTGCCACTAAGACGTGTTAGCTCTATCATTGAAATAGGGCCGGGTCTAGCATGAGAGCCGGCCCGACCCTCCCTCATATGAAAATATGTTTTATTAAAAGTCCACTTTGAAAGGACTACACTATAAGATTATCGTTTTAAGTTTACTAGCTCTTGTAACACTTCATCCGAAGTAGTAATAATACGTGTATTTGCTTGGAAACCACGTTGCGCTACAATCATCTCTGTAAATTCTTCTGAAAGGTCAACATTGGACATTTCTACTGTCCCTGGCACTACTTTACCCATCCCTGCAACAGTGGCTACTTGTGCATAAGCAGCACCAGAGTTAGCAGTTTGTTGATAATAGTTCCCACCAACCTTAGAAAGACCTCCAGCATTTGGGAATTTAGCCATAACTAGCTGACCTGCCCATTTACGATCACCGTTTAGGTCTACATATTCAATCGTACCATTAGCCCCGATGCTAATCTCTTTAGCAGTCGTTGGGATACGTATTGGTCCCACAGTTCCATCATCAGGTGTTAGTACACCTTCATCATCAAATAAGTTTGCACCTTCATCTCCAGAAGCAACTGGTGCATCATCTGGATTAATACCATCATCATCAGTTTCCATAACGATATCTTCTCCTGCAGTTACACCCACTAAATATTTCCCATCTGCATTTACTATATAGCCATTACTATCCATGTAGAAGACACCATTGCGGGTAAATAAAGTATTATTAAATCCTTCATCATCAATAAAACCACTATCTGGGTCTGGAGCTCCATTTGCATCGGCTACCATAAAGAAGCCATCTCCTTCAATCCCTAAGTCAAGTCCACGTCCGGTACTTTGTAATGAGCCGCCGCCATGTATTGTATCAATAGCTGCTAATTGAGCGCCCAAACCAACTTGTTGCGGGTTAACCCCACCTCGAGTAGCAGTTGCTGCAGATGCACCAGCTTGTGTCTGAGACATTAAATCTTTAAAAAGAACTCGACCTTTTTTAAAGCCCACAGTATTAACATTCGCGATGTTATTACCAATAACATCTAGCTTTGTTTGGAAGTTTTTAAGACCTGAAATACCTGAATACATAGAACGTAACATAAGTTGTCGTTCTCCCTTCATTTTTTATGTGTGAGCCTCTATCAATCAGCATCACTAAGGCTTCCTTACGTAAGAAGGTCCGGCCTTTATAGTACAATCGTGCCATCAATATTTGTAAATAGCTGTTGCTTTGCTTCCGTGCGATCCATTGCTGTAATGACAGTCGCGTTTTTAGCACTGATAATTAAAGCTGCTTGATCCATCAAAACTAATGGTTGTTTGACACCTTTTGAGCGTGCTTCAAATACCTTATCCGATACAACCTGCCATTCTTGTTCAGAGATATCGATTTTGCGCTCCATCATTCGTTCATGCGCATGCTTGCTCACCTTTAGCTCTTGCTTTGCCGCTTCTTGTAAATGCGCTTTAAACGAAGATTGCTGTGAATTGAGTGATGTAGGCTGTGTTGTGCGAATAGATGGATGCAAGGGTACACGATGAATTGAAAACTTATCCATCACTTTTCTCCACCTTTATTCGCTAATTACAGTAAAATCTTTATCTGTTAGTTTTTTATCATTATCTAAAACGTAATAAATGACGCCATCTTTATTTGAAACAGAAACGATTCGCCCTTGTAATTCTTGTTCTCCATCTTTATACGTCACATTTTTACCAATCAATTTACTTGCCTGCACGAGTGGAGATTCTGTAGCTGTGTTATCACCAGTGGTATTTGTTCCAGAGCCACCTAAGATTCCTGAAATATTGCCCGGAGTTATTTCTTTCCCATCAGCTAAAACGAATACAACACTTCCATCAACAAATTTAAGGGACTCGATAACGCCTGTTCCTTCATTAACAACAGGATTCCCTTTTTCATCTTTCTCTTCTGTAATTTCATGCCATTTAACTTCTTTGCCAACAAATGTCGAATAACTCATCATTTGTGTTTGTTGCTGTGATGCTAGTAAAGATTCCATGGCCTTTGTCATGTTTTGCATTTGCTCTAAAGAAGAAAACTGTGCCATCTGAGAAATAAATTCTCGGTCATCCATCGGATTCGTAGGATCCTGATGCTGTAATTGTGTTATTAACAATTGTAGAAAGGCATCCTTACCAAGTTCACTATTACCTGTTTGCTTCGTAGGTTTTCTATAATTAGAGTAATAAAGGTCGTCTGTTATAGCCTGATTGGTCGCTTTCGTCGTAGTTGCATCTGCCATTGTTACACCTCCTCATTGATTAAATAGTCACTAAAGGATAATCCTTCATCGTCATCATTATTGTTTTGTTCTTGCTCATCATCTTGCTGCTGCTTAAAGAAATTATTGAAGAAGCTTTGATCCCGTTGTTGACGATCCGCATCCTGCAGTGATTGTGCGATATCCAGACGATCCACTTGAATGTTTTGCTGAACAAACGCTTGCTTTAACTGGTGTGCTTGACTGTCAAGTAACTCACGTCCATGAGCTGTAGAAGCTAGTAGACGAGCTGTCAGTACACCATCATTTTGGACAAGTTCAATACGAACGGTCCCTAGGTTTTCCGGATACAGTTTAATCGTTAAACGAGTGATCCCTTGTGCATTAGAAATTTGTGCTCTATTAATTATGGCTTGCATTTCTTTTAATAAAGCTTCTGACTGAGCAGGTTTGGCAGTTGGTAATGTTACCTGGAATGTATCTGGTTTTGTTTGAACGGTTTGTGGTGTCACCATATCATTCGTACTTGTCTCACTCTGCTTCGTTACTTGGACTTGCTGAAAACCTTGTAGTGGGAAAGTTATTGTTGTTTTTGGTGATACTTGTGTTCCTACTTGCGTTTGCAATGACGTTAAAATATCTTTAACCGAAGATAACAAGTTTTCTTGGTTTGATGTTAAGTCCGTTTTCTGTCCTACCAATTGGGCTAGCTTCAACACTTGAAGAAGCTGTGTTGCCTCTTTCGGTGTTACTTGACCTTCCCCCTGTAATGCAGTACCTATTTGTGCTTGTAGGATCGGGGCTTGTGCATCCACTAATGATAATAGCTCCCAAACATCACTAGCTTCCTTTTCCTCTCCTAGCAGCTGTTGAACTACTTTTTGCAGTTGCTCTTCATCAATACCTAAGGCGTTTAATATATTGTCTAAATTAAGCATTTCATCCATCGCCACTGCTTTTCCGTCTTCACCAAGCTGAAGCATTAATAAACCATCATCATGGGGGATCCCTAGTAAATCTAGTACTTCCTCCATTGACCCAGCATATAAAATAGATTGTAAATCATCTAGCTCATTTGTTACAGTTGTCTGCGAGGATTGGTTTGTTTGCGTTGAAGACGACATCATTTGGCCAAAAACCGTCCCGAATTTTGATATATTATCTTTAGACGATGTTCCATTGATCTTGCCTTCCGTACTACTAACTGTTGTTGGTTTTGTTGTTTTAGTAGGCGCTGCTTTAGTCATCATTTGCATCATTGCTACATCCATTGTTGTTTCACCCCCTTTCACGAATCCTATTGTTTAGCCATCAGTTCAGTATATTTTGCTGCATCTTTAGCATCCATTTTCTCTAATATAGCTGCTAATTTATCAGGCTTTAAATTCGTTAAAATTCGTAGTGCTTCTGTATCACTCATATTGATCAACACAGGTGCCGCTGCTTTAGGAGACATCTTATCAAACGTCGATAAAATATCGTTGAAATCACGCTTTACTTCATCTTGCTCTCGATTCAATTTTTCTATTTCAAACTGAAGCTGTTCTTTTTCTGTCATTAGCTTCTCTTTTTCGGTTGTTGTTGTATCTAGCTTCTTTTGTAGCTGTGTAATTTCTGCTTCTTTTTCTTGTATCTCTGCCTGTAAATTGACTATTTTAGAGTCGTTATTAACGACAGCATCTTTTGCTTGTTGCTCTTCTGTTGGCATAAAAGGTAAACTACCTATCGCTTTTTTTCCTAAATCAAATACATTCGTATTCATTAACGTTGCCACAACAAGTAAAACTGCTACTACAAACATAATTGGCAGTACAATCCAAGTAAAAAACTTTAAAAAGCCCCCCTTTTTTTTCTTTGGTTGCTCTTCTATTAAATCTGCTGTTAATCGATTGTCTTTTTTCGCCATGAAATCACCTGATTTCTCTCTTGTTATACGTTTGTAATGAAATTTCGTCTAAAAAAAGGCTCTCTATACGATCTTGCTCTTGTCGGAATAGCTTAAAATCCTTTTCTCTCATTTTTTCAAATTTACGTACTTCCAAGTTTTTTTCTAATAATTTTTCTTCGTGCCAATTCATCTTTGCTCGAGCTTGTATCACTTTCTGTTGCACATCTGCAATTGTTTTCTCAAGACTATCAATAAAACGACTATAGTGATGAATTTCATCAATAGATGAGCCGATCGTTAACCGCTCCTGCTGAAACGCAATTAAATCCTCTTTCTTTTTCAGTAATTCATATAATTTTGTTGCTATTTCTTCAAAAGAACGGACAGCTTCCTTATAAGCCATTTCGGTTTCGTTTTTTTCTTGCTCACGAATAGTTAATACTTTTTCAAAACGATACACATAACTGACCATCTATTTTCCACCACCGTTCGATAATGTTATTAATTCGTTTACACTCTCTTCTAATGTTACTTTGTCTAAGTAACCTTGTTTAAGATAAGTTGTAATGAGAGGTTCATAATAAATTGCTTCATCAATTTCTTTAGATGTTCCTCTTTTGTAAGCACCAATATTGATCAAATCCTCTGATTTGTCATATGTATAATAGAGCTCTCTTAATCGCTCAGCAGCTTTTTTATGTTCTGGCTCTGCAACATGATTCATTAGACGGCTCACGCTTTTTAAGACATTTATCGCTGGATATTGACCTTTATTGGCAAGGTTTCGATCCAATACAATATGTCCATCTAATATCCCTCGGACCGTATCCGCAATTGGTTCATTCATATCATCACCATCTACTAAAACTGTATAGAATGCTGTAATTGAACCTTTTTCATTCGTACCTGTACGTTCTAATAATTTTGGTAATATCGCAAATACAGAAGGCGTGTAACCTTTTTGTGCAGGGGGTTCCCCCGTGGCTAGTCCTATTTCTCGTTGTGCCATAGCAACACGAGTAACGGAGTCCATCATAAGCATGACATTTAAGCCACGATTTCTAAAATATTCGGCAATCGCTGTAGCAGTAAATGCCCCTTTAATTCGCATGAGTGCTGGTTGATCTGAAGTGGCTGCTACAACAATAGAGCGACTTAAACCTTCAGACCCTAAATCACGTTCTATAAATTCACGGACCTCTCGACCACGCTCTCCAATTAGTGCAATGACATTTAAATCAGCTTGGGTATTTCTCGCAATCATACCAAGTAACGTACTTTTCCCAACACCAGAACCAGCGAATATCCCAACACGTTGACCATTCCCAACTGTTAACATGCCGTCAATAGCTTTAACCCCTACTTCGAGTCTTTCATTGATTGGTGGACGTGTCAGTGGATTTGGTGGATCTTGCTCAGTCGGAACTGTCATTAGCCCCTTCGGTAATAAGGTACCATCGATTGGATTCCCCATAGAATCCAATACTTTACCAATTAATTCAGGTCCCACCTTTACCTCTAATGGAGCTCCCGTCCCTTCAACAAGGCAGCCTATCGATATTTCACGTAAAGAGGTGAAAGGCATTAAGATCACAATTTCATCTTTAAAACCCACAACCTCTGCTAAAATAATCTGGTGACCGTTATTTATTGTATCCACATGAATTTTACAAACATCACCAATGGAACTATCTGGACCTTGCGACTCAATCATCAAGCCGACAACTCTAGTTACTCTACCAAACTTTTTAAACGTAGGTATATGAGGAATATGTTCGATTAATTGAGCCGTTTTCATCAAGATCATTCCTTACTTTCTAATATTTCATGTAGCTTTAACCTAAGCTCATTCAATTGCTCATCAATACTAACCATAATACGACCATGATTTGTTTCAATATAGCAATCTGTTTCATTCTCCAAATCTTCATTTACAAAAATCATAAACGGTACGTCAATTGGGAACATTTCTGCTAATTCATCACGGTTGGCTGTAATTAAAGCATAATAAGCTGGAGAAACATAAATTTTAATTTCTTTCATTTCTCTTGCTTCTTTTAATCCTCTGCGTACAATCGACACAAACAGTTCGCTATTCTGTTCTAATGACGTGCCAATAATTCGTTCAGCAGCAGTTAGACCAAGCTCTAAAATAACTGCTTCTTGATCATCAATATATTTTTGAGCATTTTCTTTAGCTTGAATAATAATTTCATTTGCTGTTTGAAGAGACTGGGCCATCGCTTCAGTAGCTTTGTTCATACCATCTTCATAACCTTGCCCAAATCCTTCATCATAAGCTTCTTGAACTCGATTTGGTCTCTCTTCTTCCCAACTGAGTTTCAAGTGTTCAATCTCTTGAAAGTGCATTTGCTTTTCTTGTTCAAACTTCTCACGCTCTGTTTGCAGCATAGATCTAGCTTCTGCAAGTAACTGATCTCGCTCTGCCAATATGTCATCCATTGATAATTCATACTGTCGCGGCATATCAACTTGTTCAGGCTCAATCGGCTCAAACATATCACGGATTTGTATTTCCTTAACATTATCGCTATCGGATTGTGTGTAAATAGAACGGATGATTCTAGACAATGACGTCATCTCCTCCACCACGAGCAATGATAATCTCTCCAGCATCCTCTAGACGACGAATAACAGCAACAATTCGAGATTGTGCTTCCTCTACATCACGTAATCGTACAGGTCCCATAATCTCCATTTCTTCTTTAAAGGTTTCCGCCATACGTTGTGACATATTGCGGAAAATAATATCTTTCACTTCTTCACTTGATACCTTCATTGAAAGCAGTAAGTCTTCGTTTTCACAATCGCGAATAACACGCTGTATAGAACGATTGTCGAGTGTAACGATATCTTCGAACACAAACATACGTTTCTTGATTTCCTCTGCAAGCTCTGGATCTTGTATTTCGAGTGCATCTAGGATTGTTTTTTCTGTTTGTCGATCTACACCATTTAAAACTTCAACGACTGCATCAATACCACCCGTTTCCGTGTAATCCTGTGTCACGGTTGACGATAATTTACGTTCTAACACAGATTCAATTTCACTAATCACTTCTGGGGAAGTCGACTCCATAACCGCAATACGTTTAGCAATATCAGCTTGTACTTCCTGTGGTAATGAAGATAAAATAACACCCGCTTGCCCCGCCTCTAAATAGGAGAGAATCAGGGCAATTGTTTGTGGATGTTCATTTTGGATAAAGTTGAAAATTTGTGCTGGATCAGCTCTTCGTGCAAAATCAAACGGACGCACTTGCAAAGAAGAAGTTAAACGATTAATAATCGTTTGTGCTTGTTCAACTCCGAGCGCTTTTTCTAAAACAGTTTTCGCATAGCCAATACCACCTTGTGTGATATAGTCTTGTGCTAGTGCGATATTATGAAATTCTTCGATAATCTCTTCTTTAACATTTGCTTCTACTTTTTTAACACTCGAAATTTCTAAAGTTAAACGTTCAATCTCTTCCTCTGTTAAATGTTTATAAACAGAAGCTGAAACCTCAGGCCCTAATGATATTAACAAGAGTGCGGCCTTTTGTTTTCCGGTTAATTCCTTTTCTTTCTTGGACACAGCCGAACCTCCTAGTTAGTCTTCAGCAATCCAACTACGCAGTAATTTCGCAAAATCATCTGGCTTTTCTTTAGCCATTTTTTCAAGCTGCTTACGACGCATTGTAGCTTCCGTTTCAATTTCTTCATTAATATCATCAATCATTAATTCTTCTTGTTCTTCTAGGATACTTAGCTCTTCTTCTTCCTTCGCACGTTTACGTGAACGGATAATAAAGAACGCAAGTAGTAAAATAACGGCTAATAAGATACCGCCAATAACCCAAACCCACCATGGAATAACAGGCTTTTCGTCAGCAATCTCTGTTGCCTTACCGTATAGTGGTTGTACAGATACGGCTACTTTTTCATCAATTTGCTCTTGTGTAAGTTCTGCTGCAACGTCTTTGGAGATCGTTGTACGAACAATCGTACTTAAAATTTTCTCAATATCTTCACGGACACCATCTGGTAACGATGCTGCGTCAGCCGCTGTCGGTGGTTCAACAATGACTTGAATCCCAATATCTTGAATTTTATAAGGAGCTTCTTGGATGTCTTTACGGATACGGTTTACATCATTATTAATCGTCTCTTCTGTACGTTCATAATCCCCGTTCCCCGTAGCACCTTCGTTATAAGTAGTAAAGTTATCAGTAGTTGTTTCAGCTTCAGGTGTTCCAGCTGCTGCTGCTCCAGTACCAGAATATTGCTCTGTAATTCGTTGAGCACTAATCGCAATACCTTCCATATTTTCCTCATCAACAGGTGTCACAAGATTTTCTTCTCGATTTTCTTTTTTGAAATCAATATCTGTTGTGACAGAAACCATCACTTTATCTTGTCCCATTAATGTGCCAAGCATATTTTGTACTTGACGCTGTAGATCACGTTCAACTAATTTCTTCATTTGTAATTGACCTTCAGCAGTTGTTGTAGAAGTTCCATCTGCTGTGGCGGCATTCAAATCAAAGTACTCTGAGAATTGGTTAGAGATCACAATATTATCAGTTTTTAAATTTGGAATACTTTTGGACACCAAATTGTACATAGTAGTAATTTGCTGTTCTGTGAATTTATAGCCGGGGTCTGTATTTAATACAATAGATGCTGTTGCCTCTTCTTGAACATCCGTAACGAATACCCCTTCTTCTGGGACAGTAATCATTACTTTTGCATCTTTAACACCTTCTAAATTTTTAAAAAGCTTTGCAATTTCTGTTTCAGTAGCTGCTTTTTTAAGTAGGTTAAATTCATTATCTGTCATACCAAATCCTGAACTATTAGCAAATGAGTAATCAATTGTACCTGTCTGTGGATACCCCTCTGAAGCTAATTGAACTAATAAGGCGTCAACTTGCTCTTCTGGCACCAAAATAGATGTTCCACCTGGAGCAATTTGATAGGTTACACCTTGAGAATCTAACGCTTCTTTTACTTGTCCAATCTCCCTTGTCGATAAATCTTTATAAAGTGGAACATATGTAGTTTTTGAAGCAAAAAATGTCACAATGGCAGCTAGTGCGATTACTCCTACTAGGGATCCAATCATAACTATTTTTTGCTTTTTACTTCGACTCGTCCAAAATTGACTAGTGTCGTTCTTTATTTTCGTCAATCGTTCATTCATTATGAATCCTCCGGTTATAGTGAATAACCTAGCCATCAATAATTTGCGAACATAATGAGCCCACTATATAGTGGTTATTAATCTATTTTGAAAAGGAGTCTCCTTATCTAATAATAAAATTAAACACTCATGCGCATTATTTCTTGGTAAGCTTCAATCACCTTATTGCGAACTTCAATTGTTGCGTTTAATGTAATGCTTGCCTTTTGTGATGCAATCATCACTTCGTGCAACTCTACGTCTTCACCTTTAATCAGTTTTTGAGTATATGTATCAGAAGTTATTTGCTGATCATTCACTTTAGAAATCGCTTCTTTTAACGAGTTCGCGAAGCTTTGTTGGGCTTCATAAGGTGTTGTATTAAGTTTATTTGTTTCATTTACAACCTGAGTAGGTGTCATTAGCGAAACGGACGAAATAGCCATTATGTATCTTCCTTTCTACTTAGTTTATTTACCAATCTCTAAAGCCTTAGTAAGCATTGATTTATTTGCATTAAACACAGTTATATTCGCTTCATAGGAGCGCGTAGCTGACATTAAGTCAACCATTTCTTTTAATGGATCAACGTTCGGCATATTGACATAACCATCTGCATTTGCATCTGGATGAGTTGGGTCATAAACAAGTTTAAAAGGTGTTTCTTGATCTTCAGAAATACGAGTAACTTTGACACCATTACCAACACCACTTTTGGCGTTTTTACCAAGTGCAACATTCAAAAATTTTGAAAATTGTCCTTCTTGTGCACTGAACGTAACAGACTTACGTCGATATGGTTCCCATTCCCCATTCACTTGACGAGCGCGAGTTGTATCCATATTAGCCATATTAGAAGAAATGACATCCATGCGTAATCGTTGCGCTGTTAAAGCAGAGGCAGTGGTATTCATCCCGTGAAATATAGACATCTATTACTTACCTCCTTTAATTACAGTATTTAATGTATTTAATTTTCCATTTACACGATCAATTAAAGCATTGTAATAAATTTGATTCTCAGCTAATTTCGCCTGCTCAGCATCCATGTCTACAGCATTTCCGTTATTCCTATATCGCAGATTCTCAACATTATTGACACCAGGTGTAGATTGTCGAATCGTGAAATCATAATGTCTACTATCAGTACGATAAGCAGAGATAGCTATACTTTTTTGTTCTTCCAACATACCCTTAAAACTAACATTTTTCGCCTTATAATTAGGCGTATCGACATTCGCAATATTATTTGCGATTGTTTTATGATTCAAAGTTGCATAGGAAAGTCCTTTTTCCAGGCTACTAATAGTTCCTCCAAATAAATTCAAAACTGTTCACCTCATTTTATTCCAATTTATGTACTTGTTAATTTATCCAATAATACAATTGTAATTAAGATGATACCTAGTGTCTATTGTCTTTTGTCACTTTTTGATAGTCTATATGCCCTATTTTTTATCCCACTAAACCGTGACAAAACTTCCGGAACCCTTTCGTCTCTAGGCTTCACGGAAGGATAGTATACATCTAGTTATTTTACACTATTTCGACAGTGTTTACGCTTTTAGTATTAAATACGCCTTTTTTTGAGCTTTATCGCCTTTTTATTAACTTATAAATAAAGGTCCCTTTTTACTAGTTCATTCATTACGAAAGTATTTTACAAATGAACATTTCACAATTTGTTCACTATATTCTAAAGTAACATACTAGAAAATTATATGTGCTAATGGTAGTGACAAATTGTTGAACAATATTAGGAAGAAAGAAACAAAAAGTATCATGTTTCAATATTTTTGTATAATTTCTAAAAGAGCATATAGTGCAAATACAAAAACTGAAGATACTTTTGCATAAAAAAAGCGCCTAGATTTACTCTAGAGCTTCGAACAGTAGACAATCTCAAGAAGTTTGAAAGTTTTTATTTTGATAAACTCAATGGCTAGACGCTTTCAATCGGCGAGTCGTGTTGGCTCCTCTCTTTTCTTTTATCTACTTATATTAAATAACACTACACAAAGTGAAAAGAAACCTTGAACGAATTTTTGTGCTAGATGAAAAGCATGGACAAGATAAATATCTATAAGATGGTTAAGATAGTGAGCTTATTTTTCTAAAATTTAAAGAAGCTAATCATCCGGTCGTGGCTGGTCCTTTAATAAACCACTAATGCTACAAGGTATTATATGATAAAAGGAATCGAAAATGAAGTCCCGATTCCTTTTACCAACAGTTCGAAAGCGCCTAGAATTACTCTAGACGCTTTCATCTGTATTATTATTTCATTTTAATTTCTGCTAAAGCATTTAAGAATTTATCATTTAGTACTTTAATATAAGTACCTTTCATACCTAAAGAACGAGATTCAATTACACCAGCAGATTCAAGTTTACGTAATGCATTTACAATTACTGATCTTGTAATACCCACTCGGTCAGCAATTTTTGAAGCAACTAATAAACCTTCATTGCCATCAAGTTCTTCAAAAATATGTTCAATCGCTTCTAACTCACTGTATGAAAGGGAATTGATAGCCATTTGTACGACAGCTTTGCTACGAGCCTCTTCTTCAATTTCTTCAGATTTCTCACGTAAAATTTCCATACCAACTACGGTTGCACCGTACTCCGCTAAAATTAAATCATCATCTTCAAATTGAGAAGATAAACGAGCAAGAATCAGTGTTCCTAAACGCTCTCCACCACCAACGATTGGTACGATAGTTGTTAAAGCATTTTGGAATAAATCTTTATTTTCTACAGGAAAAGCAGTATGTTCGTTATTGATATCTAAATTCGATGATGTTTCAGAAATCGTAAATAAGCTATGAGTGTATTCTTCTGGGAATTGTCGCTCTTCGAACATTTTCTTCATACGTTCGTTTTCAATTTGTTGGTGAATTGAAATACCTAATAATTTACCTTTACGGCTTAAAATATAGACATTACTATCAATAATATCTCCTAAAGTATCAGCCATTTCTTTAAAGTTTACCGGCTTACCAGCAGAAGCTTGAAGCATCGAGTTAATTTTACGTGTTTTTTCTAATAAATTCATTATATGTTCCTCCTATAAATAATCCGAAGAGTATTTACTAAATATTCTAAAGGTTTTTAATACTGAATGATACTAATTCACTTTACCCTACAGTATAAATTGTGATAAATCTTTGTTTTTTACTATACCCGCAAGTTTTTGATCAACATACGCAGCATTGATTGGGATACTTGCTGGTGCAATTTCAGATGCTTCAAACGATAGCTCTTCAAGTAAACGTTCTAAAATCGTGTGTAAACGACGGGCTCCGATATTATCTGTTTCCTGATTAACCTCTGTTGCTATTTCAGCAATTCGCTCAATAGCATCTGTTGTGAAATGAATTTCCACGCCTTCTGTTTCTAATAATGCTTTGTATTGCAAAATAAGCGATTGATCTGGCTCTTGCAAAATTCTTACAAAGTCTTGTTTTGTTAATTTTTCTAGCTCTACACGAATTGGGAAACGGCCTTGTAATTCAGGAATTAAATCCGATGGCTTCGACATATGGAATGCACCTGCTGCTACAAACAGCATATAATCGGTTTTCACTGCTCCATATTTCGTAGTGACAGTAGATCCTTCTACAATTGGTAGAATATCTCGTTGAACACCTTCACGTGAGACATTTGCTGAAGTGTTTCCTTCTTTACTAGCAATTTTATCGATTTCATCAATAAAAATGATACCCGATTGTTCTGCTCTAGTAATAGCTTCTTGTGCCACTTCGTCAGCATCTATCAGTTTATTTGCTTCTTCTATAGTTAAAATACGGCGTGCATCTTTCACTTGCACACGGCGTTTTTTCTGTTTTTTCGGCATTAAACTAGATAACATATCCTGCATGCCGCTATTCGCAGACATATCCATTCCAGTTCCTTGAAGCGCATCAAAAATTGATGGATTTTGTTCTGTAACTTCTACAGTAACCCATTCATTTTCTAATTTACCATTGCGTAAATCAATGGCAATTTGCGCGCGCTTAGAGCGTACCTCAGCTTCATCAGTTGATGAATCGTCAGTTGATGATTGTTCTTTCCCACCGAATAACATTTCAAATGGATTTTGCATCGCCTGTTTTTTCCTTAAAGAAGGCACTAAAAGTTTGACGATTGCTTCATTTGCTAATTCCTCAGCTTGTTCCTTAACAGACTCCATCATTTCTTCCTTAACTAAACGATGTGAGGCTTCTACTAAGTCACGAACCATTGATTCAACATCTCGACCTACATAGCCTACCTCTGTAAACTTTGTCGCTTCAACTTTTACAAAAGGAGCATTTGTAAGCTTCGCAATTCTTCTGGCAATTTCCGTTTTTCCGACACCAGTTGGACCAATCATTAAAATATTTTTCGGAATAACTTCAGCCTTCATATCATCATTTAACAACGAACGACGATAGCGATTGCGCAACGCAATGGCTACTGCTCGCTTAGCTTCATTCTGCCCAACAATATAGCGATCTAAATGCTCAGTAATTTGTCTTGGCGTTAAATTTTTTTGCGTCATTAGTTCAGCGCCTCCACGATAATATTATGATTCGTAAATACACATATTTCAGCAGCTGTTTCTAATGCCGCTTCTGCAATTTCACGAGCAGTCATCGTTTCACCTGCATATTTTTTCAAAGCTCTGCCCGCAGATAATGCATAGTTTCCACCAGAGCCAATTGCCAAAATACCATCATCTGGTTCAATTACTTCTCCTGTACCTGAAACAAGTAGTAATGTCGTTTTATCCATTACTAATAACATTGCTTCCAGCTGACGAAGCATTTTATCACCACGCCACTGCTTTGCCACTTCTACTGCAGCACGTTGTAAATTACCGTTATATTCATTTAGTTTGCCTTCAAACATTTCAAACAGTGTAAAAGCATCAGCAACGGAACCTGCAAAACCCGCAAGGACCTGCCCATTAAACAGACGTCTGACCTTCCTTGCTGTACCCTTCATCACAACTGCATTTCCCAATGTTACTTGGCCATCACCAGCCATGGCACATCCTCCGTTATGATGAACCGCAAATATCGTTGTCGCATGAATTTGTCCCATATGCCTTCCTCCTTAGCTCTATTATGCCCTTGGATGAGCATTCATATATGTTTGACGAAGATGCTCTTTTGTTACATGTGTGTAAACTTGTGTAGAAGATAAATGAGAGTGACCTAATAACTCCTGCACCGTTCGCAAATCAGCGCCATTATTCAATAAATGAGTGGCAAAAGTATGGCGAAGCATGTGTGGGTAAATTTTCGTATGGAGTGAGGCCTTGTCAATCATTTCGTTTAAAATATGACGTACCCCTCGAGGCGTAAGTTCCCCACCGCGCATATTGACAAACAACTGCTGATGACTGGTCTTTTTCATCAATCGAGGACGAGCTTGCTCTATGTAGTCCTGCATTGCTAAACTCGCAAATTGACCAAATGGAATAATTCGTTCTTTTCGACCTTTACCCATTACTCGTATGATTGAATAATGAAAATCTACATCCTCTACTTGAATAGAAGTCAGTTCACTTACACGTATACCTGTAGCATATAACAGCTCTAATATAGCTATATTTCTCAATGATTTCAAATCATCACCAGTATTCGCATCAAATAGCTGCTTCAATTCTTCTTCGTAGAAAAAATTTGGTAAACGAGATTCTTTTTTAGGGTGATAGAGCGAACGGAATGCTCCGTCATCTAATCCGTATTGTCTATTTAGAAAGCGAAAAAAGGAACGGATCGAGGAAATCTTTCTAGAAATAGAAGCCCTTGCCCTTTTTTCTTCATACAACTTTGTTACATAAAGACGTGCATGTATATATTCAACACTCGCTAAATCATTGATTCCCTCCGTTTGTAAAAAGGTTAAAAAATCTAGCAGGTCTGATTCATATTCTCGCACTGTATGAACAGAGAAGTTCTTTTCAACTTGGATGTAAAGCATGAACTGTTCGAGTGCATCTTGGGACGAAACTAACATGGAAAGATTCACCACCAATGATTTATTAATAATTTTCTCAAATGACTGACACTTGTAATATAACGGATATATATATCTTTGTCATCTCTTACAAGTTTGCATCGTTTTGCTCATCATTAATAAACATACATATTGACACTAAACCTATCTTCGTAATATAGCAAGTGTAAATAGTTATATTTTGAGAAAATGTCCATACAAAATAATAAAATACGTCTAATTAAGCATTTTGTCTACAAAAAGAAAAAGCCTCTAAGAGTATATCAACTTTTAGAGGCTTTTGGCAATCAAATTGTTTGTGAATTCACAAAATTTCGAATTGTGCTTAAAGCACGTGTTGCATGCATTTCAGCACGTTCCGGTTTAGAACGGCGTCCTGGTGGTAACTCAGGGAATATACCGAAGTTAACATTCATCGGCTGGAAGTTTTTCGATTGAGCTTCTGTTATATAACGGGCCATACTTCCTAATGCCGTTTCAAATGGGAAAATAATCGGGTCTTGCCCTAATGCTAAACGAGCAGCATTAATTCCTGCAATTAACCCACTTCCTGCTGATTCAACATATCCTTCTACGCCTGTCATCTGACCTGCAAAGAAAATGTTTTTGCGTTCACGAAGTTGATATGTCTTTTCTAAAACTTTTGGAGAGTTGATGAATGTATTCCGGTGCATAACACCATAGCGTACAATTTCCACATTCTCTAATCCAGGGATTAGCTGTAGTACTTCCTTTTGCGGCCCCCATTTAAGATGCGTTTGGAAACCAACAATGTTATAAAGGGTGCCAGCTGCATCATCTTGACGAAGTTGCACAACAGCATAAGGACGTTTCCCTGTTTTTGGATCTTCAAGACCTACTGGTTTCATAGGACCAAATAACATCGTTTTCTCGCCGCGCGCAGCCATAACTTCGATCGGCATACATCCCTCAAAATATATTTCTTTTTCAAATTCTTTCAATGGAACAACTTCCGCATCTATTAATGCTTGACGGAAACGATCAAATTCTTCTTTTGTCATAGGACAGTTTAAATATGCTGCTTCACCTTTATCATAACGAGACTTCAAATAAACTTTATCCATGTCTATACTATCTTTTTCAATAATGGGTGCTGCTGCATCGTAAAAGTATAAATAATCTAAGCCAGTTAAGCCTTGAATTTTCTCAGCTAAAGCTTTTGAAGTCAATGGACCTGTTGCAATAACTGTAATACCTTCAGGAATTTCAGTAACTTCTTCATGAATAACCTCCACTAGTGGGTGGTTTTTTACAGCCTCAGTTACATATCCCGCAAATTCATGACGATCTACTGCTAATGCGCCGCCAGCAGGTACTGAGCACTGATCTGCAGCTTTTAAGATAACAGAATCTAACAAACGCATTTCTTCTTTAATAACGCCTACGGCATTTGTTAAACCATTTGCACGCAATGAGTTAGAACAAACAAGTTCTGCAAACTTATCCGTATGGTGCGCTGGCGTTTGCTTTACTGGACGCATCTCATAAAGTTTAACTTTTACACCACGCTTAGCAATTTGCCAAGCTGCTTCACTACCTGCAAGTCCCGCTCCAATTACATTTACTACTTGTTCAGCCATGTTTCTTACCATCTTCCTATCTATCATTGAGTTGGTGTCTCTTCATAGTCACACTTTGTACATTGAATTTGGACACCTTTTTTTATCTTTTTCTCTACTAATAATGCACTACATTTCGGGCATGGTCTACTAATCGGCTTGTCCCATGATACAAATTCACATTCAGGGTATTGGTTACAACCATAGAACAGTCGTTTTGTTTTACTTTTTCGCTCTACAATTTCGCCCGTTTCACAGGAAGGACATTTCACACCAATAGGTTTCATAATAGCTTTTGTATTTCTACAGTCCGGGAAGTTCGAGCAAGCCATAAATTTGCCATATCGTCCAAGCTTATAAACCATCGGGGATCCACAAAGCTCGCAATCCTCTCCAGCAGGTTCATCTTTAATCACTACTTTTTCCATAGCCTCATCTGCATGTTTTACATGAACTTCAAAGTCTTTATAAAACTCTTCCACAACATTTTTCCATTGACGATTGCCTTCTTCAATATCATCTAGATCTTGTTCCATTTGTGCTGTGAATTCGATGTTTATGATATCCGGGAAAAATTCTAGTACGAGTTGGTGTACAATTTCACCTAGCTCTGTTGGCATAAAGCGTTTAGCATCTAATACAACATAGCCACGGCGCTGAATTGTATCGAGGGTCGGTGCATATGTGGATGGGCGCCCAATACCTAGTTCTTCCATTGTTTTAACAAGTCGCGCCTCTGAATAACGTGGTGGTGGCTGTGTAAAATGTTGCTTAGGCTCGATTTCAAGCGATTTTACTTGATCACCAATTTCCATTTCAGGCAAAAGTTTTGTCGTCTCTTCTGTCTGATCATCAGTACCTTCGATATACAGTTTCATAAAGCCAGCAAATTTGACTTGTGAGCCATTCGCTCGGAATAAAACATCACCGTTTTGAAGATCAACTGCTACCGTATCTAATATTGCTGGAGCCATTTGGCTGGCGATAAAGCGCTCCCAAATTAAGCGATATAAACGTAACTGATCACGGCTAAGAACAGTCTTCAATTCATCTGGTGTACGCATTGTGCTTGTTGGGCGTATTGCTTCATGAGCATCCTGCGCATTCGAAGCCTTCTTCGTTTGCTTTATCTCAGTAGCAATATATTCTTTACCATACTTTCCTTCAATATAAGTAACCGCTTCCGCTTTAGCCGTATCTGAAATACGTGTTGAATCGGTACGCATATATGTGATTAACCCGACTGTTCCTTCTTTTTTTCCAATATCAATACCTTCATATAACTGTTGAGCTAGCATCATGGTTTTCTTAGCTCGGAAATTCAACTTTCGTGCTGCCTCTTGTTGTAAAGAAGATGTTGTAAAGGCTGGCGCAGCATTACGTTTGCGTTCCTTTTTCGTTACATTGACAACATTAAAGTTTGTTCCTTTTACATCTTTTAATATTGCCTTTACTTGTTCTTCATTTGTTAATTTAATTTTGTCTTTACCATTTCCATAGTAAAGAGCATCAAAGGTTTTTTTACCTTTTTCAAATGTTCCTTCAATTGTCCAATATTCTTCTGGTTGGAAGTTTTTAATTTCATTTTCACGATCAATAATCATGCGTAGAGCTACCGATTGTACACGACCTGCTGATAGACCCTTTTTCACCTTTTTCCACAGAATTGGGCTAATGTTATAGCCTACGAGTCTATCCAATATACGTCTTGTTTGTTGTGCATCTACTAAATCCATGTTAATTGGACGTGGATTTTTAAAGGACTCTATAATTGCATCCTTGGTGATTTCATTAAATACAACACGACAATCTGAGTGAATATCAATGTTTAACGCAGTCGCAAGGTGCCAAGCAATTGCTTCTCCCTCGCGGTCTGGATCGGCCGCTAGATAAACTTTCTTCACTTTTTTTGCCGCAGATTTTAATTCCTGTAATACAGGTCCTTTACCACGTATCGTAATATATTTAGGTTCAAAGTTATTCTCAGCACTAACACCCATTTGGCTACGTGGAAGATCCCTAACATGTCCAACCGATGCTTTTACTTTATATTTCTTACCTAAATATCGTTCAATTGTTTTTGCTTTTGCCGGTGATTCTACAATCACTAAATAATCCGCCATCTATGTCTCCCCCTTAGCGAGGTCTATTACTAAATTTTTTAAGTTACCTGTTGCAAAATGTATAACAGATTTTAAGATAATGCAACTTTTTTTCAATTTTTGTTAGAAAAGAGGTCCAATGTTTCAATAATTTGATGACCATTTATTACTGGAATGGCCCCTTCTAAAAGTAATTGATTTGTTCCCCTAGACTGCATTGCATCGATAGGTCCTGGCACAACAAATACATCTTTCCCTTGCTCCAATGCAAGCTCAGTTGTAATAAGCGTGCCACTTTTCAACGCAGCTTCTGTGACAACTAAGGCCTGAGATAATCCACTAATAATTCGATTACGCATTGGAAAATGCCATTTTTCAGGCTTCATGTAAGGGGGGTATTCTGTCACTAATAGTTGGTGTTCTGCCAATTGTTTAGCAAGAACGCGATTTTCTGCTGGATAGAGATAATTAAAACCATGTCCAAGCACCGCAATTGTGTGGCCTCCCACATCAATTGTCGCCCTATGTGCTATCGTATCAGCACCTCTAGCAAGCCCACTGACGACCGTATACCCACGTTGAACAAGAGGTGGGACTATGACATCTATCGCCCTCTTTGAATACGCTGTAGCCTTCCTAGAACCTATAATAGCTATCTGTTTATTATTTGATAACAGGGAATACTGACCTTTCACATACAATACAGTAGGTGGGTTGGATATTTCAAATAATTGCGCTGGGAAGTAAGGATGATAAAACGGTATGGGGACTATATTTTCTTGTGCATAAACCTCTTCAAATGAAGTTGTCATAATTTGTCGAAAACTGTGCGAGAGTTGATATGCTTTATGTGCCGATATTTGTAAAACCTTTGCTATTTCATCATATTGAATATTTTCAAACTCGTTTAAAATATTCACTGGGGTCAATAAACGCTGAAGTTTCTGAAGTGGTAATGGGTAAACATAATGTAAAGCTAGTAATCTCTGGGTATCCATTGCAAGGATCATTTAACAAACCTCCTTTTATAATAGAAGAAATTAAATGACCGCAAGATAATTTCAACACAACTTTTTCATCATTATTTATGACACCTGCCACAGAATTGTCGTTTTCTTCACCGCAAGTAGGAAAAAGAGAAGATGGTATACAGTGTATAAATAATGAAAAAGATGTAGCATCAATGTGCTACATCTTCCATTTTAATGGGTTTTACACTTTTCGTATAGCCCTTTTTCTTTAATTACTTTAATCAACGTTTCACCAATAACAGACGGTGTTTCCGCTACTTCAATACCAGCAGCGTTCATCGCTTTAATTTTTTCTGCTGCTGTTCCTTTACCACCAGAAATGATAGCACCAGCGTGACCCATACGTTTGCCTGGAGGTGCAGTTTGCCCACCGATAAAGCCTACGACAGGTTTCGTCATATTTGCCTTAATCCATGCAGCTGCCTCTTCCTCAGCTGTACCACCGATTTCTCCAATCATAACTACTGCGTAAGTTTCTGGATCATTATTAAATGCTTCTAGAACATCAATGAAGTTTGTACCGTTAACAGGGTCTCCACCGATACCTACAGCAGTTGTTTGACCAATGCCAGCTTGTGTTAGTTGGTGCACCGCTTCATATGTTAAAGTACCAGAACGAGAAACAACTCCTACATGGCCTTTTGTATGAATGTAACCAGGCATGATCCCAATCTTACATTCGTCAGCAGTAATTACACCCGGACAGTTCGGACCTACTAAGCGAGTCTTTTTACCTTCCATATAACGTTTAACTTTAACCATATCAAGGACAGGAATATGCTCTGTGATACAGATTGTTAATTCTAATTCAGCATCAACAGCTTCTAAAATTGCATCTGCCGCAAATGGTGCAGGTACATAGATAACTGAAGTTGTAGCACCTGTTGCAGCTACAGCTTCTGCTACTGTATTGAAAACAGGAACTCCCTCGATTTCAAGTCCACCTTTACCTGGTGTTACACCTGCTACGATTTTAGTACCATACTCTAGCATTTGCTTCGTATGGAAAAGAGCTGTTTCGCCCGTAATCCCTTGTACAATTACCTTCGTATCTTTGTTAATAAATACAGCCATTGTTCTCCCTGCCTTCCTTAGCCTACTAGTCCCACAATTTTTTGTGCACCGTCAGCCATTGAATCCGCTGCAACGATGTTTAAACCAGATGCATTTAAAATTTCTTTTCCAAGTTCTACATTTGTACCTTCTAAACGTACAACTAACGGCACAGCTAAACCAATTTCTTTAGCAGCTGTCACAACACCTTCAGCAATAATGTTACACTTCATAATTCCGCCAAAAATGTTTACGAAAATGCCTTTTACGTTTGGATCAGAAAGGATAATTTTGAAAGCCTCTGTTACTTTTTCAGCTGTTGCACCGCCCCCTACATCTAGGAAGTTAGCAGGGCTTCCGCCATAATAACTAATTGTATCCATAGTGGCCATTGCAAGACCGGCACCATTAACCATACAACCAATGTTACCATCTAATGAAATATAGCTTAAATCATATTTGGATGCTTCGATTTCTTTTGCATCTTCTTCGTCAAAATCGCGTAATTCGACAATATCTTTATGTCGATATAGTGCATTCGCATCAAAATTGAACTTAGCATCTAATGCCACAACTTCACCTTGTCCAGTTACAACAAGTGGATTAATTTCTACAATCGAAGCATCTTTGTCGATAAATGCTTGATATAAACCTAACATTAATTTAACAGCTTTCCCTACTAGGTTTGCTGGAATATTCATATTAAACGCCATACGACGTGCTTGGAAGCTTGTTAAGCCTACAACAGGATCTACTACTTCTTTGAAGATTTTTTCTGGATTTGTTTCTGCAACCTCTTCAATATCCATACCGCCTTCTTCAGATCCCATCATCGTAACACGAGATGTTGCACGATCTAATACTAGACTTAAATAATATTCTTTTTGGATATCAGAACCCTCTTCAATATACAAGCGTTTTACTTCTTTACCTTCTGGACCTGTTTGATGAGTCACTAAAATTTTCCCTAATAATTCTTTTGCGTACGTACGTACCTCGTCTAGGTTTTTAGCGATTTTTACACCACCTGCTTTACCGCGTCCACCTGCATGAATTTGCGCCTTGACTACTGTTACATTTGAGCCAAGTTCCTTCGCTACTTTCACTGCTTCATCAGGGGAAAAAGCAACTTTTCCGTTCGGTACAGCTACACCATATTTTCTCAGAATCTCTTTCCCTTGATATTCATGGATATTCATAATACATCCTCCCATCAAACATTTGCGTAGAATTGTTTTACTAACATAGACTATTCTAACGAAAGATTCTGATAAAGTCTACACTTTGTCTTTAGTTCGAATTTTCTCTCTTATTATGCCGCTTTTTTCTATTTTGTGTACTAAAACAGCTTGCAAGAATAGTCAGAATACTTCATTTTTTCTATATTTTCGCGCATGTTGCTGATCTAAACGATATATAAATGCAAAAACCTCAGCTACGGCCTGATATAATTCTTCTGGAATGGACTCATTTAAATCTAGTTGACCAAGCAATTGCACGAGGTTAGGATCCTCATAAATTGGCACATTGTGCTCAGTGGCACGAGCTAAAATATTTTCAGCAATTTTCCCTTTTCCCTTTGCTACAACAGTTGGACTATCAAATTGTCCAAGTTTATAAGTAAGCGCAATTGCCTCTTTTCGTGTAAATTTTTCTTCGCTCATACGCGGATATCCACCCCACTATGCTCCTCTTGCTGTTCTACTACAGGACTTACTTTTGCCGTTTGCCCCTTGTCAAATTGTTTAATAAAGACTCCTGAAAGTTGATAATTTTTTTCTGCCAAGCCTATTTTCAAGGCTGCCTTTAGTGGCTCCGCAAGTGGCTGAATATCTGAATGCTCATTAAAGACTGTTACTGTGACCACTCTATTTTGAACCTGCATATCAATCACCGTTTCTTGCATTGATGCCATCTGTAAATAAAATAATACACGTGCATAGTTGGCATCGATTTTGCCATCATCCTTCATACGACCATTCCATTGTAATGTTGCATCCATCTTTTTGCCGAAAAACTCAAGCGGGACTTGCATAATAAGCTGATGTTGATGACCATTCTCTCCCGAAGATAGCTGCATGCCATTCATACGTGTCATGAGCATTTCTGCCGCTTCCTTCATTTGAGGTGTCGTATTAGTTTCCTGCAATAATGTATGAAGCTGTGGCTTTAGCTGATGAGCAATCATTTGCAGATCCGCTGATTTATTACCTAAAGTGGCCTCATAGCTAATCCCTAAATTTTTTAACACTGTTTTTAGGGCATGCTCCATCGCTTTGCTATCCATCGAATTTTGTACTAGTGCATCTGCTTGGGTTAAAGTTTGCTGAATAAATGGTTGTGTAGAATCAATGCTATTTTTCACAAGGTTGCGCATTAGAACTTCATTCTGGAAAGGAGAATTTGATTCTTGCCTAAAAAGAGAGAGCAGATGATCCTTCACAGAAAGTGCATGGGCATCCTGTGTAAATAGACGATCAGCTGTATTTTGGGCAAACGCTTTTAATAGTTGATCCTGCATTTGTTT
Organism: Lysinibacillus irui; assembly: GCF_028877475.1. Taxonomy (NCBI): domain Bacteria; kingdom Bacillati; phylum Bacillota; class Bacilli; order Caryophanales; family Bacillaceae; genus Lysinibacillus; species Lysinibacillus irui. Next base: position 984,488 of record NZ_CP113527.1, on the reverse strand, counting down.
AGCAAAAACATCTAGCGTTTGTTTGGTTACCGGTATCTGATTAAAACGGTCCATTAGCTGATTGATTTGCTGTTTTTGCTCATTCGTTAATAATTGTTGATTTCCTAGCCATGTTTTAAGCTGTTCCACAAGTTGACTGGCATTTTCAGGCTTTGTAGCAACGATGGTTTGAATAACTTGTCCAGCTTGCTGCATTGGTTGAAAAGCTTTTGCTTCTTTAATGTTTGACCAGTTTTGTAATGTAGCCTGCTGTGGAAGAATGCCTGATTCCTTGAGAATCGATAATGCTTGCATTTTTTCACTCATCATTGCAGCACTATTTGTTAAACTCTGAAGAACTCTAGCAAGGATGACACCACCCGTTTCTACTTCAAAAGGCTTGGCAATCGCTTGTACTTGTTGCATTAGATTTTGCCTCAATTGGGCAGATAAAGTTACATCCTTTGCTAAAAGCTGAGCAAAGTTATCCATGAGCGTGGTCATACCAGACGTTTTTTGACCATTCATGAGTGCATGAAACACATCATTTGTCATCGGCATTTTAAGCTCTATCATTTTTTGGATGGTTTGCAGTGCATCCACTTTCGACATCCCTTCTGGCAATGCCTTTAACCATATTTCTGCTTGGAGCAGTTGATCTTTCGAAATAGGTAGTTGCGCCTTCATAAAATGTCCCAACAATTGCTGCATCTCTGTAGATTTAGGTAAATTCATAGATTCTAAAAGCTGATTAATTTGTTGATTGGGCGTAGATGCTTGTATCATCGGTCCAGTCACCACTTTTAATTCCGTTTGTGGATTTGTTCCTGTTACCTGAAAGAAATGGGCATCTCCGGCTTTTAAAGGTACTTCAAGTTTAGCTATGAACTTTTGATTGCCTACTTGTATTTCTGCCATCTGGTCTGGATATAATTGCTTAATTGTGCCATGGAATACTTGTCCTTGCTTTAAGGCAAGGGGTTGATTTGTTGATGTGATAGCATTTTGTTGCGGTTGAATCGGATTAAATGATGTGGCTGTCATATACAAACTCCTTTCATCAATTACTCCTTCGTGTAATTGTGTTTCCTTTTTGAACGTTATTGAAACATGGATTTAATCGGTTCGAATGATTTACGATGATGAATAGTTGGTCCGTATTCCTCTAATGCTTTTAAATGCTGCTTTGTACCATAGCCGGCATGTTGTCCAAAGCCATACATCGGAAAGTCCTTATCTAATTGTTCCATATAATCATCTCGGGCTGTTTTAGCTAAAATAGAGGCTGCCGCTATTGCTAAGCTTTTAGCATCACCTTTAATAATCGAATCCTGTGGGATTGAAATAGGCAATGTCATAGCATCTACAAGAACAACATCCGGCTTTTTCGTTAGTGATTCTACACTTGCTTTCATAGATTGTTTGGTTGCCTCAAAAATATTTAACGCATCGATTTGCTGGGCCGATTGAAAATGGATAAAATAACTAATGGCATGCTCTTTAATTAAAGTGGCAAAGGCGTTTCTTTTTTCCTTTGATAATTGTTTCGAATCATTCAATCCAACAAGCGCCTCGCAATTAGTCGGTAATATCACAGCTGCAGTCACGACTGGCCCCGCTAACGGTCCACGTCCCGCCTCATCTACACCAGCAATCAATGTATCTATGCCCCCGTAGCTTAAATCGAATGCGACTTTTGCTTGATGTGCTTTTTGTAATTGACGTTTTTTATCTTGTCTTTTTTGCCATGTAAGCCAAGCCTTCTGTACGCCAGCTCTTTCATCCGCCTCTATTTCTATCATCCAATCTTGCCATTCCTCCGCATCTTTCAATGCAGTTGTAATTTCTTTAATGGTTTTCATTTTGTACTCCTTCTTGCTACTACTCATTAAAACTATAACATGTTTATGTAGTCTCTTTAACTTGAAAACTATTTACCTCTCTATAGTCATTATCGGTAAGAAAAGTCATTCCTAAAAGAAAAACTGCCACAAGAACATGTGACAGTTTCAAAACTTATAATTGCTCAGCTTCTTTTTCTAGCTGTTCTTCAACAAAATCAAAGGTAAGTTTACCTAATTGTAATCCGCGTATATCTCGAACAATTAGTTGAGCTACTTGATCATAGTCAATTTCTCCACCAGGACCGAATACACGACGTAGTTTCCCAATATGGTCGAATGTATCCACTAACTCTTCATGAATAAATTCGATACCATATCGCTCTTCCATACGCTTTGGATAATGAACAGATAAGAATCGCAAACCATAGACAGCTAAGTCTTCCATATTTGTAATGGTATCCTTAATGGCACCTGTTAAAGCTAATTTAAAGCCTACTTCTTGATCCTCAAACTTCGGCCATAAAATACCTGGCGTATCCAAAAGCTCCAGTTCTTTACCGACTTTAATCCACTGCTGTGCTTTAGTCACACCTGGTGTATTGCCCGTTTTAGCGATATTTTTTTTCGCTAAGCGATTGATGAGCGTTGATTTTCCAACGTTCGGAATTCCAACAATCATGGCACGAATAGCTCTAGGTTTCATTCCTTTTGCTTTCATACGGTCAAATTTTTCTTTTAAAATTTCTTGTGCGGCTTTTGTTACTTGCTGTAAGCCTTTGCCCTCAAGTGAATTAATGGCTACTGCTCTATGACCACGTTGAGCAAAATATTCTACCCATTTACGTGTTTCTTGCTCATCTGCCATATCCGCTTTATTTAAAATTAACAGACGTGGTTTTTGATTAATTACTTCGTCAATCATCGGATTACGCGAGGATAGGGGTAAACGAGCATCTATTAATTCAAATATAATATCAACAAGCTTTAATTTTTCAGTTACTTCACGTCGGGCTTTTGCCATATGCCCAGGAAACCATTGTATTGTCACACCTATACCTCCTAAACTAAAAGAAAAAGGGAGTGATTCAGCGCTCCCTTTCTTGCATTACTTTACAATTTTTATGTCACTAAACGGCCAGAAAATTAAACTGGTGTTACCGATAATTTCCTTTTGTTCAACTAGCCCGATATGTCGGCTATCTTTACTATTTCGACGATTGTCCCCCATGACAAAAACATATCCTTCAGGAATGGTGTCCAAAGAAACATCGATGTCTTTTAGGGTAAAGTCTTCTGTTAAGGTTCCTCCGGTGATTTGCGCTTTATAAGCATCTAAATAGGGCTCATCTATTGGCTCACCATTGATATACAATTGATCGTCCTTATACTCCAGTGTATCCCCCGGCAATCCAATTACACGCTTAATATAATTTTTTTGTTCAGGTGCATGAAATACAACGATATCAAAACGTTTCGGTTCACCTATTTTATAACCAATTTTATTCACAATCATTCGATCGCCATCTTCAAGGGTTGGCATCATGGACTCTCCATCAACTGCTATGGGTGTAAATAAAAAATATCGAATAATTGCAGCAATCGCAAATGCAATTAATAGTGCTTTTGTCCATTCCCATAATTCATTCTTTTCTTTCACCTGTTTTTCCATCGAGAATTGCCCCCTTGTCTATCACCATTTTAGATGATAGTGAATTAAGATGACAAGCAAAAAGAAAAGGGGCTTGAACTCAAGCCCCTCACTTTTAAGTCATAATTATCGAATTTCTTTAATACGAGCAGCTTTACCACGTAGGTTACGTAGGTAGTAAAGTTTAGCACGACGTACTTTACCACGACGTACAACTTCTAGGTTAGCGATTTTTGGTGTGTGTACAGGGAATGTACGTTCAACACCTACACCGTAAGAAATTTTACGAACTGTGAAAGTTTCGCTAATACCGCCACCACGACGTTTAATTACTACACCTTCGAAGATTTGGATACGTTCACGAGTACCCTCTACTACTTTCACGTGTACCTTAACAGTATCACCAGGACGGAAAGCTGGTAGATCAGTGCGAAGCTGAGCTTTTGTAATTTCTGCAATAATGTTTGACATTGTTTTTCTCTCCTTAGACAGATGCTCTTGCACGCAATCTATGCCACAGCGGAACACCGTAATTCAGTACTTCACATAGAAGTACAGAATAGATGTTATCATAAATAAAGCACGTAATCAAGCATCTTGATGATTGTTTTTTAGTTTTTCTAGATACAATTTTTGCTTGTCTGTTAATGGATAATGCTCGAGTAAGTCTGGTCGACGCTCAAAAGTTCTTTTCAGCGATTGTTCCTCTCGCCATTGCTCGATTTTAGCATGATTTCCCGAAAGTAAAACATCAGGTACCTTCATTCCACGAAACTCCGCAGGTCGTGTATAATGGGGATGCTCCAATAAACCTGTTGAAAAAGAATCTTGAATATGTGAATCTTCTTGCCCTAATACACCAGGTAACAGTCTAACTACACTATCAATAACGGTCATAGCTCCTAACTCGCCACCTGTTAACACAAAATCACCAATGGAGATTTCATCTGTCACAAGATGCTGACGTATACGTTCATCATAGCCCTCATAATGCCCGCATAAGAAAACTAATTCCGTTTCCTGTGCTAGCTCCTCTGCCTTTTTCTGAGTAAATCTTTCACCCTGTGGACACATTAAAATGATACGTGGCTGTTTTCCTGCAGTTATTGCCTCTACTGCACTAAACATAGGTTCAGGCTTTAATACCATGCCTGCTCCACCACCATATGGATAGTCATCAACTTGATTGTGCTTGTTCACCGAAAATGTACGAATATCCGTTACCTCTAGTTTTACAGCGCCTTTTTCTTGTGCTTTCTTTAATATCGACGCTCCAAAAACGCCAGAAAACATATCTGGGAATAGGCTTAGTACATGAATATTCATCATAATAGACCTTCCATTACATGAATTACTATTTTCTTTTCTTCAACATCTATATCTTTTACGATATCTTCTATATAAGGGATATAATGCTCTTTTTTCGAACCTTTGACTACCCACACATCATTTGCCCCTGTTTGCAGGATATCTGCCACAATACCAATTGTTTGGCCGTCTTCAGAAATAACAGTACAACCTATTATTTCATGGAAAAAGAATTCATTTTCTTCAAGTAGATCATCAGTCATTTGATCTTTTGTCACTTTTAGCATGCCTTCTTTAAATGGCTCGACTAAATTAATATTGTTCATACCTTCAAAGGTTAACAAAATAAAGTTTTTATGACGACGTACAGATTCAATAGTCACCCATGTTGGCTTTTTATCGTCTTTTTTAAAGGCAGCAAGCTTATTCCCTACTGCAAAACGTTCTTCTTCAAAGTCTGTTGTCGATAGCACACGTATTTCACCACGAATACCATGTGTATTGACTATACGACCTACATTAAACCATTCCATTCAACTTTCACCTCGTAAAAAACATACTTGTCTTCACAAAGCATCTTGCGTAGCATTTTCACTTCTATCACTGTTAGCAGAATTGCTTTGGAAGAACGTAGTTTTAGCTAAGACTAATTTGTCTTGTATTATCAATATAAGCAATTACCATTAGCTATAATCTTTAATTATGCTTTATTTTGTGCTTGTCCTTAGAGCTACAGGTTGTTAGCTTTCACTAATCAAACATTTACAGCAGCTCATCTACCACCTAACTTTGGTTTCAGTATACAGTTGGCATTACAGCTTGTTCATGCGGAATAAAGCGCTTCTATTGCGAAAAAAGATAAAAAAAGGAAGGAACCTACAAGCTCCCTCCTTCTTCGTCCAGATTTTACGCTTCATGCTAAAAGGCCACTTCGAACTCCTAAGCGACATGTAACCACATCTATCAGGATCCAAAAGTACTTAGTGCAAGAGCGTAAACATCTTTTCTATTAATCCAATATATCGACGTAGGTCTTCTTTTGATGGTGACTACCTGCCGCTGAATAAACAATTGTACGAATCGCTTTCGCTACTCGCCCTTGCTTGCCTATGACTTTCCCTCGATCCTCTGGATGAACAAAAAGTTTATAAACAATTCGATTTGCATTTTCATCCGTCTCAATACGAACTTCTTCTGGATAATCGACTAACGGTAAAACGATTGCTTCAATCAGCTGCTTCAAAGACGTCGCCCCCGATTATTTACTGAATTTTTGGTTATGGAATTTTTCCATGATTCCTTGTTCTGAGAACAGGTTACGTACTGTATCTGATGGTTTTGCACCGTCAGCTAACCATTTAAGAGCTTTCTCTTCATCAATGTTTACAGTAGCTGGTTGAGTTAGTGGGTTGTAAGTACCAACTGTTTCAATTGAACGACCGTCACGTGGTGAACGAGCGTCTGCAACTACGATACGATAGAAAGGAGATTTTTTAGCTCCCATACGTTTTAAGCGAATTTTAACTGCCATTTTAATAGCACCTCCGAATAAGTTTCACACAAGATAGTATATTATCAATGTTTAGGTTGTTTGTAAAGTGTTTTTTCTTAACACCTAAAAATTATTATTTAAACAATGAATCAAAGCCTGGTAATTTCATTTTTTTCTTCCCTTTACCACTTGCCATTCCAGTCATTTGCTTCATCATTTTTTTCATTTCATCAAATTGCTTGATCAGACGATTAACCTCTTGAATAGACGTCCCTGAGCCTTTAGCAATACGTTTTTTACGGCTACCATTAATAATCTCGGGGTTGGTCTTTTCAGCAGGCGTCATGGAATAAATAATAGCCTCCACCCGTCCCATTTGCTTATCATCGACTTTTACATTGTCTAAGCCTTTAATTTTATTTGCACCAGGAAGCATTTTTAATATTTCATCAAGAGGTCCCATTTTCTTGACTTGCTGTAATTGTTCAACAAAATCATCAAATGTAAAGGTTTGAGACTTGAACTTTTCTTCAAGTTCTTTTGCCTTTGCCTCATCAACCGTTGCTTGGGCTTTCTCGATTAATGACAGCACATCACCCATACCTAAAATACGTGATGCCATACGTTCTGGGTGGAATGGCTCCAGCGCATCCATCTTTTCGCCCATCCCAACAAATTTAATTGGCTTTTGAGTCACAGAACGGATAGATAGTGCCGCACCACCACGTGTATCACCATCAAGCTTTGTTAAAACTACCCCAGTAATGCCGATTGCTTCATTAAAGCTTTCTGCTACATTGACTGCATCCTGACCTGTCATGGCATCAACAACAAGAAATACTTCATCTGGCTCTTTTAACGCACGAATATCCTTTAATTCCTGCATTAAGTCCTCATCTATATGCAAACGACCTGCCGTATCGATGATCACGACATCATGATGCTCTTCTTTCGCCTTTTCAATAGCCTGACGTGCAATTTCTACTGGAGAAATGTCAGTACCTAATGCAAATACAGGTATCGATAACTGTTTACCTAATGTCTCTAATTGTTGAACGGCTGCCGGACGATAAACGTCAGCGGCAACTAGCAATGGCTTACGATTATATTTTTTACGTAATACATTTGCCAATTTACCTGTAGTTGTCGTTTTCCCTGCACCTTGTAGACCGACCATCATAATGACAGTTGGTGGCTTTGTATTAAACTTAATGGGGCTTTGTTCGCCACCCATTAATTCTGTTAATTCATCTTGTACAATTTTAATAACTTGCTGACCTGGTGTTAAGCTTTGCATAACATCAACACCAACAGCACGTTCACTTACCTTTTTTACGAATTCTTTGACTACTTTTAAGTTAACATCCGCCTCAATTAAAGCAAATCGGACTTCTCGCATCATTTCTTTGACATCTTGCTCTGATACTTTCCCTTTGCCTTTAATCTTTTGGATCGTTCCTTGGAGTCGTTCCGCTAATCCTTCAAAAGCCATTGCTTTCGCCTCCTAATCCCATTCTTTCAGCTGTTCTATAAGCGCTAACTGTTCTTCAACTGTCATGGTTTTTTCTGTTATTCCTGCTGTTAATTGCGACAGCATTTGGGTACGTTGTTGAAATTTTTCAAGTAAACATAATTTTTCTTCATATTCCTCAAGCATCGCTTCTGTTCGACGAATATTATCGTAAACAGCTTGGCGTGAAACACCATACGATTCAGCGATTTCTCCTAAAGAGTTATCATCCAAATAGTATAGTTCCATATAACTTCTTTGCTTATCTGTTAATAATGCTTGATAAAAGTCGAAGAGAAAGTTCATGCGTGTTGTTTTTTCAAGTAGCATCGAATGTTTCTCCTCCCGCTATTAGTCATTTGTATCATAACGAAAAGCGCCCGTCTGTGTCAAGGTAATCTCCTTGTCTAAAAGCCTAAATTGCCGCGTTCAGGCTTCTTCGCCTTTAGCTAGTATTTCTCTTTTAAACAAGTTAACTTACCTATACACAGTCGAGCGTTTTATAAAAATTACTCAGCCATATCGCTATTCATCATCACTATTTTGTAATTCTTTATCTAAACCATCTGCAAATAAACCATAAACATAGCGTTCTGCATCGAATGGCTGTAGATCATCCATTTTCTCACCAAGGCCAACAAATTTCACAGGAATGTGTAACTTGTTACGAATAGCAAGGACAATACCACCCTTTGCAGTTCCATCAAGCTTTGTTAAGACAATACCGGTTACATTTGTTGCTTCTTTAAAAGTCTGTGCTTGAACAAGCGCGTTTTGACCTGTTGTAGCATCTAAAGCTAATAATACTTCATGTGGAGCGTTTGGAATTTCACGTGAAATAACACGATGTACCTTTTCTAGCTCATTCATTAAGTTCACTTTATTTTGCAAACGTCCTGCCGTATCACAAATTAACACATCGGCTTTTCTATTTTTTGCTGCACGAATGGCGTCATACATCACTGCCGCTGGGTCAGAGCCCTCAGATTGTTTAATAACTTCACAACCAACACGATCGCCCCACACTTGTAATTGATCAATAGCACCAGCACGGAACGTATCACCTGCAGCTAAAACAACCGTTTTTCCTTGAGATTTTAAACGGTGCGCTAGTTTACCAATCGTAGTCGTTTTCCCCACACCATTTACCCCAACAAATAGGATAACTGTCAATTCACCCTCTGGCTGCAAATTAAGCTCAATTAAATCTTGTTCGCCTTGCTCATAAATTTCTACAAGCTTCTCTGAAATAACTGCCTGGATGCCATTCGTATCTTTAATATTTTTACGTTGAACTTCGAAACGTAGTTTATCCATGAGTTCCATAACCGTTTCAAAACCGACATCAGCTTGTAAAAGTAAATCCTCTAATTCTTCAAAGAAATCCTCATCTACTTTACGGTAACGAGCAACAAGGTCATTCACTTTGGAAGTAAAGGAATTACGCGTTTTTTCAAGACCAGCCTTGAATTTTTGTGTAATAGACCAAGCAGATGGCTTTTTTTCCTCTACCGGTGTGTCCTCAATTACCGCTAGCTCCCGTATTTCTGCCTGTTCTTCCTCTATATCGAATGAGGGCTCTACTTCTGCTTCTTTCACCATTTCCATTGCTGGAGACTCTTCTACTTGTTCAGGCACTTCTACATCAACAGTCTCAATGACAGCAGGTTCATTTGACTCCTCTAGCTCTGATTCAACAGATTCTTGCTCTTTGTCAACTGCTTCTAATTTTTCTTCCTCTGCTGGATTGCCCATTAATTTATCTTTTAATCGTTTAAAAAAACTCATGCTTGTTCGCTCCTTTGCTCCGCAAGTACGGGTTCATCTTCTAATTTTACTGAAACAAGTTTCGACACACCCGATTCTTGCATCGTAATACCATACAGGACATCGGCTCCCTCCATCGTACCTTTACGATGGGTAATGACAATGAATTGCGTATCGTTACTAAATTTCTTCAAATATTGGCTATAGCGCACAACATTTGCCTCGTCTAAAGCAGCCTCTACTTCATCGAGAATACAAAACGGTACAGGTCGTATATTCAAGATAGAGAATAATAGAGCGATTGCTGTTAGTGCTCGTTCACCACCAGATAGCAAGCTTAGATTTTGAAGTTTTTTACCTGGAGGCTGTGCCACAATATCAATACCTGTTTCCAATAAATTTTGTGGGTCAATTAATACTAAATCTGCTTGCCCGCCACCAAATAATTCACGGAAAACACGTTTGAATTGCTCTCGGATTGCATAGAACGTTTCGCTAAAACGCAATGTCATTTCTTCATCCATTTCTTTGATAGCTTCATGCAATGTTTCCTGTGCAGCAAGCAAATCTTCTCTTTGTTCAGTTAAGAAAGTATGACGCTCAAGCACTCGCTCATATTCCTCAATCGCACCTATATTAACAGGTCCAAGCTCTTCTATTGATTTTTTTAACAGTTTCACACGTCGTCGCACAAACTCTTCATCTTCAATTGCAAGAGCTTCATCTTCTGCCTCTTCGAATGTCAACTGATAGTTTTCTTCAAGTTGTTCTGTAAAATTGTCCATTTCATATTCTAAACGATTTCGTTTCAACTCGTTTGCACGTATCGCCTCAAGGTATCCTTTATGTATACGTTGCATTTCCTTCAGTTGTTCTTCTAAAGCAGAGAGTTCTTGTTGTTGCCCTACTTTCTCTTCTTTCTTTTGAGAAATAGTCTCTTGTAAGGCATCTCTTCTTGCTTTCCATGTAGCAACCTGTTCTTCAACCTCTTCATCACTTAAATGATTTGTCGATTCATCAGATTGAAGCCACATTATTTCCTGAGAAATATTTATGACTTTTTGTTGAGCTTTGTTTAATTGTAGGGCGAGTTCAGCAGTTGTAATTTGCACTTGAGACATTTGTTCCTGCATTACCGCTAATTCGGAGCGTTTTTCTGCTAGTTGCTCTCGTAATACATCTTTCTCTGTCTCACTTTGTAATTTAACTTTACTCAATTGTTCTACAGTTTCATTGATTTCAACAAGCTCTAGAGCTAATGCATTTAACCTCTCCACAGCTACTTGTTTTTGAGTTAATAAAGCTTCTTCTCGTGTTTTTACATCCTGTGTCTCGGTTGATGCAAAAGATACTCTAGCCGATAAGCTTTTTTCAACAACCTCTAGCTCACGAATACGGCTAGCCAATTGCATTTCATCGTTTCGTAGCTGCTCTCCGTCAAGCTTTAACTGTTCCACTTGCTCGCGAAGAGTGGCAAGCTTCTCTTTTTCTTCTGAAACTGCCTGTTCGGCACTGTAAATAGAAGCTTGTAAAGACTCTAACTTGAGGATTAAGTCCTCTAACTCGGCTTTTCTTGAAAACAATGAAGATTGTTGTTTTAGAGCACCACCCGTTAATGATCCCCCTGCATTGACAATATCTCCATCAAGTGTAACAACGCGATAGCGGAAACCACATAATCGAGCTATTTGACTCGCACCTTCAAGATTGGCCGCTACAATAACATTCCCTAAAAGGTTTTCAACAATTGTTCGATTATCATCACTAAAAGTAACGAGCGCATCCGCCATTTGAATAAATGCTGGGTGCTCTATAGCAAGTTGGATCGTTGCTAGATTAATTTTGCGTGATTTCATGACAGTTTTCGGTAAGAAGGTAGCACGTCCAGCTCTCTTTTGCTTTAGCCAGTGGATAGCTTGTTGTGCATGGCGTTCATTGACCGTAACAATATGTTGGGAAGCAGCACCTAAAGCTGTTTCTATAGCTTGTGAATATTTACCATCAACTTGAATTAACTCAGCTACAGCTCCCTCAATACCTTGTAATTCACCTTTATCTCGAGCAAGTAAAACTTCTTTAACACCTTGGAAGAATCCAGAAAAATCCGCTTCAAGCTCTGCTAAAGTATCTTTTCTAGCCTTTAATTGCTGTTGGTGCTGGTAAGCTTTATATAGCATGTCCTGCTTTTCAGTAAAGGTTGTGTTTACGTTTTTTAACTGTATTTGTAATGTTTCGTATTGTTCAAGCTTATCTTGCAAGTCATTCGTTGTAGCAGTATGTTCCGCTACTAGCTTATTTTTTTCAGCAACAATTTGCATAAGTTCCTGTCCAAATTCATCCGTTTGATCGGACATTCTTGCTGCCATTGCCTTTTGCTGAGCTAATTGTTGATCGATATTTTTTAATTCGTTCTTAATCGTTGCTTCTTCATTCAATGAATCAATATATCTATTTTTTTGCTCTTCAATTTCTTGCTCTATTTCCGTAACTGATCGATTTAAAGATTGTTCTAACTGCTTGATGCTTTGTTTCAGCACTGTGACTGCTCGCTGTTTGTCGGAGAAAACTTCTTTTTTCTCCTGTTCTTGAACAAGCAATATCTCTACTTCTTCTTTAGCCTCTTGTAATGTCGTATTCAGCTGCTGCAGTTGATTAGAAGCATTTTGTCGCTTTTCAGCCATCAGTGCTTTACGACCATCCCAACGTTCTACTTCCATTGTGGCATTGACAAGATCAGCCTGTGAAGCATCCAAATAATCATCGAGTTCTTTTAATAACTTACGAATATTGGTTGTCTGTTTATCAATAGTAGCAATATCTTGATCTTGTTTTTGCTCTGTTGCAGTCAAATCGGTAAATTCAGCTTTTAGCGCATGCAAAGATTGTGCACAATTTTTAAAATCATGCACAAGAATGGCAATATCAAAATCTTTTAGCTCAGTAGACATTTGTACATAGTCTCTTGCACTAGATGCCTGCATTTCTAACGGCTCTAATCGGTTGTCTAATTCATGGAGAATATCTAATACCCGATACAAATTTTCATCTGTCTCAACAAGCTTATGCTCCGCTTTTTTCTTTCTTATTTTATACTTTAATACGCCAGCTGCCTCTTCAAAAATGGAACGTCGGTCATCGGGTCGGCTATTTAAAATTTCATCAACACGGCCTTGAGAAATGATTGAAAATGCTTCTTTTCCAAGACCTGAATCCATAAACAAGTCCGTAATATCCTTCAGGCGACACTGTTGGTTATTTAATAAATATTCACTATCACCTGAACGGTATACGCGTCTTGTTACACTGACTTCTGTATAGGAAAAAGCAAGTTGCTCGTCAGTATTATCTAATATAAGAGTTACCTCTGCAAAATTGAGTGGCTTACGAGAGTCACTTCCCGCAAAAATAACATCTTCCATCTTTGCCCCACGTAACGACTTTGCAGATTGCTCCCCAAGAACCCAACGAATCGCATCCGTGACATTACTTTTTCCGCTGCCATTTGGTCCAACAACCGCTGTAACACCGGGAACAAAATCAATTCCAATGCGTTCCGCAAAAGATTTAAAGCCAATCACTTCTAGTCGTTTAAGGAACATCTATTAAGCCTCCTCATTTGCAGCTTCTTCACGCATCACTCGCATTGCACATTGTGCAGCTTGCTGCTCGGCTTCTTTTTTTGATTTTCCACGACCAATACCAAGCTCTTGTCCGTTCAATAATACGCTTGATACAAAGGTACGATTATGTGCCGGCCCTTTTTCATCTATAATCTCATAATGAAGAAGTCCATTATTGGTTTGCTGTACCATTTCTTGCAATTGACTTTTAAAATCCATCACATGCGAAAAAGCACCGACTTCTACTTTTGGGAACACGATACGTTCTAAAAATGATACGACCGTTTGTAAATCTTGATCTAAATATAAGGCACCTACAAATGACTCAAACACATCTGCAAGTAGCGCTGGGCGTTCCCGACCACCTGTTAATTCCTCACCTTTTCCTAGTAAAACAAAGCGTCCAAAGCCTAACTCATTAGCAAAAATAACTAGTGATGGCTCACAAACAATGGATGCTCTTAACTTTGTTAACTCACCCTCGCTCATATTTGGGTATTTCTCAAAAAGATATTTAGAAACAGACAGTTCAAGTACTGCGTCTCCTAAAAATTCAAGACGCTCATTATCCGTAAATAGTTTACGGCGATGCTCATTCACATAAGATGAATGCGTGAATGCTTGATACAATAAATTTTTATTAATAAATGTGATATTTAATTCATGCTGTAACAGCTCGAATTGGTTGCGTACTTTTTCAGGAAGTACGCCAGATTTCTGCATAGTTCCTTTTCTTTTCATAGCCATTGAACAAATCTGCCTTCCTAATAGTTTCTACCGTTTTAGTGTACCTTTTTCAAGGCATTTATGCAAAAGTATTTCGGCTTAAACACAATGTTTTGGAAATTTTTCCGAAAATTGATGCAAACCTTTGGCGTAATTCATTTTCTAAATGCAAAAAGGGACATCAATAGATCGAAAAATGATCTATCTTGTCCCCTTTAAATACATCTTCGTTAATTGAATCTGCTTCTTATCAAGTAATAGCAGAAAAACAATTTCTACTTTATATCATTCGATAATCATCACACCATTGGAGGGGATACATCACCGCTAAATAAAGTACTAACGAAATTAGCCAATTTTACTTTCGATGTATGAAATTGCAGAACCTACTGTTGAGATTTTTTCAGCATCTTCATCAGAAATTTCCATATCGAATTCGTCTTCAAGCTCCATTACAAGCTCAACTACGTCTAATGAGTCAGCACCTAAATCATCACGGAAAGAAGCTTCAAGTGTTACTTCGCTTTCTTCAACACCTAAACGGTCCACGATTACTTTTGTTACACGTTCTAATACTGTAGACAAATGATTCACCTCCCCTCAAATGATTATACAAAAAATCAGCGTTTATGCCTAATTGAAATTACATGACCATTCCACCATCGATGTGAAGTGTTTGCCCTGTCATATAGTTTGCATCCTCTGAAGCAAGGAAAGCTACTGCCTTAGCAATATCCTCTGGCTGACCAAGTTTTGCAAGTGGAATCTGTGTCAGCATACCTTGTTTAATATCCTCTGGTAGTTGTTCCGTCATTTCTGTTTCGATAAAGCCTGGTGCAATGGCATTCACTAAAATATTACGAGAAGCTAATTCCTTAGCAGTCGTTTTTGTTAATCCAATAACACCCGCTTTAGCCGCAACATAGTTCGCTTGACCAGCATTACCCGCTACACCAACGATCGAAGAAATATTAATAATGCGACCTGCACGTTGCTTCATCATTTGACGTGTTACAGCTTTCGTACAAAGGAAAACACCTTTAAGGTTCGTATCTAATACATCGTCCCATTCGTCTTCTTTCATACGCATTAATAAATTATCTCTTGTAATACCAGCATTATTCACTAAGATATCGAGAGAACCGAAAGTTTTCACTGCTGCATCCATTAAAGCTGTTACTTCTTCTGTCTTTGAAACGCTTGCTTGTACAGCAATTGCTTCTCCACCGTTTTCTTGGATTATCCCAACGACTTCTTCCGCTTTTGCCTGTGAGCCACTAAAGTTTACAACAACCTTAGCTCCTTCGTCAGCAAGCTTTAAAGCAATAGCACGCCCAATTCCTCTTGAAGCTCCTGTTACAACAGCTACTTTTCCTTCTAATTTACGCATTGATTGACCACTCCTTCGACGCTTCAATAACTGCTTCTAATGATGCCTCATCATAAACACAATATGCTGCAACAGAGCGGTCGATTTTTTTCAAGAGACCGCTTAACACCTTACCAGGTCCGCATTCGATAAAGACATCCACTCCTTGTGCAATCATCTCACGCATAGATGCTTCCCATTGAACAGCACTATAGACCTGCTCAACCAACTCTTGTTGGATAGCTGATACATCCTTTAATTCCTTCGCCATAACGTTGCCAATGACAGGAATTTCAGGCGCTGATAAAGTAATCTCAGCCAATGCAGCTTTTAGTTTCTCTGAGGATGGTCGCATTAATTCTGAATGGAAAGGACCACTTACAACTAATGGTATCGCTCTCTTTGCCCCTGCTTCTTTCGCAGCAATAATCGCTTTATCGACACCCTCTTTTGTACCCGAAATAACAATTTGTCCTGGACAATTCACATTGGCAACCTGAACAGCATCACCTGAAGCTGAAACCTGTTCTGTTACTGCGTTTAATGCCTCTAGTTCCATCCCTAGAATCGCCGCCATTGCACCCTGCCCTGCAGGGACCGCTTCATTCATATACAGACCTCGTTTGTGCACGATTGACACGGCATCATCAAATGACATAACGCCTGCTAAAACCAATGCACCATATTCACCTAATGAATGACCCGCAGCGTAGTGAGGATGAATGCCTGCTGTACGCAATTTTTCAGCTACCATTACACCTGTAGTAAGAAGAGCTGGCTGCGCATGATATGTTAGTGTTAATTCTTCTGCTGGACCTTCTAACATTAACTTAGATAATTCAAATTGAAGAGCTTGATCGGCACGATCGTAAAACGCTTTACTCTCTGCTGCGTTTTCAACAAACTCTTGACCCATTCCTACTACTTGTGAACCTTGTCCTGGAAAAATAAATGCTATTTTCGTCATTTGAATGATCCCCTTTATTTAATCAATTTCTAAGTGACGTACTGTCTCAGTAATCGTCGAAATAACAGTATGCTCTACCATCGTATTTGCTTGACGGATTGCACTGAAAATCGCTTTTGCGTTAGATGAACCATGTGCTTTGATAACAGGCGCTTGTAAACCAAACAATCCTGCACCACCATATTCTGTATAGTCCATTTTATTTTTCAAGTCACGTAAATTATTTTTCATGAGTGCTGCTGAAATTTTCGTTTTTGTTGAAGACATAAAAGCTTCTTTTAACATAGAAAATAAAGCGCCTGCTGTCCCTTCAATCGACTTCAGCACCATATTGCCTGTAAAGCCATCTGTTACAACAACATCTGCTACTCCTTCAAGTAAATCACGTGCTTCAACATTACCAATAAAATTCAAATCAGCTTCCTTCAATAATTCGAAGGCTGCTTTTGTTAGCTCATTTCCTTTTTTATCCTCGGTACCGATATTTAATAAGCCAATTCGTGGTTTTTGTAAGCCTCCAACCTTTTTAGCATAAATATCACCCATAATAGCATATTGCACTAAATGCTCTGGGCGCGCATCGGCATTTGCCCCTAAGTCAAGCATTAAAAAGCCTTTGCCATCCAATGTTGGTAGTGTTGTAGCTAAGGCTGGTCGGGCAATCCCTTCAATACGACCTACTTTAAATAGGCCTCCTGCCATAAGGGCACCTGTATTCCCTGCAGAAAGGCAAGCATCTGCCCTACCTTCTTCTACTGCGTCCATCATACGAGCCATTGAAGAATCCTTTTTTCTACGAACAGCGCGTGCAGGATCGTCAGTTCCTTCCACTACTTCCTCACAATGCACAATCGTCAAGCGATCATGTTGCTTTAAAAATGGTTCCAGCTTATCTTGTTGACCATACAATTGAATTTCTAAGTTCGGAATTTGTTCTAAAGCTAAGAGTGCACCTTCCACAACTGATTTTGGTGCGTTGTCTCCACCCATTCCATCAAGCGCTAATTTCATTGTTACTCACCTTTACCTTTCGTGCGGTACATATCAAATTCACCAACAAAAACGGTTTCACCATTAACGGTAGATGTTACCTCGACTTTTGTCCGATTATTTTGATTATCTCGACCGATAACAATCGCCTTTGTAATAACACGATTTCCAGCTCGTACAGGTTTCACAAACGTAATATTGGAATGTACGGTTAATGCTAGTTCGTCATCAATTACTGCAACCGCTAATGAGTTTGCTTGTGCAAACAAATGATGGCCACGCGCGATGCCATTACGCTGAAAAACATGCTCTTCTTGCACATCAAAAATCGATAGTGCTCGATTATCCAATTCAATATCTACAATTTCTCCGATGACCTCATCAATCGGTAGAGATTTTACTTCGTTTTCATAGTTTTTTGCAGCAACGTCTTTAATTCGTTCTCGTAATTCTGGTATGGATAATTCCATACGATCTAAACGAATTGTTTGGACACTTACCTGAAACTGTGTTGCTAGCTGTTCATCTGTGACGAATGGATTTTCAGCTATCGTTTCAGATAGTAGTCGCTGTCGCTCTTTTTTCGTTCGTCTCAACATCATTCGCCACCTTTTGAGTTGTTATTAGCACTTGGTACTAATATCAGTATATAGAGTATAAAAAAAGAATGCAAGACTTGTTTTGCATTCAAGTCTTGCATTCTCCCCGTTCAAACAAGCTTTTAACTTAATCGAAGCGCTCACCTTGTAGAACACCAGATTCTTCTAACATCTTACGTAAATTTTGATAAATGTCATCATGCCAAAACGCTTCTGTGTCAAGCATCTCTGTTGCATCCTTTCTAGCGGTCTCAAGAATACGATAATCATGTACTAAATCCGCTACTTTAAAATCTGGTAAACCACTTTGCTTACGTCCAAAGAAATCTCCTGGTCCTCTCAATTCTAAGTCTTTTTCAGCTAATCGGAAACCATCATTCGTTTCCGTCATTGATTGCATTCTCTCTTTCCCCTCATCAGACTTTGGATCAGCCAGTAAAATACAGTATGATTGATGCTCTCCTCGCCCAACACGTCCACGGAGCTGATGCAGCTGTGCCAATCCAAAGCGTTCAGCATCATAGACAATCATAAAGGTAGCATTTGGTACATTAACCCCTACTTCAACAACTGTCGTCGAAACTAAAACCTGAATAGACCCTTCACTAAAAGCACGCATAACAGCATCTTTCTCATCTGCTGATAAACGTCCGTGCATTAAACCAACCTGGAAACGATCTTTAAAATATGTCGCCAGTTGCTCGTAAATTTCCACAGCATTTTGCACATCAAGTTTATCGGATTCTTCAATAAGTGGACAAATAGCATAGGCTTGTCTTCCAGCCGCTAGCTCCAGTTCTAGCTTTGACATAACAGAGCCAAATTGCTCTTTCTTCATCCAATGGGTTTCAATTTGCTTTCGTCCTGCTGGCATTTCATCGATCATAGATACATCCATTTCCCCAAATGCGGTAATGGCAAGCGTTCTTGGTATCGGTGTCGCTGTCATAAAAAGGACATCTGGATTTTCCCCCTTATCACGTAAAATACGACGTTGCTCTACACCAAAGCGATGCTGTTCATCCGTGATAACAAAGCCTAACTTTCGAAAAACAACATCCGGTTGGATCAATGCATGTGTACCAATGACAATGTCAAGATTGCCATTTGCCAAATCCTCTAAAATGCTACGTCGATCCTTTGCTTTAGTCGATCCAGATAATAAGGCAACACGAACCCCAAAAGGTTCAAACCATACCTTCAGGTTCTCCAAGTGTTGTTCTGCTAAAATTTCTGTTGGTGCCATTAATGCTCCTTGAAAGCCTGCTGTTACGGCTGCATACAATCCTATTGCTGCAACAACTGTTTTTCCTGAACCTACGTCCCCTTGCAGCAAGCGATTCATTCGATGCGGTTCTTTCAAATCTTTACAAATTTCATTAACAACACGTTTTTGAGCATTTGTTAATTCATATGGTAAAGAGGCAATAAATTCGCGTAGCCTGTGTACATCGAATTGAATGATTGTACCATGTTCGCTTTCTTTCCGTATTTTACGTAATGCTTGAATACGCAATTGGAAGTTTAATAGTTCTTCATAGGCAAAGCGTCTTCTTGCTTGCTTGGCATGATCAGCATCAAGTGGAAAATGAATACCTTCTAAGCCCTCGCGTATTGGAACAAGCTTATAGGATTCTTGTAAATAATGCGGAATTGCATCTGGTAACTCTGCACCAAAGTCATCTAACACTTGTCGCATATATTTTCTAAATCTTTTTTGTGGTATTAAACCTTTAAGACTATAGACAGGTTCAAAGTCAACTTGATCTGTTTTAGGGCCAAATGTGACAGATGTCCCATTGATTACTTGTCTACCACGATCCCATTTGCCAGTCACTGTAATAATGGAGCCCGGTACTAGTTTTTGCTTTAAATAGCCCTGATTAAAAAATACGACTTTCACTAAGTGACGGCCTGCTAAAACCGTGACCTGAAGTCTTGATTTATTGCGACCTAAAAATAGAATCGTAGGCTCTCGTTCTACCTTACATTCCACTGTAACACGTTCGTTATGTGGTGTTTGCGCTAAATCTTTTAGACGAAAATCCTCATGTCGATGTGGGAACGTCCATAATAAATCAGCAATTGTATCAATGCCTAATGATTCAAGATGTGCTGCCGTTTCTTTCCCGATGCCTTTTAATTCTGTGACGGAACTAGATAATTCAGTCATCCTATCCCACAACTCCCTTCTTTGATTCTTCATCCTTTTGTGTATGTAACCAAACATGTCTATATCTAATTTACCATAATTTCATTGTTTACTCCTTATCGTAAACATGAGAAGCAAAAACCCTACCAAAGGATGATAGGGTTATGCATGGATATGTTCATAAACATTTGTATTGCATAATGATACCAATAAAAAGTTTAATGGCGTCAGGGAATACATCTTCATCTAAGTCGAATCTTGGATGATGATGTGGATATTGGCTTTTTTCACCACCCATCCCTACAAAAACGAATGCACCAGGCTTATGTTTTAAATAATAAGAAAAATCTTCTCCACCCATTACAGGTTCTACTAGCTCAAATACATCCTCACCAAATTGTTCACGAACGACAGATTCTACAATTTGAGAATGGTGTTGATCATTAATAAGTGGTGGGGTACCTATAATAAAATTAATGTGTCCTTCCGCTCCAAATGCCTGGCAAATACCTTTTGTTACACTTGCCATCTTCAATTGAATAGTATTTACTGTTTCCGGTGTTAATGCCCTAATCGTCCCTATTAATTTCGCAGTATCTGGAATAATATTATACGTTGTTCCCGCTTGAATACTACCTACAGTAATAACGCCTGCCTCAACAGGATTTAAATTTCGACTAATAATACTTTGAAAGGATTGCATTAAATGGCTTGCAATGTATATCGGATCAATCGTTTCATGTGGCATTGATCCATGTCCACCACGACCTTGAATTTCAATTTCAAAATCATCGACGGAGGCCATCATAGGTCCATGTGTTAGTCCTATTTTCCCCTTCTCTAGGCCTTGCCATAAATGTAGACCATAAATAGCATCGACACCATCAAGAACACCATTTTGAATTAACTGATCTGCTCCACTTGGTGTAATTTCCTCTGCCGATTGAAAAATAAGCATAATGTTCGGCTCACATTTTTCCTTATTCATGGCGATCCATTCTGCAACTGCTAATAAAATAGCGGTATGGCCATCATGTCCACACATATGTGCCACACCCGGCTTTTGAGAGATATATGGCTTTTCACCCTCTTCAACTATTGGCAATGCATCGATATCTGCTCGTAAAGCAATTGTCTTCGTACCTTTTGTCCCTTTAATCATAGCCACTACACTAGGAGGAGCAAATTCTACTATTTCTATTTGAAGATGCTCTAATCTTTTGCGTATAAATTGACTTGTTTCAAATTCCTGACCAGACAGCTCTGGATTTTGATGAAGATAACGTCGATCTTCAATTGCTTGCTCTGTTAAAGATTGTAAATTAGTTATTTCCACTAAAAAAACTCCTTTAAATTACCTTAAGAGTCCCTACTAAGGAATTCAGCTGGTAGGAAAATATTTAACATCATGTGTACCCTATGACACATCCAAATTACGTATATTTAATTATACTAAAATCATTCATAATAAAGGCAACATAAAAACATGCTATCTTTTTAGATAGCATGTTTCTCTAGTTTATTGAAGAGCTTTAATACTTTGTAAACCACCATTTTCAAGAATAGCTTTACTTATCGCCTTACCTGTTGGTGTTGCTGCAAGACCGCCTCGTGCCGTCTCTTTAAGGTTTGGACTCATCGATTGTCCAATACGATACATAGCACCAATTACTTCATCACATGGGATGCGGCTTGTTACTCCTGCAAGTGCCATATCTGCTGCTACAAGTGAATTAGAGGCACCCATAGCATTTCGTTTTACACACGGTACTTCAACTAGACCTGCTACTGGATCACAAACAAGTCCCAACATATTTTTTAACGTAATAGCAAACGCTTCCGCACATTGTTGCGGTGTACCTCCAGCCATTTCAACAATGGCAGCAGCAGCCATACCAGCAGCTGAACCCACCTCAGCTTGGCAGCCTCCAGCAGCACCTGAAATGGAAGCATTGTTCGCCACAACAAAACCAAAAGCTCCAGACGTAAATAAATAACGAATCATTTGCTCACGTGTAGGATTGAGTTTATTTTTCACTGCAAAAAGTGTCCCTGGTACCACACCAGCAGATCCTGCAGTCGGTGTAGCACATATTGTTCCCATTGCGGCATTAACTTCATTTGTTGCAACCGCTTTACTTACTGCGTCTAATAATAAATCACCTGATAGTGATTTCCCTTCCGCAATATAATTTTGCAGCAATACGGCGTCCCCACCAGTTAAACCTGTTACTGATTGCACACCTTGTAATCCGCGTTCAATTGCTTCTTCCATAACTGTTAGATTTCGATCCATCTGTTGGATGATTTCTTCTCGAGTTCTACCAGTTATTAAAATTTCCTGTTCAATCATAATTTCTGATATTAATTTTCCTTCTTGCTCTGCTCGTTCCACAAGCTCACGAACATTATGAAATAAAACGTCCATTATGGGACACCTCCTTAGTTATTAATCTTAGATACTTTTGTAATATATGGAATTAGGGATATTTGCTGTAGCACTTTATCCTCAATGTTTTGGTCAACTTCTATCACCATTAGAGCCGTTAAACCACGCTCTATTCGTGAAACCTCCATATGCCCAATATTGACTTCATGCATAGCTAAACAATTTGCTACATTGGCGATACAGCCAGCACGGTCATCATGTACAACAAGAATAGCAGGCATACCACCTGTCAAACGAAGCTTAAAGCCATTAACTTCACTAACTTCTATTTTACCGCCACCAATAGAAATTCCGACAACAGACATTTCTCCATCATCGTCTCCAATGACAAGTCGTGCCGTATTCGGATGTTCTGTATTAGCCGTTTCTGGAATAAATTCATATTCTAAACCTGCTTTTTTCGCATCTGCAAACGCCGTTTTAATACGATCATCAAATGTATCGTAATTTAACAAGCCTCCCACTATTGCAACATCTGTACCGTGCCCTCTATACGTTTCTGCAAATGATCCATATAAATGAATTTTCGCCCATTTCGGTTGTCTACCAAATAAATCTCTTGCAACACGCCCGATGCGAGCTGCACCTGCCGTATGAGAGGAGGAAGGCCCAATCATTACTGGTCCAATAATATCAAATACTGAAGTAAACTTCATACAAACACCCCTCTATTCTATTTATATAATAATATTTATTTTTACTTATATCATGCTTGATAATTACTATAAAAGTAAAGCATTTAATTTATCAACTATCAGAAAATTACCACTACTATAATTTATAGCCAATTATTAGGCCACTTTTTTGTCCGTACCATAGATACACATCAATCAAACAGTTGGTATCCCAACATTTCCATATTTTATATCCTGTGGATACGTACAGTGAACTATCCATAGTTAGTACGTTTTTAATTAATTTTATACACCATTCTCTTTGTAGCATAAACAAAAGCAGTACACGTTTTGTGCACTGCTTTCTTTACGATTTAGCAAAGTAGCGTGTAATTATTCTACTGAAATAATATATGGATATAATCCTTGTTTTCCATCAAATAATTCAACTTCTACATCTGGATAGTTCTCTTCGATGAAAGATACTAGCTCAGAAGCAGCTTCTTCGGTTGTATCCTCACCATAGATTACCGTGACAATTTCAGCATCCTCATCGACTAAATCAGTGATTACTTTTTCAGCCGCATCCTTTAATGCTGGTGTAGAAAGGACAATTTTCCCTTCTGCTAATGCCATGAAATCATCTTTGTGGATTTCAACACCATCGATAGACGTATCACGAACTGCATAAGTTACTTGGCCAGTCTTAACGTTCGCAAAAGCTTCCGTCATTGTCTTTTTATTTGCATCAACAGCCGCTTCTGGGTTAAATGCTAAAATAGCCGCCATCCCTTGAGGAATTGTCTTCGTAGGAACAACTGCAGCATCTATATCTAATAGCTCAACTGCTTGCTCTGCTGCCATCACTATATTTTTATTATTAGGTAAGATTAATACTTTTTCTGCACCGATTTCTTGTACAGCTTTGACGATATCTTCAGTTGAAGGATTCATTGTTTGACCACCTTCGATGACATAGGAAGCACCGATAGAGCGCAATAAATCCGCAACACCCTCACCCATAGCAATCGTTACAATGGCATATGGATGTTTATCTACTTTTTTTGCAGTCGTTGGTGCTTTATGCTCCTCACCAACAATAGCTGAATGCTGCTCGCGCATATTATCAACTTTTATTTTTATAAGACTACCGTATTTTTGTCCAATTGATAGAACTGAACCCGGTTGCTCAGAATGGATATGGACCTTCGCAATTTCTTCATCAGAAATAACGAGTAATGAGTCACCTAAAGGATTTAATTCATTACGGAATTGCTCTTCATTAAAAGGTTCTTTCCCATCTTCTAAACGCACCATGATTTCTGTACAATAGCCAAATTCAATATCTTCGGTGTTCATGAAATCTTGAGCTCTATGATGCTCGGCGTTGATTAAATCATCTAGCGTTGCATCGTTCTTCTCCGGAAGAGGCTCACCCTTCAAGGAAGCTAAAAACCCTTCATAGACAAATAGCAAGCCTTGGCCACCGCTATCCACTACACCGACCTCTTTTAAAACAGGTAGTAATTCAGGTGTGCGATCTAATGATGCCTTTGCTTCTGCTGTAAAAGCTTCCATTACGGCAATGATATCGGTTTCAGTTTCTGCCACTTCAACACCTTTTTTTGCCGCTTCACGTGCAACAGTTAAAATAGTTCCTTCTACAGGTTTCATAACAGCTTTATATGCTGTGTCTACTCCTGCTTGAAAAGCTCCAGCAAAACCCTTTGCGTCTATAGTTGCTTCTTTTTCAATAAATTTCCCAAATCCACGGAATAATTGAGATAGAATAACACCTGAATTTCCACGGGCACCCATTAATAACCCTTTTGATAGCGCCTGTGCTGTTTTACCAATATGCTCTGAAGCTGCATGTTCTGTTTCTTTTGCGCCAGATGTCATCGATAAGTTCATATTTGTCCCTGTGTCACCATCTGGTACTGGGAAAACATTTAATGAATCTACATAATTTGCATTTTGGTAAAGGTGATGCGCACCCATTTGTACCATTTCAGCAAACTTTATACCGTCTAAAGACTGCATTCGATTTAGTTCCTCCTCTTAATTCGCTACACGAACGCCCTGTACAAAGATATTGACAGATTTTACGCTCATACCTAATGTTTTATCTACTGTATATTTCACTTTCGATTGTACTTGGTAAGCCACTTCCGAAATTTTTGTCCCGTAACTAACAATAATGTACATATCTATATGTAAATCGTCGTCCTGTTGTCGAATAACAACACCTTTTGCGAAGTTTTCTTTACGTAAAATATCAGTTAGACCATCACGAATTTGATGTTTAGATGCCATGCCAACAATACCGTAGCATTCTACAGCAGCACCACCAGCAATTTGTGCAAGTACATCTGTTGAAATATCAATTTGGCCGAATTCATTGTTTAATTCAATTGACATAGAAATGCCCCCTTGGCTCTTTTTGACTAAACTATATTGTAACACTTTCGTTATAATTTAAGCAACCTAAGGGGGTATTGAATGGCTTGGTAGCAACGTTTTCTTACTTCAAATAGACGCATTTGCTTTTTCATCAAAAATTGCCTTTTTCCGATAAAAGTTATTTCTTCCGTTTTTCTTCGCTCTATATAAAGCTTGGTCAGCTAATTCACAACATGTCTGTAGATGCTCATTTGTTGTAATTTTAGCATGACACATCCCGATACTAACCGTTACATATTCATCAACATCCGATTGTTCGTGGGGAATTTTTAAGTAACGTACTTCCTCTAAAATTTCTTCACATAAAGGCTCAGCAAACTTTTCCGTATGCTGACTAATCATGACAAACTCTTCGCCTCCCCAGCGCGCAACAAAGGCATTATACTTCTCTGCAACTTCTTCTAAAATAGATGCTACTTTGGCGATGGCTTCGTCACCCTTCAAATGCCCATAATAATCGTTAAATTTTTTAAAGCAATCAATATCTATCATCATAACTGTTAAGGATTGAGTTTTATGCAGCTGATGGCCTATTTTAGTCAATTTAATATTAAATGCACGTCGATTTGGTAGATTCGTTAAGGTATCTCTTAAGGCTTGCTCCTTTAACTCATTATTTTTGGCAGCTAGCAACTCTGATAATTGTTTTGTTTTAGTCATTTCTTCATCCAATAAAATATGCTGTGTATTAAATTGCTTTCGAACCTTATAAGTCTGATATTGAATCATGATACCAACAGGTATTAAAAGTGACATAGGTAATATGATTTTAATATTTTCACTGGATACCCCAACGCTCATATACGTACTGGCTATAATTGCTGGTGCTGTCAGCAAGATAATCCAGATAATTTTTCGTAAAGGTAATGCAAAAACAGTACAAACGATGATTAAAATCACCTCATATAAAGCTGCGTGATGGAAAAAGTAAACATCCATCACTGAAATAACAGTAATCAATAGGATAATCGTGTAAATATAAACAACAACTAGATGTTCATACTTTTGAATGTTGAAAGAATTTATAGTCATTCGTTTCTCCCTGACAAACAGCAATACTGCTACATCTATATAAAACATGAGGGTATGAATGGCAATATAAATAGGGACCATAGCTCTTTCAGTTTTATCAAAAAAGATTTCTCCGTAATGAATAAGGGTGATAATGAATGATACATACATAAGAATCCACGCTACTGCCCTCATCCCTTTTAAATTTGACTGAACCATTTCTTTGCGAATAGAAAAAGCTATCTTTTCTTGATTTCCCATAATGCTCGCTCCTAGTGTCCAGATATTTATATTTTCCTATATGTATCGTCTAAATAATGAAAAATACAAGTAAAATGAAATTATTTTGTTTATTTAAAGAATAGTACTTTACTTGCACCCCTAAACACTAATATTGTTGTGAGGCTACGAGCTAATCAAAAGGAATGAACCTTAGTAAATGCGAGATTAATACGCATCATTCAATTACAGAAGCTTTTATACAATAAAAAAGTTGATACTGTTACAGCATCAACTTTTACCATTGTATTCATATTCATGTGAAAAAATTTATCTATCTAAAAAGGCTTTTTATAAGTGTGTCGATCATAACGGGCATTTCTTTAAAAGCACTATCTACATGTAATCGTTCTGTTTTTTGGTGTGCATCTTTGCCAAATGGACCGACATTTAAGACAGGGCCTTGGAGGGCTGTCATTTCTTTAAATGGAATGCTATACGTTTCGCCCCAGACAGGTGTATTTCTTTCAAAGGTTAGCCACTCATTGGATGCATCTGAATAGTTTACATAGCTTAAATCACAAATCCCGTTAAAATAATGAATTTGTTCTACTTCAACACCAAATGTTTGGGCTGTCTTTTTCATCAATTCAATCGACTGTTTTACTAGTGGATGATTGGATGAATTAATGGCAGGGTAGTATGGTGGTGCATATAACAGAACCGTCGCTGGTGCTAATTCCTGACAACGAATCATGAGCTGGTCTACGATGCGAATGGATTTTTCACGATCATCCCATTCACTATGCTGTAGAACTTGCTGTTTAATTGCTTGTACTTCTTCAGCACCTAATTTTTCGATGGCATGTTCCAATAGAGCTTCGTAACGTAAAACCTTTACCTTGCCTACGCCCTGTACATTTTCTCGTGTACAAATTTGCTCATAGTGGTCATTACAAGCAGCCATAGCTTCTAGTGCAACCTGTTCAAAAATAGCCATCACTTCTGCAGCTGTACGTTTTAGCAAAAAGACATTGTAAAGGGCTGCCGCACGGTAGGGCGTTTGTGTAGAATATTCCATTTTTAAATCTTTTAATTGTAACGAGACGGGTAGTGGTGTACTTTCACCTAAATCACTTTCACGGAAAAGTGGATTCCACTCCATATGCTGTGTCATATAGGAAGCAATAAAGTTAGCAGTCATGCCTTTTAATGGCTCACCAACATGGGTTTCCTTCCCATAAAACAGAGCAGCGGGCATGATCTTACCTATGGTCCCTGAATAAATATATTCATTCGTATCAGATGGTCCTTGTGAGAAGGACGGTTCACTATTTAAAAATAATTTATACGTTAAACCATGTTGTTCTCGTAGTCTCACAAGCTCAACTACCGCTGCTCGCATTCCAGCAGAGTTCACTTCCTCATCCGGCACAGCTGTCAATAGTAGATTGATCGGCCATTGTTCAAAGCTAGCTTTTTCAATCAACTGCATGTGTAACGCGAGACCCATTTTCATATCCATTGTGCCGCGACCAAATAAATAATTACCTGACTCCAAATCAATTCGAGCCGCCTCTGGCAAATCTTTTTTATATTTCGGTTCCATTAACTTTTTAGTTAATTCCTCTGGATAAAAAGCTAATGGCTCTAGCTCTCCATATTCCTCCGTATGCACGGTATCAAAGTGACTGATTAACACCACAGTTTCTGTTGCCGTTGGATGTTTATATAAGGCTGTTACAGCATTTCTTCCTAAACCGGCATCATGTAATTCAATATACTCAGGATGATTTTTATAATATGGAAGCGTTAACAATTTATCTTTTAATTTATAGGCAAATTCATTTTCGCCCTTTGTTAGTGTTCGACTTTCCCAGCCAACAATTTCACAAAGTAGGGCACGTAGTTTTTCAGGTGTATTCCACATAAAAGTATTCATAAAATTTCTCCTTTAAATCAAATTCGTTCATTTATACTTTAACGAATTTCTACTGACTCTTCCGTTTTGCTCTCTGTCGTTGCAGTCTTTGCTTTTTTTAGTTTCAATTGATAAAAAATCATACAGGCAATAAAGAAGCCAATCCCATACAACAAACCAATTCTTTGGGTAGGATCAAACGCTAAAAATACTAAAATTAAAAAACAAAAGACAATGCAAAATACGGGAATTAACGGATATAGTGGCGTTTTAAATTTTAAATCATCCAACTTTCCACCAGACTTTATATAACGATGACGGAACATTAATTGTGAAGCACATATTCCCATCCAAGAAATTGTAACCGATATCCCTGCCACGGACATGAGTAAAACAAATACTGCGTCGGCTTCCATTACACTTGTTAATAACGATAATAGAGAGAAAACCATAGTAAAAATAAGGGCATTTAAAGGCACTTTATTTTTAGTAAGTCTGCCAAATAATTTAGGCGCCATCCCCTCTTGTGACATCGAGAATAATAAACGTGTAGAGGCATACAGACATGAATTCCCGACAGATAAAATCGCCGTTAATATAACGAAATTCATAATACCTGCTGCATAAGGAACACCAGCTAAATTCATCAACGTTACAAATGGACTTTCCATTAGACCAAGCTCAGATGCTGGGAATATCGCTGATAATACAATAATAGAGGCAATATAAAAGACAATAATTCTAAACAGGATTGTACGAATTGCTCTTGGGATATTTTTTTCAGGACTTTCCGTTTCACCTGCCGCAATTCCAACAAGCTCTGATCCCTGATAAGAGAAAATAACATTCATCATTGTGACAAAAATAATGGAAATACCTGCTGGGAATAAACCAGACGGTGCTAAATTTGTCAAATGTGGAGTTGGACGATCTGCCAGAGGAATTACACCAAATATTGCCGCTCCTCCTATAATAATAAAGGCAATGACTGCAATTACTTTTATACTGGCAAACCAAAATTCCGCTTCAGCAAAGCCCTTTGTTGTTAAGGCATTTAAGACAAATAAAAGAACCATAAATACAGCACACCATATCCAAATTGGCACTGTCGGAAACCAATGCTGCATTAAAATGCCTGCTGCTGTAAATTCAACGCCCGCTGTGGCAGCAGAACCGACAAAATACATCCAACCTAATGAAAAACCTGCTGAGGGACTAATAAAGCGTGTTGCATAAGTTTGGAAAGAGCCCGTAACAGGCATATAAACAGCTAATTCCCCAAGACAATTCATAACCATAAACAAAATTAAACCACCAAACAAATAGCCGATTAAAGCGCCACCCGGCCCAGCTTGATTAATGGTATAGCCAACATTTAAAAATAAACCCGTTCCAATAACTCCCCCAAGTGAAAGCATCAACAAGTGACGACTTTTCATCGAACGATTTAATTGATTAGTATGAAGCTGATCCCCTTTATTCAACATCCATCCCTACTTCCCATATAATGTAAAAATATTAAATATTCTGATATTTAAAGAATGAAAGTACCCAATCAATTTATCCCTTTTAAATTGATTGGGCCATATGATAATTACTTAAAAACGTAATGATAAACAGCTCAAGCCACCATCATGTTTTCTGAATTCAGACATCTCAAGTTCAATTGTTTGATAACCTAGGTCTAGTAATTTTCGATTTGTTTCCGGGTAACCAGCTGGGATAATGATATAATCATTTACTTGAATACAGTTTGCTGAATATTCATCTTCTTTAGGAATGACAACTTTTTCGTAAGATTCAAATGCAGGATGATCCACAAATTCTCCAGCTACCACCATACGATTTTCCCCTACATAGGCAATACCTGTTTTTAAATGGAAGAATTCCTTTAATGGGATGATAGTTGCTTCGTAACCCTCTTGCTCAACTATTTCTTTAAATTGCTGTGCACCTTCTTCATTTGTGCGGTCGGAGATTCCTACATAAAACTTCTTCTCTGCTTGCAATACATCTCCACCATCGAGTGTTCCAGAGCCTTTAATATAGTAAATTTTTTCATAGAATTGCTTAACAGCAGGCTCAATTTCTTCAATTTCCCGGTTTCGAGCCTCTGCTCCTGGGTTTGAAATAATAGCAAATTCAGGTGTTAAAACAGCAGTATCTTCTACAAATGTAGAATCTGGAAAAGCTTCATTTGCTGGTAATTGTGTTACCTCAACACCACATTTTTTTAAAGCTTCTACATATTTTTCATGCTGCTCAAACAATTTTTCTAAAATGGGTTTTCCTAAATCACTAGTCGTTAAACCGTTGATAAAGCTATTTCCTGGATTTTTAACAATAACATTTTTAAACATATTCTTCTTCTCCTTTATCCTCTTATAACTGGACAAGTTAGACATGTTGGTCCACCTGTTCCTTTAACTGTAATTTCATTGCCTTTATATTCATAAACTGTCGCACCGGCATCAATTAGCTGTTGCTTTGTTGCCGGATTTCCTTCTGGAATAACACAAACTCTAGGTGCAAGTGCTAAGACATTACAGCCCAGTGCGTCATACTCTTCTTTCGGTACTTCTATTAATTGAATACCACGTTCAATTAGCAGCTGACGGAAAAAGACTGGCATTAAACGTGAATGCACTACTGCTAGATCATGATCTACCATACTAATGAAAGACATTAAGTGTAGACATTCAGCTTCACCTAAATCATGTGGTAGCTGTACCACAATAAACTCATCTACAATGTCAGCTGTCATTTCTTTTAGCTGACGAATGGCTTCATCATTTGTTCTATACCCTCTACCTACCACAAGCGTTCGATCATCAAGCCAAACAATATCTCCTCCGTCAGAAACAGCCTCCCCAGAGAGTTTTCCAATGATCGGGATACCTCTATCTTGTAAAAAATTTTTATACACCGCTGCTTCTGGCTGTCTTAATGTTTTACCTGATTTTAGTATAATGGCCCCGCTAGGCGTGAATTTGACCGGGTCATGCGCATAAAGGGAATCCAATCCTACTTCATCTGCTTCCGGCAAATAATCAATCGTATCAACATACTTTTCAAGAATTCCAACAAATTCAGCATATTCACTTAGAGCTTCCTCATAGTTAGGCTCTGATAAGTAGTTAAATGTTTTCCATTCATCCGCAAGATGTGCTTGGCTTCGGAAAGCGTCTTTAGGATGTTTTACTATAACGCGTTTCAAAGGTGCATACATTGATGAACAATAATGCATTCCTTTCACCTCATTTCCGTGTAGTGGAAAACGTTTCCGTTAAGAGGAAAGTTTATATGAAGAATATATTCGTTTTATGCTATACTGTCAATATATTTAGAAAACTTTTTATTTTTCTTTTATTGTTATGTAGTTACATTCTCGTAGAAAAACCTATACTGATCATGAAAGATATCAATTTGAACCTGACCTGAACTTTAACCACTTAGAAATTTTGGAACTAGACGTAGATGAAGAATAAAAATAAAATAGGATGAAGGGAGGTGGGACAAATGCAATTATTAGAGCGAGCTATGACGATTGCGAAGGTTTTAGCTTCTGAAGCAAATGACAGTAGCTTGTCCATTTCAGAGCTTTCTACAAAATGCGATTTACCCTTAAGTACTTTACATAGAATTTTAAAGGCCATGATTAAACAAGGTATGATTGAGCAAGATGAACAATCGAAGCACTATCGTCTTGGGACAATATGGATGGAGCTTGGACTACAAGTGTATGACACAATGGACTATATTAGTAAAATTAGACCTGAGTTAGAGCGCTTGGCAAGAGAGGTTGAAGAAAGCGTCTATTTAAGTAAGCCTGCCGGTTTAGATACGATTATTATTGAAAGAATAGACAGTGCAGCAAATCCTATTCGAATTTATGACCAGCTAGGTATACGGATACCTATGCATATCGGTGCGGCAAATAAAGCCATTCTTGCCTCTCTGCCCGACACACAATCCAAAGAAATTTTAGAGCAGCTTGTAATGCAAGATGAAATAGCTGAAATAGAGGAACAGCTTCGCCAAATTCGGCAACAAGGATATGCGATTAGTCATGGGGAACGATCTGCAGGTACGTCCTCCATTGCAGTTTCTGTTATAGATGGTTTTGGGGAAGTGATTGGGGCAGTAAGCATCGGCTTTGTGAATTTTAATGTCTCTCAAGACCATATTAATACATTAATTGAGCGTTTGGTTGATACTGGCAAACGTGTGTCAATGAAACTTGGTTATCGAGGGAAATGATAGAGGACCACTTTTTTTACGTTTTTTTGCCTGTAAAGGTTTTTTTCTTGAAAGGTTATGTGAAAACTGTTGCACTGAACGCCATCGTATGTTAAATTATTATGGTATGTGAAATACCGAACTGAAATAATAATCTTTCAGCATCAACAGTAAGGAGGGAATACAACATGCCAAAACAATGTGTAATCACTGGACGTAAAACTCGTACTGGTAACAACCGTTCCCACGCTATGAACGCTAACAAACGTACTTGGGGTGCTAACCTTCAAAAAGTTCGTATCTTAGTTGACGGTAAACCAAAACGTGTATGGGTTTCTGCTCGTGCATTAAAATCAGGTAAAATTGAGCGCGTTTAATCGCAGCTTCTAAAAAATCGATTTCGCATTGAGCGTAAATCGATTTTTTTCTTTCATTAGTATATAAATAGAAGTAAAGTAAAAAATCCGACTAACATCAGTCGGATTTTTTTACTTTCTTATCTTTTTTAAATAGGTTAATACAAGTACGCGTGATACTACTCACAAATTTCGGCAGCTGGAACGTATATACTTTCAGGACTCTCTCCCCCTTACGCTAATCTATGCTTCTTATCATTAAACATATGCCTCGTGAGAAAGATATAGACCCTGAAGTTCCTATTATTTCATTACTTGTGAATCGAGTTGTTCCTAAAGAAATTTCCTCATTCGTTGTTTCATATTTTACTTGTCGCAATGTCACATCCTGAATAGGCTCTTCATGAGCAAAAAAGGACAAGTATCGGTATCGACTATCTGCAAAAATCGTATGGTTACCTGGTAGTAAAAATTGCAACATATTTGAATGATTGATAATCTTCAGCTCAACATGAGGGTGCTCTTTTTGTAATCTATAAATGGAACGAACAGCTGCCTCATAATGATCTAAACGTCCACCCGTAACACCCGTCAAAATAATTTCTTGAGGCGCATACGTATAGGCTTTCAGCAAAGCTAGATCCGTATCTGTTTCATTTTTTTCTTCCTGAAAACGCTGCTGATCATCTGTTTGTGCCATTACCAATTGATACTCCTCGTCGGTTAAGGAATCAAAGTCACCAACAATGGCATGAGGGGTAATCCCATGCTCAATTAAATATAAAGCTCCACGATCCGCTCCAATAAACACGACATCCTGTTGTTGTTGAAATGAAGAGAATGAACAAAGTTCTTGTTTTGGTCCACCTGCACAAACAACGACTGTCGTCATCCTTTAATCGCAGCCTCACCAGCCGCTAAAATCTCTTGAAGTGCAGCTGTTCGATCTTCTTTACTATAAATTGCTGATCCTGCCACAAAAATAGTCGCTCCAGCCTGTGCACATGGAACAATCGTTTCAGCAGTAATACCTCCATCAATTTCAATGGCGATATCAAGACCTCGCTCTTTAATCATTGTCGATAATGCTTCAATTTTAGGCACAACAGAATGAATAAATTTTTGTCCACCAAAGCCTGGATTGACAGTCATCAATAATACCATATCAATATCTTCCAAAATGTGTTGAATGGATTCTATTGGTGTATGTGGATTTAATACAACACCAGCCTTTACGCCGTAAGAACGAATTAATTGTATAGTACGATGTAAATGACGGCATGCCTCCACATGTACTGTAATATAGTCTGCTCCAGCTTTAGCAAACTGTTCAATATATTGATCTGGATTTTCGATCATTAAATGCACATCTAAAGGTAGTTCAGTTAAAGGACGGATTGCATCTAATACGATAGAACCAAATGAAATATTTGGCACAAAGTGACCATCCATTACGTCAATATGAATGAGTGTTGCACCCGCTTGCTCTACTTCCTTCACTTCTTCTCCTAATTTTGCAAAATTCGCTGCTAAAATTGATGGTGCTATTTGTATCATGATTAATACCTCGGCTTTCGGTCGATAATTTCTTGCATAAACTGTTCGTAATGCTTGTAGCGGTAGTCACGAATATCCCCTGCTTCTACTGCTGCCTTTACTGCACATTTTGGCTCTTTCAAGTGTAAACAACCTCTGAATTTACAATCATCCGCAATTTTAGCCATTTCCGGAAAACATGCACCTAGTTCTTCTTTTTCAATTTCATCAAAATCAAAAGAACTAAATCCAGGAGTATCTGCCAGTAAACCATCACATACCTCAATAAGCTCAACATGACGAGTGGTATGTTTTCCTCGTCCTAAACTTTGCGAGATTATGCCTGTTTTTAAATTGAGATCAGGAATTAATGTATTAAGCAATGTTGATTTACCAACGCCAGATTGGCCTGCTAATACAGTCGTTTTACCCTTTAAAATAGGCTGTAAACGTCCAATTAACTCTTCTTCATCTTTATAAGTTTGTAAAACCGTATAGCCCATGCTTTGATAATCTTCAATATACTGCTGTAATTCCTTACGCTCTTCAGGATTTAGTAAATCCATTTTTGTTAAACAAATAATAGGATGTACATGGAATGATTCTAACACCACTAAAAAGCGATCTAGTAAAATGGTATTGAAATTTGGCTCTTTTACGGAAAATACTAAAATACCTTGATCAATATTGGCAATTGGCGGACGAACCAATTCATTTTGACGCGCTAATATCTTTTGAATCGTGCCATCCGAACCTTCTGTTTCCATTGTATATTCTACCATATCGCCGACAAGCGGAGATTCTCCACGATTTCGAAAAACCCCACGCCCTCGACATTGTATAAGTTGCTGACCATCATAAACATAGTAATAACCGCTTAATGCTTTTCTTATTTGGCCTTGCGCCATCCAATTCCTCCTTAATTGACATCTTTATAATTAACTTTGTCTTCTAAAATTATTTCTGAGTCACGAATAATTCTATAACTTGCATCTTTGCCCTCTTCAATAACAAGCTGTATATTGTAAGTCGTATCCTCTACAATCGAAAATTCTTTAACTGGTTCTGAAAATGTATGATTTTTATCCTGAATTTCAATACGAATTTTTTGCTCTATTCCCTCTTCTGTAGGTTTATACTCAATATTTACAGGGATAATTAATGTTTTCTCTGGCTTTTTAGCTGGACCTTTACTCATTACAACCGATATAACAGAACCTTCCTCCACCATAGTACCTGCATTTGTTAATTGTGAAATCACACTACCAGCTGGGATCGACTCATGATATTCTTCACGAGATATACGCCAGTTAAGACCCACTCTATTCACATAATCATCCATATCAGCTTTCGTATAATTTACAACGTTTTCAACCCTTACCATCCTAACACCTTGGCTTACTTTAAACGTGATTGTCTCCTCTTTTGCTACCACTTCTGTATCCGCGGGAATACTTTGCTCAATAATCCTGCCTTCAGGTTCACGAGAAGGAACATCCTCTTTTATAACCTCTTTATATTTTCCTTTTATTAAAGCTTCGACTTGACTATAATTTTGTCCTACATAATTATCAACGGTCGTCATCTCTACACCTAAGCTAACAATTAAGTCAATCTCTGAGCCTTTTGCTCGCATTGAATTTTTAGCTGGATCTGTTTCGATAACCTTACCCTTTTCAATTTCCTCGTGATTCCGCTCCTGAGGCTCATCACCAACGACAAATCCCTCAGCTTCTAATTTCTTTGTAGCGTCCTCTACGGTTAAATTTGTTACATCAGGTACTGCCACTTTTTTCGGGCTAAATGCATCTGTTGCAAATAAAAAGAATAAGAAGATGACAATAGCTACTAAAAGTAATCCAGCAATATACTTTGGCCAATTTTTCTTTTTTGCCTTCACTGGAGTTGGTTTTTCACTATTTTTTTTAGGTTTTGGTTGAGATGGAGCTTTAACTTCCACAATCGGTTCAATAACTCTTGTTTTGGTTAAATCTTCGTCCTTTTTCAGAACCTGCTCTTTAATAATTGGAATGGCTTTTGTCACATCATTATCAACTGGCACGACAAATTTCGGCTCATTTATTCGATTTGGTGATAATACTGTTTCCAAATCATCATACATTTCTTCGACTGTATTATAACGATGAGAAGCCTCTTTCGCAGTAGCCTTAAGCACCACATTTTCCAAACTTTGTGGAATAGTTGCATCGAAAGCACGGACAGAAGGCGTTTCTTTCTGCAAATGTTTGAGTGCAATTGAAACCGCTGATTCACCAGAAAATGGTAATTCACCTGTTAATAATTCATATAAAACAATACCGAGTGCATAAATGTCGGATTTGTTTGTTGCCGTACCACCACGGGCTTGCTCTGGTGATAAATAATGCACCGTACCCAACACTGAATTTGTTTGTGTAAACGATGTAGCACTTAACGTCATGGCGATACCAAAATCAGTTATTTTAACATTGCCCTCTGCATCCATTAAAATATTTTGCGGTTTAATATCACGGTGAATGATATGATTTTCATGTGCATTGGCAATTGCAGATGTTAATTGCTTCATAATGTGCACGCTTCTGGCAGGTGAAATAGGTGCAAATTCTTGTATGTACTGCTTTAACGTTTTTCCTTGAACATATTCCATCACAATATAATGTAGATCTCCATCATCACCTACATCATAAATATTAACAATATTCGGATGTGTAAGACTTGTAGCAGACAGTGCCTCACGTTGAAAACGTCGATGTAATTCATCCTCATTGGAAAAATCGTAACGTAATATTTTAATGGCTACATCACGGTTTAATATCATGTCATGTGCTAAATAAACATTCGACATACCACCGCCGCCAATGAGTTCTAAAATTTTATAACGGTCACTAATTCTTTTACCTACAAGCATTCTTACACCTCCTCATCCTTTTTTGTTAGTAGCACGAGGGAGATATTATCTTCTCCCCCGCTGGCATTTGCTAATTCTACAAGCTTACGCCCTTTCTCCCCAATGGAATCTGGATACGTAATAATAGATGCCATTTCATATACAGTAAGTTTATTACTTAATCCATCTGAACAAATGAGTAAATACGATTCTGATGCTAAATCAACTTCATAAAAGTCTGGTTCTATTGTTTCTTCTGTTCCAACAGCCTTTAAAATGAAATTTTTCTTCGGATGTGTCAAAGCCTCTTCTTCACTTATTTCGCCATTTTCAACCAGTACATTTACATATGAATGATCTCTTGTTATTTGTTGTGCACCATCTTCAAAGAAATAATACACACGACTATCTCCAACATGTGCAATGAAGCAATGATGCTCTTCTATTAACACCGCAATAAACGTCGTGCCCATTCCTTTACAGTCTTCATGTGATAAAGAATAGTCATATATTGTTTTATTTATTTGCTTAACTGTTTGTAATAACCATTCTTTTTTTGATGTTGTTGATACAAAATGATGCGCGTCTGCCTGTAAAAAAAAGGATTCCATCTGTTTAATTGCCATATCACTTGCCACATCACCAGCATTATGACCACCCATGCCGTCCGCTACAAGTGCTAATGCAAGCCCGTCAGGACGTTTAAAGAATGCAGCACGGTCTTCATTAATTGATCGTTTTAAACCAATATCACTTTCGACTGTGTATTCCAACACTGGTCACCTCGTTTCTTCAGATCTCTCTTGTGCACGTAATTGCCCACACGCAGCTGCTATATCTGAACCTTGCTCTCGGCGGATTGTTACGTTAATACCATTTTTCTTTAAAGTTTTTTCAAAAGCAAAAATTTGACTACGAGACGTACGTACATAATCACGTTCTGGCACGTAGTTAACAGGAATTAAGTTAACGTGACATTTAATTCCTTTAATTAATGCAGATAACTCTTCTGCAATTTCTACTGAATCATTTTCACCAGACATCAATCCGTATTCAAAGCTCACACGTCGACCTGTTTTTTTAGTATAATAACGAACTGCTTCCATTAATTCATCTAATTTATATGCACGTGCAATAGGCATTAACTTTTGACGTGCTTCTTGGTTTGGTGCGTGTAGAGATACGGCAAAATTAATTTGTAATTGTTCATCCGCAAATTGATAAATTTTAGGAACTATACCTGAAGTTGAAACGGTTATATGACGTGCGCCAATATTTAATCCTTTTTCATGGTTAATTACTTTTAAGAAGTTCATCATTGCATCATAGTTATCGAAAGGTTCGCCGATACCCATAATAACAATGTGTGATACTCGCTCACCTACTTCGTCTAAAGTCTGCTGGACTTTGACAACTTGCTCCACGATTTCCCCTGCTAATAAATGGCGCTTCAAGCCGCCTAAAGTAGAAGCACAAAACGTACAGCCAATTCGACAACCCACCTGTGTTGTTACACAAACAGAGTTTCCATAATCATGGCGCATTAACACCGTTTCTATTGAATAGCCATCCTGCAATTGAAATAAAAATTTAATTGTACCATCTTTAGACTCTTGCTTAATAATGGTTGATAATGTGGATAAAGCAAAATTGGCAGTTAACTTTTCACGCAATCCCTTTGAAAGATTAGACATCTCTTCAAAAGTTTTCACTCGTTTATTATATAGCCAGTCAAAAATTTGAGCAGCACGGAAAGGCTTTTCGCCATTTTCCTTTAACCACTCTTCTAACTGGTGTGGCTGTAAAGAGTAAATAGACTCTTTTAAATTTGGTTTTTCCTTTTTCACTCGACGTACGGGCTTGTCTTCCGCTTCATCAACTAAATCGTTAATACGTTCATTAAATTTTTCTTGATCCACCATTAGTTGGATTCTCCTTTTTTACGAAAGGCAGCAACGAAGAAACCGTCACTACCAAAGTCTTGTGGAAAGACTTGAAGCATGCCATTAGCTTGCTTTTCCGCTAATTTTGTTGGTAAAGATTCTAGTTGTATAGCTTCCATTTCTGGATGTGCTGTTAAAAAGGCTTTAACTGTGCCTTCATTTTCTTGAGTATCTACTGTACAAGTACTGTACACAAGCTTCCCATCTATTTTCAATACTTTTGTTGCTGCATCAAGTAAGGCCAATTGGATCTTTTGAAGATTTTCTAAATCTTCTTCTCGTTTTGTATATTTAATATCTGGCTTACGTCGCATAACTCCTAGTCCGCTACACGGTGCATCAACTAAAATGGCATCAAAAGACGCTGCTTGTAAAAATTCTGATGCTTTACGTCCATCTATTGGAGCTGTTTCTACAATATCCAGCCCAAGACGTTCTGTATTATGGTCAATTAAATCTAATTTATGTGGATGAAGATCTGTTGCTAAAATGGAGCCTTCATTGTTCATTATTTCAGCTAAATGTGTTGTCTTTCCACCCGGAGCTGCACACATATCCAAGACACGCATACCTGGAGATGGATTTAACACTTTAGCAGGGATCATTGAACTTTCATCCTGTATAGTAATAAGACCTTCTTTGAATGCTTTTGTGCGTGCTGGTTGTCCATTGGTTACATGTAAACATTCAGGCATTATATCACTTTGCTGTGCTGTTAATCCTTCATTCTCTAGTTCCTCAATAGCTTGTTCAACTGATGCTTTTGTAGTATTTACACGCACTGTTTGCACAGGTGGAACATTATTTTCCTGTAACATGGCTGTTGCTACTTCTAGACCGTAGTTTGCTACAAATCGTTGCACTAACCATTCTGGATGACTAGTTTCAATAGCAAGACGCTCGATCGGATCCTCAATACTATCTGTAGAAGGAACACCACTTCGTAATATTGATCTTAAAATACCATTGACCATCGAAGCAATTCCACGATGTCCTCGACGCTTGGCAATTTCTACTGCCTCGTTTACAGCGGCATGCGGTGGTATGCGCGTTAAATAATGAATTTGATATAAGGATATTCTTAATAACCAACGAACCCAATGATCGACTGAACCGCGAATAAAAGGCTCTAAATAAAAATCGAGCGTCATTTTATGCTGTAATGTTCCATACGTAATTTCAGTTAATAATGCGCGATCTTTTGCTTCTATTTTATGTCTTTTAATGGTTTCATTTAGCAATAAATTGCTATAGGCTTGATTTTTATCAACTGCTAACAGAATAGATAATGCAGCATCTCGCACATTTCCATCCCAAATAACTACACTTTTTTTACTCATTTAAATTGGTCCCCAATCTGTAATTTAGAACCTGTGCCACGTAAATATTCCTCTGCCGTCATGCGCTTTTTACCAGCAGGTTGGATATCATATAAGGCTAACGTTGTTCCATTGCCAGCTGCAACTTCAAAATGATCTTTTGCAATCGCAACTACCGAACCTGGGTTCACCTCATGCTTACTATTACCAATAGTCGCCCACCAAATTTTAAAGTTACCATCCTCAAAAGTTGTATACGCTACTGGCCATGGATGAAGACCACGTACTTGATTGTATAAAGTAGCAGCATCCTTTGTCCAATCAATGCGCTCCTGCTCTCTGGAAATATTGCTTGCAAAAGTAACCTGTGCTTCATCCTGAACTGTACGACTATTTGTACCATTAATAATAGAAGGAAGTGTATCCTTTAATAATTCACGGCCAACCATACTTAACTTTTCAAAAAGTCTACCGGTATGATCATCTTCTTCAATCGGAATAGCTTTTTGGGAAATAATATCTCCAGCATCCAGTTTTTCTGCCATATACATGATTGTGACTCCTGTCTCCTTTTCACCATCTATAATGGCTTGGTGAATAGGAGCACCTCCACGATACTTTGGTAGTAGAGAAGCATGGACATTAATACAGCCAAGAGCTGGAGCATCTAATAATTCCTTTGGTAGTATTTGTCCAAATGCTGCTGTTATGACTAAATCAGGCTGTAAGGCAAGAATTTGCTGTAACTCCTCAGAGCCGCGTAATTTTTCTGGTTGAATAACTGGTAAGCCAAGCTCCAAAGCTGCAGCTTTCACAGGTGGTGGTGTTAATATACGCTTACGTCCAACTGGACGATCTGGTTGTGTCACAACTGCTTTAATATCGTACCCTTCATCATGTAGCATACGCAAAATAGGCGCAGAGAAGTCAGGTGTCCCCATAAAAATAATAGACGTCATTTTATTCCTCCTCTTCTGCGTACATTTCTTCAAGTTCTTCTGCTGTTACAATACGTTTAATTTTTGAATCGAAAAGTACCCCGTCTAAATGATCGATTTCATGTAAGATCGCGCGGGCATCAAAGTCTCCCGCCTCTAATTCATAAACACGCCCTTCACGGTCACATGCTTCAATTTTTACATAAGTAGGTCGTTCAACCTCACCATATAATCCCGGAAAACTCAAACAACCTTCGATATCTACTTCTGCTCCATCTGTTTCAATGACAGTTGGATTAATCATTTCTAAAATATCACGTTCCTCACCTAGCTCCACAATGGCAACTCGCAAGCCAACATTTATTTGTGGTGCTGCGATACCTACACCATCATATTCCACCATTGTGTCATATAAATCATCCAGTAATGTAATAATTTCATCATTAATTTCTGTCACTTCAGCACATGGTGTTGATAGTACTTTTGCTGGGTTTTCAATTACTTTTTTAATAGCCATCTTTATTTCCTCATTTCTGCTTTAAAGCCTTCCTTTACAAAAACCTTGAAAGGTATTTTTTGTAAACGGATATTGCCGCTGTTTTCACTATATAGTAGACGGATCTAAATCTACCGTCATTAATATTCCCTGTTTAATCCATTCTGCTCGATACATGGCAAGCAG
This sequence comes from Lysinibacillus irui, assembly GCF_028877475.1. NCBI lineage: Bacteria > Bacillati > Bacillota > Bacilli > Caryophanales > Bacillaceae > Lysinibacillus > Lysinibacillus irui. Next base: position 941,940 of record NZ_CP113527.1, on the reverse strand, counting down.
GCGCTGTAACACTGGAATTAGATTTGGTTCAATTTTATATTTTATCAAACATTGATAACGATATCTATTTTGGAGGCGAGCAATACTCGCCGTTGTTGGTCCAATAATTGCTACTTGATTCGATAAATTTTCACGTAGCCAATCTGCCACTCGGCCTGCATATTCGGCGGCCATCATGACATCTTCATGAGATAATTGTATAAGAGCTACAAAATAATAGGGTGGATAGCTTGAACGTCTTCTTAAAAACATCTCCCGTTCATAAAAAGGTTCATAATCCTGCGTTTTAGCTAATTCAATGGCATAATGCTCAGGTGTATACGTCTGAATAATAACCTCCCCTGGCTTATCATGTCGTCCAGCCCTACCGCTTACCTGTGTTAGTAGCTGAAATGTGCGTTCTGCTGCCCGGTAATCAGGTAAATGTAGAGATGTATCGGCACTAAGTACACCTACTAGTGTAATATTCGGAAAGTCCAAGCCCTTTGCAATCATTTGAGTACCTAATAAAATATCTGCTTGTCCTGCTCCAAATGTCTCCAATATTTCTTCATGTGCCCCTTTATGCTTTGTTGTATCAACATCCATTCGTAATACTCTTGCTTCAGGGAACAACTTATAAATTTCTTCCTCTACTTTTTGTGTACCTGTACCAAAATAACGAATATGATCACTTTGACATTGCGGACATATTTGAGGAACATGCTCCTCATAACCACAATAATGACATTTTAATTTTTCAGTTGTCCGATGATAGGTTAAAGAGATATCGCAATTTGGACATTGTACAACCGTGCCACAATCCCGACAAAGTACAAATGACGAATAGCCACGACGATTTAAAAAGAGCACCATCTGCTCTTTTTTCTCAAGTCTTACGCGGATTGCTTCAATAAGTGATTGTGAAAACATAGAACGATTCCCTTGTCGAAGCTCTTCACGCATATCTGCAATATAAACAGTGGGCAGGGCTTGATGTAAGGCTCGTTGTTTTAATGAAAGCAGCGTATAAACACCCTTTTTAGCTCTGGCGAATGACTCTAACGCTGGTGTCGCACTACCTAAAATAATAGGACATTTATAAAATTCGCTTCGCCAGATGGCTACATCTCTTGCATGATAACGAGGCGAATCTTCTTGCTTATAAGTTGATTCATGTTCCTCATCCAAAATAATAAGACCTATATTGGTAAAGGGTGCAAAAATAGCTGAACGAGCACCAACCACAACTTTCACTTTGCCTTGTTGAATTTTACGCCATTCATCATACTTCTCACCAACAGATAACCCACTATGCATAACAGCAACCATCTCACCAAAGCGACTACGGAATCGTTCAGTCATTTGTGGAGTTAAAGAAATTTCAGGTACAAGCATAATAGCTTCTTTTCCATCATTTAATACCTTCTGTATAGCCTGTAAATAAACCTCTGTTTTGCCGCTCCCTGTTATACCATGTAATAAAAATGTTTCAGCTGTTTGCTGCTCCATAGCTGTATTAATAGCTTGTAGAGCAACCTGCTGCTCATCTGTTAATTGTAAGGCTTGAGTACGTGAAACTTCTTTCGTAAATGGATCACGAAATACTTCCTCTTGAATAAATTGAGCAGCTCCTTTATCAATTACTGCCTCTAATACTGATAAAGAAACCCCTGCTTCGTCACAAATCTGCTGGGGCGACAATATTTCGCCTAGGTGTTGACACATCCATTGCAGTAATAACCGTTGTTTAACTGCTCTAGAGGATTGTCCCAAAGCACGTTCAACAAGTTGTTGGTCTGCTGTAATTTGAACCATACGTATCTCTTTCACATTCCCCTGTTGCTTCACAACATTTTCGATTGTAACAATGTTCTCTGCAACCAGTTGCTTCAATAGAGGAAGTAAACCTTCTCGCTCAAATTCTTTAAAATTAACTTGTTGGCGCTTACCGAATATAGGCTGCACTTCTTCTGGCAAAGTTTGATTTTTTTGTAACTTAATTATTTTTTCATATTTAGCTCGCAGTGCAGATGGTAACATCACTTGTAATGCATCAATTTCATAACAAATGGTGTTATTTTTTAACCACTTCGCCATTTGAAGCATTTCTTCTGTCAGCGCTGGCTCCATATCTAAAATTTGAGTGATTCCCTTTAATTTATTCAATGGAACATCGGTTTCATGTTTCAAACCTACGATAAATCCTAATACATTCCTTGGACCAAATGGCACTTTAACACGGCATCCTAATTCAATGACACTTTCCCATTCTGGAGGTACTTGATAATCAAATGGACGGTCTACATGATAGGTAGAGACATCTACAATGACCTCCGCGATTAAAATACTCATTGTGCCTCGTCCTTTATAATATGAGACCAAAGTGTCTGTGCAAAAAACTGAGGATTCGAAGTAGCTAAGAACTGGCCATTAAGCTGCGCTTGGTCACTAAAATCAATCCAGCTATCAGAAAGTATGTTAAACATCGGTTTGCCTTGAACTTGCTGTCCAAAAGTGACTGCTTTCATTCCTTCTACAGAAACTATAGGCGTTTTCTCGATGGTTGGTACATTCGCTGCATAAATAAAAAATGCTTGTGGATATTGAATTTTATAGGCTTCCAGTTGTTGAATCACATCATATAAATTGCTATTTTCTATTTCAATTACATGGGCGCCTAGCCTTTTTGCCTCATCTGCTAAAGCATGTCCGATTTGACCGTTTGCCTGTGGGCTAATCATATGCTGTTCATCCACTGGCACTTGTAAGGCACCTGCTATTACTAGGACTGTTTGACCTGCTAATGGTTTAGTTTTCCCTGAAAAGAAATCTTGCACAAGTGCAGTAATTTTTTCTGGTTCCTCTAGACGTCCTTTTCCGACATAACCACATGCTAAAAACCCCTCCGAAGGCTCAATAAATTGATAACCATCAGCAGATAGTCTATCCAAATTACGTTTTACAGCTGGATGGTCGTACATGTGCACATTCATTGCTGGCGCAATCCAGACAGGTGCAGTAGTAGCAAGAAGAGTTGTTGTGATCATATCATCTGCGATACCATTGGCTAATTTTCCAATTATATTTGCTGTCGCTGGTGCTACTAAAATCAAATCAGCCCAATCCGCTAAATCAATATGCGCAATCACCCTTGAATCTTTTTCATCAAAGGTGTCAAAATAAACATCATTTTTGGACATCACTTGAAAACTTAACGGATTCACAAACTGTCTAGCAGAAGCAGTCATGACGACCTTTACATTTGCCCCCGCCTGTGACAGCTTACTAACGAGCGCCACAGCCTTATAAACCGCGATCCCGCCTGAAACACATAGTAAAATATTTTTATTCATGCTAGGTGTCTTCCTTTCAAATGATAAGCTCCCAAAGAAGGATTCCCTGGGAGCTCACGGCATTCTGTATAATCAAAATCTACTGCAAACTAGCATACACGTAAACATAGTGTTTTACATGGATGTTAGATTTCGTCTTCGTACACAGCAGACTCATCCTGTGATACTTTCGTAAGTACACCTGCCGCTACTTCTTCAAGTGCTTTACCCACGTATTTATGAGAAACATACTTGTGTAAGCGTTCTGTGTCTTGTTCTTCTTGCATTTGGCGAGCGCGTTTAGAAGCAAGGCTCACTAATGAATATTTTGAATCGATTTCTTTTTTTAAAGCATCTACTGATGGGTATAGCATTGGTTTATTCTCCTCTCAACATTGACAAATATCTTTTTTCAACACGTTCTCTACGACAATGCTCAGCTTTGATAATCGCATTAATACGATCACAGGCATTCGTCACTTCATCATTCTCCACAACATAGTCATACAAGCTCATCATTTCAAGTTCTTCACTTGCAGTAGCAATGCGTTTTGCAATGATATCCTCTGTTTCTGTCCCACGTCCAACTAAACGATCTTTTAATTCCGTTAAACTTGGAGGGGCTAAGAAAATAAACAAGGCATCTGGTGCTTTTTTACGAATTTGTGCTGCACCCTGCACTTCGATTTCTAAAAATACATCACGACCTGCATCCAGTGTTTCATTCACATACGCTAGTGGTGTACCATAATAGTTACCGACAAATTCAGCGTGCTCTAATAAGCCACCTTGTTCAATTAGCGCTTCAAATTCTACACGCGTCTTGAAAAAATAGTCTACACCATCTACTTCACCTTCGCGAGGATTTCGTGTTGTCATCGAGATGGAATACTCATAATTCGTATTCGGCTGAGAAAATAATTCTTTTCGCACTGTCCCTTTACCTACACCAGATGGGCCAGACAGAACAATTAATAATCCACGTTCTTTTATCATTTATTCTCTATATCTCCCTTAATTTATAACAGACACGTGCAAGTTATTCGATATTTTGAACCTGCTCACGCATCTTTTCTAAAATTGTTTTCGCCTGAACAACAGCAACAGCTGCTTCTGTCGATTGATTCTTTGAACCGATCGTATTGATCTCACGATGTATTTCTTGCATTAAAAAGTCTAATTTTCGTCCCACTGAAATCGTTTCGAGTAATGTTTCTTCAAGCTGGTTGAAGTGACTATCTAATCTGTCTAATTCTTCGGAGATATCTACACGTTCTGCAAAAATTGCTACTTCTGCTAGTAAACGATCTTCTAACAATGTGCCATCTGCAATTTCAGAAATTCGTTCTACTAATCGTGTACGATATTTTTCAACAGCAAGTGAAGAACATAAACGAATCTGATTCACCTGTTCCATTAACTGTTCTTTATATTGTACAACAACTTCTTGCAGTTCTTGCCCTTCACGCTCACGCATTTGTACGAGCTGTTCAATCGCTTGTAAAATCGCTTGTTCAACAGCACTAAGTAAATCCTCAGGTGTAAGTTGTGGCTTTTGTTGTACAAGTGCCTGTTCCAATGATAAAAGCTCTTGCATCGTCCATTTTTCTTCAAGTGGTACTTTACTAGCTAATTGCTCCTTTGCCTTACGATACGCTTCAATTAATGACCAATTAATCTCAATAGATTGCTCTACGTTATCTAAGTCCTTCACATATACCATCACATCAATTTTGCCGCGTGACAAAGCTTGAGAAATAAGTTTTTTAGCAAAAATTTCTGCTTCAAGCCATTCTTTCGGAAATTTTGCATTGATTTCTAAAAAGCGATGGTTGACCGAGCGCATTTCCACGGTTAATTGAAAGTCTCTAGTTGTTGTGACACCTCTGCCAAAACCAGTCATACTACGCACCAAGGTTCGTCACACCTTTCTTTGCATACTGGGATTATTATAACATAAGCTCTGTCGATTATGACGACTCTCCAAAAAAAATTGGATAGAGTAAAAGCTAATTCTACCACAATTGAAGCTATATTTTAATATTCACCTAAAAAATGCTATGATAAACATACAAACAGTGTATTTGTAGGAGCTTAAAGACTGCAAAAGCAAATGCATGATGAAAAAATACGAAAGTACCAAGATGCTTGATATCATTGGAAAGAGGAATTCATATGGCATTTGATGGTTTATTTACTTATTCAATGACCGCCGACCTACAACAGCTTGTCACTGGTCGAATTACGAAAATACATCAACCTAATGCGCAAGAGGTTGTATTACATGTGCGTGCAAATGGAAAGAATCATAAATTATTGTTTTCAATCCATTCTTCTTATGCACGTGTTCATTTAACTGAGCATACGATTGATAACCCAGCAGAGCCCCCTATGTTTTGTATGCTTTTGCGTAAACATTTAGAGGGCGGTTTTATTTCTTCCATTAAACAGCGTGATTTTGATCGTATTATAATAGTAGAAATTGAAAGCAAAAATGAAATTGGCGACCCGATTGTAAGGGAAATACATGCTGAAATTATGGGTAGACATAGTAATCTATTGTTAATCGATCAAGAGCAAGGAAAAATTATTGATAGTTTAAAACATTTACCTCCATCCGTAAATAGTTTCCGTACTGTGTTACCTGGTCAACCTTATATTGCACCGCCTACACAAAATAAATGGAATCCTCTAACGGTTACAGATGATGAGCTAACATCGTTTTTTGCTGAAGCAAGGACAACGCAAGAGGTTGTAACACAGTTCGCTGGTTTTTCACCTCTTCACGCTGAAGAATTATTGTTCCGTTTGACTACAGCATCGGATACACTAACATGCTTCAAAGATTTTATGGGTTCCTTTGCGAATGGTGGCACGAAGCCAATGTATGCCATCTACAATAATAAAACATACTTCTCACCTATTGATCTGACTCATTTGCAAGGTGAAGTAACCGTTTATCCTAATGTTCATGAACTACTTGACCGCGTTTTCTTTGCACGTGCTGAGCGAGATCGTGTCAAACAACAAGCAGGAGACTTAGAGCGCTGGCTACAAAATGAAATTGATAAACTATCCTTAAAAACGAAAAAGCTTACAAAGGACTATGAGCGTGCATCAAAGCTTGATCAATTCCAACTATATGGTGAACTTTTAATGGCCAATATTTATGCCTTTGAAAAAGGTGTTAAAGAAGTTACGGTTACAAATTACTATAGTGAAACGGGCGAAGAGATTACGATTCCAGTAAGTGAACGTAAAACACCTATTGAAAATGCTCAAAGTTATTATACGAAATATACAAAGGCAAAAAATGCTTTGATTATGGTTCAAGAGCAGCTTGAAAAAACGACAGAAGAAATTGCCTATTTTGAAATGCTTGCTCAGCAAGTACAGCAAGCTTCTCCTGGAGATATTGAGGAAATTCGTGAAGAATTGGCAGAACAAGGTTACTTAAAATTACGTCATGCGAAAAAAAAGAAAAAACAAGTGAAACCTGAGCCAGAGCGTTATGTATCATCGACAGGTATAACGATTTCTGTTGGAAAAAACAATAAACAAAATGACATGCTAACATTTAAAATAGCAAAACGTACAGATATTTGGCTACACACAAAGGATATTCCTGGATCCCATGTTGTTATCCATTCCAGTGAACCTGATGAAACAACATTGCGTGAAGCAGCTACGCTAGCAGCCTATTTTTCTAAGGCTAGAGAATCCTCCTCAGTGCCAGTAGATTACACAGAAATCCGACAAGTTAAAAAACCAAATGGTGCCAAACCTGGTTTTGTGATTTACTTTGAACAAAAAACACTGTATATTGACCCAGACGAAGCTGTCATTTTACAATTAAAAAAACAGTCATAAAGAGATAGAAACCGATACAATTTGTATCGGTTTCTTTTTTATAATACACACACGTAATCCGTACTATAAAACGAGAAACAGGAACAGATTTTGATAAATTTCCACAGACAATCTTCCTTATTATAATGACTAAAAATAAACATATGAATAATCTGAACTGTTTCCTTCAATGCTTATTGACTTCTATCTTTCTTAAAAGCTAAATTAAAGTATAAAAACTTGGATAGCATTTCGGAAAGGGCGTATCTATATGTCTGTAGGAAAAAAATTAAGCTTTGGTTTCTTTACAATTATTTTGACACTAATTATTTCATTGGTGATAATGTTTCTGTTATTTTCAAACATAGAAAAGAAGATTGAAAATGCATTGGAAGGTCACGTTGCCCTAGTAGAACTAGCAGATAATATTCAATTTGAAATGGCTATGCAAGGGCTCTTCATTCGTGCCATTATCATCGAAGACAAACCTGCAAATAAAGAAAGCTTTACACAATACGCAAATATGCTAGACAAGCATGTGGAGGAAATGACCGGAAAATCTACTTCAGCTGAAATGGAAGCTTATGCAAAAGACTTAAATACATATAATGATCGTTTTAATGAGTCAGCAACAGAAGCACTAGCACTTTTTGAAGCAGGCAATCTTGAAGGCGCTTTGCAAAAAGTGAATGGTGATGTGCAACAAGCTAACAAAGGAATACAAGATGTTTCCGATAAAATCGTTAGTTACCAAAAAGATCAACTGGAAGCCGTCACAAAAGAATCTAAGCAAGCAGTATTCAATTCTCAAATTATTTCAGTTATCGCTATTATTATCGGTGTTATTCTAGGCATTTTCCTCATGATCTATATACAACGAACGATTTCTCGTCCTTTAAAAGCTGTTGTTCAAGCAGCTAATCATGTTGCTAGTGGTGAATTGTATCATCAAGACATTACCTACCAATCTAAGGATGAGATTGGCCAGCTTTCATCAGCATTTAATGCCATGAAGGGGAACTTGAAAAATCTTTTAACTCATATTCAAGACAATGCAGAGCATTTAACGGCTTCAGTAGAAGAGCTTTCTGCATCAACTGAAGAAGTTACTGCCTCAGCAGATGAGATCACAATACGTATAAATGAAACAGCGAATGCTGCTGTAGCTGCTACAGTTGCCGCTAACGAAAGTGCACATGCAATGGATGAAACAGCTATAGGTGTCCAACGTATAGCAGAGGCAACTCAACAGCTGCTTCATAATGCTGTTTCAGCATCTGAATTGGCAACAAACGGTAACACTACAGTAGATGAGGCCCAACAACAAATGAATGTAATTGATGAGTCTACGCAAGTAATTAATACTCTTGTCCAAAAATTGAGCAAACAATCGGAAGAAATAGGTCAAATAACTGCTGTCATTACAGCCATTACAGATCAAACAAACTTATTAGCGCTCAATGCAGCAATAGAAGCTGCACGTGCTGGAGAGCATGGCAAAGGATTTGCCGTTGTTGCAGACGAGGTACGCAAATTAGCTGAGGAATCTAAGCAATCAGCTAATCAAATTGTTGCATTAACCCAGGATATTCAAGAAGATACAAGCAATGTAGAAAAAGCTGTTTTAGATGGTTTGCACTCTGTCACAGAGGGTGTGAAAATCATTGGACATGCAGGACAAGCATTTGAAGCTATCGTAAAAGCAATAAATAATATGACAAATCAAATAGAAGATATATCGGCTACTTCAGAAGAAATTTCAGCCAGCGCAGAACAGGTAGCTGCCTCTGTCGCAGAAATTGCCCAAGGTGCTTCAACTAGCTCAGAAAGTACACAAATTATCGCTACAGCAAGCAAGGAGCAATCCATAACGATGCAGCAAGTCAATCAGGTGGCCTCTGATTTAAGCGAAAAGTCCTTAGATTTACAGAATCAAATCAATAATTTTAAACTATAACTAAAAAAAGTGCATTTCATATATATGAATGCACTTTTTTTGTACTTTTTTTACATGACAGCTCTTAGCTTTTGAAAGAAAATCATTTCTCAAGGTTATTGATAACGTTTTCAGCAGATTAAAAGTCAGATTTTTAGTAATTATTTGCATGCTGAATCCTCTTCAGTAAGACAATTGACATCCTCAAAAAAACAAAACTAGTAAAGTGGATTACTTTGGTAAACATCTGGCAAAAACCGTGACTTCCCTTTATGATAAATTGCTGAATAAAACAATATTCATTTGCATATATGGATGTATATATAACTAGCACGGAAATTATTTCAAAAAAACATAATTCCTTATTTTCTCTTCTCACTAAATCCATTTTTTTCTTAGTTTGGGTACCATTTTTCATACAATTGCTCTATTTTTTCTTGCCTTCATCCACAATTGGATGATACTAGAAAATTACAAAACAAGTTTCTTATATATCATTAATAGATAAAAATATTCATGTTTCGAGATCATATTTTGCAAGAAATTACCTGCAAAAGAAACTAATTCACTTAGTTTTACTTAGATTTTCTACAAATCTATACAATTCCCTCAAGGTTATACATCTATGACTTTCGATTCATTTTTTAAATATTGATAATATTATCAAAAAAATAGGAATTTTCCGTATAGTAAATCATTTTTTTATTTTTATTTTATTTTTGATATTCAGAATAGGTAATTATCAAATTTTTATTATATAAACACTCTGTTTCTTTAGTGTGATAAATCGGAAAAATTTATTAAACTCTTAAATGTCAGATAATACTATATAAATTTGAATCTTTTTTATTTTGTGCACAATGATTTTTTTGGTATATTAAATAGGAGCTTCACAAAAGGCTTAAAAATTGTATAAGGGGGATTCACATGAATAAAAACAAAAAGTTTTTATTACTAACAGTTCTTGCAGTATTTTCTTTAGTACTTGCTGCATGTGGCTTCGGTGGAGATTCGTCTGAAAAATCAAAAGACGATGGAAAAGATTCAGGTACATCTGAAACAACTTCAGGCGGCGAATTAAACTTAGTAGTAACTTCTGAGCCACCATCATTACACCCAGGATTAGCAACTGATACAACTTCTAGTGCTATTCTTACAAATGTATTTGAAAATTTAACAACATTAGATGAAAATGCTAAACCAGTTGCTGCTGCAGCTTCTGACTGGACGATTAGCGAGGACCAAAAAACTTACACATTCACAATACGTGATAATAAATGGTCAAATGGAGATCCAGTAACGGCAAAGGACTTTGAATATGCATGGAAATGGGCATTAAACCCAGATAATCTTTCTGAGTATGCTTCAATTTTTTACCCAATTAAAGGTGCTGCCGCGTATAACAACGGTGAAGGTTCTGCTGATGACGTAGGTGTTAAAGCAGAAGATGACAAAACATTAGTCGTAACATTAGAAAACCCAACACCTTACTTCTTAGAATTAACAGCATTCAAAACATACGCACCATTAAACCAAAAAGTAGTTGAAGGTAATGATGAGTGGTATACAGATGCTGGTGATGACTATGTAACAAACGGACCATTCACTTTAGGTGAATGGAGACACAACGACGCAATCGTATTAAAGAAAAACCCAGAATATTGGGATGCAGATAAAGTTTCTTTAGAGACAATTAATATCGGTATGGTTGAATCTGAAACAACTGCTGCTACAATGTTTAAAGCTGGCGAAATTGATTATCTTGGTGCTCCATACCAATCTGTTGCACTTGATTCAATCGAAGGATTTAAAGCTGATGGTTCATTAAATATTGCTGACCAGGCTTCAGTATATGTTTATAAACTAAATACAAAAGATAAATTTACTGGAAACGCTAACATTCGTAAAGCGTTAACTTTAGCAATCGATCGTCAAGGTTTAATTGACAATATTACTAAAGGTGAGCAAAAACCAGCATTAGGTATGGTGCCAATCGCTGTTAGTGGTTTTGAAGAGGACCGTGGTTACTTCAAAGATAACGATATTGAAGGTGCAAAAGCTGCACTTGAAGCTGGTATGAAAGAACTTGGTATTAAAGATCCTTCTGAAATCACTGTAAACATTTCGTTCAACACTAGTGAAGCACATGCTGCGATCGCTCAATTTATTCAAGAGGGCTGGACGAAAAACCTTGGTATTAAGGTAGGTCTTGATAACTCTGAATGGCAAGTTTACCTAGAGAAACTTAATCAATTAGACTACCAAGCTGGACGTCTAGGCTGGACTGGTGACTATAATGATGCATATACATTCTTAGAAATCTATGATACTGCTGAAAATGGTAACAATGATACTGGTTGGGAAAACCCAGAATATAAAAAGTTATTAGATCAATCTAACCTAGAAACAGATCCTGCTAAACGTCTTGAGCTTCTAAAACAAGCAGAGTCAGTTATCATGACTGATTTACCTGTTGCACCTATCTACTACTACACTAATCTTTCTGTAGTACACGATAACGTGAAAAACATGCAAGCAGATGTTCTTGGTAACATTCCACTTAAAGAGGTTGTAGTAGAAGAAAAATAATTATTTATATTATTTTATCTTGCTTTTTTAGCTCTACAGCAAGAGCTGCCTCGTAGCCACTACGGCGCGGGTCAGCTCTTTTTAAAATACGAAGGCATTTATTTGTCTGAAAATTGACAAATAGAAGGAGGAGTTTTATGTGATTAAATATATTTTGAAAAGGCTGATGTATATACTTCTCGCGCTTTTCGTCATCGTAACTGTTACGTTTTTCTTAATGCGTCTCGCTCCTGGTAGTCCTTTCGCGAGTGAACGTAATTTCCCACCTCAAATCGAGGAGAAGTTAAACGAAACGTATGGATTAAATAACCCTTGGTATATACAATATAAAGATTATTTAATCGATACGGCCACTTTCAATTTCGGTGAGTCAATGAAATATAAAGCGCGTTCTACAAATGATATGATTTCTGAAAGTTTCCCTGTTTCTTTAACATTAGGGATTGAAGCTATGCTACTTGCAGTTGGATTGGGTATTTTAATTGGCGTAGTTTCCGCGCTATATCATAATAAGTTCCCGGATTATTTGGCAACGTCCTTTGCGGTGCTATTTATATCAGTACCTTCATTTATCTTAGCTGGTTTAATGCAGTATTTCTTAGCCTATAAGTTAGGTTGGTTCCCAATTAGTGGATGGAAAGGCTTTGTTTATAGTATATTACCTGCCTTTGCAATCGCTTTCTCACACATGGGCTTTATCGCAAAATTAACACGTTCAAGTATGCTTGAGCAAAACAATAGTGATTATGTAAAAATGGCTCGCGCTAAAGGTATTGGGAAATGGACAATCGTATTCCGACATACTTTACGAAATGCCCTTCTACCAGTCGTAACATATCTCGGCCCATTAACAGCTGGTGTTGTAACAGGTAGTTTCATTGTTGAACAAATTTTCGCTATTCCTGGACTTGGTAAACACTTCGTTCAAAGTATTACAAACCGTGACTATACAGTCATTATGGGTACGACAGTGTTCTACTCTATCATCCTTTTATTTGCGGTATTAATCGTTGATATTCTTTATAGTGTGATTGATCCGCGTATTAAACTGAAAGGAGCGAAAAAATAATGACACAGCAACAAATTGAAAAAGATAAGTTTAAAATTGTTGGTGGAAATCATGAAGCAACGGAAAAATTAGCTGATAAATCAGTCTCCTTTTGGAAAGAAGTATTTCTCCGTTTCTCTCATAACAAAATGGCCATCATTGGGATAATTATTTTAATCATTGTTATTTTAATGGCTACATTTGTACCAATTTTTTCTCAATACAAAGCAAGTGATCAGCTAGGTTTTTACAATGCACCACCATCTGCACAATTTTGGTTTGGAACGGATGATCTTGGTCGTGACATTTTCGTTCGTATTTGGGAAGGGGCTCGTATTTCCCTATTTATCGGTATTGCCGCAGCGATTATTGACTTAATTATCGGTGTTATTTGGGGAAGTATTTCAGGCTTAGCAGGTGGTCGTGTCGATAACATTATGATGCGTATTGCCGACGTTTTAACAGCAGTACCATATCTATTAGTTGTAATCGTACTATTAGTTGTTATGCAACCTGGTTTAATCCCTATGATTATTGCCCTATCTATCACTGGATGGATTAATATGGCACGTATCGTTCGTGGTGAAGTATTATCTATTAAAAACCAAGAATATGTTCTTGCTGCTCGTACATTAGGTGCTAGTACAGGCCATTTAATCATTAAACACTTAGTTCCGAATGCTCTTGGTGCAATTTTAGTAACGATGACGTTAACAATTCCATCTGCTATTTTCACTGAATCATTCCTAAGTTACCTTGGTCTTGGGGTTCCTGCTCCAACAGCTTCATGGGGTACAATGGCCTCTGAAGGAAATAAAGCCATTGCCAATGCTCCTTGGCGTTTGATTTTCCCAGCAGTATTTATCTCACTAACAATCTTTGCATTCAATGCAGTTGGTGACGGCTTACGTGATGCTCTAGATCCAAAACTACGTAAATAAGGAGGTGGCCGAGATGAGTAAAACAATTTTAGAAGTAAAAGATTTAAAAATTAACTTTAAAACTTATGCAGGACTTGTCCATGCTGTACGTGGTGTTAACTTCGATTTAAAGGAAGGTGAAACACTCGCTATAGTGGGTGAATCTGGTTCTGGTAAAAGTGTTACAAGTAATGCGTTAATGAAATTAATTCCACAGCCACCTGGTATTTATGAGTCAGGACAAATTTTATTCAATGGCCGTGATTTAGTTCCGTTATCTGATAAAGAAATGTCTAAAGTACGCGGAAATGAAATTGCAATGATTTTCCAAGATCCAATGACAAGTTTGAATCCAACTATGAAGGTCGGACGTCAAATAACTGAAGTAATTTTGCAGCATAAAAAGATATCAAAAGCAGATGCAAAAAAACGTGCGATTGAGCTTTTATCACAGGTAGGTATCCCCTTCCCTGAAAAACGCTATAATCAATATCCACATGAGTTTTCAGGTGGTATGCGTCAACGTGTTGTCATCGCCATCGCTCTTGCAGCAGATCCTAAGCTTCTGATTGCCGATGAGCCAACAACAGCACTAGACGTAACCATTCAAGCACAGATTTTAGAGCTAATGAAGGAAATTCAAAAGAGTTCGAAAACATCTATCATTTTCATTACACACGATTTAGGTGTTGTAGCTAATATTGCTGACCGTGTAGCAGTAATGTATGCTGGACAAATCGTCGAATATGGTACTGTGAATGATATTTTCTATAATCCAAAGCACCCATATACATGGGGTCTACTTGGTTCGATGCCTGATTTAGATAATGATACTGATGAGCTTTTACGTACAATTCCAGGCTCACCACCAGATTTAACGAATCCACCTAAAGGTGATGCATTTGCAGCTCGTAATGAATTTGCGATGGCTATTGATTATGAACAAGAACCACCAATGTTCCAAGTTAGCGAAACGCATTTTGCAAAAACTTGGTTATTGCATCCTGATGCACCGAAGATTCCTCTTCCAGATGCGGTTGCTAAACGTATTGAAGGGTATTTAGCAAAGGAGGCACAAGAAAATGACTAAAACTGGTGCGAAAAAAATTCTTGAAATCAAAAATTTAAAGCAGCATTTTGGTTCACCAAGTAATCCTATCAAAGCCGTAGATGGTATCAGCTTCGATGTTTACGAAGGTGAAACACTTGGGCTTGTGGGTGAATCAGGTTGTGGTAAGTCAACAACTGGTCGTTCAATCATTCGATTATATGATATTACAGGTGGCGAGATTGTTTTCGATGGTGAAAATGTCCATGGGAAAAAATCAAAAAGTGAGTTAAAGAAATTTAACCGCCAAATGCAAATGATTTTCCAAGATCCTTATGCTTCATTAAATCCTCGAATGACAGCTGGTGAAATCATTGGTGAAGCCTTTGATATTCATGGTCTTTACAAGGATAAAAAGGAACGTCGTGCGAAAATTCAAGAGTTACTTGAAGCTGTTGGTCTAAACAAAGAACACGCAAATCGTTACGCACACGAATTCTCAGGCGGTCAACGTCAGCGTATTGGGATTGCACGTGCACTAAGCTTAGATCCTAAGTTCATCATTGCCGATGAGCCAATTTCTGCGCTTGACGTATCGATCCAAGCACAAGTTGTTAACTTACTAAAGCAACTTCAAAAAGAACGTGGCTTAACATATCTTTTCATTGCCCATGACCTTTCTATGGTAAAATACATCAGTGATCGTATTGCAGTAATGTACCGTGGTAAAATCATGGAAATCGGTAAAGCAGATGATATTTACAATCATCCTGTGCATCCGTATACAAAGTCTTTATTATCAGCTATCCCTCTTCCTGATCCAATGTCAGAGAAGCGTCGCCAACGTATTCCATACAAGCATACAGAGGTTGACGAAAGTGCAACCTACCATGAAGTAGGCGACCAGCATTACGTGTACGGTACGAACGATCTTGTGAAAACATGGGTTGCAAATCGATAAAATTGACACTCCTGTCGCAGTTTACAGCTGTGATAGGAGTTTTTTTATTTTATACCCTCGTTAAAGTCTTCTAAACCTATGAATACTTAATTCTATCTATTCCCCTACTAGAAAGTTAGATCACATAAAAATAGGCTCTATTCATTTGCTACGGGGTCTTTTCAGTAGTGTTAGCTAGTACTCGTTTGTCGTACTAGCTCCTCCCTCTAACCCTGTCAACGTCCAAAACCAGTAGATCTAAATGCTCTCTTTAATCACAATTAAAATGACGATACTTATTAGAGCTTGCTGATTTATATGTAGTAAATAGAATGTCCTTATAAAATTCGGCACCTTTAAATGTAGTATGATTACATTTAAAGGTGCCTATTTTTTACCCTATTATCTTCTTGACTTTGGATTTAAAGCATCTTTCAAGCCTTCTCCAATAAAGTTAATAGATAAAATTACTAATGTAATAGCTGTGGCAGGTGGTACCCACATCCAAAGCTTATCCTTTAATACATCTGAGTTTCTAGCTTCAAACAGCATATTCCCCCAGCTTGGCGTATCTGCTGGTACACCTAACCCAATAAAACTTAACCCAGATTCAGCAACGATTGTTACAGCCATTAACAGTGTTGCTTGTACAATAATTGTAGAGGCAACATTTGGTAGTAAATGCTTAATAATAATCTTCGAGGATTTACAGCCAATTGATTGTGCTGCTAGAATATATTCATTTTCTTTTTCAGCAAGCACCCTACTGCGTACAATCCTTGCAACAGAGCCCCACAATAGAAGCGAAATAACAATAATTAGAGTCCAAAGACCGGATATTTTTCCAATAAGAATTGTGTTTAAAACAATAACAAAAATCATAAATGGAAACATTAAGACAAAATCAGTAAATCTCATTAAAATTTGATCGATTTTACCGCCAAAGTACCCTGAAATAGCACCTACTGTCGTTCCAATCAACACGATAAAGAACATACAGCTTAACCCTACTGTTAAGGATGATCTACCAGCATAGAGCATTCTTGTAAAGACATCTCGCCCATTCGTATCGGTTCCCAACCAATTTTCACTAGATGGTGGTTGACTTATTTTTGTAAAATCTACCCGTACAATATCTTTTGTCGTAATATATGGTGCAAGGAACGATAAAATGATAACTAGTAGTAGAAAAGTAAGACTAATCATCGCTAATTTATTTTTAAAGAACTTTCGTCTCGCTATTACCCATGGCGAGGGGCTTTTCTTTGGTGATTTTGGCGTTAAAACTTCTTGATTAGTTACCAATGTCATAATTCCCCCTCCTTAATCCAATCTAATACGTGGATCTACTATACCGTATAATAAATCCGCTATTAAATTTCCAAAAAGCGTTAAAAACGAAAGTATCATAGTAATCGACATCATAACTGCATAATCTCTTCTTCCTACAGATTCTAGGAAGAGAGCACCTATTCCAGGATACGTAAAGATTGTTTCTGTTATTACTGCCCCACTGATTAATGTTGCAATATCAAAACCAAGGAACGTAATTAATGGAATAATGGAATTACGTAAAATATGCTTATTGTAAATTTTAGATTCTTTTGTTCCCTTTGCTCTTGCAGTTCTTACAAAATCTTTTCTACTATTTTCGATAATGTCATTTCGTAAAAATTGCGTATAGGAAGCTGTTCCCATTAACCCTAATATAAGTGCAGGTAATAAAACATGATGGAATTTACTCACATAATAATCTAAAGTTCCTGGCTCCAAACCTACGCCTACAGAGCCATTGAAAGGGAACCACCCCAATTTAAATGAGAAGAAGTAAATAGCCACAATCCCCGCAACAAATGATGGAATAGCTAATGCTAAATAATTGTACGTTCCAATCAAATTGTCCCCAAGTGTATAAGGTTTTCTACCAGCATACATGCCCATAAAAAATGCAAATATGTAGGTAATGACTAATGATGTAAATGCTAAAAATATGGTATTAGGAATACGCTGTGCAATAATCTCTGCAGCAGGTTTTTTATAAACAGTTGATTTGCCAAAATCCCCTTGTACAAAATTAACCACCCATCTTCCATATTGTTGGATAATTGGATCGTTATAGCCTAATTTTTCTCTCATTTCTTCGATGTATTGTGGATTCGTATTAGAAGGATCAATTTCACCAGCAAATGCATCTCCTGGCATCATTTTTGCTAAAAAGAATACCACCAACGAAATAAGGAGTAACAATGGGATCATGCTAAGTAATCGTCGAAGTGTATATTGAAGCATGTAACGTCTCCTTATCTAAAAATTTACTAACTAAGTCCTCTAAAGAGGACTTAGTAGTAGGTTATAGCCTTTTCATTTTAAAGCTAAATTTTATTCTTTAATATTCCATTTATAAACGTCTGTTTGGAAACCAACAGCGTTGATATGAACGCCTTGTAATCGATTATTAATACCATATAAATCTAAGTTTTCCCATAATGGAAGACCTGGTAATTCTTCATTGAAGTGTTTTTGCCATTCAACATATGTTGCCATACGTTTGTCTTTATCAAACGCTTCTTCACTTAAGCCTTTATTTAATAATTCTTGGTTCTTCGCGTCTACCCAACGACCGAAGTTCCACTCTGCGTCATTGCCCCATAATCCTGATGGATCTGGATCTGCACCCATGCTCCATGAACCGAAGAATGCCTCTAAAGCTGCATCATCGTTATCTTTCATATCATTATATAAGTTAAATTCAATTAAACTACCTGTAGCTAATTCTGTTTTTACACCAATATCATTCCAAGATTGGATAATGGCTTGTGAACGACCTTCAAATGCTGCATTTCCTGCATAGTGACCAAATGAGATTTTAAATGGTTGACCATTCGGATCCTCTACAAAACCATCACCATCTTTGTCTACATAGCCTGCTGACGCTAATAGTTCTTTAGCTTTTTCAGGATCGTATTCATATTTATTTAAGTCCGATTCTTTTGCAGCAGTCCAGAATGTACTTGGAATTACTGTGTTGGCAACTGTTGCTTTTCCTTCTAAGAAAGCATCGATCATTGCTGGACGGTTAATCGCATATAATAATGCTTGACGTAATTCTTTTGATTTAAATTTATCAAAGTCTGCCACATTTTTTAGTGTAGCTTTATCGCGGTGACCAAAACGAAGACCAATGTATGAATAACTAACACCATTAGTTTCTTCAATACGCACATTATCTAATGCTTCTAATTCTTTTACTGACTGTGGTTTAATAGACATAATGTCAATTTCTCCGTTTTGGAACGCACCTGCTGCTAATGATGGGTCGATTACTTTTACAATAACACCATCAAGCTGTGGCTTGCCCTTCCAGTAATCATCAAAACGCTCTAATTCAGAATACTCACCATCTACAACCTTTTTCACTTTAAATGGCCCTAAACCAACAGGATTTTCACGAACCTGTTTCGATTCACCTAAATCTTTAACCGCAATACCTTCATAGTGTTTCTTCGGCATAGGGTTTGACCAAAGATTTTCTAAGTTATTGATTTTTACTTGTTCGAAAGTAATTTTTACAGTATAAGGATCAACTACTTCGATCCCTTCAATTTTATCTGCTTTACCTTCTTTTTTAGCTTTTGCACCTTTGATGCCTTCTGCATAATTGAAACGAGGTCCATCATAATCTGGATCAGCAAGCGTCTCTAATGCAAATACCCAGTCATCAACTGTTAATTCTTCGCCATTATGCCACTTTACACCCTTTTGGAATGTAAACGTATAAGTTAACTTATCTTCACTAATTTCCCATGTTGCTAAGTTAGGAACATATTCTAAGTTATCATTTACATCATAAATACCTTCCATTGTGAACCCTTGAATATAACTATCTACAATACTCCCTGAATAAGCTGGGTCATATACGCCCTCAGGTGCAGTATCTGTACCAAATGTTACAATGCCACCCTCTGTAGAAGGTCCATCTGTTGTTGTCGATGTATCCCCGCTCGTATCCTTTTCACTTTCCTTCTCTGTCGTTGATGAGTCACTATTACATGCTGCTAAAAATAGCGCCATAACTAGCAAAAGCATAAATGACCAAAATCTTGATTTTTTCATTTTTTTCCCCCCGTAAATTTTATTTTGTCAATAACTTTTTTCCGTTTTTATGAGTTTTTAATAGAGGTGGCATGCTACTCTATGCCCTTGCTTCACCTCCTTTAAAGCTGGTTTAGTTAATGAACACTCTACCATTGCCTTTGGACATCTAGGATGGAATGGACAGCCTTTTGGCGGATTAGCTGGACTAGGTATATCCCCTTCTAAAACAATTCGTTGATTCTTTTTCCTCGGATCTGGTACCGGAATAGCTGAGATTAAGGCCTGTGTATAAGGATGTAATGGCTCATCATAAATATGTTCCTTATCTGCAATCTCAACAATATTTCCTAAGTACATGACGCCGATACGATCACTCATATGTTTAACAACACTTAAATCATGCGCAATAAACAAGAATGTTAAATCAAATTCATCTTGAAGTTCTTTTAAGAGATTAAGTACTTGTGATTGTACAGATACATCTAAAGCTGAAACTGGTTCATCCGCTATAATCAGTTTCGGTCTTAGTGCGAGTGCTCTAGCAATACCAATACGCTGTCGCTGACCTCCTGAAAACTCATGTGCATATTTATAAAAAGCATCTTCCGGTAAACCAACTTTTTTTAATAGCTCCATAACTTCGCCTTGTAATGATTTCAATGACTTGTTACTGAAATTCATAATTGGTTCTGCTACGATACTACCAACCATTTGCATTGGGTTTAAGGATGCGTATGGATCCTGAAAAACCATTTGAATATCTTTTCGTATCTCTCTTAAAGATTTGCCTCGCAGTTTTGTTATATCTTCCCCATCAAAGATAATTTTCCCATCAGTTGCGTCTAGTAATCTTAAAATGGTACGTCCAGTTGTAGATTTACCACAACCTGATTCTCCTACTAAACCTAATGTTTCTCCATTTTTAATAGCAAATGAAATATTATCTACTGCTTTTACATATCCAACGGTATGTCTAAAAAATCCACCTTTAATTGGGTAATATGTTTTCAAATCAATGATTTCCAATAAGTTCTCTTTTTCCTGTTTCACTATTGTTTCGCTCATGACGTCAGCTCACACCCTCTCTAGTATTGCAATCCTTGTAAAGTAAACATGAAACTTCATGACCCTCATCAATAAAGGTAAGCTTCGGTGTTACCTTGCTACATTCAGACATAGCCGAAGGACATCGGTCTACAAAACGGCAACCTAGCTGAGGCATATTTTTTAAAGACGGAACGATTCCTTGAATTGTTGTGAGTTTTTCAACTTCTTCATCGATTCTTGGAATAGAAGCCATTAATAGCTTTGTATAGGGGTGCTGTGGATTGTGGAACAAATTATCAACATTTGTTCGTTCAACTATTTTCCCGGCATACATAATAATTACGTCATCACACATTTCTGCAACGACACCTAAATCATGTGTGATTAGAACAATGGACATATCAGTTTTTGCTTGAATACTTTTCAATAATTCTAATATTTGCGCCTGTACTGTTACATCAAGTGCCGTCGTTGGCTCATCAGCAATTAATAGCTTAGGTTGACAAGCGATGGCAATCGCAATCATTACCCTTTGTCTCATACCACCAGATAATTGGTGTGGATATTCATCGATAATTTGATCAGCTCTTGGTATACCAACTTGTTTTAATAATTCTATAGACTTCCTTTTAGCCTCAGCCTTTGACATAGTAGAATGATTTAGAATAATCTCTTCTATTTGTGAACCTATTGTAAATACAGGGTTTAAAGAGGTCATCGGCTCTTGGAAAATCATACTGATATCTTTTCCTCTTATTTTATTCATTTCATCACTAGAATAATTTTCTATGTTTTTACCTTGAAACTTTATTTCTCCGCCAGTAATTTTACCAATGCCTTTAGGAAGAAGTTGCATGACTGAAAGTGACATAACACTTTTTCCACATCCAGATTCACCAACTACTCCTAGAATTTGACCTGGTTTGACTGAGAAAGAAACATCATCAACTGCATGATAGATCTCTCCATCTATATCAAAACCAGTTTTAAGGTTTTTCACTTCTAACATTAAGCTCATTTAATATCACACCTTTATTTTTTTTACTAAAATCGCTACATCCTTTATGTAAGTAATAGAATCATATGTCCAAAATGTATTCTTTAAGTAAAAGATGTAAAAAGAAATTTGCTCACAAGATTCCCGCAAAACCCAATTTTCTGAAAAATATAGACAAAACATGTTAAACCTATATCAAAAACATATCCGGCTAAAAAAACATTAAAATTTAATCTAGTGATTTCCTAAACTATAACACAGTCCCTATTTTCCAAATAAAAAAATAACTGGATTGGTATATAATATTCTGACAATTAGGCGTAATGCTATTTTATCTGGAAATAATACATTTAATCAAGTGAAATTTTACAATTCTTACACTCTTATATACAAAATAATCCATACAACTATTCCAAATAAAATTATTCCTTTTTCATTTTTTCACACTGAACATTTGTTCATTTTTAGCTTCATTTGCCTAAAGTATCATTTTTTTATTTTATTACTATAATAAAAACATATCAATTATATCTATTCCAACAACCATATAATTTACTTTTATTTGGAAAACATGATTATAAAAGGGTTTCGTTAAATTATTTCATTAATAAAATAATTTAAAATATTTTAAATTATTATTAACAAATAATTTTGCCCGTCGAAGTGTTAGATAAGTGATGCGCATTAAATTACATTACAAAAACAATTTATTTTTACAATTTCTTTATTTTTAGCCCCATACTTCTTAACAATTCATCTACTAAATTTTCTTTTTCCTAAGTCGAAAAAACAAAAAAAAACAACTATCAATAAAAATATCAATAGTTGTTTTTTATGCATTTTCACTCTTTTATATTCCAGTAACTCTATCTTTTATCGCTACAAATTAACTGATTTATTACAGCTCTCCAGCCTTTAATTTACTATGCCACTCTTTTAAGAACGGAATATCTTCCTCTTTAATAGTACCTGATTCGTTTGCTGCTTCAATTAAATAATCGAAGTTTGTTAACGATACATATTGGATGCCAGCTTCGTCAAATGCTTGTTCAGCGCGTGGCAGATTATATGTGTAGACACAAACAACCCCAAGTACTTCACAGCCAGCTGCACGTAATGCTTCTACTGCAGTAATTGAAGAACCACCTGTAGAGACGATATCTTCGACAACCACTACTTTTTGACCTGCTGCGTATTTTCCTTCAATTTGATTACCACGGCCATGTTCTTTCGCTTTAGAGCGTACATACACCATCGGTAGTTCTAATATATCGCTTACCCATGCTGCATGTGGGATGCCTGCTGTTGCTGTTCCTGCTACGATTTCTGTCGCACCAAAGTTTTCTTTAATAACAGCTGCTAAGCCGTTAGCTAATTGTTTACGAATAACTGGGTCAGAAATTGTTAGACGTGTATCACAGTAAATAGGGGATTTAATACCAGATGCCCATGTAAATAATTCTGTCGGATTTAATTCTACAGCGCCTACTTTTAACATAGCGTGTGCAATTTCATTTTGTAATGTCATAATTTATGCCTCCCATAATTCACTTACGATTTTATATGCCGCTACTGGATCCTGTGCGCCTGTTACAGCACGACCAACAACGATGAGTGATGAACCGTCACGCTTAGCACCATCAGGCGTTGCAATACGTTTTTGATCGTGTGCATCGCCACCTGCTAAACGAATACCTGGTGTCACACGTAGAAAATCATCTCCACATACCTCTGCTATTGCTTTAGCCTCGTGAACAGAGCAAACGACCCCTTGTAAACCAGCTTGTTTTGTAAGATTTGCATAATGCAAGACAGACTCTTGTAAAGATAAAGCAATTCTTTGCTCTGCTTGCATTTGTTGTTCAGTCGTTGATGTTAATTGGGTAACAGCGATTAATGCTGGTGTTTCTTTACCAGCAGGTGTCCCTGCTTCTAGTCCTTCCAGTGCCGCCTCCATCATTGGACGTCCGCCTGCAGCATGAACATTGACTAAATCCACTCCTAATTTTGCCAGACCCTTCATAGCAGATCCAACTGTATTCGGAATATCATGTAATTTTAAATCTAGGAAAATATCATGGCCTAAATCTTTTACTTTACGGACGATGTCTGGCCCTTCTTGCATATATAATTCCATCCCAATTTTCACGAAAAGGGGCTCATTGAACTTTGTTAGAAAATTAAATACTTCATCTTCTCCTGGAAAATCTAGTGCTAGTATAGGTTTCGTATTCATCAACGATGGCTCCTTCCGATAATTTCTGTTATATGTTCAATACCTAATGCGTCTAGCTTTGCTGGTAATTCATCTATTATAGTTGGACAGACAAAGTGGTCAACAAAATTAGCAGTCCCTACTGCTACAGCTGAAGCACCTGCAGACATAAAATCAATAACATCCTGCGCTTCTGTTACACCGCCCATACCAATGATGGGAATTTTGACAGCCTTATACACCTCATACACCATTCGTATTGCTACAGGTTTTACAGCAGGACCAGAAAGTCCACCTGTACCATTCGCTATGACTGGTTTACCTGTACGCTCATCTAAACGCATACCCACCAATGTATTAATCATCGTAATGCCATCAGCTCCACCCGCTTCAACCGCTAATGCAATATCAACGATGTTCGTTACATTTGGTGATAGTTTCACATAGACTGGCACCTCAGACACGGCTTTAACAGCCTCTACTAGCTCTCGTGCTGTATCTGGATCTGTGCCAAATTGAATACCCCCACATTTCACGTTAGGGCAAGAAATATTCAATTCCAACGCTTTAACATTTGGTGCAGTTGAAATGCGTTGTGCCACCTCTACATAGTCCGCTGTCTCTGTACCTGCGACGTTGGCAATAATCGGTACATCATAGCCCTCTAAAAATTTTAATTCCTCATTCATCACTTTTTCAATGCCTGGATTTTGTAAACCAATAGCATTTAACATTCCCGCCGCTGTTTCAGCTACTCGTGGCGTTGGGTTGCCTGCACGAGTTTCGACAGTCGTTGCCTTTATCATTATTGCACCCAGTTTCGATAAATCATAAAGCTGTGCATATTCACGACCAAAACCAAAGCAACCCGAGGCTGGCATAATTGGATTTTTCAAATCTAAGCCTGGAATTTGTATTGTTAACCGACTCATAGTGCCACCGTTCCTTTCGGGAAAACTGGACCATCAGAGCATACTTTGACATAGTCTTTATCTACTTGGTCCGTTGTTTTACATACACACGCAAAGCAAGCCCCAATACCACAGCCCATACGCTCTTCAAATGATAAATAACCCTCTTTTTCAGGATAAAAAGCTTCTAATGCTTTTAACATTGGTAATGGACCACAAGAATAAAAGACATCGAATTCTGGGACACGTGACTCTAATACAGTTGTCACAAAGCCCTTTGTTCCTTTTGTGCCATCCACTGTTACATAATGTGTTTCACCAAGAGCACTGAATTCATCCTCATAAAAGCAGACATCCTCTGTTTGGAAGCCTAAAACATGGATTGTTTTCACACCACGAGCATTTAATTGTTTGGAAAGTTCATGTAGTGGAGGTACACCAATTCCACCGCCAACTAATAGCGCAGTGCCTCCCTCTTGAACCACATCTACTGGAAAACCATTTCCTATTGGTCCAAGTACATTGACCTGTTGACCCTCACGATTCGTCGCTAACACTTTCGTACCACGACCCTCGGCACGATATATCATCGTAAATTGATTGTTGTCTTGATCAATATTTGCAATACTAATTGGTCGACGTAAAAGCGGCTCCAATGAATCTGACACCTTTACATGGACAAACTGGCCAGGAGTCATCTCCTGAACCAGTTCACCATGAAGTGTCAGTTCGAAAATGTTTGTCGCAATTTGCTTTTGAGAGACGACCGTCATTTTCTCTTGACGTATCATATTAGTGTACTACCTCCGCTTTAGGCATTTGTTCTGCTGTAAATGTCATAGATTCAATAACACGGACCATTGCTTCTGCTGTATCTAAAGATGTTAGGCAAGGTACACCATTTTCTACAGACTCACGACGGATTCGGAAGCCATCACGCGCCGGTTGTTTCCCTTTTGTTAATGTGTTGACAACTAGCTGTGCTTCACCATTTTGAATTAAATCTATTAATGTTTGACCTTTCGCGCCAATCTTACCAACAACATCAGTGCGTACCCCAGCTTCTTCAAAGGCTTTTGCTGTACCTTCAGTAGCTACAATGCGATAGCCTACAGTTGAGAAGCGTTTTGCTAATGCGATGGCTTCTTCTTTATCTTTATCTGACACAGTAAACAATACTGTACCTTCTGTGCGAATTTCCATACCAGCTGCAACTAGACCTTTATAAAGTGCTTTTTCTAATGTTGCATCTTTACCCATTACTTCCCCAGTGGATTTCATTTCAGGTCCTAATGTAATATCAACTCGACGTAATTTTGCGAATGAGAATACTGGCACTTTTACAAATACCCCTTTTTGCTCAGCCGCTAAGCCTGTTGGATAGCCTTGTTCTACAATGGATTTGCCTAGAATTGCTTTTGTTGCAATATTTGCCATTGGAATATTTGTAATTTTACTTAGGAATGGGACAGTACGTGATGAACGTGGATTTACCTCGATCACAAATACTTCTCCTTGTGAAATAACATATTGGATGTTCATTAATCCGATGATGCCTAGACCTTTTGCAAGGCGAGTTGTATAGTCTACTAACGTCTCTTTTTGAGCTTCTGTTAATTTTTGTGGTGGATAAACAGAGATTGAGTCACCAGAGTGCACCCCCGCACGCTCAATATGCTCCATGATACCTGGAATTAAAACGTTCTCGCCGTCACAGATAGCATCTACTTCAATTTCCTGACCTGTTAGATAGCGGTCTACTAAAACAGGATGATCAGGAGAGGCTTCCACCGCGTTCTCCATATAGTGTTGTAATTCTTCCTTGTTGTAGACAATTTCCATAGCGCGTCCACCAAGTACATAAGAAGGACGAACAAGGACAGGGAAGCCTAAACGTTCACTTATTGCAAGAGCTTCCTCTGTAGAAACAGCTGTTTCACCCTGCGGCTGTGGAATGTTTAATTCACGTAATGCTTGCTCGAATTTATCACGGTTTTCTGCACGGTCGATATCCTCTAAAGAAGTACCTAGGATTTTCACGCCATTTGCAGCTAGCTTATCAGCAAGGTTAATGGCAGTTTGACCACCGAATTGAACAACGACACCAATTGGTTGCTCTAAGTCGATAATATGCATTACATCCTCAATTGTTAATGGCTCGAAGTATAATTTATCTGACACTGAGAAGTCTGTTGACACTGTTTCTGGGTTTGAATTGATAATTATAGCTTCATAGCCAGCTTCTTGGATCGCCCATACTGAATGCACAGTAGCATAGTCGAATTCAACCCCTTGACCGATACGGATTGGGCCTGAACCTAGTACTACAACTGAAGGTTTTTCTGACTTAATCGATTCATTTTCTTCTTCATATGTGCCATAGAAATATGGTGTTTCTGATTCAAATTCTGCCGCACATGTATCAACCATTTTATAAACTGGAATAATGCCATGCTCTTTACGATAAGCATAAATGGCTTCTGGTGACGTTTCCCAAAGCTCAGCAATTTTCTTATCTGCAAAGCCTAAACGTTTTGCTGTTCGCAATACCTCTTTGTCATTTTTATTGTCAGCAAGTGTTTGTTCCATATCCACGATATTTTTAAATTTATTCAAGAAGAATAAATCAATAGCTGACCATTCATGAATTTGTTGAATTGTCACACCACGGCGTAAGGCTTCTCCGATGAAGAATAGGCGCTCATCTCCCGCCTTGCGGATTCGTTTTTCGATCCATGAATCAGAATTGTCCTCGGCATGCTTTAACTCTAAGTGTACTTGACCAGTCTCAAGTGAACGAACCGCTTTAAGCATCGCTTCCTCAAATGTGCGACCTAGTGCCATTACCTCACCAGTGGCTTTCATTTGCGTACCAAGATTACGTTTCGCCGATTCGAATTTATCAAACGGCCAGCGTGGAATTTTAGCTACGATATAGTCAAGTGCAGGCTCAAAGCAAGCATATGTTGATCCTGTTACAGGATTTTTAATTTCATCTAATGTTAAGCCAACTGCGATTTTTGCTGCTAGCTTGGCAATTGGATAGCCCGTTGCTTTTGATGCTAATGCAGATGAACGAGATACACGTGGATTTACTTCAATTACATAGTAATTAAAGCTATATGGGTCAAGTGCTAGCTGTACGTTACAGCCACCTTCGATTTTTAGTGCACGAATAATATTTAGAGAAATATTACGTAGCATTTGATTTTCACGATCTGATAGTGTTTGCGTTGGTGCTACTACGATCGAGTCGCCTGTGTGAATACCAACTGGGTCAACGTTTTCCATATTACATACGACAATGGCATTATCGGCCGCATCACGCATTACTTCGTATTCAATCTCTTTATAGCCAGCAATTGATTTTTCTAATAAGCATTGTGTAACTGGAGAATATTTTAGGCCGGATGTCACGATTTCCTCTAAATCTTGATCATTATAGCAAATACCGCCCCCTGTACCACCAAGCGTAAAGGCTGGACGAACGATTACAGGGTAACCGATTTTCGCTACAAAGTTTTTCGCTTCATCTATTGAATGGATAATATCAGATTCTGGTACTGGAGCACCTAATTCATACATTAAGTTACGGAATAAATCACGGTCTTCTGCCTTATGAATAGCGTCTAGTTTTGTTCCTAGAATTTCAATACCAAGCTCGTCTAAAATGCCTGATTGGTCTAGTTCAATCGCCATGTTCAGTCCTGTTTGACCACCAAGCGTTGGTAAAATAGCATCTGGGCGTTCTTTGCGTAAAATACGAGATACAAATTCAAGAGAAATTGGCTCGATATAAACCTTGTCCGCAATTTCTGTATCAGTCATGATTGTCGCGGGGTTAGAGTTGATTAAAATAACTCGGTAGCCTTCTTCTTTTAATGAAAGACAAGCTTGTGTTCCTGCATAGTCAAATTCTGCTGCTTGGCCGATGACAATTGGGCCTGAGCCGATTACTAAAATAGTTTCGATATCTGTACGTTTAGGCATGTTGTTTCCCCTTCCCTGCTTCTACTTCCATCATGTCAATGAATTCATCAAATAAGTGGTTTGAATCCTCTGGTCCCGGTGATGCTTCTGGGTGATATTGCACTGTGAAAATTGGATATTTCTTATGTCGTACCCCTTCACATGTACCATCATTTAATGCGATATGTGTTAATTCCAAATCAGTATCTTTTAATGATTCGATATCGATTGCATATCCATGGTTCTGCGATGTTAAGTCTGTACGGCCTGTTCGTAAATCTTTTACTGGATGGTTCCCCCCACGGTGTCCAAACGGCAATTTGAAAGCTTTTGCGCCACTAGCTAAAGAAAAGATTTGATGGCCTAAACAAATACCGAACATTGGCACTTTTCCGACTAAGTTGCGTACCGTTTCAATACCTTCTTGGACGTCTTCCGGATTCCCCGGTCCATTTGATAGCATGATGCCATCAGGATGCCAAGCTAAAATGTCCTCGGCTGACGTATTGTAAGGAACTACTAGCACATCACAATCACGTTTGTTTAATTCTCTTAAAATACCATGCTTCATTCCATAATCAATTAAGACAACTCGTTTACCACGTCCAGGAGATGGATAAGCAGCTTTTGGTGATACTTCACGAACATGGTGAGTAATGGCTGGCGTCGCTTGTAATTGTGCTACAATTTCTTCCACATTCACTTCTTCATCAGCAGCTGTCAAAATCGCTTTTACTGATCCTTTACTGCGAATAATACGTGTTAATTTTCGTGTATCAATCCCTTCAATTCCAGGGATATCTTTTGATGTTAAATAGTCATCTAATGTTAAATCACAGCGGAAGTTTGAAGGTGTTTTAGCAAGTTCACGAACAACAAATCCGCGAATTGCTGGTGTAATCGATTCAAAGTCATCACGGTTAATGCCGTAATTTCCAACTAACGGATAAGTCAATGTTACAATTTGTCCATAGAACGAAGGATCTGAAATGGTTTCCTGATAACCTGTCATTCCTGTTGTAAATACAACTTCACCTTGTGAAGCGCGCTCACTACCAAATGCTGTACCTGTAAATACTGTGCCATCTTCTAAAACTAGTAAACGTTTTTTCATTACTCTGCCTCCTGATATACGATATTGCCTTCAAAAATAGTTAGCACTGGCCAACCCTTTGCCACCCAACCATTAAATGGTGTGTTGCGTCCTTTTGATACAAAGCCTTCTGCATCAATTGTTTGTTCTTTATGAATATCAATTAGAATCATATCAGCTGAAGAACCTACATCTAATGTGCCGTATGGTAAATCAAAAATTTCAGCTGCTTTCACTGTCATCCAATCAATTAATTGTTTTAGCGTCCACTTTCCTGTTTCCACAAATTGTGTATAAAGAAGTGGGAAAGCTGTTTCAAAGCCTACAATGCCGAATGGTGCTCCTACCATACCGCAGCATTTTTCTTCTACTGTATGTGGTGCATGATCTGTTGCGATGCAATCGATTGTGCCATCTAATAGTGCTGCATGCAGTGAATCCTTATCATCTGCTCCACGTAATGGAGGATTCATTTTCCAGTTCGCATCATCGGATGGAATATCCATTTCCTCTAATAACAAGTGATGTGGACAAACCTCTGCTGTTACACGAATTCCAGCTGCCTTTGCATCTCTTACCGCACGAACAGATTCCTTCGTTGATACGTGACAAACATGGTAACGGGCACCTGCCGCTTCTGCTAGTAGAACATCACGTGCAATTTGTACTGATTCACAAATGGATGGAATACCAGGTAAACCAAGTTCTTTGTTACGTTTTCCATCATGCATGACTCCATCATAAATTAAGGAGTTATCCTCACAATGTGCCACAACAACCATATCGTGCTTAGCTGCATCTTTCATTTGCTCATACATAGTAGAGGCAAGTTGAATACCTACTCCATCATCAGAGAACGCTACAGCTCCCTGAGCTTTTAATTCTTCGATATTTGTTCGAACCTCACCTGAAATATCCTTTGTTAGGGATCCATAAGGGAGTACTCGAATAACAGCACTGTCTTCAATTAGTCCATTAATGAGCTGCATATTTTCAACCGAATCTGGTACTGGTTTTGTAT
The DNA here is from genome assembly GCF_028877475.1 of Lysinibacillus irui. NCBI lineage: Bacteria > Bacillati > Bacillota > Bacilli > Caryophanales > Bacillaceae > Lysinibacillus > Lysinibacillus irui. Next base: position 910,948 of record NZ_CP113527.1, on the reverse strand, counting down.
TAGGCATCGCACAAATTGTTGTAAAGCCACCCTTTGCTGCAGAAGCTGAACCTGTTGCAATCGTTTCTTTATGCTCAAATCCAGGTTCACGCAAATGCGTATGGACATCGATAAAGCCCGGTGCCACAATCAAACCATGCCCTTCAATGATTTCGGCACCTGCTACAGTTACATCTTGTCCAACAGCTGTAATTTTCCCATCTGCCATCGCAATATTGACTGTATGCAGTTCACCTTGCTCATTTAACATTTGTACATTTCGAAGTACCTTTGTCATATTATTCTCTCCCCTTTAAAATAGTTTCCATAATGGCCATTCGTGTGTAAACGCCGTTTCGAACTTGTTCAAATATCCGTGATCGTTCACACTCTACTAATTCAGAAGCGATTTCAACATCCCGATTAACTGGTGCTGGATGCATAATAATTGCTGAATCTTTCATTTGTCTTTCACGCTCGATCGTTAAACCAAACTCTTGATGGTAACTTTCTTTGGAGAAGCTACAATTCTCCTTATGACGTTCATGTTGTACCCGTAATAACATAATGACATCACTTATTTCGATTAAATTATCCCATGAATGGTGTGCTTCAAAACCACCAGACCATTCTTCTGGACATAGGAAGTGAACATTTGCCCCTAAGTTTTGTAATGCTGTTGCATTTGATTTCGCTACCCGGCTATGTGAGATATCTCCAACAATCGTGACAGTCAATCCCTCAAAATATCCAAACTCTTTTTTGATTGTATAAAGGTCTAATAATGATTGTGAGGGATGCTGCCCAGCACCGTCCCCTGCATTAATCACTGCTACATGCAGGCCTTCTAGTAGGTCATTGTAATATTCATCCTCTGACGCTCGAATGACAACTGCATCTATACCTATCATTTCTAATGTTTTGACTGTATCGTACATTGTTTCCCCTTTGGTAACACTAGAGAAACCTGCATCGAAAGGGATGATATTGCAGCCAATTTTGTACTCTGCCATTTCGAAGCTTGTTTTTGTTCGTGTACTAGGTTCAAAAAATAAGTTGGCAACGTTGTACCGGCGAGATAACGATGATGTTTCACCATTTTCAAACGCTTGTGCAAGATCTAGGATTTGATTAATCTCTTCTGTTGTTAAATGTTCCATCGATAATAAGTTCTTCATCATGTGACCTCCATAAGGTGTGTGTCATGAACGTCTATGTATGACGTTCCTAAAGTCAATTTCGCCTTGGCGTCATTGCGTCCGGATTTTGAATGAGGGTTGCACAATTCATTCCTTACAAACTCCGTGACAACTGCCTAAGGCTTTATTTTCATTCATGCTGCTTTCAATGTGGGATGAATGAAGATAAAAAAGCCCCGTTGATGTCATCAACGAGGCATAAGGAGGCGTGACAAACTACAGCAGGAGATTTATCCTACTTCAGCCTGTCCACAACTTCCCTTTCTTTGCCTCTCTGGACAATTCATTAAAAGGTACTACTATGAATTTTTATTTTGATTGTAAGGTACGGGTATTTCTGCTTCTTTCTTTCCTGGTAGAATAGCATTCAGCAGCACACCGATAATCGCTGCAAGTGCCATACCCTCTATACTTAAAGATTCTGTAATGACGAATTTTGCACCGCCAATACCTATAACTAAAATTACTGAAGCAATTACTAAGTTACGGCTATTACCAAAATCAATATGATTATCTACTAGCATGCGTAAGCCACTTGCTGCGATAATACCGAAGAGTAAAATTGAAACTCCACCAAGAACTGCAGTTGGTATAGTTGCAATTACTGCCATTGCTTTCCCGAAGAATGATAGTAAAATGGCAACCACAGCTGCACCTGCAATAACATAGATACTGTACACACGAGTAATGGCTAGTACACCAATATTTTCGCCGTATGTTGTTTTTGGAGGACCGCCGATTAAAGCACTGACAAATGTTCCAAGTCCGTCGCCTAATAAAGAACGGTGTAACCCTGGCTCTTTAATATAATCTCGCTCTACTACTTTTCCTAACACTAGTTGGTGACCAATATGTTCAGAGATTGTTACAATGACAATTGGTACCATGATAAGTAAAATCTTTGATGTAATTTCAAATTCATAATGCACACCTGGGATTAAAAAATCAGGCATGGCGAAAAATTTTGCATTGGCAATCGGTGTATAATCTACTATGTCAACAATCATAGAATAAATGTATCCTACGATTAAACCCATTAAAATGGGCATTGTACTTAAAATCCCTTTAAAGAAAATCGTAAAAATAATGGCTGTAAATACTGTGACTAAAGCTGCTGAGAAGTGTAAAAAGCTATACTCACCATCAACGTTCATAGCCATATTCACGGCCGTACCCGATAGACCTAAACCAATAACCATAATCACAGGTCCAACCACGATTGGCGGCAAAATTTTCATAATCCACTTATAGCCACTTTTCCATATGATCAAGGACACAATCCCGTAAGTAATCCCGACTGCCATTGCACCAATCATGGCATGTCCTGGATTGACACTGGAGCCATCCTCATTTAAACCACCTGCTGCAAGTAAAATAGGCGCAATAAAGGCGAAGGACGATCCTAAATAGGCTGGTACCTGAAATTTCGTAATTAATAAGAAGAATAATGTCGCAATCCCGCTCGTTAATAGCGCAATTGCTGGGCTAAGACCTACTAGCTGTGGCACTAAGATGGTTGATCCAAACATGGCAAACATATGTTGGAAACTTAATGTCACTAGTTGGAGTGGGGTCGGTTTATCCTTTATATCTAAAACTGCGTTTGACATAATGTTTCCTCACTTTATTGTTCGTCTTCTTTGTAAATAATGACGCAATCATCTCCATCTACTTCTTGTAAATTGACGATGATGCGCTCAGAGCCAGAAGTTGGAACATTTTTTCCTACATAATCTGCTCTTATTGGTAACTCACGATGTCCTCTATCCACTAGAACGGCTAGTTGAATTTGAGCAGGTCTCCCTAAATCCATAACGGCATCCAGTGCAGCACGTACAGTTCGTCCTGTATAAAGTACATCATCTACTAAAATGATTTTTTGATTTTTCACTACATACTCGATATCAACTTGTTCTACATGTGCTTGTTCATTTTCATGTTTTGTTGTTAAATCATCTCGGTAAAGGGTAATATCCAGTTCCCCTGTACGAATTGGTTTCCCTTCAATTTTTTCAATTCGTTGTGCCAAACGTCTGGCTAGAAAGGCACCTCGTGTTTTAATGCCAACTAAAATACATTCGTCGATTCCTTTGTTACGTTCAATAATTTCATGGGCAATACGTGTTAATGCTCGAGCCATTGATGGGCTATCTAATAATTCATTTTGTGCCATATTCGTTTCCTCCTCTCTCCAATTTAGTGTTGCCATGTGTCCATAAAAAAACCTCTCGAGGCGAATAGCCTGAGAGGGTTGTATACGTGTTGAAAAAGCGCGTTGAAAAATTTGCAGCACAAATTTCTACAACACTATTTGATCACATGTACCTTCTCAGCCTCTCTGGACTGCTATTAAAGGTGAATATTTAGTTAAGTTGTTCATTCACTGTCGTTAGTATAGACTTTCTTTTCTTATCCGTCAATGCCTATTTCGTAAATCCTTTAATAATTGCTCATAATCAGCTGGAAGTGGTACTTCAAACTCCAAATATTCACCTGATGAAGGATGATCGAATCCTAATGTGGCTGCATGTAAAACTTGTCCACCAAAGTCGATTGTCTTTTTTGGTCCATATTTCGGATCTCCAACAAGTGGGAAGCCGATATAATTCATATGCACACGGATTTGGTGTGTACGTCCTGTTTCTAAACGACATTCCACCAGTGTATAGTCACCAAAACGCTCCACAACTTGGAAGTGTGTAACAGCGTGTTTACCATTATCGACTACTGCCTGTTTTTGACGGTCCTTTTGATCACGACCAATTGGCGCGTCAATTGTTCCCTTATCATGTGCAATATGTCCATGTACAAGTGCAATATATTTACGGGTAACCGTTTTATTGACCAACTGATTGACTAATGATTCATGTGCCGTATCATTTTTAGCAACCATTAATAAGCCTGATGTATCTTTATCAATACGATGGACAATACCAGGTCGAAGCACACCATTAATACCCGATAAATCCTTACAATGATACATTAACCCATTCACTAAAGTACCTGTCATATGACCTGGCGCTGGATGTACCACCATACCCTTTGGTTTATTTACTACAAGGACATCTGCATCCTCATAAAAAATATCCAAATCTAAGTTTTCTGCGACAACATCCAATTCTTCAACTTCCGGAACATCAATAGCAATGATGTCACCAGCTTTAACCTTATATTTTGCTTTTACAGCTTCGCCATTCACTTGAATGATCCCTTCACTAATCCAGTTACCGATTTGTGTACGTGACCACTCGGTTTGTAAGCTTGAAAGTGCCTTATCAATACGCTCTCCCTGCTGTTGTTCTTCGATTGTATAAGTTACTTGCGTCATTGTTTCACCTGTCTCTTCTCTTTTTTATCTTCCATAATCAAACCAATCATCAGTACGACAACTGCTATGGTTAAGGCAGCATCCGCTACATTAAATATAGGGAAATCATAATTTATAATTGGTATTAAAACATCTACAAAATCGACCACTTCACCCCTAAATAGTCGATCAATAAAATTCCCTACCGCTCCACCGAGTAAGAGCATTAAGCCTACTTGAAAAACAGGCTTACCTTTTGCTTCTTTATGATAAAAATAGAGAATGGCACAGATAACAGCAACTGTGACAATGCTAAACAACCACATTTGCCCTTCTAACATCCCCCATGCTGCCCCTTTATTACGATGAGATAAAATGCCAAACCATGGGTCCAACACAGCAATACGTTCACCATACTCCATATTTTTTACAATTAGCCATTTTGTCCATTGATCCAATAAAACGACAAAGGCGGCCAATCCATAATATTTATACACAGACATTCCTCCGTTCACTCAACATCTTACCTATTCTACCATAACAGCACCAATGACAATAACTAATATCACATCAAAATATGGCGGATTCCCAATGTGCTTCAAGAATATAAAAAGCTATTCCTATCACTTTTTCAAGCAATAGAAATAGCTATGATTTTGTATGTTATACCGTTTCCGATTCTTTTGCATGTACCCGCTTCATGAAATCATTCACATCAGCAGGAACTTTACGATCTAATAATGACACAATGATAACTGATAAGAAACCAACAGGCACTGTCACGATACCTGGAATTTTAAACTGTAAGAAGCTTGGTAATGTTCCTGGTAAAAAGATCATCCACATGGATACGGCAAGACCAATTAGTAAACCCGCAATAGCTCCCTTCTCTGTCATGCCTCTCCACCAAATACCTAAAATAAATATGGGTGTGAATGTACTTGCTGCGACAGTAAAGGCAAGTGCAACTAAATGTCCAATAGATGCATCTTTCACAAGTAATCCCAGTGCTCCATATAAAATGCCTAATAATAATATAGCTACTTTTCCAGCAACAACACGTTGCTTTTGTGTAATGTCCTTTTTCATAATGTTGGCATATAAATCATGAGCTAGCGCACCTGAGCTCGTGATAAACAGCCCTGAAAGGTTGGAGAATATGGCTGCAAACGCTCCTGCAATAACTAAACCAAGTAACCATTTTCCTCCTAATGCAAGTGCCGTAGTAGGAATCACCATATTATTTCCACCTAATACTAAATCACGCATTACCTCCTCACTAGCTGTTCCAGAAATGAAAATGGAGCGACCTACAACACCTAGATAAACAGCTAATAAGAAGAATACGCTGGCAATACCGATAGCCATCAGTGCAGATTTACGTGCTGCTTTCGCACTAGGATTTGTATAAAAACGCAATAATATATGAGGCAGTCCAATCGTTCCTAACGCTAAACCAATCGTCATACTAATAGTTTGCCAAAACGTTGGGAAATAGAAGCCTGTGCCTGTCCAAGCACCCCCATCAAAATTGACATCACTACCATCCAAAGCATACGGTGAAGTACCAGTGATAGGTCCACTAAAGGAATTAATAGCTGCGAGAATTTTATCATAATGTAAGCCACTATAAACCGCAGCTATTAACATGACAATAAAGGCTCCAAGACGAATCCAAAGCTCTAAAGCTTGATTGATGGTTGTTCCTTTCATTCCTCCAATCCCTACATAAAAAACCATCACAATACAAGTAAAGATAATGCCGAATTCATAGGAAGTACCAAAAAACATACTTAAAATTTGAGCCGCACCTAATAATTGGGGAGCTGCATAAAAGCCCGAGATAGCTAAAACGACCGCAACTGCTACTAGGCGAGCTCGTCTACTATGAAAACGATAACCTAAAAAATCAGCAACTGTAAATGCACCAAAACGTCTTAACGGACCGGCTACAAAAATAGCTAATAATGTTAACCCAATAGAGAAACAAAAAGCATAATAAGCCCCATCATAGCCTAGTTGAAATGTTAAACCAGCGATCCCAAGGAATGTTGCTGCACTTAAATAATCCCCACCAATCGCAGAACCATTTGTAAACCATCCAAAGCTTCGTCCTCCTACAAAGAAATCCGATGCTGTTGCATTTCTCTTAGTTAAATACGTAATGTATACAATCGTTCCCATTAAAGCAATGGTCATTAACATCTTTGGTTCTAATAGCGCTTCTATCATTCAACATTTCCCCCTTTGTTCCAACTACTTATTTGCTAAATCATATTTTTTTAGGCGCTTTTCGTACAAGGCTGTATGCACATAGGCAATAATAAATGCCATCGCCATCATCACAATCGTTGTTACAAACCATGTAACTGTCATTCCACCCCAAATTTTCTTAAATGCAAACTCTGGAGCAAACCAATTCATAACAGGGATACTAAAAATCAAAATAAAGTAAAATACCGATAAACCTAAACCTGTTGTAAATTCATCTTTCATAATTTTGTTTGTTGTCGCATCAAGAGGAGGCAAATCTTTCACATCAATAGTTCCTGCCTCCACGTAGTCATAATCATGACTTCCAACTTCCGCCATAAGCCAACTCCCCCTTTTTCTTGTCAGCAAATAATTATCTGAAATTTCAAATTATTATTTACTACAATTATTTTATTCTATTTCAACTACAATATAGATATAAAATATTGCTGTATTAGTACAAAAAATTGCTATTTTAAGTTAAAATATTTCTATCTTTTCAATTCACAGGGGGATGGTAGCATTTTAAAGGTGGTATGGTATATGGAAAGCTCATTTGACAAGCAACAAATGAGTGAATGGTTACAAGAGGTTTTACCAAACGCTTTTGAGGAAAGTAAAGTATCAAAGCCAGAAGATGAGGCCATTATTGTCTATGAAGTCAATCGGTTATTTGATTGGGTAAAGATTAATCGATTAAAAAGAAATTATCCTAACAGTATAATTGTCCCGGTTGTTACAGAACACCTTACCTACTCAACTGGTATAGCCATTGAATTAGTTTTACCTGCACTTCTCATAAAACCATTACAAAAATCAAAATTTTTACGAATTGTAAAGAAGCTGTATACAGCCTATCAGGAAAAAAAGGCTAGTTCACTCACACTGCTTGAGCTATCACAACAAGTGTCCCAACATCATACCTCACCGTTCCGAGAAGCATTTTTAAAGCGTTTGATACGGGGTGAAGTCGACAATGAACAAGAAATTATCCAATCTTCATCCTTTCTATCATCAAACTGTATACCTAATATTGTGTTTTTAATTCAAGGCTATATCGATGGAGATGATAAGAAAGCAGATGCAAGCAGTATCATCACCAATATTTTCCGTCAAAATTTCGTAAATCAAGCACCTTTGTCCTTTTTACATTTTGAACGCTATTTACTACTTCTCATGCGAATTCCGAGTGAGTACAACTCATTCAAACATTGGTCAGAGGGAGAAGCCTGTCTTTTAGAAGTTATTGAAACACTGAAAAGGGACTATTGCATTCATTTGTTTATGGGGGTTGGTAGTGTATTTCAGGACGCTATGCAAGTGAAAGAGTCCTATAGCCAAGCACGAAAAGCACGAAGAAAACCACCTATCGATAACATTCATATAAGATATTACGAGGATTTAACAAAGCATGAGCAGCTTCAAAAAGCCATCCATTATATTGAAGAGCATTATGACGAGCAACTAACCATTCGTGATGTGGCAAACTATATAAACTTTAGCTCCACACATTTTAGCAGACTATTTAAAAAGGAGACTGGTCGAAATTTCGTTGACTACGTTGCCTTTACTCGCATCATCAAAACATTACCCTTTTTACGTAAATACGACTACACCATAGAAAAAATCGCCTCCACTTGTGGCTTTAACACACCTAATTATTACAGTCTAACCTTTAAAAAATATGTAGGGATCTCACCAACAGACTACCGCAATACGAAAGAAATTTTATTTAAATAGTTCCAGCTAAAAGAATCTGCTAAATCTTCATGAAAAAAAGCAAGCCCCCTTAAAAGGAGACTTGCCTATATCTACATTGTATGCAGATTCTTGTTATTAAAAGAAAACTTAAGCGTAATATTTTTCTACAACTTCTGCACAGCGAGCGCAAACTGTTGGTTGTGCCTCATTTGTTCCAACTGTTTCTGAAATTGACCAGCAGCGCTCACATTTCTCACCTGTAGCCTTCTCAACAACAATGGAAACATGCTCAAGTGCTAAAGCTTCTGCAGGCGCTTCTTCAATTGCAGCTACCTCAAATGCTGAAACGATAGAAAGTTGTGCAAAATCAATGTTCGCATCATTCAATAATGCGACAACATCTTCTTTTGCATAGACAGTCACTTTTGCTTCAAGTGATTTACCAATTGTTTTAGCGTTACGCGCTTCCTCTAATGCTTTTAAAATATCGTCACGCACATCAATAATTTTTTCCCATTTCTCACGAAGACTGTCAAAGTTCGCTTGAACATCTACCTCTGGGAAGTCTGTTAATTGAACCGACACTTCCTCTACAACCCCTTGAGCGTGGAGGTAAGACCACATCTCGTCTGTTGTATGAGGAATAATTGGTGTCATAATTTTAACTAATGTCATTAATGTATCGTAAATGACTGTTTGCATTGCTCGACGGTCTTTGTTGTCATGACCTTCAATATAAACTACGTCTTTCGCAATATCTAAATAGAATGAAGATAACTCCACAGCTACAAAATTATTGACTACATGATAAACAGCAGCGAAATCATAACGATCGTAGGCTGCACGCACAGCTTTTAAAACATCTTGCAAGCGCATATACACGTATTGATCCATTTCACGAAGCTCTGCATAAGCTACACGATCTTTCTTTGGATCGAAATCAGCAATATTGCCGTGTAAGAAACGGAACGTGTTACGAATTTTACGGTACACTTCTGACACTTGCTTTAACATATCCATAGAAATACGCACATCAGCTGTATAGTCCACAGAAGCAACCCAAAGTCGAAGAATATCTGCACCATATTGATCCATTACTTTTTGTGGAATAATGACATTTCCTAATGATTTACTCATTTTACGTCCTTCACCATCAAGAACGAAACCATGCGTTAAAAGTCCTTTGTATGGTGCGTAACCATTGATAGCTACAGATGTAATTAGTGATGAGTTAAACCAACCACGGTGTTGGTCAGAGCCTTCTAAATATAAATCAGCTGGATATTTCATGCCTCGTTCAACAAGTACACCTTGGTGAGATGAACCTGAATCGAACCAAACGTCCATAATATCATTTTCTTTTGTAAATTCGCCGTTCGGACTACCTGGATGTGTAAAGCCTTCTGGCAATAATTCTTTCGCTGTTTTTTGGAACCAAATATTTGATCCATGCTCACGGAATAAAGCAGAAATATGGCTAATTGTTTCAGGTGTAATAATTGGTTCACCATTTTCAGCGTAGAAAATTGGAATTGGCACGCCCCAAGCACGTTGACGTGAAATTACCCAGTCTCCACGGTCACGAATCATATTATAAAGGCGTGTTTCTCCCCAAGCTGGTGTGAACGTTGTTGCTTTAACAGCCTCAAGTAACTCACCACGGAATGCTTCAACAGATGCAAACCATTGTGGTGTGGCACGATAAATAACTGGTTTTTTTGTACGCCAGTCATGTGGATAAGAGTGTGTAATGAAACTAAGACTTTCTAATGCATCCACTTCTTTAAGTTTTTCTGTTACTAGTTTATTGGCATCATTATAAAATACGCCTTCAAAACCAGGTGCTTCTTCTGTATAGCAGCCACTATTATCAAGAGGACTAAGAATGCCTAAGCCATATTGTTTACTAATATGATAATCATCTTCCCCGTGTCCTGGCGCTGTATGAACACAACCTGTACCCGCATCTGCAGTAACATGATCTCCAACCATCACAAGAGATTCTCGATCATAGAATGGATGTTGGGCTACAATACGATCTAGTGCATCCCCTTTTACTTCTTGAACAACCTCATAGTTTTCCCATTCAAGAGCAGTTGCCACTGACTCTAATAATTCTTTAGCGATAATGAATTTTTTAGTTGCCACAGCAACTACTACATAGATAAATTCAGGGTTCAAAGAAATCCCTAAGTTTGCTGGTAATGTCCAAGGAGTTGTTGTCCAAATGATAAATTTAGCATCTGCTGGAACAACACCTTTCGCATCCTTAATAGCAAAGCTTACATAAATCGATGGTGATTTGATATCCTTGTATTCAATTTCAGCTTCTGCCAAAGCAGATTCAGAAGATGGAGACCAATAAACTGGTTTTAACCCTTTATAGATGTAACCTTTTTCCGCCATTTTACCAAACACTTCAATTTGACGTGCTTCAAATTCAGGTTTCAATGTAATATATGGATTTTCCCAATCACCGCGAATGCCTAGACGTCGGAATTGCGTACGTTGATTGTCAATTTGTTCATACGCATATTCTTCACAAAGTTGGCGGAATGCTGCTACTGACATTTCTTTACGCTTTACACCTTTGTTTGTCAATGCTTGCTCAATTGGTAAACCATGCGTATCCCAACCAGGAATATAATTAACATGGTAGCCAGTCATGGAGCGGTGACGTGTAATCATATCTTTCAATACTTTATTTAATGCATGGCCGATGTGGATATCACCATTTGCATATGGAGGACCATCATGTAGGACAAACTCTGGACGACCTTCAGTACGTTCCATTTGTAATTTGTTAATATCCATGTCATTCCATTTATCTTGCATTTTTGGCTCATTTGCTGGAAGATTTCCGCGCATTGGAAAATCTGTTTTTGGCATTAATAATGTATCTTTGTATTCAACCATTTAAAATTCCTCCTTTATTTTCCACAAGCATAATAGACATTTTTCACATAGGACAGTTATTGGCAAATTCAGCTAAAACGATTCGCAAACAAATAAAAAAAGCCCTCAATCCCACTAAGGGACGAGAAGCTTCTACTCGCGGTACCACCCTACTTGTAGCACAAAAATTATTGTACTACCTCTTTCAAGCACGTTAACGTCGTGCAACACGAAATAACTTACTTTTTTCAGCTATTTAGCTCAGAAGTGATGTTCAATGTTAGTTGCATGTTTGGGCTCGCACTGTCCCCAAATCGCTTCACTACGCCTAACAAATACTGTCTTCGTCTCTGCCTCTATGCGTATCTGTTCAAAATAATTACTATTACAAAGTATATGAAATTCATACAATCGCGTCAAGTTTCAATTGTAAAAGAAAAGTTACATATCTTCGGACTCCTGTGCTTCCTCAACAGACGCCTGAATTTCAGTTAAATCAATATCGTATTGTAGCAAATGATCCCAGTCATCTGCATTCAATAAGTCAAGCTGTGCCTCTACAAGCATCTTAAAACGATTACGGAAAACCTTAGATTGTTTTTTTAGCTCATCAATTTCAATCGTTACCTTACGAGCCTTCGTTAAAGCTTCATTGACAATTCGATCAGCATTTTTCTCTGCTTCTTTCAAAATGAGTTTAGCCTCTTTTTGTGAATTTCTTCGCACTTCATCTGCAGCTTCTTGCGCTACTACAATAGATTTCTGCAAAGTTTCTTCTAAGGAGTTAAAATGCCTCGCTTGTTCTAATGCCATTTCTAATTGCTTAACGACTTCCTTTTTTTCCCTAAGCAAAATTTCGTAGTCTTTAATAATCTGATCTAAAAATTCATTTACTTCATCTTCAGCATAACCTCTGAAAGCTTTTGTAAACTCCTTATTATGTATATCAATAGGTGATAATGGCATACAATCCTTCTCTCCTTTACAAGTACATTCGTAGTTTCTATTATACAATTGTTCCGACAACTTAGCAGTAAAAATTAATGAAATTTACTTCACTTTCAGCTTTTTTGGGCCAATCGACCGATTTGTAGACGGATTTTATCCTTTTTTGTACGGCCTTCTGTCATAATAATTTTGACACGACCGCTTCCACGTATCGATAAAATATCACCCTCTTGTAATTCAAAAGCGACAGTATCCCGCTCCGTCCAATTGACACGCACTTTTTTTCCAGTAATTAATGCTTGTGCCTTTTGGCGTGACACATTTAAAATCGTCGCAATGATCACATCTAAACGCATCGAAGAAACTGTATGTGCTTCCTCAAACCACTCTTCCTCATTGATAAGCAGTGGGGCGTCTTCCTTTAGTGATTCTACATGTACCTTTACTTTACCAATACCCGTTAAATGTAAACGGACATAATCCGCTACCTCCTGTGCGACAACGAATTGCACCTGCTGCTCATTGACACGAATATCACCGAATTTACTACGGTTTAAGCCTAATGATAACAATGCCCCTAAAACATCTGGATGACGCAGTTGAATAAATTTAGTCGGATACTGGATGGTAAAGGCTGTCAGTTGAAAGTCTTCATCTGTAGCTTCATAGTACGCAGGAAAAATGAGCATACGCTGCCTCTCTGCTCCATCAAATAGCCCTGAACAAGCTGTCTTTAGAGTGTCGTCCTGTCCAATAACCGATGACACAATAAAACGTTGCCTTGGGTCAAGAAAATCGGTCAACTTGGGTGCATAGCGATCCTCTACCTCACGCTGCCAGCTTAGCACTTGTTCAATAAAAGGCTGCTCATCTTTTCGAAAATGCTGGATTAAGTGTTCCATCTTGTTGTCTCCTCTTTCACTAGTTCCTATTTGCTTTGTTGGATGAACGTAGTAAAACTAGTATTCCCCATAAATAAAAAATCCCCACCTAAACGTGAGGATTTACTTCTAAACGAACATAAGAAATATTTTCTGAATGACTATAACAAGCCCTCTTTCAATAAAATTCAGCATAAAGATAGCCACAATTGGTGAAATATCTATCATTCCAAGTGGCGGAATAAACTTTCTGAATATCCCTAAATATGGTTCACACACTCTTTCAAGCATGCGACCAATGGCTGAATTTTGAGCGGCAGGCACCCAAGACATTAAAATATAGGCAATTAGCATAAATGAATAAATCCTAAATGCTAACGATACATAACCAAGTATTATAAAAAAAGTCATATAAACTACAATCCTCGCTATTAATTATCGTCTAAAATAAAGTTTGTAATTTCACCAGTCACTTCTACATTATCTGGCGTGCATAGGAAAATATCTTTACCAATACGCTGGATATCTCCAGCAAGGGCGTAGACTGTTCCACTTAAAAAATCAATAATGCGTTTTCCTTGCTCCCGCTCAATACGTTGTAAATTGACGATTGTTGCACGTTTATTTTTTAAATGTTCTGCAATATCTTGTGCTTCTGCATAAACTCTAGGCTCTATTAACACTACTTTTGCGCCCTTAGAGCTCATAGCTGCTTGTAAACTGACAATGTTGTTAGGAGTTGCTGCTGAACTTTGTGGCACAATTTCATGAATAGATGCCTTCCGTTCTTTAATTGTTTTTTTAGGCTTTATTGAATGAATCGGTTGCTGTTGTTGTATGGGTTGTTGCTGCTGAATAGGAGCTTGCGTGATTTCTTCTTCTAATTCTTCTTCAAGGTAAAAGAAGTTTTTAATTTTATTTTTCATGCTCATCCTGTTCCCCTCTTTCATTTCCAACAAGAGCCGTTCCGACTCGAACAAAAGTAGCCCCTTCCTCTACCGCAATTTCAAAGTCATTAGACATGCCCATTGATAACTCGGTACAAGGTGCGTGTGCGAATCCTTGCTCGGCTATTTGCTGTTGACATTGTTTTAATTGCTTGAAAACGGAGCGAATTAGCTCTTCGTCTTCCGTATTTGGTGCCATTGTCATTAAACCTACAACTTGAATCTTTGTAAATTCTTTCAATGATTCTACAAAAGGTAAAACTTCTTCGATGGTTAAACCATGTTTAGATTCTTCTCCTGAAACATTTACTTGTACAAAGCATTTAACAGGTTTTTCTGCTCTTTTTTCAATTTCTTCCGCCAAGCTCAATCGATCTAATGAATGTAAAAAATCAATGCTGTTAATCACTTGTTTTACTTTACGTGTTTGAAGTGACCCGATATAATGCCAGTACACATCAGCTTGAATTTCTGTAATTTTACGATGTAAGCCTTCGGGTCTATTTTCTCCTAAATGAGTGAGACCGGCATCAATTGCTTCTTGCGTTCTTTCAACAGAAACTTCTTTTGTCACCGCAATTATTTGAACATGATTGCTCTGACGATTGCCTTTTTTTTCTGCTGCTGCTATTAAATCCTGTAGTTTGTTTAAATTTGTTAAGATTTTTGTCACTGTTTTTCCCAACTTTACAACAATAGTTTCTTTTATTGTAACAAGCAATGCTTGATTTATCAATGAATAGCCTGACCTATGTCAGCGTACATGATCTCAATTTTATAAACAGATGTCTTAGGAAAGTGCTTTTACTAAAATAACGTCCTTGCCAACAACAAGCACATCTTTCATATACACTTTTCTAACAGACTCTTCCCCTTTAAAAAAACCAAGATATTTACGAGGCTCTGCAATTAAAAATGCTGTCACATAGCCCGTTTCTTTTGATACTTCGGCATCTATTACAAAGCCTATAAATCGTCCATTTCCTGCTTCAATGACTTCTTTTTGCTGTAACATCGAAAAACGCAATGACATACCTCCTCTAACAATTACTTTTGTACGTTCCATTCATGTCCTTCATCAAACTTTGCTGTCACTTATTTTATGTATCATTTGTTCATTGAATGAAGATAAAATGCGCACCGAATAATTCGATGCGCATTTTTTTATTTGTAATCCTTTTGCATTGTTTCAATCGCATTTTTTTCAAGACGCGAAATTTGTGCTTGAGAAATCCCTAGTTCCTTAGCAATTTCTGTTTGAGTCTCCCCATAATAAAAACGTTTTGCAACGATCATTTGCTGACGTTCATCTAGCTTTTGCAAGCTTTCCTTTACCGACACGTAGGCAACCCATTGATCCTCTGATACATCATCATCACGTAATTGATCCATCATATAAACAGCGTCTCCACCGTCTGAGTAAATAGGCTCTTGCAAGGAAACAGGATCTTGAATAGCATCTAAAGCAAATAACACATCTTCTTTTTTCATGTCAATCATCTCAGCAATTTCTTCAATCGTTGGTTCTCGCAAATTATCGGTTATCCACTGCTCTTTTGCCTGCATTGCCTTATAAGCTATATCTCTTAGAGAGCGAGATACACGTAATGCATGATGATCACGCAGATGGCGACGAATTTCTCCAATGATCATCGGTACAGCATATGTCGAAAATCGTACATTATGCTTTAAATCAAAATGATCAATGGCTTTCATGAGGCCAATACAGCCTACTTGAAATAAATCATCTGCCTGTTCACCCCGATAGGCAAATCTACCGACAATACTTAGCACTAACCTTAAATTGCACATTACAAGCTCTTCCCTAATCTCAGTTTCTCCAGCTTGTAAGCGGATGAAGAGTTCCTTCATTTCCTCGTGCTTTAAAATTGGCAAAGTCGATGTATCTAAGCCGCAAAGATCTACTTTTGTTCGCATATTCGATTCCTCCGGATGTTATTCTCTGACTAAACCGTGACATCAGTTTGTCCGAGAGAAACAAGAATATGCACAAAAGCTGCGACCAATTTTAGGTAGGTTAAATTTCCCTCTCTACGAAATTGGTTGATTTAAATTTTCACGTAAATCTTGAATAATTTTCTTTTCTAAACGGGAAATATATGATTGCGATATGCCTAAATGATCGGCAACTTCTTTTTGTGTCATTTCAACTTTTCCATTGAGACCAAAACGACACTCCATAATATAACGCTCTCGCGCACCCAATAAATTAATGGCATGGAACATATGCTGTCGCTCTATTTTCTTCTCTACATTATCAAGAATAATATGCTCTTCTGTTCCTAAAATATCGGACAGTAATAATTCATTTCCATCAGCATCAGAGTTTAGTGGTTCATCTAGTGAAACTTCACCCTTCATACGACTCGTTTTTCGTAAGTGCATTAAAATTTCATTTTCAATGCAGCGTGATGCGTATGTTGCAAGTTTGATATTCTTATCTGTATTGAACGTCTCGATCGCCTTTATTAAACCAATGGAACCAATGCTAATTAAATCTTCAATTGGCGTTCCCGTATTATCAAAACGTCTAGCTATATAAACAACAAGACGTAAATTACGTTCAATTAGTGTGTCTCTAGCTCGTAAATCACCGTTCATAAAGGATGCAATGACTGTAACTTCTTCTTCTCGACTTAATGGCACTGGCAATGAATCATTTCCCCCTATATAGTACGTTTCACGACTCCGAAACTTACTCCATAATTTTTTCAAGCTAGCAAGTAGCCTAAGAAGCAATAGTTCTCCCCCTCTATGAGTTATTTGAAAGCGCTGAAAAATGTAAAATTGCTGCTGTGCTATGTGGAAAATTTTTTGCTTTTTTGGTTAAAACGATGTATTCATTCGTTTTCACTTGGGAAGGCTCCCCCTTTATATGCCATTCATCAAAGCGAAAACCAAGGACAACTGATTGCTGTTGTACCGTATTGACATGAATAAATCGTATATAACGCTGATAATCTTCAGAAAACATAGATACATCGTATGGGTCTGTTTCTTGCCATTCTATTAATGATTTTCGAAACGCTGAAGGTAAGTGTGGTCGCAATGCTGTATAAGAGACAAAATGAACTGGCTTTCCTGATAATGGCTCAATCGCTTGATTGCCTGTATCAACAAAAGCGGAAAGCGGGATTGTTGCTCCAAAAATTTTTAAAGTTGTATCAAATACAAACTGACCACTTAAGCGCTCTAACTTGACAAATCCCCATTGCTTATAAAATGCAATAAGATTTAAAACTGCCAATAAAAAGCAAATCATAATAAAATGAGTAACAGAAAGATTTTTCAAAAAAGGTTGTAGTGCTGTTAACAATCCACCAATCACGATCGTTGCTGTTAACACAATAGGTCCTTGCTTTTGAAAGCTACGAATCTTGAAGCGAAATGCTATACCAATTAACAATATAAAACTAAGAATCGTCGTCCACAGCATTTGACCGCCAATGACAGCTACAAAACTACTACAAATTGAACTCATTAATAATCTTGAATTTTTCACTAAGACTCCTGTGACTCTTGCTGTAAACGTGAGTATCGCTAGATTAAAAAGCGTATTAATGAGCACCAGCCATTCTCCATACATAACAGCCGCCTCCTATATACAAAGTTAGCATGTTACTCCCACAAATATTGTCAAACAATCGCATCATTTCCTAAAAATGTTTTGACAAAAAACATGGTTTCCTTACACATTTGAACATCATGCCAGCCAAAATAAAAAGCTCGTATTCTACATATGTAAAATACGAGCTTTTTAGAAGTTATTTGTTTTATCTTATTTTCAGCAATTGTACCGAAAGAGAAGCATCAGGTAGACTTTTTCAAAGGACAAAGAAAAGTTCTATTCCCCAACTCGAAAGTCTGGAACCAATGATGCCGAGACGTCATAGATTTAGCCTCGATTTTTGCGGTTACGTAAAAATGCTGGGACTTCAAGCATGTCATCCTGTGCATAATGTTGCTGATTTTGACGTGGCTGCTCTTGTTGAACATGCATTTCTTGTCGTTGTTCACGAATTGGTGCTTGTTGCTGTGGAGCAGATTGTCTGTTTATGTTAAGTGACGGCTTCGTTGTATTACGTTGTTGCTGTAAAGCTTCCTCTGAGAAGCCAGTAGCAATGACTGTAACAATAATTTCATCTTTAAGGTTTTCATTAATAACTGAACCGAAAATCATGTTTACTTCTTCATCTGACGCAGAGGCTACGATATCTGCTGCCTCTTGCACTTCAAATAAGCTAAGATTTGAACCACCAGTGATGTTCATTAGGACGCCTTTAGCACCATCGATTGATGATTCAAGCAATGGACTTGAAATAGCTTTCTTTGCTGCTTCAGAAGCTCTGTTTTCGCCTGTAGCAATACCAATCCCCATCAATGCTGAACCTTTGTTAGACATAATTGTTTTCACGTCTGCAAAGTCTAAGTTAATAAGACCAGGTGTGGCAATCAAATCTGAAATACCTTGTACACCTTGACGTAGAACATTATCAGCTTCTCTGAAGGCTTCTAACATCGGCGTTGATTTATCGACAATTTGTAATAGCTTATCGTTCGGGATGACAATCAGTGTATCCACAGATTCTTTCATACCACCAATACCACCGATTGCCTGTGTTTGGCGTTTACGACCCTCAAATGTAAATGGACGTGTTACAACCCCGACTGTAAGGGCTCCCAATTCACGTGCGATCTGTGCAATGACTGGTGCTGCACCAGTACCCGTTCCACCACCCATACCAGCAGTAACGAATACCATATCTGCACCACGTAGAACCTCTTCTAGTTGTTCTCTACTCTCTTCAGCAGCTTTTTTTCCTACTTCTGGATTTGCACCTGCGCCTAATCCACGTGTTAACTTAGCACCAATTTGTAGCTTTACTTCCGCTTTAGATAAATTTAATGCTTGAGCATCCGTGTTAACAGCGATAAAGTCAACACCTTGCACACCATGTTCTATCATTCGATTGACAGCGTTGTTACCGCCACCACCAACACCTATGACCTTTATTACTGCAAGTTCATCAACACTTGTATCAAATTCTAACATCTCTTTTTTCCTCCCACGGTAACTCGACTCTGTATCATTCATTACGCATTCTAGTTAATCAAAAAACTTATCAAATAATTTTTTTGCTCTCCCGATTACGCTTTCTTTTGGTTCTGAAGGTGCAGAATACTCTTGCTTTTTACTTATAGTTGGCTGAGCCCCTACAACTGCATATTCAATAGGTTGCGTATTCGAACTTTTACCGTAAAAATCATCTTCTAAATAGGCGTAACGTATAAGTCCAACTGCCGTCGCAAATGAAGGCTCTCTAACGCCAATATAATCGGGTGTATAGATTCTTACACGCGTTTGTAGAATTTGACGTGCCAATTGGGCTATCCCCTCAAGCTTTGCAACACCACCTGTTATAACAACGCCACCCGGTAAATCTCGTACACCTAAACGCGCTAATTCATCAATAACTAACTCCAATAATTCTTCTAAACGAGCGCCAATAATTTCCGATATATAGCGCTGACTGTACTGATCTGTAGAATCTGTGCCAACAATAGGCACTTCAAAGAGTTCGTCATCAGATGCATCATCATAAAAGGCATGTCCATACTGGTGTTTGATTTGTTCGGCTTGTTCTGTTGGTGTTTTTAAAACGATTGAAATATCTTTCGTTATATGATCACCACCGACAGGTAGGACACCTGTATGGGTTAACAAACCTTCTTCAAATACTGCAATTGTTGTAGATCCGCCTCCTAAGTCTATAAAGGCAGTTCCTTGGTTTTTTTCATCTTCAGTTAATGCAAAATAGCCTGATGCTAATGGTTGTAAATATATTTCTCGTATACTTAACCCAGCGCGCTCAACACAGCGAAGAACATTGTGTAGAAGCGTTTTGGATGTCGTTATCATTGTTGCATCCATTTCTAGACGGATGCCAATCATACCACGAGGATCTTTAATTTCATCAAGGTTGTCCACAATAAACTGTCTTGGAATGATGTTAACTAATTCACGTTCAGGAGGTATTGACATGACTTGTGCAGATTCTACCACTCTGTCTAAATCATCATCTGTAATTTCTCTGTTTTCACTATTTACAGCGACAACACCTTTAACTAGCTGTAACATCGTCTGGTTAGCTGGAACGCCTAAAACGACTTCATGAATTTGATAACCTGTCATTCGTTCGGCTTGTTCTACTGCTTTTCGAATAGATTGTACTGTTGCGTCAATGTCAACAATTGCACCTTTTCGAACTCCATTCGATTTTACATTTCCGACGCCAATTACATGTAATTGTCCGTCACTCATTTCACCTATTAATACCTTGATAGAGGAGGACCCAATATCAAGTGAAATGTATAAATCTTGCTGATTCAATTCGCTGCACCTCCTTGAAAAATGCTCTTATTTTCATTCTATTGTAAATTTCCCATAATGTCTAAGCAAATCGAGTATTTTGATCAATTTTTCTCTCATTCTATGGAAGTTTTTTTTCGTTTGTGACGTTTCTCATCTATACGAGTTAGTAGAATACGCCTAATTATTGCAATATTTTGGAATAATCGTACTCCAAAAGCGAAAATGGCTGCTAAATACAAATCTATCCCCAAATTCACACCAATGAAGGCTAAACCTGCTGCTAGAACTATATTAAAAAAGAATCCTGATACAAAGACTTTATCGTCGTAAACTTGCTGTAATTGAGCACGGATACCACCAAATAATGTATCTAAAGCTGCTAAAACAGCTATTGACAGATAATTTTCATACATAGAGGGGATTTGTATATTTGTTAACAAGCCAAGGGCAAGTCCAAATATCAAACCTAAAAACGGTAGCCACATATATTAATCTCCTTTTTTTACCTCTGTTAAATAATCATTTGTCAACGGCTGATCAAATGCTGGAATTTGTAACTGTTCAGTTGGATCTTCAATTACTAAGTTAAAATTATCTAAATAAAACGAGTCTATAAACGTTGAGGCTTGTAGTGAATTATACAATTTTTGCGCTGCTTTAAAATCGCTTGTCCCAACTTCTATTTTAAAGGACGGTGAAGACAGGGGTATACTGTTCACTGTTGTTTTACCATTTATATCCCGAATGGCTGTTGTCTGTACAACACGATTGCCATCAATTGAGACACTAGTAGCATCGTTTTTAAAAAGTGCATTTAATAATTGAGTTAACAAATCAGGTGATATTTCTTTAATTTCATAACCCATTTCAATTAATTCAGGTGCCGGCTCTACACGTAATCTGACTCCGGGCCCCATAATTTCTGTTAATCCAGCTTGTAGCTTTAAACGATTTAATGTTTCATTTAAGGCTGCCTGCTGATTTACTTTTTCAGATTGCTCATAGCGATCCACTACTTCATGAAGTGAGCGAATTTCTGCCAGTAATGCGGAATGTCTTTGCTTTTCTAGTGCTAATTCCTCTCTTATTGCCCAAATATCTCGTGTATCTCGCTCTGCTGGTTTTTGTATGGTATTGTATTGTACCGCTATCATCAAACCGATAATAAATAGCACGAACGTTATTCGGGTGTACATATTTCTTTGCAAAATAGCCCCTCCTAGACGTATCGTATTATGCCTCTCAGAATACTAATGTTAAATTGTCAATACAACCTACAATCGACAAATACCTGGAGGCTAAATTAGACTTTAAACATGAATATAGGACTTGTCCCTAACTTTCAACTTTTACTTTAGGCATTGTAAGCTTTTGATTTTCCTCTAATGACACCACAATATTGTCATTTAATAACTGATCCACTACCCCTCCACTTAAATTTAAAGAGGCCATTAATGTTTCTGAATCACCTACTGCTTCTATCACAAAGGGAGCTGGATGTTGTGTACCATCAATTGTTATAACTGGACCATTACAGCGAATATAGGAATTGGCCATAACACGTTGTCCATTGATAGCAATAGCTTGGGCTCCTGAAATTTTCAGTTCATTCATCAACTTAAAAACATGGCTTTCATGGACAATATAGTCATTTGGATTTAAAGATTTCGGATCATAGTCACCATCTTGAAGGGTTATTCGGATTCCCTTCCCTTCACTTTTTAACTCGCCAAGTAATAACCGTAAATCTTCTGCTTGCTCAACAAGCTTTTTATAGTCCTTTTCGTTTGAAGCAAATGATTTTTCATACTTTCTAATTTGTTCTTGTAAAGTATTTAATTCTTCAGTGAGTTCTTTATTGCGTTCTTGTTGTGTTATTAACTCCTCGCGATAGGAATCTTCTTGCTCAAAAAGCTCTGAATCAATCGCTCCTGCTTCCCGGTTATCTTTTGCCTGGTTGTAGGAATAGCCGATAATAAATCCTGTTGTCACACAAACAATTAGTAATTCAAATTGTTTTCTAGTAAAAAAATTCCCTTTGCTATTCTTCTTGTTGTTCATCTTCCGTCACTTCCTGGTTAACCAATTCCCCATCTGCATTCGCTTCCATATCAATGTCTATCTTGTTGTACTCTTCGTTAAAAGGACGATAGTAGGAACCGACCTCTAAATCAATCACGCCTTTTTCTAAGTTGGCAATTTGCGCTACTATAGAAGGGTAATAATTTAGCTTCTCCGCTAGCGTTTGAATAACAGCACGTACTTCATAGCCATCATTCATATAAAGTTTGACTGCATTCGGATTTGCATCATTACTATTCGTGTTAACTTGGGAAATTAAAGCTAAAACTTCTGGCTTTAATTGCGCTAGTTGCTCAACAAGTTTATTAATTGTTTTTTCACCGGTTATACCGATAAAAACTGGTGCATCAATGGGCGTATCATTTCCCGTTTGTTCAAAGCGTTTGCCGTTTTCTAGCAAAGGATAATAAGTACCGTCCCCAGCTAAATACGCAACTTTTTTCCATTCCTTCAGGTCAATCGTTACGCCTTGAAGCCAGTTACGTTTAACATGTACTTCTTTTACCCACTTATCCTTTAATAAAATCCTCTCAATATCTTCCACTTTGAAACCCCACATTGATTTACCAGGCGTAAGTGTACTCGCCTTCACATAATATTCCTCATTCGCAAGCTTAGCACCATTGACGGTTATCTTTTTGATGTTACTGTATGGAGATTGAAAATAAAGGAGTACTGCTAACACAATAAAGAAAAGTAATATTAGCACTATAAATTTCCGATTTGTACGCTTTTTTCGTCGCTTTTTTAGCGTAGGTATGCGATCTTCTATATCGATTACTTTCTCCAAAAAGTACTCCTCCTTTATATTTATTTCGCTAATTGATAAATAATACCTATTATTAACCACATTGTTACTAAAGATGTTCCTCCGTAGCTAATAAAAGGCAAAGTAACACCCGTTACTGGTACTAAACCAATCACAACAGCTATATTCAAAAACGCTTGCACCATTAGCATCGTAACAAGTCCAATAATGGCGTAATAGGATGTTCGATTTTTAGCCTGGACAGCAAATTTATAACCTGCATAGATTGTCAGTACAAAAAGCATTAAAATAACAAGGCCACCAATCAATCCGACTTCTTCTAAAATAATAGCGTAAATAAAATCATTTTGAGGTTCTGGTAAGTACAGAAACTTTTGACGGCTTTGTCCAAAACCATGGCCAAAAATCCCCGCTGGCCCTATTGCCATTAAGGATTGCACTGCTTGGAATCCACTCACTAAAGGATCAGCCCATGGATCAAGAAATGCTTCTATTCGCTTTAGACGATATGGTGCTGTTGCGATTAGCCCTACTAATCCAGCAACTCCAGCTAACATAATCATAGCGTACAGCTTTAACGGATACCCAGCGACAAAAAATAATAAAAACACCGATACAACAAGAATAAAAACAGACCCAAAATCTGGTTGTAACATGATAAGAATGACAGGTAATAGCAAGATGAACCCGTGGCGCCAATTCACAATCATTGTTCCTGTTTTATGTTGCGCTAGTATATGGCTTAAGTACACAATGACAGTTATTTTCGCTAGTTCCGCTGGTTGGATAGTTAAAGGACCTATCCCAATCCAGCTCTGTGATCCATTTCGTACTAGTCCAATTCCTGGGATTAGCACAAGAACAAGTAAAATTAACGAAAATATATAGGCCATTTTCCAAAAGGACTGCTCTCTCAAAATATTTAATCGAATCGTGATTAAAAATACGGCAATGGCTACCACAAAGTATACGCTTTGCTTCATATAAAACGGCATTTTTCCACTATAATGAACAGCACTCCAATAGGTACCTGCAGAATAGACGAAAATAATGCCGATTATTGATAGCATCAAAGTTGTGACGAGCAATAAGTAGCTTTCTTTCCCTCTCAGTAATGCCATCCTTCCAAGTCAAGTATATTCTAAAATAGTTACAGGCTCATTACAGCTTCATTACAGCATCAATAAAAACATCTCCGCGTATTTCAAAGCTGTCATATTGATCCCAACTTGCACAAGCTGGAGATAATAAAATAATATCCCCTTCTGCTGACATCGGAGCTGCATAATGTACAGCGTCTTCTACATTTTGAGCAATGACTGTATGTTCAACACCACACGATTTTGCAAATTCTACAAATCGTAAGCCTGTTTCTCCAAATGCAACAACACCTTTTACATGATTCATACTAGGTCGAAGTTCTTCAAAGGAATGTCCACGATCTAAACCACCTGCAAGTAAAATGATAGGTGCTTGGAAAGCATCTAATGCACTCTTTGTTGCTAGACAATTGGTTGCCTTCGAGTCATTGTAAATCTTTCGACCATTCCATTCACGCACGAATTGTGTCCGGTGTCTAACCCCACCAAAAGTAGCTAAGACTTCTTCCATCTTCTCTTTATCACAGCCTACCAGAATACAAGCTGCAACGGCGGCAAGTATATTTTCTAAATTATGCTTACCAGGCAAGGCGATGTTTGCTCGCTCCATATAGGGTTCACCTTGCCAATAAATTGTTGTCTCATCTGCACTGATGCCGTCTGCCGTACGTCCTTTTGAGCTGAATGGAACTTTTTGTGCATTTGATTGAGCAGCATATCCAACGACAACCGGCTGATCCGCA
The DNA here is from genome assembly GCF_028877475.1 of Lysinibacillus irui. Lineage (NCBI taxonomy): Bacteria > Bacillati > Bacillota > Bacilli > Caryophanales > Bacillaceae > Lysinibacillus > Lysinibacillus irui. The sequence goes on along the minus strand of NZ_CP113527.1, from coordinate 885,750 downwards.
TTATAAATAAAATAATCACTATCATCTTGATTTCGTGTAACACCAAACTTCGCTTCTGCATATTTGTCAAATGTTCCATGATAATCTAAATGTGCATCATAAAGATTCGTTAAAATAGCAACTTTAGGCTTAAATGTTTTTGTCCCCATCAATTGGAAAGAAGACAATTCCGTTACAATAATGTCATCTTCATTAGCCTCTTTAGCAACACCACAAGCAACTGTCCCGATATTTCCAGCAATCAATGGGTTTTTGTTGCCGTTATTTAACATGTCGAATATTAAAGTTGTCGTCGTTGTTTTGCCATTTGAGCCTGTAATACCAATGAATGGTGCCTCACTAATTAAATAGGCAAGCTCAATCTCAGTCCAAACAGGAATGTCACGACTTATAGCATCTGCCACAATGCGATTGCTATAAGGAATACCTGGATTTTTGACTACTATTTCAAAGCCTTCATCAAGTAAATCTTCAGGATGGCGACCACAAATCACTGTTATTCCCTTTTGTAGTAATCCTTGTGCATCTGGACTTTCATCAAAGGGTTTGGAATCATTGACTGTTACAAAGGCGCCAAGCTCATGTAAAATTTCAGCAGCGGCCACACCACTTTTTGCTAGACCTAACACAAGTACTTTTTTATGTTGTAAATCTGTATAGTTTTTCATTAGAACGCCTCCGATAAGACTGCAATCAATGCTACTGCTAGGGCAGTTGACCAGAAAACAAGCACTACTTTCCATTCTGACCAACCTGATAATTCAAAATGATGATGGATAGGACTCATTTTAAAAATACGCTTTTTACGAAGTTTGAAGCTACCTACCTGTAAAATAACGGATAATGTTTCGATTACAAACACTAAGCCGACAAGCAAAAGTAAGAACTCTTCTTTTACTAATACAGATACCATAGCTAAGGCCCCACCTAATGCTAATGACCCTGTATCTCCCATAAATACCTTTGCTGGATTCGCGTTAAATAGTAAAAACCCTAATAAAGCACCTGTTACAGCAAATGTAAAGAGAGCGATATCTGCTTGGCTTTGGAATAGTGCAATTACACCAAACGCCGCAAAGGCAATTGAAGCAGTACCTGCCACTAATCCGTCTAATCCATCTGTTAAATTCACCGCATTGGAGAAGCCTACTAACCAGAATATTAAAAAGGCCACATAGAATACACCAAGATCAATTGTCCACTCTGTAAATGGAATGGCAAGCGTAGTATCAAACGATCCTACATGGAGTAGGAAATAAGCTAGAATAGCAATGACAATTTGACCAATTAACTTTTGTAGAGAGGTTAACCCTAAATTTCTTTTAAAGACAACCTTTAAACCATCATCCAATAAACCTATTAAGCCAAACCCTGCTAAGACTAATAATAGTACTACGGTTTGTGTTGTTAATAAATCTAAAAAGCTACCTACACCAACAGTTGTCAGGAGGATAGAAAGCAAGAAAATAATTCCACCCATTGTTGGTGTACCAGCTTTTTTCATATGTGATTTTGGTCCCTCTTCACGAATACTTTGCCCAAACTTGAGACGACGAAGAAGTGGAATACTAATTGGTGCCAGGATAACTGTTACTATAAAAGCAAGAGCTAAAATGGTAAGTGTTGTTGCGAGTTTCATTGAAAAATCTCCTTTAAATCTTGTTTCACTTTCTTCTTTAAGAAAAAAGCATAAACTTTCATTTATTTATTACTACCCTTCATAATAATAGTGGTTCTTTCCCATTTTTTAAAGGTAAAGTTATATTAGTTCTCCAAATATAAATGGATGGTACCGTCTTGTTTGATAACACTATCCACCTCAGGTAATTGGTTACCAATTTTAGTCCCTTCGCCATGCCATTCTATACGGAATGGATAAAATTGCTTGGCAATATCATCCTTTGTTTGACCGATAAAATTCGGTACCTTCACAGTAATTGGATCACCATAACGATAATCTTTTTCAAGCTGTTCCTTCGATTTTTCAATACCTACAAATGGTGCAACATCCTCAATAATTTGCCCAACAATAGGTGCTGCTACAACCCCACCAAACTGTGTCGTCTTTTTCGGATTATCAACAGCCACATAGACAACAATTTGCGGATTGTCCGCTGGTGCAAAACCAATAAAAGATACGATATATTCTCCACTTTTATAACGGCCGTTTTCAACCTTTTGTGCCGTTCCTGTTTTACCGCCAATTCGTAATCCATCTCGAAAGGCTTGTCGACCTGAGCCGTTCGCGACTACCGATTCTAAAGCACCTCGAACTTTGGCAGAGGTTTCCTCACGGATTACTTGTTTTTTTACAACTGGTTCCGTCTCTTGAATAACTTCCCCTGAATTCGGATTAAATACCTTCTTTACAACATATGGCGTAAAGAGCTTGCCTCCATTTATCGCCGCGGCTACCGCTTGAACCTGTTGGATAGGTGTTACGGCTACCCCTTGGCCAAATGAGGTTGTGGCTTGCTCAACAGGTCCAAAGGCTTCCTTCGAAAATAAAATACCTGATGCTTCACCTGCAATATTAGAACCTGTCTTTTGACCAAAGCCAAAATCTTTAATATACTGCAACAACCGCTCATTACCTAGGCGCTGTCCTAATTCTATAAAGCCGGGGTTACAGGAGTTTTCAACGACCTCTAAAAACGTTTCATGCCCATGCCCTTCACGTTTCCAGCATCGAAGCCTTGCTCCAGCCACCATCGTATAACCTGGATCATAAAAAGTTTCATTCTCTAAATCAACTAGATTTTCTTCCAATGCAGCACTAAGGGTAATAATTTTAAACGTTGAACCTGGTTCGTATGTCATCCATACAGGTAAATTCCGATTATAAATGGCTGGCTCTACTAATTGATATTCGGCTGGATGAAAAGTTGGATAGGAGGCTAATGCCAAAATTTCACCATTATTTGGATTCATAGCAATAGCTAATGCTTGGTCAGCTTCATAGCGCTTCATAGCTTGTGACAATTCACGCTCAACGACCTGTTGGACATCGACATCAATTGTTAACTCAATCGTTGCGCCATCCTCGCCTGCTTTCCAGGCACTTGAAACATTCGGTAAATTATTCCCTTTTGCATCTGTAAATAGACGGATAGCAGAAGAATTTGCCTGCAAAAACTTATCATATTCATATTCAATTCCTGCTAAGCCTTGTGCATCATAGCCAGTAAAGCCTAAAAATCGAGATAATAGTGTACCATAAGGATAATCCCTAGAATAGTCAACACCACTATACAATCCTTCTATCTGCATCCCCTGTAATTCTACCGCTTTTTCATATGGTATATTTTTACCTTCAGGCGCTAACTTCACTAAGTACGCTTTTTTCTGCATTTTTTCTAATAACTTCTCTTTATCTACTTCTAAAACTTGCGCAATTTTTTCGGCAGCTCCTTCAATATCTTTACTTTGTGAAGGCATGAAATATAATGTTGGCGCTAACTTATTCGTTACAATACTTTCGCCATCTCGGTCTGTAATGTGTCCTCGTTCATTTGCAAATGGAATTTCTCGATCCCAATTCTCCTCTGCCTTGGTTGTCAGTTCTTTTTGATCTAAAACTTGCAAAAAGAACAACCTAATCACAATCGCCACTGCTACACACATAAACAACACATATAAAACACGTAAACGCTTTTTAGAATGGATAGAAATCCACTTCATTCGACATCACACCTTGTTTTTTACAACGTATGAAATAAAGTGGACTTCTATTCAATGTTATTCATCATCTACTTCTTCAACTTCACCCTCGGAGGCAGCTTCAACGTCTTGAACGAAGCTTTCTGCAGGTGTTTTAAGCTTCACAACGATCGGCGAACTATCTGTGATGACAGTTCCAGCTGATACGCTTTGACTTGCTACAAAACCTTCACCGAAAATCTCCATCTCTAGCCCTGTCATGGATTTAAAAACAAGTAAATTTCGTAAGGACCAATTTGTGAAGTCTGGCAATGTTATATCACCATCCGTCTTTAAAAATACAAAACTACCTTTTACAAGTTTCTTTGTATCTTTTGGATATTGATCTATAACTTTACCACCATCACCCACAACGATTGGTTGTAATCCATCATTCGCTAACTCTACTTCAAGTGCTTCAGCACTTTGGCCAGTATAATCTTGGATACCAACTTTATCCACATGCTGAATATCATCTGGATTGATGTTAAGGTGCTTTAAGCTATTTAACATAACTGGATTAAAGACTTTAGACACTGGTACTGAGCCAAGCTCATTGTTTAACTTAGGTTTTTTCACTGAAACGTACATGATTAACTGTGGATCATCAACAGGAGCCATTCCTAAAAATGAATATAGGAATTGGTTAGCACCCCATGAATAAGAGCCATCTGCTCGAGGAATTTGCGCTGTCCCTGTCTTCCCAGCAACTTCGTAATCCTCTAGAATAAAATCCTTTGCTGTCCCATATTTTGATGTTAATGTGGAGGCAAGAATTTCTCGTACTTGTTTTGCCGTATCAGCTTTAATTGGTTGTCCTTTTTCAACAGGTTCATGATTTTGAATAACCTTTCCTGTTGAAGAATCTACGATACGGTCGATAACATACGGCTGCATCATCTTACCATCATTCGCAATAGCCGTCATTGCTTGAATAAGCTGAATTGGCGTGACTGTTGAACCTTGTCCGTACGTTGTTGTTACGCGTTGAATTGGATATTTAGATAAAATTGTCCCCGTTGCTTCGTTTGGCAAATCAATGCCTGTTTTATGACCGAAGCCAAAGCGATCTAAATATTCAATGAAAACCTCATCGCCAATTAATTTTAATAAATTGGCCATGGCCGTATTCGATGAACGCTGGAATCCCTCTAAATAAGAAATTGTCCCCCACCCAACTTGATTATGGTCACGAATAGTACGGTCGAGTATAGTATATGAACCTGATTGGTAGGGAGCATTCGGTGCCCATGTATTTGTATCAATAGCTGAGGCGAGCGTGAATGTTTTCATCGTGGAACCTGGCTCAATCGTTTCTTCAATTACCTCATTTAGCCACTTCATATTTTGACTTTCACGTGTTTCTGGGTTAAATGTGGGACGCTGTGACATCGCTAAAATTTTCCCAGTTTTAGGATCTGCTACTACCGCGGTCATGGACTCAGGATTATACTCCTGTTCTACCTTCGTCATCGCCTCTTCTAAAAAGCTTTGGATCGTTTTATCGAGTGTTAAATAGATGTCATCCCCATTTTTAGCTGGCGTAATCATTTTCTCGCTATTTGGTAGTAAGTAACGGAAAGCATCCGTCTCATATTCAACCTTGCCATTAACGCCAGTTAGTTCTTTATCGTAAGTATATTCTAGTCCCATTTCTCCCTTTGTTGTCACCGTGCCATCTTTATTATCCTTTTTCAGTGCATAGCCTATTAAATGTGAGGCAAACACTCCATTTGGATAATAACGTTTTAGGTCACTAACAAATAGAATTCCCGGTAGTTTTTCTTTCTGTATTTTACTCATAACCTCGTGACTAATGCCGCGGCCTGCGCTTCCAAACTCCACTTGATATAAAGGTTTTCCATCACTTCGATAGCGATTGTTTAGTTTCTTAACAACCTCTTCCTCTTTCATTGCTGGAATATATTTAGCTAAAACCTTTGCTGTTTTTTCAGCATCAACAACATGTCTTGGTTTCTTTGGGTCTGTGGTTGCCGCTTCATTTACGATAGCAACCAAGCGATAGCTTAACGTATCTTCCGCAATTACTTGACCACTTTGATCATAAATTTTCCCACGATTTGCTGTAATAACACTTTCCTTACCATACTTTGCTGCTGCTCTCGCTGCAAGCTCTTGTCCTTCTACTTCTCCTGTCGCTTGAATTGTTACCATTCTTGTGAATAATACAAAAAAGAGCCCTCCATAAAAAATTAATAATAGAAAGGCTCCCCATTGGAATCGAAATCTCTTTTTTTTCATTCTCCCGGCACTACCTTTACATTTTTCTCATTTTGAGTTAAACCGAGTTCTTTTGCTTTTTTCCAGATATTTTCGTATGTAGAAAGTTCACTTACACGAACCGTTAAGTCAACATTCTGTTTCGCAATCTCTTCTGCTTCTGATTCGATCTTTTGAATGTCCATACTTGTTGTTTGAATAGCTGCTTGGTTATTTAATACTAGCACTCCTAATACAGCGATAATGCCAACTAAAACTAGTAGCATTGTTTTTTCAAACTTCTGGTTCGTTTTTTTACGACGTATGATAGTGGGTTGTGGACTAGGTGGTGTTATCGGTTGTTGCACTTGTTGATGTTGGTGCTGTTGCCTTACACGAACTGCTGCCATTTACTCACGCCCTTTGTCGTTAATTTTTTCCACCACTCTAAGCTTCGCTGAACGCGCACGATTATTTACTGCCAATTCCTCTTCTGAAGGAATGATTGGCTTTCGTGTAATAAGCTTTAAAGTAGGTTTCATGTCATCAGGAATTACAGGTAAATTTGGTGGTAATTCCGGTAATGATGACGCTTCCTTAAAGATTGTCTTACATAGGCGGTCCTCCAATGAATGGAACGTAATGACACTAATGCGCCCCCCTACGTTAATCATATCAATCGCATCGACTAATGAATCCTCTGCTGCGCCTAGCTCATCATTTACAGCAATTCGTATTGCTTGGAAAATGCGCTTTGCTGGATGTCCACCTTTTCGGCGTGCCGCTGCTGGAATACCCTCTTTAATCAGCTCGACTAGTTGACCAGTAGTTTCAATCGGTGCTAGTTTACGGGCCTCCTCAATTTTACGAGCCACTTGCTTCGAAAATTTTTCTTCCCCATATCGGAAAAATATCCGTACGAGATCTTCGTATGCCCATTGATTGACAACATCAAATGCTGTAAGTGTTGCCGTTTGGTCCATACGCATATCGAGTGGTGCATCATGGTGATAGCTAAAGCCTCGCTCAGGTGTATCTAATTGTGGAGAAGATACGCCTAAGTCATATAAAATACCGTCAACTTGATCGATACCATGAGCCAATAGCTCCTCTTTTAAATAACGGAAATTCGAATGAATAAATGTCACACGCTCAATATAGGGCGCTAATCGAACCTTCGCATTTTCAATAGCCGTCATATCCTGGTCAAAGCAAATTAAACGGCCTTTATCTGATAATTGTTGTACTAAATATTCACTGTGTCCTGCACCGCCTAGCGTACAGTCCACATATACACCATCAGGATCGATGTTCAACCCATCAACAGTTTCTTTTAATAACACGGTTGTATGATCGAACATACCACACGCTCCTTTCAGGCCTTAACCTCATACAACATTTGCGTTGTAATACCTATCAAAGTTAAAAATCAAAGCCAATCATATTTTCTGCAATTTCATTAAAAGATTGTTCAGACTCACTAAAGTAATCTTCCCAAGCATCTTTAGCCCAAATCTCAATTCGATTTGAAACGCCTAACACCACACACTCCTTGACAAGATGTGCATGTTGCATAAGTGTTGTTGGGATATTGATGCGCCCCTGCTTGTCTATTTCTACCTCTGTTGCTCCAGAAAAGAAAAACCTTGCAAATGCACGTGTATCTTTTTTGGTCATTGGTAAACCTTTTAATTTTTCTTCGAGTTTTCGCCATTCATTCATAGGATAGCCAAATAGACAGTTATCGAGACCTCTTGTAACAACAAACGTTTCGCCTAAAGCGTCACGAAATTTTGCCGGTACGATTAATCGCCCTTTCGCATCAACGGAGTGTTGATATTCTCCCATGAACATACTACTCACCCCACTTTATTAAATAATGTACCACATCCCCCCACTTTCCTCCACTTTTTTTAAAAAAAACTTGACATTTTATCGCTTAATATGCAATTAGACCTTTAGGGAATTATCCGACATATGCTAAAGGACATAAAAAAAGAGCTACCCATAGTAGGATAGCTCTTTAAATACTACTTTTTCAGACATCATTCATCATATCCACATGATATCAAATAATCACTTAGGTAAAAAGCACCTGATATTACGTTTATAAATAAAGTAAATAGTGGTGTTTACCGATGCTATAATTTTGCTTTAGCATTTCAGTTATTAACATAGGTCCAAACTCATTGAAATATTGGTATGGATTATAGGTTCTCTCTTGGAAACCATCATTTGGGTACAACTCATTTTGCAATGTCGTGAATTTACGAATAGTCGTTTCATGCTTACTTAGTACAGTTTGTTCAATTTTTTGCTGTAGGTAATCAAATTGCTTCGCATGATTTTCTTGATTTTTCTCAAGGATTTTATCTAAATGCAATTGTTGTTTCTCTAAGTAGGATGCTAGCTCCTCATACTTTTCAGTTAATAATTGCTGCATGTCATGAATTTGACGCTTCGCTTCACTATCCTGAACATCTGCAATAAAGCGTTCTTTCAATTGCAATGCCTTTCCTTCCCAAACGTCTGAAACCGTTAGTTGATGCTCACGTAACAACTGTTCTACATGTCTTGTAACAATTGTGATATGAAGACGTGGTGCAAAAATTGGCATTTGTAGATCTAATACCTTGAATGCATTTTTCAGTGTAGCCCAATAGGCCAATTCACCAGGTCCTCCAACAAACGCTAGGACAGGCAGTGCCATCTCCTGCATCAAAGGACGAGTCACTACGTTATTACTTAAACGTTCAGGGTGCTTTTCTGCAATATCTAGTAGCTCTTCTTGTGAAAACTTGATGTTCGCTGCTAAATTAACAAACAGCTCATTTTTCCGTTCTAAAAGATGACGTTCTCCATCCTCCACATAGAATAAATTGGCTGCTTCAGCTGTTGCCAAAATAGGCTTCCCGTAGCCTGCTTGCTCAAGCTCTTCTTCCTTTTCGGTTACTACTCTAGCAATTTCTTCATTGTTTTGAATAATTTGTGCAAAATATTTACTTTCAAATTGGCGGAATTGGAAGTCAGCAGCATCAATTAACAACAAGCCTTCTTCTTTGAACAGTTGATTCATTAAACAAACAAAGAAATCCGTAAATGTTTCACTATCATTTAATGCGTCCACCAATTGTTTAATTAGCGCTTCCGTAAACTCCGTTTCACCAATATCTCGAACAATTGTGTTAATCAATTGTGTCATCGCTTCTTTGTTTAACGTTGTTGCAGACGCCATCGTCTTACGTCTAGATCGCTCACTGTATGCACGCTTTTTCAGTAGTTCTCCATGAACTGTATACGTGTGATTAATTTCTTCTAAATCATGATCTTCTCCGGCTATCCAAAAAACAGGGATAACAGGCTGTTGCAGCTTTACACTTTGCTCTTTGGCTAATGCTATCACTGAAATAGCTTTATGAACGGAGTAAAGAGGGCCAGTTAAGATACCTGCTTGTTGTCCACCAACTACTACCATAGCTCCTTGCTCTAGTTGTTCTAAGTGTTCGTTCGCTTTTTGGGATAGCCCAAACGGCTCCATAAATTGTCGGATGATAGCTGTTAATTCTTTTTGATCACGGGCATGTTGGGCTAAATGCTTCGCTCGATCCTCAAAAGCTTGATCATTATAATCATATTCAAAAAACTGATGAATAGCAGTATTTGGCGACCAGTAATCTGCTAGCACATGATTTTTTATAGGTACTTGGATAGACTCCAGTTTCATTTATCATAAACTCCTCTACTCACTAAATCATTCTTACTTGGAACGAGAAATTATTCCATTCATACTATGCACATAATCCCAATTCGGTTTTTCCGAACTTGCTCGAAAAATACTTTAGGCAACATAATGTGGATACACCTTATGCCAGAGGACGAGTATCTTAAAAGCTCCCTCTAAGAAGGGTACCCATTCCTGTTCATTCGGTACAAAAACATACAAAAAAATTAAATTTAATGTTTTCACCCAATACTATGCTTCTAGCACTAAGGTGTATAAATGCAATGAATATTCCCATTCATACAAAATGATTTTTTAATAACTATTTTCAATGCTACTATTTTAACGCTTATAGCTTCAACATGAAAAGAAAATGCTTAGACTACATGTAAATATTCTATAATGGATTGAATAACGCCTACGATACAAATGACTACGTATGCTGTACTAAGTATTAAAAACAAAAAACGCCAAATCTTCTTTAATAACGGCATCACTTCTAGTTCCTTTTTCGTTCGCCAATCAATATATGTAAAAATCATAGCCATCATTAGTGCAAGAATCACTAAAAGTGCTCCTACATTCACACGCCACAACACCCCAATAGCTAAGGGGACCGAAAAAAACAAACACAATGTCGTAACATCAGAGGCTGCTCCAAAAGCATGTGTGCCACGAATTTTAATTTTTCTACCTACGAGATAAACAATAACAAAAAGAACTATTGGACAAAAAATAATGATACTAATCACGATATGTAAAAGGTCTTTCAACTTCTTTCACCGCTCTCCTCTAGTGCAAGTACTTGGTGATATAAAGTACGCAAAGTTGGCAAATGATGACCCTTTGCCAATGCTTTGTTTAAAATGACGCCAACTATTGTTTCAATTTCACTTTTTCTACCCTGCAGGCGATCCGCCAGCATAGATGATGTATTTTCGGCTGTTTTCCTACATAAGTCTACCACATCACCAAAAGATATGGAGTGTTCCATGTTTTCAAACGCTTCAGTAAGCTCTTGATAAATATTTTCCATCAGTAAAAACGCTTGTTTATTTGTTACTAACTCCCCGTTGTTTAATTGTAGTACAGCAGTTAAAGGATTAATCAAACTATTAAGTATGGCTTTGTCAAAAAGCATTTGCTCCGCATTACTAACCATTTCAACAGGAAACAAAGAACAATGTAATTGAAGTAACTTCTCAAAGGTGTGTTGTTTCCCTCGTTCTACAGCAATTTTACACAGTCCTACTCCTCTATGACAAACCGTTGTTTGATCTACCCTTTGAGCACCAAAGGACACAGAGCAAAAGGCAATGTTTTTTTGTGGTAAGTTTAACACTTCCTCAAAATGCGCTAATCCATTTTGCATAAATAATAACGGCATATCACTTGGTAATAAAGCTAATTGTTTATAGAGCTGTTGCAAATGACTATATTTTACAGCAATCACTAGTAAATCTTGCATTGGAAGAGAAGTCAAATTTGTTGTAGAAACAATATTTTGCACAGTTTTAGTTCCGTCCACGTTGATACGTGTCAACTTTTTAGTATTTAGCTCATTAACCTGCTCCTGTCTTCTCACAACCAATGATACCGATGTACCCGACTCAGCTAAAAAACTTGCTGTTAATTGACCAACTGCTCCGGCACCTATTATGGCCACTTTCATTTTTTACACCCTTTCTATCTCAATGTGTACTGTCCTCTGAGTCACTTCTTATGATAACGGTTAACTAAACTATGTCTTTCACTACCCTGAGATTTCAGAACCATTAAATCAGGCATCGTCATCCACTCAGGACATGGTGATTGAACGCTACAAGTGCTCCTCTTTCGGACAAAAGAAATTTCCAAAGCCAAAATAAAACGATAAGAATAAGGTGCCCTAGATTAGATCTAAGGCACCTTAAATATTGGTTCTTTTATTATACAGGATTGTTTGATTGTTGACGATATACAGAAAGGGTTTTACCTCCAGAAAAGCAATGAATTTCATTGTTTAAAAATGCCTCACACCTGTCACTTTAATCTTTCATCAATGAATAGCCTTGCTGTAGCCATTTCACCAATTTCTCATGCTCATTTTGCAATTCACGATGCTTCATTTCAAGCGTTTGATAAGCCTCAGTTAATTCGTCAAAACTTGTCAATGCCAATTTCAAGTGACTTCGCATAGATTGTTGCGGCTGATTTCGCACAGCTAATAGCGACTGACTATATTGACCACGTAATGTTTTATTCCAGCGGAAACCACATGCTTGTTTTGTACGACCTAGTTCTGCAGCCGCCATTTCAAAGGCTTCTAGCTGCGTTTTACCATTTTGCACATTATGCAAGACAATCTCTGCTAGTCTTTCATCGTCTTCCTTTGTCCATTGATCTTTTCTTTTTTTCAATTCCATAATCTATCACCCTCGCATTTTTTACTACTATATGCAGTAACGAGCAAAATAGAATCATTGCATGAAAAAAGACAGTGATCTTGATTTCCTCTTATCACTGCCTCTATACATTACTTATTATTATTCTTTGTCAAGAAATTATTAACTGCTTGGTGGTGCGCGTCACTTTCCCACAACTTTGCACATGTCCGAACTTCCTCCATTACACGCTCATACATATTGCATTCACGCCACTTCCGAAGTTCAATTTCTTTATACGCCTTATGAACAGAAGGATGGATTTTACGCATATGTTCAATAAAATCATCCAACGCTTCTTCTTTCGAGCCTTCAAAAACACGCATAGCCCACCCTATCTCATATAATAGCTGTGCGGGATATGGCTTTGCATCTACAAGCATCTTCATCGCACGATCATGGCGTAATCCCCGCTCAAATAAGTATGTACCACCACCCCAACCACTTGTAATCGCTAAGGTCCCTTGAATAAAGCCACACTTCGCATGACTTGCCACTAGACGAAAATCACAGGCTGTAGCAATCTCACAACCACCTCCAACAGCAGTACCATTTATAAGAGCAATAGTCGGCACCGGCAGTGTTGCAAGTTCATATAATATTTTCCCCATCTTACTTAACATACCAAATGCCTCATCTTCTGTTTCTAACGAATGAAACTCTGATAAATCCCCACCAGAACAAAATGATTTATCACCAGCACCTGTCACTACTAAAAATCGGACATCTTCATGCTGACGAATATATGTAATGACTTCTTGAAGACCATCCATAACCTCATCATTAACCGCATTCCGCTTCTCTTCACGATTAATTGTAAACGTCATAATGCCATCAGCATTATCAATTTTATAAGACATATTGTTCCCCCCTTTGTTTCAATGAATAAATTGTATCATACAATTATTTTACTATTGTAAAGAACTTCATAATCAACAAAATATTCCGTCTTTTTAAGCCAACAAAAAGGCTAGTAAAGAGCCATGGTCTCTCTACTAGCCTTTTAAGTGAGCAAACACTGTATTATTTGCTAACTACTTCTTTACCTTTGTATTGTCCGCAAGCTTTGCAAACACGGTGTGATAATTTAGCCTCACCACAGTTAGGGCAAGTTACCATACCAGGTACAGATAATTTGAAATGCGTACGACGCTTTCTTTTTGCAGTTTTAGAAGTTCTTCTAAATGGTACAGCCATTGATGGCACCTCCTTACAGATCGTCTATTCGTCTGTTTGATCAAAATACTTAGCTAAAGCAGCTAGTCTTGGATCCACTTTTTGTTCATCAGCTTTTTTGTGTAGCTCTACGTCTTCATCTGTTGCATAAGACCAATTTTTACCACCATGCATTTGTCCTTCAGAATTTTCTTTGAACACTTGCATTGGTACCTCAAGTAAAATTAATTCCTCAAGAACTGGTTTCATGTCGATGACTTCACCGTCAATATAGTGAATGTCTCCGTCATCGTCTCCTCGCTTATCTTCGTCAATCCAGCTAAAAATTTCAACTGTCTCAACTTCGATAGGAAACTCAACATCCTCCCACGTGCGAGCACATGGAAGTGTTAACGTCGCTGTCACAGTTAACTGACATGTCATTTGCGATGCACCAAAAGTACATAGCCCTTTTACATGAACGGGCGAAATTGCTCGAATATCCTGGTTTCGCTCCATCACTTCATCCAGCTGGACAAAGGCATCGATTGGCATCCCGTTTTGGCGGTATTTAGATAATTGATGAATTGACCATTTCATTCGTTTAATCACCTCGAGACAACACTGTTGATTATATAATGTGTAAAAATAGATGTCAAGATAATTTCTTGTCACCACTTTAAAACCCACCTATAATTATATACTATGAGAAGTGTATTTGCTCCTACAGTTTTAAATAAAGACACAAATTATAAGGGGGAAAAGCATGCAAGCGGTTGGAATTGTTGTTGAATATAATCCTTTTCACAATGGACATGCTTATCATTTAAAACAGGCTAAAAAAGTAGCACAGGCGGATATCGTCATTGCAGTGATGAGCGGAACATTTTTACAACGTGGAGAACCTGCCATGGTTGATAAATGGACACGTACTAAAATGGCCCTTGCTGGCGGTGTGGATATAGTGATCGAGCTTCCTTATGTCTATAGTACAGCACCTGCCTCCGATTTTGCAAAAGGCGCTATTTCTTTATTAAGCGCTGTTGGCTGTGAGTCGTTTGCCTTTGGTAGTGAGAATGGTTCTATTCAACCGTTTTTGAACACTTTTGAGCTGATTGACCACAACCGTTCAGAATATGACATACTTATTAAAGAAAGCCTTAAAACAGGTGCAAGCTATCCTAAAAGTCTACATTATGCCTATGAACAGCTTTCTCAGAAGTTCCCTGCTCCATACATCGATCTTGCTCAACCAAATAATATTCTGGGCTTTCATTATCTTGAAGCAGCCAAGTCACTTGGGAGCCATATTAAACCACTAACAATTCCTCGCATCGCAGCAGGCTATCATGATGTTTTAAAGGAAGATTCATCGATCGCCAGTGCAACGGGTATACGTAAAGCTCTTGCGTCCACAAGTTCTTTACAGAGTGTGCAAAATGTTGTCCCAGAGTCCACTTTTGACTTTTTAGCTGATTGGTATAATAAATATAACCATTTTGCAAGCTGGGAAAGATTTTGGCCATTATTGCAGTTCACTATAATAAGACATACACCTTCAGAACTCACTCGTTATGCAGAAGTAACAGAAGGTATTGAAAATGCCATAGTGAAGGCAGCCAAGACCAGCAATTCTTTCAATAGCTTTATGGAAAAAGTAAAATCCAAACGTTATACATGGACTCGTCTTCAACGTATGATCACACATATTTATACTGGCTTTACAAAAGAACAGCTTCAAAGTTTTGAACAGCCAACCTTTATTCGATTACTAGGCATGAGTTCTAAAGGACAAGCTTATATAGGTAAGCACAAAAAGGATATTGAGTTACCTTTAATTAGCCGAGTAGCAGCTACCAATGATGCGATGTTAGCTATCGATATTCATGCTGCTGAGCTATACAATTTGAGTATCGAACAAGGAACAAAGGATCGCCCCCTACCTAAGGACTATCAAACACCGCCTATCCGTTGTTAACTATTCCAAAAGATTTTTACATCAAAAAAACACCCGAACTATTCTGTGAAGCTTTCGTTTCGAAATAGTTCGGGTTTAGATTTTATTTTGGCTGTAGCTGCTTTAAATAGTCGATGGCATCATCTACCGTTTTCACTGGAACAATTTTCATTTTGGTTTTGATTTCTTTTGCCGTTTTTACAGCAGTTGCATAATTAGATTCTAGCTCTGGATATTTCGCCTTCATTTCTTTAGAAATTTCATCATCTGGCGCAAAGAAGATTTCCATGCCATCTCGATCAGCTGCAATAACCTTATAATCAATTCCGCCAATTCTACCTACAGAACCGTCTATTAGCATTTCACCAGTACCAGCAATTGCGTAGCCTTTCGTTAAATCTTCATCAAGAAGCTGATCCAATATTTCAAGCGTAAACATCAAACCAGCTGAAGGCCCTCCGATATCCTCCGTTTTCATCGTTACTTTCGGAATTGTTTCGATAGATTTGCTTTCTGTATAAGATATCCCTAAACCTGCTCTATGTTCTTGCGTATTAGGGATTTCCTGCAACGTAATGGTCTCCTGTTTGCGTTCTTCATTACGTTTAAATTGAATTGTTACCTTATCTCCAAGCTGCTTAGGCTTTAAAAGGTCAACAAGCATTTGCTGGCTCGTTATTTTTTGACCGTCAACCTCGATAATTTCATCCCCAGCTTTTAAAATACCGTCCGATGCTCCGCCATCTAACACATTTAATATAAATACGCCATTAAAATGCACCTTTGTCTCTAACCCAGCCCTTTGGAAAGCTACATATTTCGCATTAAACTGAGAATCAGACATTAATTTTAACTGTCGAATATTATATTCCTCATCATCTTCTAAAGGGTTTCGTACTTGCTCCATATCCATTAGTTTTTGATATTTTTGAACTTTTGCCCATAAATACGAAAACGGTGTGGCTTGCTGCATCGCGACAGTCATTAAACTTAATGATCCCAAACTATCTGCCTCTTTGCTATCGACAGTTACAAATTTACTGACATCATAGGCACTTCCAGGTTTCATAATATACGCGTCTAGTCGGTATAACATCAAAAAACAAATCACGACTAACAACACTGCATAAATTCCAATTTTTTTCTTCACTACTAAACACCTCCTAGGACGCTTGCAAAACCATACGTTCATGTTTTTGCCATTCTCACATATATTGATTTTAGCATTTGCCTATGTGAATGACAAAAAGTTGAAACGAGTTGATAACATGTTTGCTACAATTCAAATAGCGCTCTGCGTAATTCTCATTCTCTTACTCTTGTTATTCCCACAAACCGCTCATAGTGGTACTGATTTAGGCTTAAATCTTTTCATGGAAGCACTTTTTCCATATTTACTGCCATATCTCGTGTTAACACAATGGCTTCTGCGTTTAACGGCTCCTATGCGAACAAAAACAAAAAGAGCCTCTTTATACGTACAAGCCTACATTATTAGTGCACTTGGTGGCTATCCAACAGGCGCGACAACCATTGTATATTTAAAAAATAGTGGTCAATTACACACAAAAGAAGCAAATTTTTTACTTGCTGTTTGTCATGCACCAAGTCCATTGTTCGTTCTAGGTTTTGTAAGCCTTGATTTACTAAACAGTAATACGTTTGGATGGTTGTTTTTATGTTTACTACATACTTTTAATATTTGTTGCTTAGTAACAGGCTATTACTTATTTCGCAAAACGGATCCACCTAGTATATCCGTACAAAACACACCACTCTATAGTGCTCCTTTTTCAGAAAGTATTAAAGAAACCGCTCCAACAATTCTGTTAGTTGGTACAACCATCATCTTTTTTACAACGATTCAGACCATCGTACAGGAGGGCTTAGATCAGCTAATACCAAAACTACCTTATACGGTCGAACTTTCTATTGCAGCTATCCTCGAGGTGACAAATGGCCTTAAAATGACGGTTACTGCCTTTCCAGACTTTCCGTATATCACTTTATTAGTGGTGATTTTATTAACCATGCAAAGTATCAGTATTCACTTACAAATCTTTGTTATCGCAAAATCAGCAAAACTATCTGTAAGACCTTATATAAAATTCCGCCTCCTTAGCATAATCATTGTGCCAACTATTTATGCTCTATTTTTTCTGAAATAACGATAGCTTTCACTAAAGAAAAAAGAGGATGTCATTTTTTTTGACATCCTCTCAATATTATTTATCAAAATTATACTTTTCTTTTAAAGCTTGTACGACACATGTTGGAACTAGTTCACTAACATCACTACCGTATTTCGCAACTTCTTTTACTATACTAGAACTTAGGAAGGAATATTGATTCTTCGTCATAATAAAAAATGTTTCAATGGTTTCATCTAGGAAACGGTTCATAGAAGTAATTTGCATTTCATATTCAAAATCTGAAACTGCTCGTAAACCACGAACAATTGCTTTCGCCTTTTTTTCCTTGGCATAGTCAATAAGAAGGCCCGAAGAACTTTCTATACGAACATTTGGTAATGTTTTTGTAACTTCAGCCATTAAAGCCATACGTTCCTCTACGGAAAACAACGGATTCTTCGCTGAATTGTTTAATACTGCTACATATACAATGTCAAACACATCTGCCGCACGCTTGATAATATCTAGATGGCCGAATGTGACAGGGTCAAAACTCCCAGGAACTACAGCAATTTTCTCAGACAACTTATTCTCCCTCTTCCTCTTTACAGCGATAAACCGAAATGATAGTTCCGCCATATGTTTCTTGTCTTGTTAAAACAAACTCCCCAAAATGCTGAGGTAATTGTACCTCTTTTGCATGTTCACATAAAATAATACCATTTCGTTGAACTTTATCGTTGTCAACAAGAATCTGTACTAAATCATAATATTCCTGTTGATGATAAGGAGGATCTAAAAAGACTAATTTAAAGGTAATATCACGTTTTAATAGCGCTTTCACAGCACGCTTTGCATCAATTCGAAAGAGCTCTGTATCCTCTTCATAGCGACATTTTTTTATATTTTCTTGTAGCACCTGGAATGCTTTGGCGTCTTTTTCAATAAAAATAGCACGCTCCGCCCCTCGGCTTAATGATTCAATACCCAAGCCTCCACTTCCGGCAAACAAATCAAGTGCAATCCCTCCGTCAAAAAACGGACCGATAATATTAAAAATCGATTCCTTTACTTTGTCTGTTGTAGGTCTTGTCGTATTTCCAGCTATTGCTTTTAACGGCATTCCTTTGCGTTCTCCTGCTACAACTCTCATAACAGCATATCACCGTACTTTCATCCATATAAAGTATTTTTGCAGCGAAAGAGTGGCCCTCCGCTGCAAAAGTTATTATTGTTCTTGTGCTAATACTTGAATTCGCTCATCTTTCTTTTGTAATTCTACCAAGAATAAACGTTGTAACCAAGCCTCTTCTACATAATAATGATCAGCAATCTTAATAATTGGTTCAGAAATAGTCGAATATCTTCGTTGATTGAAGACATAGAATCCTGGCTCTTTAGGGAAGCGGAATGTACGATGCTCACTATTTACATAATAACCATTCTGCCCTTCCTCAGCTGAGTAACCAAGCTCAGGTAATAATGTATCTGCAGTATACAACGTTTGCCCTTCATAGCGAATAACACGTACGTCTTCCTTCAACACATCATTGACATACACATCTCGTGCATCCTCAAATAAAAGTGGATATATTCCATTTTTTTGCTGCGCGTTTAATGTAAAATAGGATGTCTTAGCATCTAATACTTGCGATAAATACTTGTCCAATGTATCCGGTGAAATCGATTCATCCCCTAGTTTTTTCAGCGTTTCCTGCCAAGCTTGTTGTTGATTATCCGTCATATATTCATTTAAGTTCGTGATAATTTTCTTCGTTCTTTCTCCGCCAATTTGGTCGTTTAATAAGTAGGATGCCACAACTTCAGGTAACCATTCTGGAGAATCCACAAATTTAAATTGAGATTTAATTTGTGACAAAATCACTTCCTGTTCAACAGCTTGTGCAGTAAGCGTTGGTAAAAATAACAATCTCTCATCATGAGCTACTACTGGACTTTTTTCTTGAATAATGGCAATATGTTCATCATTTAAAAACTGTAAATTTTCGAATGATTTTAGGAAATCATTCGGAATGGCCTGCTGGGCATAGATCGATAATACAGGGGATTGCTCTTGTACTTTAAGCTTACCTGCTTGCCAATAAAGATCTTGAACCGTTCCATCTCCTCTAAACATTGTATAATTGACATGAACTAATTGTTGTTGACCAACTAATGATAGACCTGTAATCCATTGTCCATTCACTTTACTGTCCGTCGAAATAGATACAATTGAATAAGATGCTTCACCATTCATTAGTGTAGCAAAAACATTTTGAAGGAGCATCTTATTTTTTAAGCCACCCTCAATGGGAATTATGTATGACACAGATTGTGATTTTGTTTCTCCTTTTGCAAAATAAGAAACTTCATCTGATAAACGTTCACAGCTTTTTTCATTTTCGATAAAGCAACTAGCATTCGTTGCTTTTTCTGGCCATTTAATCTTCACCTTTTGATTCGGCAGATTTTTAAAATGGTGACGAATATCCAAGCTATTTTCACGATAAACAATTTCTATTTCCTGTGAGTAATGAAAATCACCTATGCCAGTTTCTAGATCAGAAGAATAAGCATGATATTGGAAAAATAACGTTCCTGTAATAATTAGTGCTAAAATAGAAAAAAAGCTTAATGCAAATTTCATGTGCTTGACCTCCCGCAGCATGATACTATGATAATGGAAAGGATGTGCAATTATTATGCCACAACAATTTATAGAATTAGGTGAAGGCTATGGTGATGTTTACGAGCTACTCGAAATTATTAAAACCAATCAGGAACGTTTTCATCAAGCCTTTATACTAACTTCTACAAAAGAAGATAAGAAGGTAATTTCTTTAGCTGTCGCCCTGAAACCAGTCGGTGAAAGTAAATTCATGCCTATATATATTTGTCGAGAAGGCATCCCATATAATGAGGAACAACCAACAAAGCGACAAAAAATGTTTGAAGCACAAATAGAACAACTCGATCGAAAAGCAGTTGTTGTAGAAATAAAGCACTCATCTATATTTTCGGAATCAAAACTATTTTATCAATACTTAATCGGCATATTAAGACTAAATAACTATATACCTGCATTAACTTAATATTATAGACCTACTTTATAGTCGTATTCCTTTGCTTTATCTGGTTTTGCATTTTCATATTCAGTTTTCACAAATGGACGATAAGACTCTACAACGTCTTTCACAAATGGGAGGCGTTGTAGTTTTGTTGTCATCATGTCAATATCCTCACGATCACAGTAAAGCACTACGTACTTTTGCCTTCTAGAAATATAAAGAACATGACCATATTTCCGAAGAGACTTCGCATGTTTTAATTGATGGACGTAAACGATTAGCCCTTGTCGTTCGTTCATATTGGATTCCCTCATTTCTTACCTAAAAGAATACCATAGACCAGAAAATGATAGCAACAGAGTTTAGCTGACAGAACGCTCAATTTTCCGTTATAATGGAAAAGCATAAACATTGAACTTGGCAGAATTATGAATCAGGTGTTTTTGATGAATGAATGGTTGCTACATTAAAAGGAATAATAAATGCTGCTAACGCCTCGATAATGGAACGTTTTAACACTTAATCTCCATAACAATTATTTTATATGATGACGGCAAAAATCAGCATGAAAAAATCACCTTATTCACTTATACTAGTTTCTAGTTTTGGTAGCTCTCCAACGTTGAGCACTTACAATCAATGAAAAATGAAATCACTATACTTTTTATATGACGATAATTGTTAAGGAGGACGAATATGGGTAAGAAAACAAAAATTGCGCTTGCCATTGCAGCAGCAAGTGCAGCGGCGTGGGCAGGTAGTAAAGCGATTTCTAAACCGCAGCAACGAGAAAGCAAACAAGCATTACAATTTGATCGCCCTGTAATACTTGCACATCGTGGCGGAGCTCATTTAGCACCCGAACATACAATGATGGCTTTTGAAAAAGCTGCGCAGCTAGGTGTTGATGGCTTTGAAATCGATATCCGCCTAACGAAAGATGAGGAAATTATTGTTTTCCACGATGAAACAGTTGAACGTACTACAGATGGTTATGGTCTCGTTGCTGATATGACATTGGCAGAACTTAACGCCTTAAACCATGGCTACCAGTTTGAAGATCTAGATGGAGCTTTTCCATATAGAGAGGATAAATTAAATGTAGTAACGTTACGAGAGCTATTAGAAAGTTATCCAAACATGCTAATCAATATCGATATAAAAGATGCTCCTGATACGTATGAAGGAAGTCTAATGCCTTCAAAACTTTGGCGTTTAATTGAAGAACTTGGCGCTGAACATCGTGTCGTGGTAACAAGTTTTTACGGTGAACAAATAGATCGCTTCAATTTATATGCTCAAAATCAGGTAGCACTTGGTGCAGGTGAATCGGATGTAAGAAAAGCATTCGCTTCCTTCTCAAGTCAATTTGGACATTTATATCATCCAAAAGTAGATGTATTTCAAATCCCACCTAAATCAGGGGTTATTGCCTTAGATTCGCCTAAATTTATTCAGTTTTTAAATAACCTGAATATACCTGTTCACTATTGGACGATCAATGACATAGACACAATGAACAAATTGATCAATAATGGAGCACAAGGCATTATTACTGATCGCCCTGATATTGCTGTAGAGTTATTACAAAAGCAAGCTTGATATAAACAATAGAAAGGGAAGGACATTAGCAAGTCCTTCCCTTTATTTTTGAAAGCTCCCGAAATTACTTTCACTACATAATGAAAAAAAACTGTAAACAACTCTGCAAGTACCTTCGAGTTGTTTACAGTCTAGAAGAGATGTGTTTTATACACATCTTACATTACGCTGAGCAAGAGCAAGAACCACCCGAGCCACATCCTCCTCCGCAAGATGAACCAGAGGCAAAGAATGGATTACTTACAGGAACTTTTACCGCTTCAGAGACTGTTTTTCCTATTAAAAGGCTAATCTCATCCAGTAAATCCTGAAAATCGTTTTCAGCAATTTTTAAGGCTGAAACTTTCTCATTTAAGTCAAGTGCCCTCTTTTGTTGGCGAATTGACTTCATGATTGTATGGTAGTCCGGATGATATTTTCCGAAACGTTGTACATCTTCGTACTGCTCTTTCATGCGATTAAATGCATAAATAGCCTCTACAATTTGCGTATCACTATATACTGCATCATACGCTTGTTGTAGCGCGATCGCTGGTTCTGAGGAAAGAATCATCTTACAAAGCTCTTCGGCCTCATCTAAAATGATTACCCAGTCAGAGGTCATCATCATTTTTAATTCCCCCAATCTCTTTCCCATCATAACAGATTTTATGGTAATTTTACATTAATGATATTTTTAATGAAAGAGGTTTTCCAATTGATGTCAACAGCTAAAGGACAAATTGAACAATTACTTGGCGCAATTTTACAAGAAAGTACTGAGGAAGATGAGGAAGTTTTATTCCATCTTTTAAATGGATTACGTGATAAACAACAAGGCATTCATCGTCGTTATATTAATGCTGCTCTACATATGGTAGGAAAATTTGAGCCTGAAGTGAGCGAGGTCCGTATCCCTATTACTCCTGTCATCCATAATACGATTAAGGTACCACACGGCGGCATTATTGCAACGATTGCAGATGCAGCTATGGGTGGACTTGCTTCACGCTCTGTACCAGAGGGATATAATGTAGTTACTACAAATATGAATGTCTCCTATATCGCCACAACGAAGAACAAAGAATTGATTGCACGTGGTCGTTTTGTCCATAAAGGACGTCAAACGCTTGTCATGGAATGTGATATAGAGGATGAGACGGGGCGCAAGCTTGCCATAGCTACGGGCTCTTTCTTTGTTATTCAGCGTCGTCTGTAATTAGATTTGAAAAATAGTCTTTGATACATTGTTGGTCGGAAAAAGGGAATTTTTGATTTTTAATTTGCTGTGTTTGTTCATGCCCTTTTCCGGCAACAAGGACAATATCGCCCTTTTTCGCCTTTGCTAAAGCTTGATGAATAGCAAGTTTTCGATCTAGATAAATTTCGTAGTATTGTTGCTCTGTAAAACCAGCAATTATACTTTCATTAATAACAATTGGATCTTCATCACGTGGGTTATCTGTTGTTAAATAGATTACATCAGCATATTTACTCGCCACTGCACCCATAGCAAATCGTTTCGCCTTATCGCGATTTCCTCCACAACTAAAGACTAGGTAAATGGTTTTGGAACGATCAAAGGTTTGTAATACAGCTTGTAAGGCTTCAGCAGTATGGGCATAATCTACATATACCTCAATACCTAACGGATTATCAATTTTCTCAAGCCTTCCTTCTGGTAGCTTTAAAGACCACATATGCTCTACAATATCTTCCATAGGGACCCCTATACGCCATACTGCCATTAAGGCTGCTATCGTATTTTGTACATGATATTTTCCGACAAAAGGGATTTCAACAATATGCTCACTCGCGGTAGTTTGTAGACAAAGTACAGTTTTTCCAGCTGATTCACTGACAATTTGTATATGTAAATCATTGTGATTATCAAAGCCAAATGAGCAAGATTTTTTCTTATCATAGATACCAACGGAACGGCAAAAATTATCATCTCCATTTAACACTAGCTTTTTGGATAAATCCGCTAATCTCTTTTTCGCACGTTTATAGGCTTCTAACCCTCCATGATCTTCTAAATGATCATCTGATAAATTTAAAAATACACCACAATCAATATCACAATGATCAAGTCGATGTTGTTGTAAACCCATTGAAGAGGCTTCTAGTACAACATGTGTCACACCTTTTCGTACACATTGCTTTAGAATCGGATGTAACTCTTTTGCTTGCAATGTTGTTAATTGTTCGTAAGCTGTTTGTTGCTTCTCACCATTGATGAAAAAACCAACTGTACCAATAACTGCTGTTTTTTTATGTAGAGCGTTTAAAAGCTGACTTACAAAATGACTCACTGTTGTTTTTCCGTTTGTTCCTGTTATCGCAATAACTGTTAAAGCCTCTGCTGGAAAAGCAGCAAGTTTGGCACTTGCATACGATAAAAATAATGCGGTATTAGGAACCCATACAAAAGGAATTTCTTTATCTATAATGGGTAAAGAAATACTTTCTTCAGACACAATGGCAGCAGCACCTCGTGCCAATGCTTCTTTAACAAAACGACTACCCGACGTTTTTTTACCCTTTCGTACAATAAAAATGTCACCAGGTTGTACTGCCTGAGCGTAATCCTCTACACCTGTTATTTCTGTTCGAATAGATCCTCCTGTCACACTACATGGCCAGTCTTTTAATAACTCAGCTAATTGCAAACCTCATTCCCCCCTTCGGTTCTCTATCATATGACGGCTTTTGTAACGGTGTGACGAAAAATGCAGAAGCCTAAAGAGGGAATAAAAAATGAAGACAAACTCGGTTAATCAAAGCTTGTCTTCATAAGGGGGTTTCTTCTATTATGGTGATAATTGATCAGTTTTTTCTATAGAATCTTCACTAACAGGCTCTTCATTTGTTTGCCCTTCACTATCTTTTTCTTTACTATCCATCTTTTGCGAAGAAGCCGGCTCTAGATAAATTTGTGTATAATAATCCACAAAAGCGCCTGAACCAACGCGTGTGAATCTATCATTTAAAAGTACCTTCCTATGCTCAGGAGAGTTTGTCCAACCGTGCATCGCTTCTATTGCATCAAAATAAGCGGTGGCAAGATTTTCATTGGCATCACTATACTCGATATTATTAGCTTGTAATCTCTTTTTTAAGTCACCATATGTTGGGGACTCATGTGCTAAGAAGTTTTGTACCTTCATATCTTCACTATGCTTTCTTGCCACTTCTTCTAACGAGTTATCCATTTCTAAAGGTGGTAAATCATGATGGACTCTCGTCACATTTAATAAATCATCAAGCTGTTTGGCACTAGCCACATCGATTTCTTGTTGCAAAAAAGAGGAAGGCGGTGTCCGTCTAACTAGTTCCCCTTGATAGCTCATTTCATAGGGCTGATGAAGGACAAGTGTTTCACTGTCTGTATAACGTATTCCCTGCAATTCACTTGTCTCCCGATCTATATAAAGCTGTGCATAAAGACCATCAAATTTAACAAGTAGCCTAGTTTGCATATCCTCTTCACTCATGGAGAAGATGAAAATATTGTCACCAACAGTAGCTGCTACCTCATAGTCAATAATTGTCATGCGGTATATTTCATCGCGTTTCTGACCAACTTTAAAAGGAAATGCATCGATATTTTGTCCTGCTATGTAAACTTGCTTCACCACATTTTTTTCAACACCAACCATAAAAAACGTAGAGACATCATCATTGTAGACCCACCATTGATAGCCAAAAGAGGATGGTTCTTTTCTTGCTGGTTCCCCGTACTGCTCCAACACAGTTTGTGTGTCTTTTCCTATCAATGTTGATATGCCCGTTTGTGGACGTGTCATTGCACCTACAGCGGCCTCCTGCTTTAGCTTTGTTTGGGGTATGATATTTGAATTGGTATTTGGCCCTTCTAGTGGCTCATTTTCCTTGGGGGTATTAAAGAACATAAAGCCGATTATTGCAATTGCACCACAAAGCATTAAAATGCGTAATAAAGCTTTCATAAAGGACTCCTTTTCATCACCATTATTGTAAGTTATTATATCAATTGTAATTGGGTTGACACAATGTTGTCATTGCAACAATGTCAAATATGCTCTATTATAAAAATGAGCGTATACTTTGTACGAGAACCTAAAGGAGGACTATACATGTATTTTGAAAATACTAACCTTGAAAATTTAACAGCTGATCAAGAGCTAATTGTCAGCATTATGAAAAAACATGGTTTAGAATGTGATGGCGGTTGGGATTACGAGCGTATGACATTCGATAAACGTTTCGATACTCGTGAAGGTCGCTATTACCTACGCGTATTCGCATATGCCATTTCTGGTGATGTAGGCGCACATGATGCCATCCTTACGTTAATGAAACCAGCTCTTGGTAAATATTATTATCCACATGGTGTAGAATATGGGGATGACGAAGTTTATCCAGCACATCTTGTTAAAAAATGTGAAGAAATCTTAAAAAAGGTTAAATTAGAATTAGATCAATTCTCAATCGAGCCTACAAATAAAAATAACTTTGAACCTGTAAACGCACGCTAATCTTTAGAGTTTTAAAGTGATAGCAAGTATAGCGTAGATAGCTTCATCGATGTGAAAAGACTGGTGGTCCAGTCTTTTTTTATTTGAGTAAAATTATTTTTTCTTCTCATACTACCTATATCTTTTACATGATGTAGGTGAGAATATGTTATCGTTTTTTAACCGTCCTTTTTTTCGTCATCCCATTATTGTTATTGCAATGGGCATTTTTATTCTCTGGTTCATTTCAATATCATTACCAATCTTACTTGCCTACTTAACCGCTTTACTTTTAGAGCCTATTATTGTTCGAATGAGTAAACGGTTTCGAAAAAAACGTAAAATCGTTGTTTTCATTTTCTTTTTATTTTTTTTAACTATAACTTTATTATTATGTAGTCTCCTTCTCTTTATAAGTTGGAAACAATTTTCTTCATTTATCATGGATATTCCTGAGTACCTTAATCAATTATCTGCTTTATGGATACAAATGCAATCTAAACTCAGTAACTACACTTATCATTTACCTGTAGAATTAGTTTTACAAATCCAATTTATGATTGCAAAAGCTTTGGCTTCTATTGAAAAATTCGCCCTATCCTTAACAAACATTAATGTCTGGTCAACATTACTAACATATATTCCCACTCGTTTATTTGATATTTTTGTTTACTGGATTGTCTTGTACATGCTACTTTTAGATTTGCCTAGCATTAATCGGAAATTATTAATGCCCGTTCCTTTTCATTATCATCAAAAAATAATTTTCATTGGACAACGTGTAAAATTAGCCCTATTTGGATTTCTAAAAGCTCAATTCCTAGTCGGCCTTAGTATTTTTGCTATATCATTCGCAGCATTTTACTTTTTAAAAACACCATTTCCGATACTGTTAGCTTGTTTGCTTGTTGTGTTAGACTTTATCCCTTTTCTCGATTCATTTCTCTTATTAGTCCCTTGGGCTATTTACCAGGCGTTTGCTGGTGATTATCTTTATGCTGGGATCTTAACGTTATTAACCGTGGGACAATTTTTAGTACGAAGAATGATTGAACCAAAGATTATTGGCGATAAGATTGGACTTTCATCTTTAAATACTTTTATTGCCATGTTTATTGGGTTTAAAATTTTTGGTTTTCTTGGCATTTTAATTGGACCATTACTTTTTGTCGTGGTACTTTCTTTATTTCAGCCTACTACAAAAAATCTCCCTCCTGTACAAAAATAAGGAGGGAGATTTTCTTTAAAATCCTAAAATGGCTTTAATAACTGAAGTCGTTTCACCAGGTTCAAATAAAACATATAATAGTAAATAAACAAGGACACCTGTAATCGCAACAAAGAACCAAATAATACTTGTGATTGGTCCAATTCTTCTATGCAATTTGAGATTTGTTTTTAAACCTGAAATAATACTAACAATACCAAATACGGCTCCGGATGTTGCCAGGATAATGTGGAAAATCAAGAAAAACGTATAATATGGTTTTAAATGTTCACCACCACCAAAAGCAGTATTACCTATAAACACTGTTCGTGAAGCATAAATAATAAAGAAAATAAGTGCAGCTACACCTGCAGCAAGCATTACTTTTTTATGTCCTTCTACATTTCTTTTTATAATTAAGCCCCAACCTATCGCTACGAGTACAGCACTAATCACGATAAATGATGTACTTATAGTAGGCAAAATTTGCAATTCCATTGTCAAAACTCCTTATACATAGTAAATTTCTATTTTAAAATTAATGCTGCTGTTGGCTTTCCCATTTTTTTTGGTGTGCAGCTAATGCGTCAGCAGTAATTTTATCTGGATCCTTTTGTTCAGAACGATACCATCTTGTAAAGATTGTACCAATTAATACACCAAAAATAAGTTCTTGTAAGATTTTCATTAACACGCCACCTAATTGCTGGTCTGCAACAGGCTTCATGTCTGTAAATAGCTCTGGTCCTGATAAAGATAAGCCTGATAACGTAGAGGCTGGTACACAAAGCTCCATTGCTTTTAACCATGCTTCACCATTTGTATATGTTTCATACATTGCATTAGGAGCGAAAATAATTAATCCACAAGCAGGTGTAATTAACACGGCATTGGCAATAATATAGGCTAATTTATGTAATGGCTTCATATGAGCTCTATTAGGCATATTTTGAATTAAAGGCCAGTACATAAAAACAGCAGAAAGAAATAATACAAATGTATAGGTACCATGTAATGTTTCATTTAATTTAATGTAATCTAATATTGAAGGTAAATGATAGAAGGAAAATAAACCAATAAACACAAATACTGCAACAACAGGTAATGTCAGTACTTTAAACAACGTTCTAACAACTGGTGCCTCAATAGCAACTTTCCAAACCCACCAAGGGATCCCTTTAATTAGGAAGATGGGAACAAGTAATAATAATATAGCCATTTGCACCATATGCATCGTAAACATAATATGAGCCATTAAATCAATTGGAGAACCTTTGATAATATAAATAGTAATCATGGCTAACACAAAGTAAATGGCTTCACCCTTTTTTAAAGGCTCACTTACTTTAAAATCCTTACGCCACTTTATTGTGACTAAAAAATAGATGATTGTTATAAAAACAAGAACCCCTATTAAATATGGGCTCCACAATGCTTGGAAACCAAATATACTAAGTGGCATATAGAACGCACTCCTTTAAACTTCAGTACTCCTATTATAAAACGCTTACAGCTATACTGCAATGAACGAAAGGTGAACAAATGTTAAGTTTAACAGTGTTTGCCTCTTTTTGAAATCTACATAACTTCACTACAATAAGAAAAGCACGTTCGTACAATATGACGAACGTGCTTTATTGGTGATTACCACCAAATGATTGTTAAAAATGCTAAGAAGAATGTAAATGCGATTAAAATTCCCATCCACATGAAGAAACCAATAACGCCACCGAAGTGTGTTTTTTTGTCTTCTAAGTGCATGAAAGAATAAAGCTGAAGTACAACTTGAACACCAGCCAATAATAATACTAATGGCATGATTAAGTATTTAGAAAAATCGGCTGCAACTACTGCGAAAGCGATAAAAGTAAAGAAAATCATGATCGCAAAGTTGATTACTTGTTTACGCATATGAACGGCATTATGATGACGATCATATTCATATTGTGCCTGTGACTTAGCAACTATAGGTGTATCGTGTGAAGACATTATCCGATCACTCCCATCAAGTATACTACTGTAAAGATGAATACCCAAACAACATCGATAAAGTGCCAATATAAAGCAGCTACGAAGAATTTAGGTGCATTGTACAAGTTTAACCCACGTTTAGCATTTCGGATCATTAAAGTTGCAATCCATACAAGTCCTAAAGTTACGTGGAAACCGTGTGTACCAACTAAAGAATAAAATGCAGTTGCGAATGCAGATTGGTTAAATGTAAAACCAAGGTGCACATAGTGTTGGAATTCATAAATTTCAAGTGCTAAGAATCCAAGACCTAAAGCTAAAGTAATTGCTAACCAAGTTTGCATACCTTTAAAGTTAAAGTTACGCATATGGTAAATTGCGTATACAGATGTTAATGAAGATGTTAATAATAACATCGTCATTGCAAATGCTAATGGTAATTCAAATAAACCTTGTGTTGTGAACTCCATGCCAGCTGGCCCTTTGTTCTTAAGCGCTAGGTAAGTAGCGAATAAACTTGCGAAAAGTACAACTTCACAGGCAAGGAAAATCCAGAAACCAACGACTTTATTTTTACCTTCCATCGTAGCTTGTTCAGGATGGTCTGGCCAAGTATGAGGAGTAAACTTAGTATTGAAATCCATTATTTATTTCCTCCTTTGCCGTAAAGTTGTTCTTCAATTTCAATAATATCTTCTTTGTGTAAATGGAAGCCATGATCGTCTTTAACAGAACGGAAAATCATCGCACCGAAAGTAATTGCTAAACCAATGATTAAAATGTAGATTGACCAAGGTTTATCTGCATCTGGATTGTAAAGAGCACCAAATGCTGCAATAAACATACCTAATGAAATAACGAATGGAATCGCTGAGTTATTTGGCATATGGATATCACCTAGTGGCTCAGCAAATGTCACTTCTTTGTTACCTTCTTGTTTTTCAATCCACCATGGATCTAAACCACGAACAAGTGGTGTTTGACGGAAGTTATAGAATGGAATTGGTTGTGGAATTGACCATTCTAAAGTACGTCCATCGCCCCATGGGTCGCGACCTGCTGGTTTGCCTTTGATCGACATTAAGCAGTTGATTACCATTAAGATAACCCCTACACCCATCATTAATGCACCGATTGTAGAGATATAGTTGAATTGGTCCCAACCTTGACCTTCCATGTAAGTGAATACACGACGTGGCATACCCATTAAACCTAGGAAGTGTTGAACGAAGAACGTTAAATGGAATCCGATAAAGAATATCCAGAAAGTAATTTTACCAAGCGTTTCGTTTAACATACGGTTGAAGAAAATTGGCCAATAGAAATGAGCTGAACCAAATAATGCTGTAACGATACCACCAACGATTACATAGTGGAAGTGAGCTACGATAAAGTAAGAATCATGTAGTTGATAGTCAAGAGGAGCAGATGCTTGCATTACCCCTGTAACACCACCCGCAACGAATGACGGGATGAAACCAAGTGCATAAAGCATTGGTGTTGTAACTTTAATAGATCCGCCCCAAATTGTTAGGATCCAGTTGAATACTTTCATACCTGTTGGAACAGCAATAGCCATTGTTGCAACAGCGAAGATTGCGTTTGCTGTTGGCCCAAGACCAGTTGTAAACATATGGTGGGCCCAAACCATGAACCCTAAGAAACCGATTAAAATTGTAGCGAATACCATTGAAGAGTATCCGAATAAACGTTTACGAGAGAACGCTGGGATAATCTCAGAGAATAACCCGAACGCAGGTAATACTAGGATATAAACCTCTGGGTGTCCGAAGATCCAGAATAAGTGTTCCCAAATAACTGTGTTACCACCCATTGTATGGTCAAAGAAGTTACCACCGAACATACGGTCAAATAACATCATTAATAAACCAATTGTTAATGGAGGGAATGCGAATAAAATTAACGCACTTGATACAAGTGAAGTCCAAGTGAATAATGGCATACGCATGAATGTCATACCTGGAGCACGCATTGTAATGATCGTAACGATGAAGTTAAGACCAGAAATTAAAGTACCTGCCCCTGAAATTTGTAAACCAAGAACATAGAAATCAATACCATGTCCTGGAGAATATAAAGATAATGATGCATAAGAAGTCCAGCCCGCATCAGGAGCGCCACCCATAAAGAATGACAGGTGAAGGAATACTGCACCTAGGAAGAATAACCAGAACCCTAAAGAGTTAAGGAACGGGAATGCAACGTCACGCGCACCAATTTGTAATGGTACAAGCATGTTCATAAATGCAAATAGTAATGGAGTAGCAGCTAGGAATAACATTGTTGTTCCGTGCATTGTTAATAATTCATTGAAAAAACCAGCTGATACAAAATCGTTATTTGGTTTCATTAACTGAATACGCATTAATAACGCTTCAAAACCAGCGATAGCGAAGAACAATGTTCCGGCTAATAAATACATAACTGCTAACTTTTTATGGTCGACAGTAGTAATGTAATCCCAGACAGTTGCTCCAAAGCCCTTTTTCTGTGTGTATGAGCTCACAACTTTTACCTCCCTCAAAATTTGTTACTATAGAACGAAAATTATTTTTCTACTGATAAGCCCATGATATAAGTTGCAAGAGCTTCAATTTCCTCGTCAGATAAATTACCGTAGATAGGCGCAGTGCCTTCAGCATTCATCATCAAGTTACCTGGTTTAAATTCCTCTGGGTTTTTAATCCAAGCTTTTAAGCTTTCTTCATTGTGTTCTAAGAAACCAGCAACACGGTTACGATCACCAAACGTAGTTAAGTTTGGACCAGGTGTACCGCCTGCTCCTGAACCTGAGATAGCGTGACAGCCTAAGCAGCTGTTAGCAAAAGTTGCTTCACCAAGATCTGTTGAAGCTTTGTCAGCAGTTTGTCCTTCTGTCGCTTTCATTGCGTCAACCCATGCATCAAATGCATCTGGGCTTAATGTTTTTACTTTAAAGTCCATTAAAGCATGTGAAGGTCCACATAATTCAGCACATTTTCCATAAAATACGCCATCTTTAAGATCTTTTGATTCTTTATCAAATACTAGGTAGAATTTGTTTAAGTTTTCTACGTTTGTATCCATTTTACCGCCTACAGCAGGAATCCAGAATGAGTGCTTAACATCGGCAGCTTTTAAATTAAAGTAAACTTTTTCACCTGTTGGTACTACTAGCTCTTGAGCCGTTACGATCCCTTGGTTAGGGTATTCGAATTCCCACCAGTATAATTTTGCTGTTACATTGATTGTAAGGGCTGTTTTGTTCCCTTCTTCATCTACTTCATCCATTGCAGCAACATCTGCGAATTTATAAGTAGTTGTAACAACTGGTACAGCGATAATTAATAATAAAATAATCGGTATAACTGTCCAAATCACTTCTAACGTATGACTACCCTCTACTTGCTTAGGGATCACATTTTCACCAACGCGTGAACGACGGTATTTTACGAATGCAAGTAAATAAATAACGGATACTACTACTACTACTAGCGTCATAATTACAGTAGTTAACAGTAATAAGTTCAATTGTTGTTTACCTACTTCTCCAGATGGTTTCAGTGTTGATAGATAATCCTCACCACAACCTGAAAGGAAGACCATCATCACTGCTAGAAGTGAAAAAAGACGCCATTTTTTAAGCCCTTTCATCATAGCTTAATTAAACCCCTCTTTCTTTGTTGTATTTTCATGTGTACCTAGGACATTAGTTCTGTCTATATGAATTCTTTAAGAAAAGAAAGAATTCCTAAATTAGCTAAACACCGCAAATATGATCATGGCTACAAATAGTATGGTCATATGATTCAATGAATAAATAAACATTTTATTTGCCCATTTCATATCATCTTTTGTTGTAAAGCCTTTCAGAGCTAGTATTAACCAACCCAAGTTCAATGTAGTAGCAAGAGTTAAAAAGCCAATTCCAAGCTCTGGTAAAAGGAAAGGTAACGGTAATAATAAAAGAATCCAGAATAACATTGAGTACTTTGTACGTTTAAATCCTTTTACTACAGGTAGCATTGGTATTTTAGCTGCACGATATTCCTCTGTTCGTTTCATAGCAAGCGCATAAAAATGTGGTGGTTGCCATGCAAACATAATTAGGAATAAGGCAAGTGCTCCCGGACCTAAAGCAGGCTCAACCGCCGCGAATCCAATAACTGGAGGAATAGCCCCGGAAATACTTCCTACAACAGTGTTGCTAACATGCTTCCTCTTCGACCACATTGAATACAGAACGACATAAGCAAATATTCCTACTAGTCCCCACATGCCGGCTGCAAACGATGCCGCAAATAACAAAATTTCACCTACAATTAAAAATGAGAGGGCAATGGTCAATACGAAATTCGGCTTAAATCTGCCAGTCACTGTCGGCCTTGCTTTTGTTCTTTTCATGATAGGATCAATATCCTGATCAATGTAGTTATTCATTGCGCCTGAGCCACCGATGATGAATGCTGCACCCAGCATGGTGTAAAAGATAACATCAAGCTCTTGCAAGAAATGTCTACTAGTAAACTGAAAAGCCAGCCACATCCCTGTAAACGTTGTGACAAGATTCGAGTTAACGATTCCAATTTTTATTAGTGCTAAGAAATCTTTTACAACAGATGTTGTTTCTGGACCAGTATTTCTAGTAGCCGCCAGTGTACGACCGTTTGACATAATACCTCTCCTTTCATTTTTGTAAGCATATTCCGCTAACAATAACTATAGCGAAATTTGCGATTGATTTCTAGACATTAAGTGAAATTTAGATGAAGTTGTAAAAATTAGCTTTGTCTAGAAATATAATTAAAAACAACATATCTATAGTAAAACATTTTCTAAAATGAATTGTGAAGGTTAAAGCACGAAATTATGAACAATTTGTGAAATGGAATCGACATCTATTACTCCCTTCTCTTTACAAGTTGTTTTTTATACGTATTTTCGATATTATCTAGTAGCAGAAACATTACGTTCTTGTAATGTTGATAGATAAAGTAGGTGACTCATTTTATGCAACACAACAGGTATTTGAAGTGGTTTGCTGTTGCCGCTACAGTTGGGATGCTCCTTATTTTACTAGGTGGGGCTCTCGTTACTAAAACAGATAGTGGCTTAGGCTGTGGTCGAAACTGGCCTGATTGTAATGGATCTCTTATTCCAAAGGAGATTACACCAGAAGTCCTTATTGAATTCTCACATCGTCTTGTAACTGGAGTCGTATCTATTTCAATTCTTGTGTTAACAGTATGGACATGGCGTAAACTCGGACATATTCGTGAAGTAAAGTTACTTGGTTTTTTAGCAATGTTTTTCTTAATCGCGCAGGCTCTTATAGGAGCTGCTCAAGTTTTATGGGGACAAGGTGATTTCATCCTAGCCCTTCATTTTGGGATTTCTCTTATTTCCTTTGCTGCGGTTCTTCTCCTTTCTATGATTGTATTTGAAGTCGATCGAAAATTTGATGCCGATAACGTATTTATTGGTAAAAAGTTACGTTGGCATACAATTGCTGTCACAATTTATTCTTATTTAGTCGTTTATACTGGGGCGTTAGTTCGTCATACAGATTCGAGCTTAATTTGTCCTGACTGGCCATTTTGCTATAATGAGACACCTTTTGCACCTCCCAATAATATGTACGAATGGGTGCAAATGGGACATCGACTAGCTGTTCTTATTATTTTCATTTGGATTGCATACATAACTTGGCACGCTGTGAAAGAATATAAAAACCAACGTGTAATTTACTATGGATGGGTTATTGCATTTACTATAGTTATTTTACAAGTGATTGCTGGTATGTTAGTAGTCCTAACTAGACTGAATTTAACGGTAGCTTTACTGCATTCATTATTTATTTCCCTTTTATTCGGCCTATTATGTTACATGATCATGCTAGTAGCTCGTAGTAATTATAATGAGAAAAAGAAATAATCCATTAAAAAAAGATTCGCCACCTATTATGTGACGAATCTTTTTCTATGTCTTTAGTTTTGTTTCTTCATTGTTTCCGTTCCTATAATACCTACAATTAAAATAATCATAGATACTAGGGCGTAATCTTTAAAAAATGTTGTAAAAGGAATGTCAAAATATCGACAAATCATCGTTATAAGGCGGCCTCCTAATAGGATTAAACCTATGACAAACATCCAATTAAATAATGCTTTAAGCATTTTCACGTCCCTCTACTTTCATTGCGGTTCAAATAATATTGTTACTTCTTGATCTTTTGCACATTGCTTGCCTGTTTGAAAATTAAAGCTGCTCTGGTAGAGGCACAGTTAGCAATTTACGCTAAACTTCCCATCACTTATGCAAGGATATCTAAAAGTCATTTTCGTCCACCATTATATGCTGCTTAATGCCTGAATAAAGGCGTTATGGTTATTATACAACCATTTGACTAATCAAGTTTGATACAATGACTCCTTCAACAAATAAAAAAGGTTATGTAGATACCAAAAAAGTATCTACTAACCTTTTTTCAAAACGATTTATTCAATTTCAATCAATAAATCACCTGTTGAAATAGCATCCCCTGCACTTGCATAAACCTCTTTTACAACACCGTCTTTTGGCGCTTGGACCGTTGTCTCCATTTTCATCGCTTCCGTTATTAGTAGGTGATCACCACGTTTGACTGGACTGCCCTTAGAAACAACAACCTTTAACACAGTACCTGGCATTGTAGCACCAATTTGGTTTGGATTACTTGGATCTGCTTTTAGCGCTAGGTTGCCATCTACCTCAACTGTCATATCTTGAATCACTAATTCACGTGATTGGCCGTTCAGTTCAAAGTACAGAACGCGCGTCCCATTGTGCTGTGGCTCACCAATCGAGACTAGTTTAATAATTAATGTTTTACCTTTTTCGATTTCAACCTCAATGATTTCCCCAAGCTTTAAGCCATATAAGAATGTTGGTGTATCGAGAACCGAAATATTGCCAAAGGATTCTTCTGTTTTCGCATACTCCTCAAAAACTTTTGGATAAAGAGCATAGGCTAATACATCCTTCTTTGAAACAGGACGATTTAATTTCTCTTCTAGAACAGCTTCTAATTGTTCAAACTGAATAGGCTCTAATAATTCCCCTGGGCGCACTGTAATTGCTTCACGGTCTTTAAGCACGACTTGTTGCAGTGCCTCTGGGAATCCACCATGTGGCTGTCCAAGATAACCTTGGAAGAATTCAATAACAGAGTCTGGGAAATCAATCGTTTGTCCCCTTGTTAGAACCGTGTTTTCGTCAAGATCATTTTGGACCATGAAGAGTGCCATGTCCCCGACCACTTTGGAAGATGGTGTCACTTTGACAATATCTCCGAATAGTAGATTTACACGGGAATACATACGTTTCACTTCTTCCCAACGATCGCCGAGACCCACTGCTTTTGCTTGTTGCTGAAGGTTACTATATTGACCGCCAGGCATCTCGTGTACATAAATTTCAGAATGTGGGCTGATCATGCCACTTTCGAAATCTTTATAGTATTTACGAACATCTTCCCAGTAGTACGATAATTTTTCTAATGCATCAATATCCGCACGTACCTCACGTTTACCGCCCTTCATTGCATAGTACAAGGAATTGGCACTCGGTTGAGATGTAAGACCTGCCATAGATCCAAGCGCTGTATCAATGATATCTACACCTGCTTCAATCGCCTTAGCATACAAGTAAATTCCATTTCCACTTGTGTCATGTGTATGCAAGTGGATTGGCAGACTTGTCGTCTCTTTTAACTCGGAAATTAAACGGTACGCAGCTTCCGGTTTCAATAAACCAGCCATATCTTTAATAGCTAAAATATGGGCACCAGCTGATTCAAGCTCTTTCGCCATATCTTTATAGTATTGCACTGAATATTTCGCACGGCTGTCGTCGAGGATGTCTCCTGTATAACAAATTGCCGCTTCAGCAATTTTTCCTGATTGACGCGCAGCATCTATCGCTACTTCCATTCCTTTAATCCAATTCAAGCTATCGAAAATACGGAACACATCAATACCTGATGCTGCGGATTCAGCGATAAATTCACGGATTAAATTGTCAGGATAGTTAGTATAACCAACGGCATTAGCTCCACGTAGTAACATTTGGAATAACACATTCGGTACTTGTTCACGCAGTTTCGCTAATCGCTCCCATGGATCCTCTTTTAAGAAGCGATACGCTACATCGAATGTTGCACCGCCCCACATTTCCAACGAGAATAACTGATGCATCATACGAGCTGTTGCATCTGCAATTTGATACATATCCTGTGAACGAACACGTGTTGCAAGCAGGGATTGGTGAGCATCGCGGAATGTAGTATCTGTTAGTAGAACGTCTTCCTGTGCTAAAATCCATTGCACTAAGCCATCTGCTCCCTGTGTATCTAAAATCTGTTTCGTACCTGCTGGAGGTGCTATTAGTGTATCGACTTTTGGAATATTCGGTTGTACAAAAATAGGCTTTGATTTTTTTTCAACACCAGGGAAGCCGTTTAATGTCACATTACCAATATAACTTAACAGCTTTGTCCCACGGTCCTTACGTACAGGGAAATGGAATAGTTCAGGTGTTGTATCAATAAAGCTTGTGTCAAAAGCACCTGATAAAAACTTCTCATGTGTTACCACATTATTTAAAAACGGTATATTCGTTTTGACGCCACGAATTCGGAATTCTTTTAAATTGCGATCCATTTTCGCAGCAGCTTCTTTAAAGTTCATGCCTGATGTTGAAATTTTCACTAGTAAAGAGTCATAATACGGTGTTACGACAGCACCTTGGAAACCATTCCCCGCATCTAAACGTACACCGAAACCGCCACTAGAACGGTATACCATTAATTTCCCTGTATCCGGCATAAAGTCATTTGCAGGGTCTTCTGTTGTTACACGAGCCTGAATTGCATAGCCAATCATTGGCATATCCTCTTGCTTCGGCATATGAATTTCTTCACTATGCAGAGCATAACCTGCTGCTACCTTGATTTGGGCATGGACGATATCGACACCTGTAATCATTTCTGTAATCGTATGTTCTACTTGAATACGAGGGTTTACCTCGATGAAATAAAAATCTTCGCCTGCGACTAAAAATTCCACTGTCCCTGCATTTATGTACGAGACATTCTTCATTAATTTCACGGCAGCGTCACAAATACGATTTCTTAACTCTTGTGAAATCGAATGTGATGGGGCAATTTCAACTACTTTTTGGTGACGACGCTGAATCGAGCAATCACGCTCATATAAGTGCACAATATTGCCCTGCTGATCACCAATAATCTGTACTTCAATATGTTTTGGTTTGATAATAGCTTTTTCAACATACACCTCATCAGAACCAAAAGCAGCCTTTGCCTCTGATTTTGCCCTTTCATAAGAAGAAGCAAGCTCCTCCGGTGTATGGACTAAACGCATCCCACGACCACCACCGCCAAGTGCTGCCTTAATCATAACTGGATAGCCGTAAGTGCTAGCAAATGTCTCTACTTCTGCTAGATCAGCTACTGGACCATCTGTACCAGGAATAACAGGAATTTCTGCCGCAATGGCTTGCGAACGTGCTTTGACTTTATCCCCAAACATATCTAAATGCTGAGAAGTTGGTCCGATAAAGACAATGCCTTCTTCCTCACAGCGACGGGCAAATTCCACATTTTCTGATAAAAAACCATACCCTGGATGAATCGCATCAACATCTGCATCTTTTGCGATGGCAATAATATCCTCGATATCTAAATAAGCATCGATTGGTTTCTTGCCAGCTCCCACTAAATAAGCTTCATCTGCTTTAAAGCGATGAAAGGCACCACTATCCTCCCTTGAATAGATGGCAACAGTTTGGATATTCAGCTCCGTACATGCACGGAAAATACGAATTGCAATTTCTCCTCGATTGGCTACGAGAATTTTGTTGATTGATTCCATAGGTATCCCCCTTTATGATTGTGTTTTTTTCCGCTCTACCTTTTCAAACATAGAAACATTGATTAATATCCCCATCGCTAAAGATAGAATGATTATAGATGTACCGCCATAGCTTATAAAAGGTAACGTTACACCGGTTAACGGGATTAACCCAGTTACACCCCCAAGATTAATAAACGTTTGCCAGCCTATCCAGCTCGCAATACCAGCCGCAATCATGCGTGCCAATGGATCTTTCGTTCGCAATGCAATAGAAAAACCTTTATATACAATAAACCCTAAACCACATAAAACAATTAAAACTCCCCATATTCCTAATTCCTCCATTATGATTGCCATAATGAAATCCGTTTGTGGTTCAGGCAAGTACCCTAATTTTTGAATGGATTGACCAAGACCGCGCCCTTCTAAGCCGCCTCCACCAATAGCATAATAACTATTCACCACTTGATGTCCACTACCATCTTCGTACTCAAACGGATTTAAATAAGATAAAATCCGTCCTTTTCTGTTTTCTGTTAGTAGTTCTCCCTTGAACAGCAGAAGTATTCCTAAAATTGCTGCACCGAATGCTGCTAATACACCAAAAAACTTCCAAAAGGTTTTAAAGGGAATACCACTTGAAGCAACTACAGATACGGCTATTCCACATAAAATAATAACAGCACCTAAATCTGTTTCGAAGGCCACCCCAGCAACGACTAAAATCCATAGGAAAATGGGATAGAATATTTCGGTTGGTTGTAGCTTTTCAAACGTATATTTTTGCGCTTTTCGATAAAAAGCAGCTGCAAAATATAAGATTATAAATAGTTTTGCATATTCCGAAGGCTGAAAATTCCCTAAACCTGGAATAGCAATCCAACTCTGTGAGCCTACTTGATCTGCCCCATTACCAGCCACTTTTACCCACGTAAATAACACAATTAATACGATGGTTAGAAATAACATAATATTTTTATTCGCATAATGTTTATATGGGAAAAAAGCAGCCACTATAAAGCCAAGGAATGCCACCATTAAATTGATTACTTGTTTTCGATAGAAAAAATCAGGTGCTTGTTCTTTTTGTACAATAGCAACCATCATACTTGAACTATAAATCATTATTAACCCAAATAAACTTAATAATAGGACCGTAAAAAATAAGGGGTAATCAAAATTTTGTGCATAACGTTTTAAGTATTGTCTCATTAGAAAACCTCGTTCTAGTAAAAAAACTCAAAGCGCAAAGAAGCGTTTGAGTTTTTCTTTTTATTTGTCTGTATACGCGTCGTGTAGTACAGAAAGTTCCTTCTCGAGTGAATCGAGAATTTCTTTGCCTTTTTCACGTTCAATTAGTCCAAGCTTCACAGCAAAATCAATTTCACGTGACAGGCCGAACATTTGTGTATCTAATACTTCCTCATATAAAGGGCATTGTGGCATTGTTAAATGATCCATTTGTACTCGAATAAGACGAGCAATCTTGTCTGCATCAGCAACTAGTAGCTCCAAAGCCTTCTCTTGAAAAGAAGTTTGTGATTTCGTATCCATGAGGACGCCCCCATTATCTGATATTTCTTCGATTCTATCTTAATAAAGTTTATCTTTTAGTCGATAAAAATGCAAGTGTCTACATTGGAAAATAGAGAATTCGAATTATATTTCTTTATTATCTCTAGTCATTAGCGTTATACTATGTCTTGGATATACAAGTTTTGAGGAGGATTTCTATTATGGAAACAATAATTCCTATCAAGGGTGCAGTTTCATACCAACTAACATTAGATCCCACTGTGTGGATTTTCGATGATCGTAAATTAGATTTAAATACTTACTTCACTACACAAGATGTCGAGGAAGATTCAGACATCAAGTATATGCGTGAGGTTGGCGCTCACTGGTCACGTGAAATTATGGAAGGGGCAACATTCCCACCTACGTTAAAATCAGAGCGTAAATTTGACCGTAAAGGAATGGAAACAGGTACATTTGGAATCGAATTGAGTCACTTCTTGAAAAATGCTGAAATTAAGCCTGAAGCGACAAAAATCGTCCTAGAATGCAAAGATGGTCAAGAGTATCCATTCACAATTGAAGAAGCAAATACCCTTATTTTAAAATATAGCCAAGATGGCAAGCCCCTTTTAGAAGATGGTCCAATCCATGTATTATTAAGAGATGGTTCAAATCTAGACAATCCTATTAAAAACGTATCAGCCATTCGTGCTGAATAGGAGGGAATGCAATGCGCGTAAAATGCGTAATTTGCGATACGATTCATAATATAGATGATAATTTGCCATTAGCAAAAAAGTTGCGTAATCGTCCAATCCATACTTACATGTGTACTATTTGCCATGATCGAATTAAAGATAATACGGTTGCACGACTTGAAACTGGCAATTTCCGGTTCTATATTACTTCACCACAAATGGATAAAGAATTT
Source organism: Lysinibacillus irui (assembly GCF_028877475.1). NCBI lineage: Bacteria > Bacillati > Bacillota > Bacilli > Caryophanales > Bacillaceae > Lysinibacillus > Lysinibacillus irui. The sequence continues at coordinate 843,754 of NZ_CP113527.1, read as the reverse complement.
TAACATTTATAAAAGAGGTGCCTCTATTTCGAGACACCTCTTTTTCTCTATTATTCATTAGTTTTAATGATCGCCTTTTCAATCAATTCGACCACTTGATACATAATAGTTGCAAAAAATGCAATAATGAGCAATGACATTAGGACAAGGTTGAAATTAAATACTTGGAAGCCATAAATAATTAAATATCCAAGACCTTTTGATGCTACTAAAAATTCGCCCACTATAACCCCTACCCACGATAAACCAACGTTCACCTTCAGTGTTGAAATAATCGTAGGAAAAGAAGCTGGTAATATCACTTCCCGAAATATTTGCCATCTTGTTGCCCCAAATGTTTGTAAAACCTTACTATAGTTCGGGTCAACTCCTTTAAAAGCGGTATAGACAACAATGGTTGTAATAATGATGGAAATCAATGCACCCATCGCTATGATTGAAAAATATCCTGGACCAAGTGCTACAATTAAAATCGGTCCAAGCGCAACTTTTGGCATCGCGTTTAAAATAACTAAATACGGATCAAGTACCTTTGATAATAACGGAGACCACCATAAAACAATAGCAATTAACGTTCCTAGTAAAGTACCCGCTATAAAGCCTATTACCGTCTCCATTAGAGTAACACCAACATGCAATGTTAAAGAGCCATCGTTTACTTTTTCAATAAAGGTATGCCAAACATGCGTTGGTGAGCTGAATATTAAACGATCAATCCATTCTAACCTTGACAGTAGCTCCCATCCTCCGAAAAATAGGAGCAGAATAATAAGTTGATATAGTCGAACAAAGCGTTTCTCCTTTTTTAACAACTGCTGATATTGTTTAAATAATGTGTTATCCAAGGCTCTCCAGCTCCTTCCAAATGGTTTGGAAAACATCTGCATAGGCTGGATGCTGTCTTACATCAAACGGTGAAAGCTCACGAAGTGCTTTAGGAATTTCAAACACTTTGTGTAATGTCCCAGGATTTGCAGAAAATAGAAAGACACGCTCACTCATCGCGATAGCTTCACCAATATCATGTGTCACAAGAATAGCCGTCTTCTTATACGTTTTTAAGGTTTCAACGACTAAATCTTCTAACTTTAATTTCGACTGGTAATCTAAAGCTGAAAACGGTTCATCTAAAAGTAATATTTTTGGATTAACGGCTAATGTACGAGCAAGTGCCACACGTTGCCTCATCCCTCCTGATAATTCTCGTGGATAATTGTTCCCGACATGTGGTAAGCCGATTTCATGCAAAAGGGCATTGGCCGTTACTTTATGTGTTTTATTGCTCCGTTCCATGATTTTCAGACCGATTATTACATTTTCTTCAATAGTCTTCCACGGAAATAAATAGTCTTGCTGAAGCATATAGCCAATGCTAGTTTGATTATGTGCCGATAGTTCTTCCCCATCTATATAGACCTTGCCTTCAGTTGCAGGGAATAAACCCGCAATTATCGATAATAGGGTTGTTTTCCCACAGCCACTCGGTCCAATAAATGAGACAAATTCTCCTTCCTGAATGGCTAAACTGATATCACGTAATACTTCCTTTGCCTGTGTGCTTGAAAAATAACTATGGTGAATATTCTCTAGCTGCAAAAATTCCATATTACTCAGCAGCCTTTTCAGCAAAGGATGTATTGACAAGTTTTTCATACTCCACTCGTTGAGGAAGTTCACCTGCTTCCTCCATAATCGTTTGCAAGTTATCCCACTCTCCTTCGTCGAGGATAGGGTCAGTAGCATAGGAGCCTTGAGCTTTATAGCGCTCAACCACTGTTTCAATAATCGCTAAATCAACATTCTCAAAATACGGTTGAATAATTTTTGCCACTTCTGCTGAGCTTTCATTTTGTACAAAATCCTGTGCTCGTTGCAATGCATTTGTAAAGGCTTGAACAGTTTCAGCATCTTCCTTTAAATAACTGCTTTTTGCCATAAAGGATGTGTAAGGAAGAGTGCCCGACTCCGTTCCAAACGAAGCGATAATATACCCTTTCCCTTCTTTCTCAAAGACGCTTGCTGTTGGTTCAAATAATTGGACATAATCACCAGTCCCAGATGCAAAAGCAGTAGCAATATTGGCAAAATCGATATTTTGAATGAGCGTTAAATCATTCACAGGGTCGATGCCATGTTTTTTCAACACGAATTCCCCTGCCATTTGAGGCATACCACCTTTACGTTGCCCCAAAAAAGTCGAGCCCTTCAATTGATCCCATGAAAAATTATCTATCTTATCTCTTGCCACTAAAAAGGTCCCATCCGTTTGTGTTAACTGGGCAAAATTTTGAATGGGATCATTAGCACCTTGTAAAGTAACATAAATGGACGTTTCCGACCCAACTAAAGCAATATCAATACCATCTGACAGTAACGCCGTCATCGTTTTATCGCCACCTGCAATCGTTTGTAGCTCAACAGAAAGCCCCTCCTCTTCGAAGAATCCTTTCTCAAGCGCTACATATTGAGGCGCATAGAAAATTGAACGAGTAACTTCCCCTACTTTGACTTGTTCTAGCTCTGCTTTATTACATGCCGTCAAAGAAAGGAGTAACAAAGCAATGACACTCAATAATAAACCTTTTGTAAGCCAACGCATTCCCTTTCCTCCTTGATGTGATCAAAATAAGCCTATCGACATTAACTTATTCACATCAGAAGATTTCGGTGCCTACCAATTTATCTTGAAGTAGTATTTTCTACGGTTCGATAAGGACAATGATGTTTGATTTATTTTTTCAGCAGGTGTATAGGTAGCTTTCCGGGCAGTTTCTTAAATTTGGCCTGTCATTTATATTAGTGTAAATCAAAAAACAGTCTTAGCGTGATTATTATCGCTAAGACTGCTTCATGTAAAATTTCTTATTATAAAAACCTAAATGTTACTGATTGGTAGCTTGTTGTTCTTCTCTTTTCTCACGCCATAATCTTGTTTTATAGACAATTAAAATTAAGGCTGCTACGATAAGCCCTTCAATCATCGGCAAGAATAAGGCGAAAAACGTTAGCATGATACAACCTAAAAACAGGAACGCATAAATAATAATATTTTGAGATAACTTTAATTTCTTGGCAAAGCCTAGCTTATAGACAATGGCAGAAAGTACAAATACTAGAAGAAATACAACATAGCCTGCTATTTCATAGCTTGGTAAATTTTCGTATAAAAATCTAGTGATACCAGCCATTCTTCCATAAACTTTTGCTGTTTCATCTGTACTTGACTGTGCAGCAACTTGAATAACATTTAGTTCACCCAATAAAGCGGACTTTAGATCCAAGACTCCTCTTCCTTTCGTGGAAGCAAAAATTATTGTTCAGCGTTTTTTAGTTTTTTCGCTATTCTTTCACGTTCATTTTTATCTAGAATTTGTTTACGAAGGCGAATTGATTCTGGTGTGATTTCTAAATACTCATCATCATTTAAGAATTCTAACGCTTCTTCTAGTGTTAATAAACGAGGCTTTTTAATAACGTTTGTTGCATCTTTTGTCGCAGAACGAACATTCGTTTTTTGCTTCATTTTTGTTATGTTTACAGTGATATCATTTTCACGTGTATTTTCGCCAACGATCATACCTTCATAAATTTCAGTACCTGGCTCTACAAATAGTGTACCACGGTCCTCTACTTGCATCATACCATAAGTTGTTGATTTACCAGTTTCCATTGAAACAAGAACACCTTGGTGACGTCCACCAATGCGACCTGGAATATATGGTTGGTAGCAATCAAATGTATGGTTAATAATACCAAAACCTTTAGTCATCGACATGAACTCTGTCGTATAACCAATTAAACCACGAGCAGGAACTAAGAATGTTAAACGAACTTGGCCATTGCCATTGTTCACCATATCTAACATTTCACCTTTACGAGTACCAATTGATTCAATAACCGAACCAACATTTTCCTCTGGAACATCAATTTGTACACGCTCAAACGGTTCACATTTTACACCATCAATTTCACGAATGATTACTTGAGGTTTTGATACTTGTAGCTCGAAGCCTTCACGGCGCATATTTTCAATAAGAATTGATAAATGCAGTTCTCCACGACCAGAAACAGTCCATGCATCTGGTGAATCTGTATCTTCTACGCGTAAAGAAACGTCCGTTTGTAGTTGTGAACGTAAACGCTCCTCCACTTTACGTGCAGTTACCCATTTCCCTTCACGACCTGCAAAAGGTGAATTATTTACTAAGAATGTCATTTGCAGTGTTGGTTCATCAATACGTAATGGTGTTAAAGCATCTTGATGGTCAACAGGACATACTGTTTCACCAACGTTGATGTCTTCCATACCTGAAACGGCGATTAAGTCCCCTGCTTTAGCTGATTGGATTTCTTCACGTTTTAGACCAAAGAAACCAAATAGCTTCGTTACACGGAATTGTTTTACAGTACCGTCTAACTTCATTAAAGCCACTTGTTGACCTACTTCAATAGTACCGCGGAATACGCGTCCAATCCCAATTCGACCAACATAATCATTATAATCAAGTAATGCAACTTGGAACTGTAATGGATCTGCTGAGTTATCAACTGGTGCTGGGATTGCTTCAATTACTTTTTCAAATAGACATTGCATATTTTCTTCTTGATTTGCTGGATCAGCATCAAGAGAAGCTGTACCGTTAACACCTGATGCATAAACAACAGGGAAATCTAATTGATCATCGTCAGCACCTAGCTCGATGAATAATTCTAATACTTCATCTACTACTTCTAATGGACGTGCTGAATCTTTATCAACTTTGTTTACAACTACAATTGGTGTTAACTTTTGTTCTAACGCTTTTTTTAATACAAAGCGTGTTTGCGGCATACAACCCTCATACGCATCGACAACTAGTAAAACGCCATCTACCATTTTTAAAATACGTTCTACCTCACCACCAAAGTCGGCGTGTCCAGGCGTATCAAGGATGTTGATACGAGTTCCGTTGTAGTTTACTGCAGTATTTTTTGCTAAAATTGTAATACCACGTTCACGTTCAATATCATTAGAGTCCATTGCACGTTCTTCAACATGTTCGTTTGAACGGAATGTACCTGATTGTTTTAATAATTGGTCGACTAAGGTAGTTTTACCATGGTCAACGTGGGCGATAATTGCGATATTGCGAAGATCTTGACGTAAGTTTGTCATTATTCCACTCCATATTCTTTTTTCGAATGTTTAACTGTGATATTATAGCACAAGAAGGATAGAAATGTCCTTATTAGAATTTCCATCATTCTAAAAAATATTATCTGATTAACAATTTTTTATATAGGAGGCTAGGCTATGAATCGTGCAAAAATCGTAATGGCCATCTATGCATTAGCAGCTGTATTAGCAATGTGCTCTATCGGCTATTCTGTTGCGGCTAGTAATGTATTTGGTGTAATAGCAGGCATTGTGGCTACTTGTGTCATTTTCATGACAGCCTTTAAAATGAAGCGTAAACTACGTGCACAAGGATTACTTTAAACAAGTATGCTGCAACGGAGATAGATTGAGCATAGTTAAATTCCCGTAGAATAAATTCTCTCCCTATAGAGGGAAAGGATAAAAAGAGGAGCTGTCTAGTAAAAAGACGGCTCCTCTTTATTCATATGGCACAATATATTTTTCCAATAATTCTTTATGGATTGAAGGATTAGCGATGATAAAAGTATCCTGATGAAGAAAATCAAAGCCTTCTCCGTGTAAATTTGTGGCAACGGCTCCAACCTCTTGAGCGATAATAGTCCCGCCTGCAATATCCCATGGTGCTAGACGCATGGAGACATAGGCATCTAATTTGCCACTCACTACAAATGCAATTTCCATTGCCGCTGATCCGTAGGACCGTGTACCACGCACTTTGCGCACCATTTCTATTACTTTTTCATGGTGAATATGTCGATTGGGCGCTACCCAATGTGCATTAATGCCAATAACTGATTCATCCATTGTAACCGACTGAAGTTTACGCAAGGGTGTATTGTTATACCATGCCCCCTGACCCGAGATGGCATTAAATAGATCCTCACGCATGACATCAAATATGTACCCTAACTTACCTACACCATTCACAAAAATACCGATGGAAATCATGAAATGACGATGTTGCTTGACGAAATTCATCGTGCCATCAATCGGATCAATAATCCAAACAACTCCATCTAACGTTTCCACTTTTTCGCCCATTCCTTCTTCTCCTAAGATTTTATGGGTTGGATCAAAAGCTTTAATTTGCTTGATAAAGAATAATTCGGTCTCTCGGTCAATATTAGTAACAAGATCATTTGCACCTGATTTTGTCTCAATGACTAGATTATACGAAAAAGCCTCACGAATACGTTTTCCAGCTTCAAAAATAATACTTTTCGCAAATTCATCAATTTGTTGTAAGTCCATTAAAAAACCCACCCTTCGAATATAAGAAAAGGCTCTTTTTTCTATCGTTCTTTTTATGCTCCTCGTACCTTTTCCACAACTTAATAACTTATTTTGGTAATATAAACTTTAACTGCATAGAGATATAATGTCTATTTTACCCTTTGTCACAATAAAAATCACCTGCTGTCGGAATATTCAGCAAGTGATTTTTTAAATAGGTATTAGGTTTCCATTACGCATAGGCGTGCAAACTTTCAAGTTCCGATTGAATTTCTGCCAGACGTTTTTTACTTTTTTCAATTTCAAGGTCATTTTTTTCATTCATCGCGGCAAAGAGCGAAGCTAATTCATAATCTAATTCTAATTGTAAAATGTGTTCATATTGCTTTTCGATGTCAACTTTACGTATAATTTTTACGATTGGTTTCATAAAAAACACTTCCTTTTTTTAATTTTTTTACAAAAACTTTTCTAATTCGATAAAGTTCTTGTTATAAGATTTTTTCCCAAAATCAGCGTAAAATAAACCTTATAAAACGAAAGGAGTAAAATAAAATTGTCAAAAATAAAGTGGACAAACAAAGACTTTAAAGTTTTTACAATAGACGGTTTAGAACAAAGAATGGATGCGTTAAATATACAGGTACGTCCAAAATTCAATCAGCTAGGAGAACAGTTTGCTACTTATTTTTCTAGCCAGTTAGGCGAAGAATTCTTTCCACATGTTGCCAAACATGCTCGAAGAACTGTCAACCCGCCAAAAGATAGTTGGGTTGCCTTTGCTCCCTATAAAAGAGGTTATAAATCATTGCCTCACTTTCAGATTGGTCTATGGCACACACATTTATTCATCGTGTTAGCTATTATTTATGAAGCACCTCAAAAAAATGTAATGGCTGAACGTTTACTAGCTCATAAATCATTACTAGAGCAGCTTCCTAATGACTTTATTGTGTCTGGAGACCATATGTCCCCTGAAGCCATTTCTCTCGAAGAGGCAAAAGAAGAAGACAACCTTGAAGCATTGCTTATACGTCTGCGAGATGTCAAAAAGGGTGAGTTCTTAATTGGTCGACACATTCCAAAAGAGCAGGCAACAAAGCTTACTGCTAGCGAATTACACCAATTAACAGAAGAAACGTTTGAAAGCCTACTTCCTATTTACAATATCATCGTTGGAAAATAGCCCTATTTCGATTCATTTTGTATGGATTTTGATTGATGTATTTTATGCAATATGTCGTTTTTTAACACAAAAAATAAAAAAGTGGATGTGAGTATGACTCACATCCACTTTTTTATCGACCACCTTTAGGCAAGATTTTTATTATCGTACCATCTTCGGCTTCCTTTGTTTGTTTCACGACAGGATAGCTAATATAGCCACTTGCCTCTTCAAATTCACGAAAAATTGATTTTTCCTCAGCTTGTGAAGGGACTATCTCTTTAAAGCGACGATATTTAGCTAGCATGATTTCACGCTTGATGCCCTTTTCATAAGCTTTCTCGATTCCCTCGAAGAATTGAACAACATCCACAATCTCCTCTGTGGACCAATCAGTTGAAAACGGATATGAATATTCCATTCGACAAAACCACCTTTATGTTAATGCCCCCATTTTAACCGTATACTTTCAGCTTCTGCAACCATTCGATTGATTAGATCTTCAACGGTTGGGATATCGTGAATCATCCCTGTCACTTGACCTGCCCATCCAAAGCCTTGATTTCTATCTCCATCATAAATAAAACGCTTATTGGCTGTCCCACTTATATATTCTTTTAACGCCTCATATGTTGGTGTTCTTTCTTCAATTTCTAAAATTTTTTCCGTAAATTCATTACGTAACGCTCGTGCTGGTGCACCAATAGAGCGCTTAATAATTGTTGTATCAGCCTCTGTGCTTGCAAGTAACGCCTCCTTGTAAGCCTCTGACGCATCGACACACTCCTTTGTCGCAATAAAGCGAGTGCCCATTTCAATGCCTTCGGCACCTAGTGCATGAGCTGCCATCCAGCCGCGACCATCACCAATTCCGCCAGAAGCAATGACAGGAATTTTCACACTATCAACCACTTGTGGAACCAGCACCATTGTGCCGACATCATCACGTCCAAGATGACCTCCGCCCTCTTGACCCACGACCATGACAGCATCTGCTCCAAGCTGCTCAGCCTTTTGAGCTTGTCTACGTGCAGCTACAAGGACTAATTTTTTGATGTTAGTTCCTGCCAATAAATCAAATATAGGTGCTGGATTTCCTCCCGTCATTGTCACAACCGGAACTTCTTCTTCGACAGCAACGCGCACCATCTCCTCATAGCCTTTCCCATGCATACCTATTGCAAAATTAACACCAAATGGTTTATCTGTTAATGTTCGTACTTTATGGATCTCCTCTCGTAACAAGTCAGGATCCCGTAAACTCATAGCCGTGATTTGCCCTAAACCTCCAGCATTCGACACAGCAGCAGCTAAATCAGCGTATGCTAAATAGGCTAATCCTCCTTGTATAATTGGGTATTTAACCTGTAAAAGCTCCGTCACACGTGTATTCCAATTCATAGTACCTCCCCTTTCGTTCGATACTAATTTCTCGATACCCTGAAAAAAATCCTTTTATTTTTTATGAAAAGTCTATGTTTTCGTGTCGTTAGGTGCTATAATTCATTTGTTTTCTTAGATATTATAAAGTGAGGTGGTACCTGCGTTGTCACAACTAGAGACTCCATTGTTCGACGTATTACTTAAACATCGGAACAGACATCCCATACAGTTCCATATTCCAGGCCATAAGAAAGGGCAAGGGATGGACCCTGCTTTCCGTGAATTCGTCGGCGACAACGTTTTATCAATTGATTTAATTAATATTGCTCCACTAGACGATTTACATTCACCAAAGGGTGCTATTAAAGAAGCACAAAACCTTGCAGCAGAAGCCTTTGGTGCTGATCATACATTCTTTTCCGTTCAAGGTACTAGTGGCGCCATCATGACGATGATTCTGACCGTCGTCGGTCCAGGTGATAAAATTCTAGTGCCACGGAATGTTCATAAATCCATTATGTCTGCGATTGTATTCGCTGGTGCAATTCCAATTTTTATTCACCCTGAAGTTGACAGTGAATATGGGATTTCTCATGGCATCTCCCCTGAAGCTGTTGAGAAAGCATTAAATGCTTACCCAGATACAAAGGCAGTACTTGTTATTAATCCTACCTATTTTGGCTTTACAGCTGATTTAAAGCGTATTGTCGAAATTGCTCATGATCGTAATATTCCGGTTGTAGTAGATGAAGCTCATGGTGTCCACATAAAATTCCATGATGACCTACCGTATTCCGCAATGGAAGCCGGCGCTGATATGGCTGCGACAAGCGTTCACAAGCTCGGTGGTTCCATGACACAAACATCTATTTTAAATGTACGTGAAGGTCTTGTTTCAGCAAAACGTGTACAAGCTGTATTTTCCATGCTAACAACTACGTCAACATCATACCCATTACTTGCTTCGCTCGACACAGCTCGACGCCAGCTAGCTATTCATGGATATGATTTAATCGACGATGCACTGCGTTTAGCTAAGGATGCACGTAAACGGATCAATCAGATCCCGCATTTAAAATGTGCAGGTAAGGAAAAACTACACTCCTCTGCAACCTATGATATGGATCCATTAAAACTTCTTATTAGTGTAAAAGATTTAGGTATTTCTGGCCACAGAGCTGAAGAATGGTTACGTCATAACGCTAATATTGAAGTGGAACTATCTGACCTTTATAATATTTTATGTTTGGTGACATTAGGAGATACGAAAAAAGAAATTAATCTTTTAGTGAATGCATTAACTCGTATGTCAAAAGCATTTGATTCTGAAGCGGCTATAACAGAAGCTTTAGTGAATGTTCCAGAAATTCCAGCTCTTGCTATGTCACCACGTGATGCTTTTTATGCAGATACAGAAGTCGTTCCACTTGCAGAAGCAGATAACTGTATATGTGCAGAATTTATTATGGTATATCCTCCTGGAATTCCAATTTTTATTCCCGGGGAAATAATTACCCAAGAAAATATTCACTATATTCAAATGAATATCGAGGCTGGTTTACCAGTACAAGGTCCAGAAGATACCACATTAAAAACAATTCGTGTTATAAAAGAACGGAAACCGATTTTCTAAACATAACAAGCTAGCTCTCTTTCATGAAGAGCTAGCTTGTTTGCTTATTCACGATAAAACGTCAATAATTCAATTTTTTAGACAACAAAATAGTAATAACTCTTTACAAAAACAAATAGACAAAGAGAGGACAAAAAAATGCCCCAATCACAGCTGTTAAGCCCATAGATAATGAACCAACTGATAATTCCTGTTCCCCATATTCTCTTAATTTAACAAGACCTACCCCATGTGAGGCACTACCTACTGCAACACCTCTACTAACCGCCGAGTCGATTTTGCCATATTTAATGACTAATGGTCCGATAATAGCGCCTACAAACCCTGCAATCATGACAAAAACAGCTGTTAAAGGTGGAATACCTCCAATTGTCTCACTTACCTGCATTCCAACAGGCGTAGTTAATGATTTAGGTAAGGCCGTCAGCATCCAGCTAGCTTTAACACCAATCCATTTTAACAATACAAAAATAGTAAATAAGCCTGTGATCATACCTATGAAAAGTCCTGATAAAATAGAATATTTATATTTTATAATAATGGCTCGTTGATTATAGAGGGGATAGGCAAGTGCGACAACAGCCGGTCCAAGCATCTGCTGAAGCCATTCTCCACCTTTCATATAAGTTGCATATGGGATATCAAAAACTAGCAAAATCACTGCACTGACAATCGTTGTTGTGACCAAAGGAATCATGATAGGATGTGGAATTCGCTGATAAAGCTTTGTAAATAAAATGAACATGAAAATGGTGCTAAGGATAACAATCGCTTCAATCAACGGATAACTCCCCCTTTCCTTCTTCAACAGTTGTTTCTGCGTTTTCCTTTTTCGCCAATTCTTTTTTCTCAATGATTTGTGTCAGTAGACCTGTGATATAAATAGAGATTAATGTACTAGCTATAACGGCTAAGATAATGAGCAGTCCAGTCATTGACATGAGTTCTGGATAATCAATAACACCTACTGTTGCAGGTATGAAAAATAACGTTAAGATGCCAATGAGAAAACTTGCTCCATCTTGAATATATTCAACCTTAATGATTTTAAAAATGAGTGAAAGTGCTAATAACAATAATCCAATAACACTTCCTGGAAGAGGTATATGTAAATACGATACTATCCCTACTCCCATATAATAAAAAATGGTTAGTATGCCAATTTGAACAATAATCCGAACAACTCGCAACAATAGTGCAGCAAAATTTTCTTTCAACATTTCGCCACTTTTCACCCCCTATATCGTTCATTCTACATCTGCAGGAATTTTCTGTCTATTGTAATTTTAGAAAAATAATTAGTAAAGATTGAAAAATCTAAGTAATTTTATGAAATGGTATTCAAATTCCTATTCTCCAAAACTTTCATGATGTTGCTGTTGATGATGATACTCTCATACAGATTTTATCAATAGATCACTTAACTGCTTCATTTGCTAATTGTGCCGATTCGGTTCTCGTAACTTTTAGAATATTCCAACTAGTAATTTTCAAAATTTTTTTATATAATCGAAAATTACAAAAGATACTAGTTATATATATTACTAAAATTTCCATAATACACAATAAGGTGGGATCTTCTATTATCTTTAAAACATTAAAACTCCAAGCTCGCTTTGCCTATTACAGCAGTTTTTTAATTTTTATTATTGTCATTTTATCAGGCATTCTCTTTTATATGACCATATCTGATGCGTTGCAAACACAAATTGGTAACCGAGCACTATATTTAGCTGAAACAACAGCTAGCAGGGGCGATGTAATCGAAGCGTTTCATACAAATAATCCTTCCGAAAGTCTACAAAAAATTAGCAATGATATTATGCTTGCAGCAAAAGCTACTTATGTTGTAATAGGAGATAAACATGGCATACGCTACACCCATCCTATCGCTGACCGTATTGGTAAAACCATGGTTGGCGATGATAATAACCGAGCATTAATCGATGGTGAGTCTTATATTTCCATTGCGAATGGTTCAATGGGACAATCCATTCGTGGAAAGGCACCTATCTTTGACACAAATGGATCGATTATTGGAGTTGTGTCAATTGGATACTTAACAAGTGAATTAGATAGCTTATATTTTTTATATCTTGATAATATTTTTTATACGATGGTGATTGCATTAAGCATCGGTATAATCGGTTCTATTTTTTTATCCCGTAATATTAAAAAGCAAATTTTTAATTTAGAGCCAAGCGAAATTGCCAGTCTCTTAACAGAAAAAAATACTTTAATTGAATCAGTTCGTGAAGCGATTATAACGGTTAATGAGAAAGGTGAAATCACAACCCTAAATAATGCTGCCGCCAAAATCTTAAATTTAACGGATTCAGCTTCTATCATTGGTGATAATATCGAACAGCATATACCTAATACACATCTTCTTAACGTATTAACGAACGGTGAAAAACAACTTGATAAATTGATGATTGTTAATGGTCATGAAATTATCGTTAACCGTGTACCTATGAAGGTGAATGGTAAAGTTGTCGGCGCTGTTGCAAGTTTCCGATTACAATCAGAAATAGAGCAAATGGCTATCGAATTATCACAAGTAAAACAATATACGGAGGCTTTACGTGCCCAAACACATGAGTTTAATAATGTCCTTTACACAATATCTGGCCTTATTCAATTAAATGCTTCTGATGAAGCACTATCTATTATTCATAAAGAGGTACAAGGACATTCTTCTCTAACCCAATTTATAACAAAGCGTGTAAAGGACCCATTTTTAAATGGTTTAATTATCGGATTTTTTAATCGTGCCCGTGAATTAAAGATCAAATTGATCTTTGATGAGGATAGTTATTTAGAAACCTTTCCTGAAAACATTGAAAAAAGCCTAATTATTTCTATTATAGGGAATTTATTAACCAATGCTTTTGAAGAGGTTGATAAAAACAAAGAGCGACAACCAATTATCAGGCTTTTTATATTAGATAATGGAGAGGAAATCATCTTTGAGGTTGAGGACTCTGGTCAAGGTTTAGCACAAGAAAAATTAGATGTACTATTTTCTGAAAATATTTCCACGAAAGATAGGAAACATCGAGGCTATGGTTTAAGAAAAGTAATTTCCAGCATCCATGATCTAAACGGCACTCTTGCTCTTGAAAAAGGCGATTTAGGAGGTGCCCTATTTATCGTATCTATTAGCAAAAGGGGGACTATGATCCATGAACGATATTGAAGTGCTAGTAATTGAAGATGATGTACGTGTAGCAGACGTACATTGTCGTTTTTTAGAAAAAATTGAAGGCTATAAAGTAATTGCGCGGGCAAACACTGGTGAAGAAGCTTTAGATTGGCTTCAATCATTTTCACCGCAACTTATATTACTTGATGTCTTTTTACCAGATATACTCGGGGTTGATTTAATTGATAAAATTAAAGAAGTAAGCCCAACAAGTAGCATTATTTTGATTACCGCAGCCACAGAGGCACATATAGTACAGAAAGCTTATCGGAAAAATGTTACAGATTACATTTTAAAGCCATTTACATTCGAACAACTAAAAGAGAGTATAGAAAAATTCCGTTACAAGCATTTATTGCTGAAAAATAATGAGAATTTTACACAAGAAAAAATTCAATATCTTTGGCCAAAAGCAGGTTCATCTGGCCCTCAAGAAACACCGTTATTACTACCAAAAGGGATTGATCCAACAACAATGAATCATGTTATTAACCATTTAAGTTTAATGGAGAATGGTAGTACAGCTGAGCTGTTAGGAAAGAATATCGGTGTCAGCCGTTCCACCGCTCGTCGTTATTTAGAATTTTTAGTTACACAAAAGCAGGTTTATACTGAACTGACTTATGGCACAGTTGGTCGTCCTGAACGACGATACTTTATTTCTCAATAAACTTTATGAACAAAATGATGTTAATTCACATTATTATCACAATATTCCTAAAATTATGAAGTAAGTTATAGTATGGGTAGCGCTAAATTGATAGCGCTACCATTTTATTTTTAAGGGGGATTTTTATGTGGAGGAACATTTCTAAAATAATGGTAGCTGGCTTACTATTTACTAGTTTGGTTGGCTGCTCATCATCAAATGGAGAAAAAACAGAGGGAAAGAACGCCAGTGATTATCCGAAAAATAATATTACCATTGTTGCTCCATCTGGTGCTGGTGGTGGCTGGGATTTAACCGCTCGTGCAGTAGCAAAAACCATGAATGACACAGGGTTAATTGATAAGGCAATTCAAGTTGAGAACAAGCCAGGTGGTGGTGGTGCTGCCTTCATGGCAACATTTGCTACAAAGGAGGCCAATAATGATTATATGTTAATGGTTAAATCACCACCGATCCTTATAAATCATGAAAAGGCTGAAGGAAATAGTAAATTTGGCTATAAGGATACTACACCTTTAGCACAATTAACACGTGACTATGGCGCAATCGTTGTTAAAAAGGATTCTCCTTTTCAAACGCTTGAAGATGTTTTAAATGCCATGAAAACTTCACCAAAAGATGTCACATTAGCAGGTGGTTCTGCACCGGGTTCGATGGATCATCTAGTAGGAATTATTCCGGCTTATAAAGCGGGCATTGACTTAAAAACAATTAAATATGTTTCTTATGACGGTGGCGGTGAGGCGGTTACAGCATTATTAGGTGGCAATGCTGATGTTATTGCAACAGATGCCTCCACAATTGCTACTTATGTTAAATCTGGAGATGTTCGTGTATTAGCTGTAAGTTCCTCTGAACGCTTAGAAGGTGAGCTAGCAGAGGTTCCTACATTTAAAGAGTCTGGTATTGATGAGGAATTTACAATTTGGCGTGGTATTTTCGGTCCAAAAAATATGAGTGAAGATGCGATTACCTATTGGTCTGAAAAATTACAGGCAATGTCTGAATCAAAAGAATGGCAAGCTGAGGTGACACGTAATGGCTGGCAAGCAGAATACCGTAATGCGGAAGAATTTACAGCTTATCTAGACAATCAAAATAAAATAATCATTGAACTACTTACAGCTCTTGGTATGCAAAAATAAAAAATCGTTTTTTAAAAAAGACACAAGTATTTCCATTAAATATAGAACTACTTGTGTAACTTTATCTATTTTTAATGGAGGTGTAAAACGTTTGAGCTATACATTTGATAAAACATTTAGCATAATCCTCTTAGCACTTAGCATTTTGTTTATTTTTCAAGCAACACAGATTTCTGATAGTGCTTATGGGTCTACAGTTGGGCCAAAAATTTTCCCATTAGGTTTAGGTATTATTTTAGGTTTATTAAGTCTTCAATTATTTTATGAATCATGGAAAAAAGCTGTGAGAGAGCGAAACACAGGACCAACAACTTCTTCTAAAATATCTTCAACAGAGCTCAAAAAATTCTTAATCATTTTGGGTAGCGCTCTTGCGTATGTATTTTTCCTTGAAAAAATTGGTTATATGATAACAACATTTTTATTTTTGTGTATTAGCTTCCAAACAATGGAACGTACTAAACTTATTTATTCAATTTTTATTGCAGCTGGATTTTCACTAGGCGTCTATTATTTATTTACAAGTTTACTAGGAGGATCGTTGCCTAGTTTCCCAATTTTTTAGTACAGGAGTGAACATATGTCAACATTGCAATTTTTAGCTGATGGATTTGCTGTTGCCCTTCAATGGCAAAATCTTTTATTCGCTCTTGTTGGTGTCATAATTGGTACAGCAGTTGGTGTACTTCCAGGTATAGGTCCAATGAGCGGGGTTGCTTTATTAATCCCCGTTACAGCAACTATTACAGCTGGACTTCCAACGGAGGCTGCCGCTACAAGCTCAATTATTTTACTTGCAGGGGTATACTACGGAGCCATGTATGGTGGATCAACAACATCCATTCTATTAAACACGCCTGGTGAGTCCTCATCAGTTGTGACAACATTGGATGGCTATCAAATGGCTAAACAAGGCCGTGCTGGAAGTGCTCTTTCTATCGCGGCCATTGGCTCATTTTGTGCTGGAGTTGTAGCGTTACTAGGTCTAATACTATTAGCTAATCCATTGTCAAAATTAGCACTTAAATTTGGACCCGCAGAATACTTTTCTCTGATGCTATTAGGACTTGCAGCAGTAAGTGGACTAGCAGGACGTTCTATTACCAAAGCTTTAATCATGACTGTTTTAGGGCTTATGCTCGGGACAGTTGGTATAGATGCCGTATCAGGTATCGAACGTTTTACATTTGGTCAGCCTATGCTGTTCTCTGGAATTGAATTTTTAACTATCGCTGTTGGTTTATTTGCATTAGGTGAAGTATTTAAAACCATTCTTGAAAAAGAAGAAGAGGATGGTCAATTAGCAAAAATTAATCGTGTATTACCAACAAAGCAAGATTTAAAGGATAGTGCTGTTCCTATTGCTCGAGGCTCATTACTAGGCTTTTTCATCGGTGTATTACCCGGTGCAGGCGCAACACTTGCCTCATTCTTTTCTTATATTACCGAAAAAAAATTCAGTAAAACACCCGAGCAATTCGGAAAAGGTCATATTGCGGGTGTAGCTGGACCTGAATCAGCGAACAATGCTGCATCAGGCGGTGCAATGATTCCCTTGCTAACATTAGGAATTCCCGGCTCAGGTACTACTGCAATTTTAATGGGTGCACTTATTATGTATAATATTCAGCCGGGTCCATTATTATTTGATGAGCATCCTCAAGTTGCTTGGGGATTAATTGCCAGTATGTTTATTGGTAACTTAATGTTACTAGCATTAAATATGCCATTGGTCCGAATTTTTGCCAAAATAATCGAAACACCTAAAAAGTATTTATTGCCCATTATTATTGCGATTTCAATTTTTGGCGTTTATGCCGTTCAATTCGCTACGTTTGATTTATTTTTATTAGTAGCTTGTGGTGTTCTTGGTTATCTATTTGCTAAAAATGATTACCCAGTTGCTCCCTTAGTCCTTGCACTTGTACTAGGGCCAATGATTGAAAATAATATGCGCCGTGCATTAACCATTTCGAATGGAGACTTTTCTATTTTTATAACAAAGCCTTTATCATTACTATTTTTAGTGGTTGCAATTTCTTGGTTACTTATACCACTGGTTATGAAAATACGTGGTAAAAATGTACTTATTAATGAAGAAGGTTAAAATTTAAAAACCCACTATGCTTCTATAAGTATAGTGGATTTTTACTTTTCTATAATGCGTGGCCAGAGCCACCATCGATATTAACTGAAGTGCCTGTAACGTAGCTCGCTGCATCAGATACTAAAAAAGTTATAACGTTTGCAGCCTCTTGTGTATCACCTACACGACCGAGCGGAATAGCTTGCCCCACCTTACGGGAATATTCTTCCCACGATAAATCCGGTTCTTCTTTTTTCCATTTCTTTTCAATTTGGTCACTACGAATAAGACCTATACAGACAGAATTTACTCGAATATTATCTTTTCCTAAATCCTTGCTCATTGCCTTTGTTAAGGCAAGTCCAGCAGCACGGCTTACAGTAGTAGGAAGTGAGCTTGCTGGAGGTGTCTTCGCCATTACAGCTGTCACATTGACGATTGCACCTCCGCCAGCTTTTCGCATATAAGGTGCCGCATATTTTGAACAATGAATGGCCCCAAATACCTTTAAATCTAAATCAGCTTGCCATAATTCACTACTCACCGTTTCAAAGGGATTTGCTGAAGCGGTACCTGCATTATTAATGAGAATATCAATATGGCCAAATTGTTCTACAGTACGTTCGATTAAATACTTACAATCTTTTTCTTTTGTAATATCTGTTGGAACAATTAAAACATCTATACCTGTTTCATTTTTAATACATCCAGCTGCCACTTGTAGCTGTTTTTCTCCACGAGCACACAATACAACCTGTGCTCCCTCTTTGACAAGCTGCATAGCCGTATAATAACCAATTCCTTTACTTGACCCAGTAATAATTGCCACTTTCCCCTTTAAGCCTAAATCCATCATTATCACCCCAAATTATTTCGAATATTCCTAACAATATCTTTACTTTAACAAAATTACGGTCAATATACAAAAAACGGCTACAAAGCAATTGCTTTATAGCCGTTAGAACTGTTACCATTATTTTTTTGCTACAATGTGAATTGGGTTGCCAAGTAGTACTTCAGCAGTTTCCATTGTAATTTCACCTAATGTTGGGTGAGCGTGAATTGTTAATGCGATATCTTCAGCAGTCATTCCGCCTTCAATCGCTAAGCCCATTTCAGCGATCATATCAGATGCACCAGCACCTACGATTTGAGCACCAATTAATAAGCCGTCTTCTTTACGAGCAACAAGCTTCACGAAGCCTTCTGATTGGTTTAATGCAAGAGCACGACCATTTGCTGCGAATGGGAATTTCGCTGCTGTGTATTCGATGCCTTCTGCTTTTGCTTGATCTTCATTATAACCAACTGTTGCCATTTCAGGATCTGTGAAGCATACAGCAGGGACAGCAAGATAATCAACAACTGATTTTTCACCAGCAATCGCCTCAGCAGCGACTTTACCTTCGTAAGATGCTTTATGTGCAAGTTGTGGACCAGCTACGATATCACCGATTGCATAGATGTTTGGAATATTTGTACGACATTGTTTGTCAACATTGATTAGACCACGTTCACCGAATTCAACTCCGATTTCAGCAAGGCCCATTTCATCTGTATTTGGACGACGACCTACAGTAACTAATACGTAATCAGCTTCAACCTTTTTCTCTTCTCCGCCAACTTCATAAGTTACTACTACGCCGTTTTCAGTTTCTTCAACGCCTTTTGCAGACGCGTTAACTTCAATCTCAACGCCTTTCTTTTTAAGGCCTTTTTTAACGATTTGAGTCATTTGTTTTTCGAAGCCAGCTAAAATATCTTTTCCGCCTTCAATAATTGTTACTTGAGAGCCAAGGTTTGCGTAAGCTGATCCTAGCTCTGTACCAATATAACCTCCACCGATAACAACTAATTTACCAGGAACTTCTTGTAAAGAAAGTGCACCAGTAGAATTTAGTACGCGATCAGAGAATTTGAATGTTGGAATCTCAACTGGACGAGAACCTGTTGCAATAATGACATTGTTAAATGTGTAAGTTTGAGCAGATTCACCATTGATGATACGCACTGAATGAGCGTCAACGAAATAAGCTTCACCTTGTACAATTTCAACTTTGTTTCCTTTAAGTAAGCCTTCAACACCGCCAGTTAATTTTTTAACAACGCTGTCTTTAAATGCTTGTGCTTTTGAGAAGTCTAATTTCACATCAGAAGCGATGATTCCCATGTCATCTGAATGTTTAGCTTGCTCAAAACGGTGACCTACTGAAATTAATGCTTTTGATGGGATACAACCTACGTTTAAGCACACACCACCAAGTACATTTTTTTCAACGATTGTTACTTTCTGGCCAGTTTGAGCTGCACGAATTGCTGCTACATATCCTCCAGGACCTGAACCAATGACAAGAGTATCTGTTTCGATTGGGAAATCTCCTACTACCATTTTTGTTACGCCTCCATTAATAATAATTCTGGCTCACTTAACAAACGCTTTAAGTGATTTAAAGCATTTTGCGCAGTGGCTCCATCGATCATACGATGATCAAAGCTCAATGATAATGCTAACACAGGTGCGGCTACAATTTCACCATTTTTTATTACAGGTTTTTCTGAAATTCGACCAATACCTAGAATTGCTACTTCAGGATGATTAATTACTGGTGTGAACCATTGTCCTCCTGCAGAGCCAATATTCGTAATGGACATGGAAGCACCTTTCATTTCATGTGGCGCAAGCTTGCCTTCACGGGCTTTCGTCGCTAACTCATTGATTTCATTAGACACTGCAAATACAGATTTACGATCTGCATGCTTAATAACTGGTACTAGTAGGCCTCTTTCAGTATCAGCAGCAATACCGATATTATAGTAATGCTTCTGAATAATTTCTTGTGTAGCATCATCTAATGAGCGGTTAAATTCTGGGAACTCGCGTAAAGTTGAAATAAGAGCTTTAACTACATATGGTAAGTATGTTAATTTAACACCTTTTTCAGCAGCGATATCTTTGAATTTTTTACGATGTGCTACAAGAGCTGTTACATCGACTTCATCCATTAGTGTAACATGAGGAGCCGTTTGTTTCGAGTGTACCATTGCTTTTGCAATCGCTTTTCGAATACCAGACATTTTCTCACGCGTCTCAGGGAATTCCCCTTCAAGAACTACTGGTGCTGCCGGTGCTGCTGTCTCTTCCTGCGCCGTTGCTTCAGTTGCTTCAACATTCGCAGCTTGAGCTTCTACAGTACCTCCACCTTTTAAGAAGTTTTCAATATCTTCTTTTAGGATTCGACCATTTTTACCTGTACCCTTCACTTCACGAATGTTAACATCGTTATCACGTGCAAATTTACGTACAGAAGGCATTGCAATCACACGTTTTGATTCATCAACAACAGTCTCCACTTTGTCTTGAGCTTTATCTTGAGCTTTTTCTGGTGCCTTCTCCTCGTTTGTAGGAGCTTTTTCTACATTCTGACCAGATTCAGCAGTTGCTTGAACTTGTGCTTCTGTTTTCGCTTCAGCATGATCGTCACCTTTAAGCTTTAAGTCCTCATAACCAGGTGCATCAAATCGGATTAAGACATCACCAACAACGGCAACAGTCCCTTCTCCTACTAAAACTTCCTCTACTTTACCTTCTACTGGTGAAGGGATTTCTACTACTGCTTTATCATTTTGTACTTCACAAAGAATATCGTCTTCTTTAACTGTATCTCCAGCTTTAACGAACCATTTCACGATCTCGCCTTCGTGAATACCCTCGCCAATATCCGGTAGTCTGAATTCAAATGCCATGTGTACCCATCCTTTCTATTTACTCTTCAAGTTTAGAAGCTTTATTAGAATGTTAAAACTTTTTTCGCTGTTTCCATTACATCTTTGTAGTTTGGTAACCAAACACCTTCAGCTTGTGGGAATGGGTACACAGTATCTGGTGCAGCCACACGAAGAACAGGAGCTTCTAAGCTTAAAATTGCGCGCTCTGTAATTTCTGCTACTACGTTTGCAGCGATACCCGCTTGTTTTTGAGCCTCTTGGACAACAATCGCACGTCCTGTTTTTTCAACTGATGCGATAATAGTATCCACATCGATTGGTTGAATTGTACGTAAGTCAATTACTTCTACAGAATGTCCTTCTTTTTCAAGTTCCTCTGCAGCCTTTAAGCTTTCATGAACCATTAATCCGTAAGCGATAATTGTTAAATCTTTACCTTCGCGTTTTACATCTGCTTTGCCTAGCGGAATTTCATATGCTTCCTCTGGCACTTCTTCACGGAATGAACGGTAAAGTTTTAAGTGCTCTAGGAAAATAACTGGGTTATCATTACGGATTGATGAAATAAGTAATCCTTTTGCATCATATGGTGTTGATGGTACAACAACTGTTAAACCTGGTTGTGCTGTCATTAGGCTTTCTAAGCTATCTGAGTGCATTTCAGGTGTATGCACACCACCACCAAATGGTGAACGGATTGTTACTGGCGCATTGTATACACCACCACTACGGTAGCTCATACGTGCTAATTGACCACTAATAGAATCCATTACTTCATATACGAAACCAAAGAATTGAATTTCAGGAACTGGACGGAATCCTTGAAGAGAAAGACCGACTGCTAACCCACCAATACCTGATTCTGCTAATGGTGTATCGAACACACGATCAACACCGAACTCTTTTTGTAGGCCTTCTGTAGCGCGGAATACCCCACCGTTGACACCTACATCTTCCCCGAATACAAGAACGTTTTCATCATTCTTTAATTCTGTGCGAAGTGCATCTGTAATTGCTTGAATCATCGTCATTTGTGCCATTGGTTATTTCGACTCCTTCTCTTTATAGATTTCATACTGTTCTTTTAAATTAGATGGCATTTCGCCTTTATACATATTTTCCATTAACTCTGTCACTTTTTGTTTTGGAGCAGCATCTGCTTTTTTGATTGCTTCTTTAATTTCTTCTTTTGCACGCTCAATTACTGCTTCTTCCTTCTTTTCATCCCATAAACCTTTTGCTTCTAGGTATTTACGGAAGCGAACAAGAGGGTCTTTTTGAGCCCATTCATTATCAGTATCAGAAGTACGGTAACGAGTTGGGTCATCCCCTGCCATTGTATGTGGACCATAACGGTAACACATAGTTTCAATTAATGTTGGACCTTCGCCATTAATTGCACGTTCACGAGCATCACGAGTAGCTACATAAACTGCAAGCGCATCCATTCCATCTACTAGAATACTTGGTAAACCTGCTGCTACACCTTTTTGTGCAATTGTTTTAGCAGCTGTTTGCAATTCACGAGGAGTTGAAATTGCATATTGGTTATTTTGTACGATAAAGATTGCTGGAGATTTAAATGCACCTGCAAAGTTAATTCCTTCATAGAAGTCACCTTGTGATGAACCACCGTCACCTGTATAAGTTACGGCAACAGCTTTTTTCCCGCGTTTTTTAATACCAAGTGCCACTCCTGCAGCTTGAATATATTGTGCTCCGATAATAATTTGTGGAGCTAAAACGTTTACACCTTCAGGAACCTGATTCCCAATGAAGTGACCACGTGAGAATAAAAATGCTTTTTCAAGAGGTAAGCCATGCCATACAATTTGTGGTACATCACGGTAACCTGGTAAAATCCAATCCTCTTGCTCTAATGCAAAGTGAGAAGCAAGTTGTGAAGCTTCCTGACCTGCTGTAGGAGCATAGAAACCTAAACGTCCTTGACGATTTAGTGAGATTGAGCGTTGATCTAAAATACGTGTGTAAACCATACGTGTCATTAGTTCAACTAGTTCCTCATCAGATAGTTTTGGGTCTGCCTCTTTATTTATAATTTCGCCTTCTTCATTTAAAATTTGAAACATTTCAAATTTATCTTCGATTTCAGTTAGCGTTTGTTTCGCATCAAAAATATTATTGTTTTTCTTGCTCATTTGTCACATCTCCCTTTCAGCTGTATTAAAATAAATCACCATTTTTACTAGTACAACTTATTCTTGACACTCAGTATACTGAATAAAATACTGTCGGTCAATCATATATTACGGCTATAAACAAAGATTTTTTCTAAAATAACATTCCAATACCACTGTCCTATACTGTATTACCAATATCTAAAATCTGTATTACAACACCTTATTAACACCATATATTCCTTAAGTTTTCCAACAGGTTTTCCAATAGTAGAATACCCCAATCTAGAAAATCTAATAGCATTAGAAAAATTTTTTGAGTATATTCAAATAAGGTCTTTTTACATGTGATTGTTTTAAGACGTGATGTATACTTATTAGTAAGGCACTACAAAGTTGAAAGGAAGATTACTATATGATTTTAATGGATGATATTATCCGCGAAGGTCATCCGACTTTACGCACAAAAGCTGAGGAAGTTAAATTCCCTTTAACTGATGAAACAAGAAAGCTCGCTGAAGATATGCTTCAGTATTTAATCAACAGCCAAGACCCTGAAATGGCAGAAAAATATAATTTGCGTAGTGGTATTGGCCTAGCTGCCAATCAGGTAAATAGCTTACAGCGTATGTTTGCTCTACATTTAAAGGATGAGGCTGGTGAACAATTAAGCTTTGTTGCCATTAATCCGAAAATTGTAAGCCACTCTGTCGAAAACACATACCTAACAGCAGGAGAAGGTTGTCTCTCTGTTGACCGTAATATACCTGGATATGTACCCCGTCATGCGCGCATCACAGTCAAATTTAAAACAATTGATGGCGAAGAAAAGAAAATGCGTCTTAAAGGTTTGCCAGCTATTGCATTTCAGCATGAACTAGATCATCTAAACGGCGTAATGTTTTATGATCGTATCAATGAAAAAAACCCATTTGCAGAAATACCTGATTCCATTCCATATGAGCGAGATTAAAATAAACCTCGGCAGTTATACATCTGCCGAGGTTTATTTTTATCGATTTAAACGAGCATTAATTGTTTCAATTAATTTAGGTAGCTCTGCCATAGTTTCAATTGTATAGTGTGCCCCTGTTTCTTCAAAAATACGTCTCGTTTCGGCTATGACTTGTTGCTGTTCTTCAGAAGTGAGTGCTTGAAATTCTTCTTCAGATAATCCCATTTCTGAACTTCCAATAATAACACCAACAGCCCAAACACCAGCATTTAATGCTTCCATTATATCTGAAGTCGTATCGCCAACCTTCACGACTTGCTTGGTTGCCTTCGAGCCAAATGCCTGCATGTTTTTAAAAATCATA
The DNA here is from genome assembly GCF_028877475.1 of Lysinibacillus irui. Lineage (NCBI taxonomy): Bacteria > Bacillati > Bacillota > Bacilli > Caryophanales > Bacillaceae > Lysinibacillus > Lysinibacillus irui. The sequence continues at coordinate 818,911 of NZ_CP113527.1, read as the reverse complement.
TATGGGTATGGTCGTCCTTTATCACCAACCTGTGTGGGTGTTACAAGAAAATCAGGTTGGTAGCCTTTGTTAGCTGCATTTTTCGTCACTACTTCCATCATCGAATCAGTATAGCCTGTTGTAGAGCCAATTCGAATACCCGCTTCTCTTAATTGCTGTACCGCTGTCTTCACATATTGGATCGGATCTGTATAGTTTGCTAACGATTCCATTAATTTCGTTTCGAACTGATTATATAATGTATGCACGTCATTTTCTGTAAAAGCTTGTCCATGAATTCGTTGCCACTCCTCATTAATTCTTGGCATTTCTAGCATGGTACGAATATGGTCAATTTTTAACATGCCCATTGGTTTTCGAGCTTCTTCTAATGTTACATTGACACCAGCATCTTCAAAAATCGATAAAAAAACATTGACAGGGGCAAAGCAACCAAAATCAACTGCTGTTCCTGCCCAATCCAAAATAACCGTTTCAATTTTCATTGTTTTTCACCACCATATAATTTTCTATTATCTCACATAACGCTTGCATATCTTCCTCATGAATATCACCGATATTGCCAATACGGAATGTATCCACATCTGTCAGCTTACCAGGATAGATAACAAAACCTGCTTTTTTCATTTCCTCATAAAAGTGCTCAAAAGAAAACTCTTTATACGGGAACAAAAATGTTGTAATAATAGGTGATTGTAGCTCTTCCGCAATATACGCTTCAAAGCCAAGCACTGATAAACGAGAGCGTAGTATTTGATTATTATCCGCATAGCGCTTATAGCGAGCGTTGATTCCGCCCTCTTCGTCTAGCTCTTCTAGCGCCTTCGCAAAAGCTGCCACTACATGCGTAGGAGAAGTAAAGCGCCATTTGCCATCATGCTTCATCACTTCCCATTGATGATACAAATCTAATGCAACACTACGAGCCTGACCTTTGCATTTCTCTAATACATTTGTTTTAGCAATAACAAACCCAAACCCCGGCACGCCTTGAATACATTTATTGGCACTACTAATACAAAAGTCTATATGCAAGCTTGATAAATTCATTGGCACTCCACCGAAGCTACTCATTGCATCTACGAAAAATGTTTTGTTGAACGAATGAACAACTTCCCCAATTTCTTTAATTGGATTTAAAATACCTGTTGTTGTTTCACAATGCACGACAGCCACGTGCGTAATACTCGCATCTTTTTCAAGTAAATCTTGAATAGCTATTGATGATGGCTGCTCATCATAAGGAACACTGTAAACAACATGCTGTAGCTTTAGTACTTTGGCCATTTCAACCATTCTTTCACCATAAGCTCCATTTGTGATGATTAACACTTTATCGTCTTCACTTATAGCTGTTGTGAGAACAGATTCTACTACAAAGCTACCACTACCTTGCATAAGGACCGCTGTGTAATCCGGCTCATCGACTTGAGCTAACGCCAAAAGCTGCTTGCGAATTACTTGTGTAACATTTTTATAGTCATCATCCCATGTACAACGATCTTTTAACATTTCCTGTTTTACTGCTTCAGTTGTTGTTAATGGTCCTGGTGTCAATAATTTATAGTTACTCATTTGTTAAAACTCCTTATCGTTGTGCTTCTTTAAAGAAAGCTTGATGTTTTTCTAATAAATCTACCGTTAATGTAGAGTCCCACTTTTTGAGATAAGCAGGAACATGTTCATCTTTCACTTGTTCCCCTTCATAAAGAGCGACAGGATATTGCTCTAATAGACCACCACGCGCCTCTGTTGCAATGACCTTAGCGATTTCTTTAGCTAACGCTTCATCTCCCTCTTTATCTACTACAGCCACAGATTCCGTTAATGTGAAGTTTCCTTCTGTCGGGTCAATATAATCGATTGGCAACCCTTCATTTTTGGCATCTATGGCCTGAATACGTAAACCAAATCCAGCTGCAACTTCACCCGTTTTCACTTTTTTTATTGGTCCTGAGCCCGAGCTTTCAATATGTGGGCCCGCATTACTAATTAAATCTGCTAAAACCTTTTGACCTTCTTGCTCACCATAGTCCTTAATGATAGCTTGTACTAATAGCCATCCCGTTGAGGAATCCATAATATTTGGGAATGACACTAAATCCTTGTAGGCAGGGTCTGTCAAATCCTTAATCGTTTGCGGTACAGGTAGACCTTTTTGTTGTAACACCTCTGTATTAATAAAAATAGAACCTACATTTCCTAAAATCGGCAGTGCATACGTCACACCGCCATCAAGAGGCTTTAAGTCTGAAGAAATATCCACAAACATGGATTTAGTGGTTTGTGCACTTTCTATAAAATAAGAAGCCATCGTCACCACATCTGCTTCAATATCTGTTCCTTCAGCCATCATTTTCCCACCCAATTCCGAAGTACCAAAGGATTGGATTAAGTACTTTCCTTTATAGCCCTTGTCATCTAATGTAGACTCCATAACTTCAATTGCTTCATCATCAGCATTTGAATAAATAATGATCTGCTCTTCGGAATTTGCTTCAGCCCCTCCACATGCAGCTAAAACGATTGCCGCTGCACTAACTGTCCCTAACATCATGCCTGTTGATTTCTTCATTTTGAGATCTCCTCCACTTTTTCTTTATGAGTTGTTATATAATCACAACCTAATTTCACAATGAGGTTTGTACATAAAATAAATATTGATAGTACGAAAATATCGGTGTATTTCGCAAAATGCTGAAGCTCTTTTATCCTTGTCGATACAAGCATTGTCTTCGTGCTAACAAGGAAAATAACGCCACTGACAGTAACCATCGCATTTAAAAAATAATAGCTAAACATTTGATAAATCGTCGCTCTAATATTTGGCAAAATAATACGTACAATGGTTTTCAACCACGAGTCCCTTAATAGCTCCGCTGTCACTTCCCAAGTAGGGTCCATCTTTTGCAGCGAATTTTTCGCCATTAAATACGGAGTTGTAAAAAAATGCACAATATTACAAGCGATAATGATGAAAAAGGTACCTTTCAAGGACGTTCCATTAAAGAAAAACAAATAGGATAAGCCAAGCACCATCCCCGGTACTGTATTGGTGATCATAGATGCTACATCCAAACTTTTCTTTCCCTTTAGTGGTGTCCTTGCATTAAGGAGGGCTGACATAAATGTAATAACCACCCCTAATACGGCAGTTAAAACCGCTACGATCAGAGAATTGATATAAACCTTTGTTAAATCTTTCTCAGCAAGTACATTTTGGACATGCTCTAATGTGAAGCTTAGGTCATAGGGATAGCCTTTCGTAAAAGGCACAATAAACATTGTTGAAAAAACGAACAAGACAACAGCTACACAGACAATTGAATAAACAGTAAACAACACATCACGTAGACGATGTTTGACAAGTTCACTTTGTCCGACTTGTTTATACTGAAAATTAAAGCGCTCTAAAATCGTTAACATAACTACACCGAGTATTGCTGGTACAAGCATAAAAACAGAAATTACTGCTCCACGTTCAAAATGCACAATTGAACCTAACATCGCTTGATAAAGCTCCGTAGCAATCACCCTGTAATTCCCCCCGACTGAAGCAGGGATCCCAAAGTCAGTGAAGCTTAATATAAACGTTAAAATAAAGGCCCCACCAATTGTTCCTAGCATTGGGCGGAATACAGTATGATAAAATCGACGGAGCGAATGATCACGCATCAACATCGAAACAAGTAAGAATCGTTTGTCGATATATTGCATGGAATTTTGCATTAAAATAAAAGCAACCGGTAATGTATATAAAACGTAACCTATCACTAAACCGTTGTACCCATAGATTGTAAAAAGAGGTTGTCCGATTAATTTTGTTAGAATTCCTTGATTACCAAATGTATAAATCAACACGAAACCATAGGTGATGGTTGGTAGTAACATTGGTAAAGTAATTCCAACCTGTACTAGCTTTTTCGTATGGCGATGGATCGTTGTAAAATGAACAGCATATGCCAATAAAAAAGCTAAAATAGTGGTAACTACTGATGCTACAAAAGAAACTTTAAAGCTATTAATAAAAGCTTCACGAAGCTCTATATTACTTAAAGCATCTATATAATTTTGAAAGGTCAGCACATTTCCTATTTTGAAAGACTGCCAAAACATATAAAGTAATGGCACAATTAAAAACAATAGGAAAAATAATAGAATGGGCAGAAAAATTAATTTCATCATTTTATTCGTTTTAAGCATACGTTTCTCCAAATAATTGATAGATATTGTGTCGCTTAATATGTAGCTGTCTTAAGATAAAATCCTCTATAAATTGATTTTTTGGTGCTGTTACTATTTCATGAGGTGTGCCAAATTGAGCAACTGTTCCTTCATTAATAATCATGACTTTATCTGAAAGTGTTAAGGCTTCTTCTGGATCATGTGTGACAATAATAGTCGTTAAATTAAATTCACGAGCAATGGATTTAATGCGCTCCTTTATCGATTCTTTAATGACGCCATCTAAGGCACTTAACGGCTCATCCAGCAATAAAATTTTTGGCTGCATCACAAGTGTTCTGGCAATGGAAACACGTTGCTTTTGCCCACCTGATAATTCGTGAATCTTTTTATGTAAATGTGGTGTCAGCTCTAAAAAGTCAATATATTCTTGTATATCCCCCTTAGACATTTGCTCTTGTTTATTTTTCAGTCCATAAACGATATTGTCATATGCATTCAAATGAGGAAATAACGCAAAATCCTGAAACACAATATTAAATCCTCTTTCTTGCATCGATTGCTTTGATATATCTTGGCCGTTGTAAACAAGCTGACCAGCTGTTTGATCTGTAAGGCCTAAGATAATATTAAGCAAAGTTGTTTTCCCACAACCACTTGGCCCTAATAATGAAATGATCTCACCTGATTCGATGGTTATATTGATATCTTCTAAAACTTTCTTATTTTTATAGCTTTTCGAGATATTTTTTAGTTCTAACAAATTGTTCACCTCTCTCAGTTCCTAGCTTTAGTATAGTGGCAATTTGTAAAGGAAAATGCGTTTTTGTGTAAATGTTGAGTAAATTCTGACCAACTGTTGACAAACTTATGCTTACTTTGAGTAAATAGTAGTAGAGGTGATGAAATGTATATGATAGAAAGGCAACAGCAAATTTTGCAATTTGTACGACAACATAAGGTTGTAAAACTAGTGACACTCACAAAAGAATTTAACGTTTCAATGGAAACAATTCGTCGTGATGTCCAACAATTGATGCAAGATAAGAAGATAGAGAAATTTTATGGGGGCGTTAAATATATTGAACCAGTTGAGGGATTAATTGACCAACGACTTCATACGCAGATAACTGAGAAAATCGCCATTGCTAAAGCTTGCGCTTCGCTTGTTCAAGATGGGGAGTGTATTTTTATAGATAGCGGGACAACTACATATCAAATGACACCATTTTTAAAGGAGAAGGAAAAATTAACAGTGGTAACAAACTCATTGCCTGTAGCATTTGATTTAATTGGTTCCACTATCGAGGTTATACTAATCGGTGGTAAAGTACGCCACTCGGAAAAATCAGTAACGTCCAATGAGTTTTTGTTCCGCTTTGAACACCTTAATATCAATAAGGCTTTTATTTGTGCTAGCGGTGTTTCAATCGAAAAAGGCATTTCAGATTTTAGCTTAGAGGAAGCCATCACAAGGAAACAAATTATTTCCATCTCTCAAACTGTCTATGTGGCTACGGATTCTTCAAAATTTAATAAAGATGTAGCCATTCAAGTTTGTCCAGTCAAAGATATAGATGGCATTATCACAGATGACGCCCTACCTAAAACTACGATTCAGCATTTTGCGGATAATGGCATTCCAATAAAAGTGGTTAACGCAGACGAGGATTAAAAAAGTGATTTTAACAATCATTTCGCAAGGCGAGGGTTGATTTCTGTTCCGCCAGCGTCCTTTCCAGGGGGCGTCCGATGAGCCGCTTCACTCACTACGTTCGCTCCAGGGTCTCATCTGTGACGCTAATCCCCTAGGAGTGACGCTGGCTCCACTCCAATCAACTATGCATAAAAAATATCAAGTAATAGTGAACAAATAGCTCCTTATTTCTATTATTAGAGAAAAGGATATGCACTTACTTTTAATAAATTCACAACAACCATTAATAAAATGAGTAATGAACAACTTTAAGATAAGACTTTTGGGAATCAAAACCTCTTTCACCTTTGACTAAGGAATATCTTTTACAAAACAAAAGCAACTAGTCGCGAAGTGCGCAACTAGTTGCTTCTTTATTTTTAGATAATCGCTAGCTTACGCATGATTTTTGCGAGACCATCTTCGTCTACATGATCAGCAATATGATGTGCAACAGCCTTTACTCGCTCATGTCCATTTCCCATCGCAACACTCGTACCTACAGCTTGTAGCATTTCGATATCGTTTATGCCATCTCCAAAAGCAAAGGCATCTTGTAACGTAATGCCCATTTTTTCAAGAATCTTTTCAATACCTACTGCCTTTGAGCCGCCCTTTGGCAAAATATCACAAGAATAACGATGCCAACGTACAAATTGTACATTTGGGAATGTTTCGCAATATAAAGGTTCATCTTTTTCTTCCATAAATATAAGTGTTTGATATACAGCGTTCTGCATATAATAAGAAGAATCTAATTCTGGGTATGGATATTTAAGCGTATCTAGACTTTCAGCAACCATATTATGATCACCAACAGATGCAATCATACGTTTGTCATCTAAAAATACTACTGGCTCATTACGTGCTTCACCAAAGGCAATGATTTTCGCCAATTCTTCTTTTTCAATACCGTTTGTATAGACAACCTCACCTTTGTAAACAACATATTGTCCATTAAAGGTAACATACGTATCAATATCCAGCTCCTCTAATAAAGCATCAATCATAAAAGGGGCTCGACCAGTAGCAATTGCCAATTCATAGCCATTACGTCTAGCTGCAAGAAGTGCTTCTTTTGCTGATGCAGGTAATTTTTTTTCACTGTTATAAAGAGTACCATCTACATCAAAAAATAAAATTTTGTTCATTTTAATATCCCTTTCCATCAATATTACCCTTTCAAGGCTAATAGCTTTACATAGACAATAATTTTTATTATAATGATCCTAAGGAGTGATGTGCCATGCTGAAGAAACTAAAACGGAAATTGTTGAAGCAGCTTCGCGGCGTACTCGGAAAAAAATCAATTGCCTAACATTTGCCCTTCATTATTTGAAGGGCTTTTCTTTATTTTAGAGGAACTGCGTGATAATATAAAGGAAATGCATTTATTTGGCTATACGCAACCACTGTCTCACTACTTCCTATATAATTTTAAAACATAGTGCACAACTGAAGCATTGAGATACAAGGATTACAAATGTATATTTCTTCTTTAAAAGAAATTCGTTGTTTTCTTGTAGCACGTGTGTGGTAGTAGTCAAAGGTGCAAGAAAAATGTACGCAATTAAAGGAGAGCAAACTATGATTTACAAAGTTTATTATCAAGAAAATGCAAATGAGATTCCAGTTCGCGAAAATACTAAAAGTCTATACCTTGAAGCTGCTTCAGAACGCGAAGTACGTCAAAAGCTAAAAGACCGAAACTACAACATCGAGTTCATTCAACTGCTTGAAGGTAACTATTTAGAGTACGAACAAGCTAGCCCGAACTTCGTCTTGGAGGAAATTTAACAAACATGAAGTTTGTTAAAAATGACCAAGCAGCTGTTTTCGCGCTCGGCGGACTGGGCGAAATCGGCAAAAACACTTACGGCGTTCAATTTCAAGATGAAATCATCTTAATTGACGCTGGCATTAAATTTCCAGAAGACGACTTACTGGGCATTGACTATGTTATTCCTGATTATACGTATTTAGTACGTAACGTTGACAAAATCAAAGGACTATTTATTACTCATGGACACGAGGATCATATCGGAGGTATCCCTTATTTGTTACGTCAGGTTAATATCCCTGTCTACGGTGGTAAGCTTGCACTTGGCTTATTACGTAATAAATTAGAAGAACATGGCTTACTACGTACAACAAAGCTTATTGAAATAAAAGAAGAGGATGTTATTAAATTCAGAAAAACATCTGTGAGCTTCTTTAGAACAACTCACAGTATTCCTGATGCGTATGGTATTGTTGTTAAAACACCACCTGGTAATATCGTTCATACAGGTGACTTTAAATTTGACTTTACACCTGTGGGCGAACCTGCCAACTTAACGAAGATGGCAGAAATCGGACGAGATGGCGTGCTTTGCTTACTATCAGATAGTACTAACGCTGAAAAGCCTAATTTCACCATGTCTGAGCGCACAGTCGGAAAGAGTATTGATGAAATTTTCCGCAAAGTTGATAGTCGTATTATTTTTGCTACATTTGCGTCAAATATTCATCGTCTACAACAAGCAACAGACGCTGCCGTAAAATACGGAAGAAAAATTGCTGTCTTCGGTCGCTCAATGGACAATGCCATTACAATTGGTCGTGAGCTTGGCTATATCAACGCGCCTAAGGATACATTTATTGATGCCCAAAGCATTAATCGACTTCCTGCAAATGAAGTAATGATTTTATGTACAGGCTCTCAAGGTGAACCAATGGCTGCCTTATCTCGCATTGCCAATGGTACACACCGTCAGATACAAATCCAACCTGGCGATACGGTTGTCTTTTCTTCATCACCTGTACCAGGTAATACTGTGAGCGTAAACAAAATTATCAATTTATTGTTCCGCGCTGGCGCAGAAGTCATTCATGGTGCATTAAATAATATCCATACATCTGGTCACGGATCACAAGAAGAGCAAAAATTGATGCTTCGTTTAATGAAGCCTAAATTCTTTATGCCTATCCACGGTGAATTCCGTATGTTAAAAATGCATACACATCTAGCAGAAGATTGCGATGTTCCATTAGAAAATACATTTGTTATGGAAAATGGTGATGTATTGGCCTTAAGCGCCAATGAAGCACATGTTGCTGGCCGTATCCCTTCTGGTGATGTTTATATTGATGGTAATGGTATTGGTGACATTGGCAATATCGTCTTACGCGATCGACGCATTCTTTCGGAAGAAGGTTTGGTTATCGTTGTCGTAAGTGTTGATATGGAAAACCAAAAAATTGTTTCCGGCCCAGACATCATTTCGCGTGGCTTTGTCTACATGCGTGAATCAGGTACGATGATTAACGAAGCACAGAAGATGCTCAATCGTCACCTTAACGAAACAATTCAAAGCAAAACACCACAATGGACAGAATTAAAAAATGAAATTACAGACGTTTTAGGTCCTTACCTATTTGAAAAGACAAAACGTCGACCGATGATTTTACCAATTATTATGGAGGTTTAACCTCCTGTAAAGAAGCTATGTAAATATTTACATAGCTTCTTTTTTTATTTTCTATTTTTTGAAACCTCTCTTTTTATTTTTGCGTATATAGTAATAACAACATCAAAAGGAGCGTTTTTATGCTAGATAAAATTCTTCATTCCTTACTCAACGGAAAATCAAAAGGTCATTATTCTTCCTCTAGTAGCCGTCGCAGATATTCAAAACGACATAATTATTATGGTCACAAGCATTATAAACGTAGCTCTCGCAAAAGTTCACGTAGTTTTTTCAGCTCAATGAGTTTCTTTAGTAGCTAATGTGGTGGAAAAGAATTTCCGAAAAAAACTTTGATCGAATTGTAGAGCATTTTATAGCTGAACATCCCGATTTCTCTTTTAAAAAATTTCTCGGCTATGGCTCATATGGTCGTGCGTATTTAATTGAAGATTGTTCATCTAAAAAGCTATTTGTTTTAAAATGCTTACGCCCTAAACATCGTCACCACAAGAAAACCATTTATAAATTTAAGCAAGAGATACACATACTTCAACAATTATCACTGCCTTATGTTCCTGCCATCCATTTAACAGGAACAATTGATGATTGTCCATTTTTCATCATGGACTATGTTAATGGCCAAACGTTTGAGCAGCTTATTTTTCAAGATGGCGCCAAGTTTACCATCGTTCGATCACTTGCCATTACTAAACAGCTTTTAGAACAAATTACACAATTACACAATCACGGTATTGTACATCGCGATTTACGTATTCCTAATATACTGCTAGTAGAACAGCAATTGCATATTATTGACTTTGGTCTCGCTACCACTTATCAAAATGAAATCGATATTTCTACCATTGAAAACCCTAAACGTGCAGAAAATCATATTAGTGATCTTTATTTTGTCGGTCATTTTTTATTATTTTTACTTTACTCAAACTACAAGCCAAGCAATAAAAAAGAAAAAGCTTGGCAGCAGGAATTGCAGTTACCGATTGCCGTGCAAGATTTTCTTGAACGATTATTATGGATTCAAGAACCATTTCCAAGTGCATTAGTAGCACTGCAATCTATACCACAGTTAGCAGATATTTAGCTAAAAAAATAGAATTGTTCATCTGTCCACGTGAACAATTCTATCCTGCAATTCAACTATTAAAGTATTTAGCACTTACATAGGCAATCCAATGATACGCTGGATCTTGACGCAAATTTTCAATTAAACCCTTAATAATGGCTCTACTATATGTTGGTTTTTCTATTTCTTGTTTTAATAGCAGTAATGATTCTTTTGCAATTGAATCTTCTGTATGAATGATATTTTGCTCAAATAATTGTAACAGAGCATCCTTTGACACATCTTGTTCACATGGCCTTGCAATAAATGGCACAAGATCTTCTGTGATAAAAGGAATGGTTGTATGGTGTGCAATGATATCTGTCTTCTCTGCTAATGATTTAGCTAGTTGCTCTAAATCAAGAGGAATATCTGAAAAAATAAACAGCTCGGCATAACTCTTCATAAATCCTTTAATACAGTACATAACATCGTATTTCATTTCCTGGAGTTTATCCTGATAAAGTTGTTCCAGCATATAGAGAATGGATTTAGACATTTCTGCTTCATACGCGGTTATTTTATGAAAAAGTTCTTTTTTTGTTAAAAAGACCTTTTCGTTAAAGAACACACGAGCGGATGCAGAATGGTCTTTGAATGCTTGAAAGATGCTTTTATAAAATTCAACTAAAACCGTTTCTTTATTATAGGTGCCTCTGACTACTTGGTCAACATCCGTAATAAACTGCTGTAAATAGTAGTCCACCATTGAAATAACAAGCTCATCTTTTGTTTTGAAGGATAAATAAAATGCACCTTTTGAAATTCCACAACGTTCCGTTATTTGCTGTACAGATGTAGCTTCAAAACCCTGTTCAGAAAACAGTTCTAATGCTTTCTCCATAATTAATTGCTTTTTTAACATATTTTTAACTCTCTCCTAATGCATTTCGTTGACAAATGACCGATTAGTCATTAGTATAAATAATTGAATTTAGATAGTAAATAAAGGGTAGGTGTGAAGGTGAAAGGTTTAGTTAATTTCGTATTGAAAAACAAATTGGCAGTGTGGTTATTAACAATTATCATCACTGTCTCTGGTATTTATTCCGGTACAAGAATGAAAATGGAATCAATACCCGATATCTCCATCCCATATTTAATTGTTATGGGTGTATACCCTGGCGCAACGCCTGAACAAGTAATGAATGAACTGTCCATTCCATTTGAGAAATCCATAGAAAGCTTGGAAGATGTTAAAGCAGTTTATTCAACATCCTCTTCCAACGTAGCACAAGTTCAAGTTGAATATGACTATGGCATTGATATGGATGAGAAAAAACGTCAGTTAGAAGCAGCTTTAGATAATATTAAACTACCTGAAGGTGCACAAGAACCAAGTATTATGGCCATCAGCATGAACATGATGCCAGTAGTAGCTTTATCTGTAAGTAGCTCGAAGGAAGATATTGTAGATCTTACTTCAACAGTTGAGGACGTTTTACTTCCAAAAATTGAAAAAATTGATGGTGTTGCTTCTGCAACTATTACTGGTCAGCATATTGAACAAGTTTCTTTTAAATATGATGAAGAAAAAATGGCTGCACTAGGGTTAACTGAAGAAACAGTCAAGCAAATGATCCAAGCAAGTGACATGTCTTTATCACTTGGTTTATATCAATTTACCGTTGGTGAACAAGCAGTTTCAGTTGATGGTAAAGTAAAATCTGTAGATGAACTAAAAGATTTATTAATTCCTGTCACACCTTCAGCTACAAATCCTTCACCATTCGTTCGTCTAGGTGATATTGCAACGATTGAAGTAGAAGGTAAAGTACAATCTGTATCCCGTACAAACGGTAAGGATGCTATTGCCATTCAAATCGTAAAAGGTCAAGATGCGAATACGGTAACAGTAGTTAATGCAGTAAAAGACCTTATGAAAGATGAAGAAAAACGTTTAGACGGCTTAAACGTTGACATCTCTCTAGACCAAGGTGCCCCAATTGAAGATTCTGTTTTCACCATGATCGAAAAGGCAGTATTTGGTGGTGCAATTGCCGTATTAATCATTTTACTATTCTTACGTGATTTCAAATCAACAATTATCTCGATTATCTCTATCCCAGTTTCTGTCTTCATGGCATTACTACTATTAAACTGGATGGATATCACATTAAACATTATGACGCTAGGTGCGATTACCGTCGCAATAGGTCGTGTTATCGATGACTCGATTGTAGTTGTTGAAAATATTTATCGACGAATTCATTTAAAACAAGAAAAATTAACAGGTCGTGCCTTAATTCGTGAAGCAACGATTGAAATGTTTAAACCTATTCTTTCGTCAACATTAGTAACGGTTGCCGTATTCGCCCCACTTATTTTCGTAGGCGGTATGGTTGGCGAATTATTCATGCCATTTGCCCTAACAATGACATTTGCACTAGGTGCTTCCTTAATCGTTGCCATCACAATCGTACCAGCTTTATCTCACTTCCTATTCCGTAAAAAATTATACGGTGAGAAAAAGGAAAGCCAGCATAAAGAAGTTGGTAAGTTAGCTAATTGGTATAAAGGTGTCTTAGAAAAAGCATTAAACCATAAAATTATTACTTCAATCATTGCGATTGTATTACTTGCAGGTTCCCTTGCATTAACACCTTTAATAGGTTTTAGTTTTATGGGATCACAAGAAGAAAAAGTAATGTACTTAACGTATACACCTGCTACAGGTGAGCTAGCAGATGAAACGGCAGCAAACGTTGAAAAAGTAGAAAAAGAATTAATGAAACGTAAAGATGTTGATATTTTACAAGTTTCCATAACGGATTCCAATAATGTTGACCCTTCAGCAATGATGATGGGTGGAGGCGCTGGCGGTGCCTTAATGTACCTTATCTTTGATCCGGATATGGAGGACTTCCCTAAAGCTCGTGAAGAAGTAGAAAACTATGTGTTTAATATTGGCCAATCAGGAGAATGGAAGTCTCAAAACTTCTCATCAATGTCTATGTCTTCAAATGAAGTAAGCTATACACTATACAGTGATGACTTAGATAAACTTCGAGAAGCAGTAAGTCAAGTTGAGGGTGCTCTAAAAAAAGTAGATGGCTTAGAGGATATCAAATCTGATAACGAAGATCCTTATGTAGAGCATGTCCTTAAAGTTGAACAAAAAAATGTCCTTCAATATGGCTTAACTACTGCTCAAATTGTGATGGCATTAAATTCGAATACATCCCAAGAAGTTTTAACAACAGTTAAAAATGATGGGAATGATATTGATGTTATTGTACAACGTGATGCCAAAGTAGCTGCTACTTCACTTGATGATGTCTTAGCAACTGAAATTAAAACGGCATTAGGCACAACAATGACAATCGGTGAATTAGTAGATGTTGAGGAAGGTACGACACTTAACTCATTATCTCGTTCAAAAGGTGAATATTTCGCAACAGTATCTGGTACGATTACCGATGACGATATTTCCAAAGCAACTTCAGCTGCCGATAAGAAGATTGATAAATTAGATTTACCAAAAGGCGTAACAACTGGTGTTGCTGGCGTTGCTGCAGATATGCAAGAAACATTTACTAAGCTTGGTGTTGCTATGCTAGCGGCAATTGCCATTGTCTACTTCATTTTAGTGGTAACATTCGGCGAAGGTTTAGCGCCATTCGCTATTCTATTCTCACTACCTTTTGCCGTAATTGGTGCATTTGTCGGTCTTTTTGTCACAGGTCAAACTATTTCTGTTTCTGTTATGATGGGACTTCTGATGTTAATTGGTATCGTCGTAACAAATGCCATTGTATTAGTCGACCGTATCATCCATATGGAACATGATGGTCTTGCCATGCGTGAAGCTATCCTGGAAGCAGGGGCAACTCGTTTACGTCCAATCCTTATGACAGCCATTGCAACAATCGGTGCGATGATTCCGATGGCTCTAGGTTCTGGCGGTAGTGGTTTAATTTCTAAAGATTTAGCTATTACAGTAATTGGTGGTTTATTATCTTCAACACTATTAACATTAGTTGTAGTACCAATTGTTTATGAAATGCTATCTAAGATGTTAAAGAAAAACCGTAAAGATATTGAAGAAAATTAATAAGAAAACAGCTACTCATGCGATTCGCTTGAGTAGCTGTTTTTCTATTTATTGATTTTCTTTCACTACAAAAACTTCCTTGCTTTCTACACCTGTAGCAGATACAGCCGTAATGCCGTATGTATAACTGTGCTTAGCAAGAGCTGACTTGTCCAAGTATTGAGTGATGCCATCCTTATTATAAACAACATCTACTATATTTTGAGGGTCATCATAAGAACCTTCTTTGTTCCCATTAAAACGATAAATAACATATTTACGTGGCTGTGTTTCATTGTCGTCAATTATTTCAATCTTACGACCAGCAGCTTCCTTTGTCACTTGTACAAAAGTAGGCGTGTTTGGCACTGTATTATCATCCCAAGTGGTTACTGGTGTCAGTGCTGTATAATTATATAGTTGTTGACGAACAATCGTTGCGTAGCCTAATTTATCGTTTTGAAAACTTCGTAAAGAGAAATGCATTTGTCCTTCGGCTGCTACCTTTTCAGAACGATTTGCTAGTATTTGATTTGGCAATTCCATTTTATTTTTCCATGCTGCATCACTGTCATTGCCAACCTTGTAATCAGCAAGTCCAATGTATAGATGGACAGGGTGCGTTTTTGCATATGTTTGTACTTCATGGCTCCACCAATCTAGCAATGTCCCATATTTGGCAACAGATAATGTCCTTGACCAATAAATTTGTGGGGTAATGTAATCAATTGTGCCATTTTGAATCCATGTTCTGACGTCTGCATATAAATCATCGTAATTATTGACACCAGCTCGTGTGTCACTTCCGGTTTTATCCAATGATTTATTACGCCATACACCAAATGGTGAAATACCAAATTGTACATATGGCTTTGTCTCTTTAATAGCTGTGTAAAGATTTTCTACAAGGTTGTTAACATTATCTCTTCGCCAATCCTCTACCTTTTTAAAGGAAGTACCATATGTTTTGAATGCTGCTTGATCCGGGAAAACTTCATTAGCAATTTTGTATGGATAAAAATAATCATCCATATGCACGGCATCAACATCATAATTGGCTACTAGCTCTCTTACTATTTGAACTAAATAGTCTTGCACTTCGGGTAAGCCAGGATTTAAATAATATTGTTTGCCATATTTAACAACCCAGTTTGGATGTGTTCTAGCCACATTATCGGCAGAAAGGTCGGTTAGCTTTTGTCCAGACATTGTTACACGATAAGGGTTCATCCAAGCATGCAGCTCCATTCCCCGTTTATGCGCCTCCTCTACTATTATCTCAAGAGGATCGAAACCAGGATTTGTACCTTGCTTTTTCCCTGTTATGTACGACGACCATGGTGCTAGCTCAGACGCATAAATTGCATCATTTGTTGGTCTTACTTGATAAATAACAGTATTAAATTTATTGGCTTTTAATTGATCCAAAGTTTGGCGTGCCCAAGCCGTGTACTGCTCCTTATTCATACCAGCTTTCATATCAAGATTGAGAACCGTTGAAATCCAGACAGCCCGCATTTCCCTTTTCGGCTGTGTCGTGTTTGCCTTCGCTGTATTAGCAGGGATTGTCGATAGGCATAACACCAAAATCATCAAGACTAAAGTTAAAATTTTCAATTTACTATTATTATTTCTCATATTTCCTCCATTTACTATTTTTCTATTTTAGTATATGATAACTTCTTGTTATATGCACGTCCCCATTCCTTTTAATTAGAGAAAACATGACTAAAATAAAATAATTCTTTTCCATGATGCACACTTAATAAATGTACCAACTCCTTCTAAAATAAGTATCTTTAATCACCCCAAAAAACACTCTTCCAGATTCCATATTTTAAAATTTCAACTAATTTATGTTTAATTCATTCTTTACGCAGTAATGAACTGTATGCTACAATCAACACAACTTATGTAGAACGGAGGGTATTCCAAATGACAGCTTCAATTAGACTACGATTTCACTTTACTAATTAAATATGTGTACACTTTGCCTGCTGTGCAAGGAAAATGGAATTAGGTCTAGTCTGTTTTAGGAATACTGGAAAAGAGGGGACTTCAACTCCCCTCTTTTTTGTTGTCTTTTAACTTTCCACACAGGCACTACTGTTAGAAAGGGATGACGAAATTGGAACATTGGAAACGTAATACGATACTTTTTTTAAGCAGTCAAACGATTTCACTTTTTGGCTCTGCTCTTGTGCAGTATGCCATAACATGGTATATCACGCTTACAACGCAATCAGGCAGCATGATGACCATTGCGATAATTTGCGGCTTTTTACCAACCTTCTTCTTAGCACCAATAGCTGGTGTTTGGGCAGATCGGTATAATCGTAAATGGCTCATTATTTTAGCAGATGGCATGATTGCCTTATCCACGCTAATCTTAGCCATTTTATTTTTAATCGGCTATGATGAGCTCTGGCTACTATTTGTTATTTCGGCGGTACGTGCCATGGGTGCAGGTATTCAAACACCCGCTGTAGGCGCTATTTTACCGCAATTTGTGCCTGAAGAGCATTTGATGAAGGTCAATGGTGCAAATAGTAGTATTCAAGCTTTTATCATGATTCTTGCACCGATGGCAAGTGGTGCATTATTAACGATGGCTTCCATCGAATCTATTTTCTTTATTGATGTAACGACGGCTGCTATCGCCATTGCGATCTTCTTATTATTTCTGCATATTCCTACACATGCGAAAGCAAATCAGCCACAAACAACAGGCTATTTTAGTGATATGTAACAAGGCTTCATTTACATCAAAGAGCATGCTTTCTTAAAACAATTGTTTTTGTTCTTCGCCTTTTTCATGCTGCTTGCTGCACCTGCAGCCTTTTTAACACCTTTGCAAGTAACCCGTAGCTTTGGCGATGATGTCTGGCGTTTGACTGTTATCGAGATGGCCTTTGCCATTGGAATGTTAATCGGTGGTATCGCAATTGCAACATGGGGTGGCTTTAAAAATAAAGTGCATACGATGACATTATCTGCATTATTATTTGGACTTTGTACAATGGCTCTCGGCATTATTCCTGTTTTTTGGCTGTATCTCGTAATCATGACAGTTACCGGAATAGCTATGCCAATCTTTAATACACCCGCAACGGTGTTATTACAAGAAAAAGTTGAAAGTGATTATATGGGTAGGGTATTTGGCATTCTTAGTATGATATCCACCTCTATGATGCCGTTAGGTATGCTTATTTTCGGTCCGATAGCTGATATGATTGCCATCGAATGGCTACTCATCGGGACAGGAATCCTATTATTTATCCAAGGATTTTTCCTTCTGGGCAGTAAAGTCTTATTAAAAGCTGGCAGATCTACTGCCGAGCAAATAGATGTTGACAATCTAGCAAAAAAGTGAAGATTTTGTATAAGAGATTATTGCTGACGATAAAAAATAATTAAAACCTAGCTTATAAACAACCCTAAATGCATACAGACGCTAAAAAAGCCCTTATCCAGGGCTTTTTCGTCTTTATCCACTTCCTGAGAATAATCAATTGTGCTTTAGCATCTTTCTTTACACAATATCTGAATTTACATACTTTTTCCCCTGTCCTATTAACAACGTAATTTGTTCGATCGTGAATAATAATGAACTGCATATCACAATAAAATAACACTAGAAATAAACACTAATAATGCTAATAGTTTGTCATCGTATTCATTGAGCAACGTGAAATCCCAACATAATATATACATAATCCATGTTAATAAGGACACTCCTGTTAAATAAACAGTGTTACCGAAAACGCCAAATTGACTCTGACTTTTTACAAAGTTACATACATATAAAGGTAACTAAAATTATTAAATATAATAACGATGAATAGGACGTCCTACACTTCCATATTGTATTTCTACTTTTAATAGATTTTGCTTTTCTAAAAAGTCAAGATAGCGTCTAGCTGTAACACGTGCTGTACCTATATAAGTAGAGACCTCCTCCGCCGATACTGCCCCTTCACTTGTTTGAATATATGCAAGCACCTTATCTAAAGTAGCTCGATTAAATCCTTTTGGTAGCTCCTCTACCGTTATTGCTTTTGTTCCTGTCTTTGTAACAACAACTTGCTCAGGAAGACGTTGCTGCATTAAATGATCCACATCATGTTGGGTTAAATCCTGCATACCACTTATTTTTTTCCTGTAGCTTTGATAATTTTTTAATGTTTGCTCAATCCGCTCAAATGTAAAAGGCTTCATAATATAATCATACACACCTAAATGTAAAATACGCTGTACAGTAGGCATATCATTTGCAGCAGTTACAGCGATAACATCGACAGGAAGATGCTCCTCTCGAATTTTTCCTAACGTAATAATGCCATCTTGCTCTGGCATAAAAATGTCCATAAAGACAAGTTCTGGAGTTAATTGTTTAATTTTATTAATTCCCTCAATGCCATTACTTGCATAACCGATTAATGAAAAACCTTTTATTTGCTCAATAAATTGCCTGTTCACTTCTCGTACCATTGGATCATCTTCAATTAATAAAACAGTTATTACATCCATCTATACTTCTCCTAACTCAAATAAAATTAAGAAACTTGTTCCTTTCATAAATTCACTCACTACTTCTATATCTCCATTGCCCTTTCTTACAATTTCATAGACTAGATGCAAGCCAATGCCCCGATTTTCACTAGCTTTTGACGAAAATCCATTTTCAAACATACGATCCTGTACCTCTTTGGACATGCCAATCCCATTATCAGAAACTGCTATCGCTAAGACTCCATCATGCTCGTCTACAGAGATGGCTACATATTTATCTTCCTTAGAAAGAACATTTAATGCCTCAAAAGCATTTTCAATTAAATTGCCCAGTAAAACAACAAAATCATGGTGATCTAATAAAGGAGGAAAGCGTTTAAAATGACTTTTCCGATCAATTTCAACCTCAATACCTAGTTCTTTTCCATAACTTACTTTACTTAACAACAAACCTGAAATATTTTCATTATGAAAGCGTTCGTTTAAGAACTTCGTCAATGATGCTTCATTTTCAGTAGTGACTGTAACATATTCAAGTGCTTGCTTTGTATGTCCCAATTGCAATAGTCCTGCAATTGTATGAATTTTATTTTTATGCTCATGGGTTTGTACACGTAATGCTTGAACAAAGGCCTTTACACCTGTAACTTCCTCTGCAAGCTTTTTCACAGCTGTTAAATCCTTAAACATAGCAACTGCACCAACTAGCTCGCCATTTACAATAATAGGTACACGATTACTTAAGATACTATGATGATTAATGTAAAGCTCTTGATTATAAACAGGTGTTGCTGTTTCAACAATTTCAGGCAGACGGGTATCCGGCAAAACATCATAAATCTTTTGTCCAATACAATCCTCTATTTTCCTAGTAACACCTAAAATATCAGCAGCTTTCTCATTAAAAATCGTTATATTCATTTCCTTATCAACAGCTATTATTCCCTCATGCATGGCATTAAAGGTTTCTGTTCTTTCCACATACATTTTTGCAATTTCATGGGGTTCAAGCCCAAACATTTGTTTTTTTATATGTCGTCCAAGTGTAAATGCACCGAAAATACTGAAAATTAACGAGATAACTATAGTTATCATAATTTCTCGCTCATAGCTTTGTAGCATTTCTAGCAGGGTTGGTAATGCATAGCCAACTACTACAATGCCTACTTGTTCCCTTTTATCATTTATAATGGGTACAAAAGCGCGTATCATGACACCCGATTCTCCACGTGCCTTCGAAACATAATAATGCTCACTAAATGCTGCATTTAAATCCTGCGACTCGCTGCGCTGCCCTAATTCCTTATTTACTGGATGTGATAGTTTAATACGTTCCATATTCATCACAACAATATAATCTGCCTTATTAATAATCCTAATGCCATCTACAATTTTATTAATATTTTTTGCAGATTCTTTGATATTTTCATTTTCCAAATGCACACTAAGCTCTGGTACATTTGATACAGTTTGTGCTACTAGCATTGCCCGCTGACCAAAATTTTTTTCCTGTTCAGACAATAAGTTACCGAGTACAAAAATACCACCTAGTAAAAAGGAGAATGCAATGACTAAAAATGTCACTAACAGTATTTTGCCGTTCACAGGCATTTTCATCATTCAGTAATTCCTTCCTTTCAAATCCGCACTCTCATTGTTAGTGGTACACTTATTAATGATATGACTTTAAGATTATCTGCAAAAAATTCTTTTGACAACACCTTTAATCTATATAATTAGCAGAAAATATTGAATTTAATGAACAATATTACAGATTGATTGTTTACAACTGAACTTTTTTATTACTTTATGTTTTTGTATTATAACAATAATGCATTAAATATAGCGTACCATAACAGACAATGTTATTAATATTACTATATTTATATATAATGGAATAAAATGTACTTAATGAACGTTATGTTTCTTATTTTCTAAATCTCTTATTTTAAGAAATATTCGCTATGATGATTCTAGTGAAAGCGATATCAAAGAGAAAATTTAGAAAAGAGGTAGCAAAAAATGAGGTTATTGAAAAATTTAACTGTTCAGGTTATAGCAGCTATTATCCTTGGGATTATTGTAGGGTCCATTTTCCCCGAGTTCGGTGCCAGCTTGAAAATCTTAGCAGACCTATTCATTAAATTAATTAAAATGTTAATTGCCCCAATTATCTTCCTAACAGTGGTTATTGGAATTGGCAGTATGGGAGATATGAAAAAGGTCGGGAAAATCGGAGGTAAAGCATTACTTTACTTCGAAATAGTTTCTACAATTGCCTTAGCAATCGGAATTGCTGTGGCTTTAATTGTAAGTCCTGGTACAGGTTTAGATACATCAGGTGCATCTGATGCTGATATTTCAAAATATACAACTGCTGCTGCTGAATCTGAGCAGGGCTTGGGTGCATTTATTTCTAGTATTATTCCTGAAAATGTTGTTGGCGCATTGGCGACTGGTCAACTATTACCAGTTCTATTCTCTGCTATTTTATTTGGCTTAGCAGCTGCTTCAATCGGAGCACCTGCAAAACCAGTCATCACATTCTTTGAGCAAGTAGCAGAAATCTTTTTCAAGATTGTCAGTATGGTTATGAAAATATCACCAATCGGAGCTTTTGGTGCCATGGCCTATACAATTGGGAATTTTGGTTTAAAATCTTTAGGTAATTTAGGTCTATTAATGGCTGCAGTATATATTACAATGTTTTTATTTGTCGTCTTTATTTTAGGTGTGATTGCAAAGTTCTTTAGATTCAACATTTTTAAATTTATCGCTTACATCAAAGATGAGATTTTCTTAGTAATCGGCACATCCTCTTCTGAATCAGCTCTACCATCTATGATGCGAAAACTTGAAAATTATGGTTGCTCAAAGCAGGTTGTAGGTTTAGTCGTTCCTACTGGTTACTCCTTCAATCTAGATGGGACTTCCATCTACCTATCAATGGCTGCTTTGTTTATTGCACAAGCATATGGAATGGAACTAACTTGGGTTCAAATACTTACACTACTTGGGATTTTAATGATTACTTCTAAAGGAGCAGCGGGCGTAACTGGGTCAGGATTTATCACATTAGCGGCAACTTTAGCTGCCTTCCCAATGATTCCAGTGGAAGGGATAGCGCTTTTAATCGGTGTAGATCGTTTTATGTCGGAGGCTCGTGCTGTCACAAATTTAATTGGTAATGGCGTAGCATGTGTTGTAGTGTCCAAATCTGAAAAAGAATTTGATGTAACGATGGAAGAACGTGCACTTCAAGGAAAGGCTACTATTGTATCATAAGAAAAAGGGTTGTGATGACAGCCATGGCTGTTTCACTACCCTTCTTATTTTCAAATCTGAAACAGTTACTCACATTTAGCTGAATTCACATAAGTAATCAATGGCGTAGGATTTATTTTTTATCCAAGGATAATAAAAACAATCATGTTTAAACTCTAGTAAAAAGGTGAAAGCATATAGTAAGAGGTGAAGGACATGACAAATAAAAAACAAGCGAAAACACGTTATACTAATAACCCTGATGTATTGGATACAGATAAAGAAAGTATTTTTGATAAACACGAGGACATGAAAACAGTTGATCCAATACCTGTCGAAGAACTCAATGAAAAAGTAAAAGATGAACAACATAAATCTAAAACAAAGGATTCCTCGGCAACAGATAAGCGCTATTGATAAAAAAATTAAGCATAATAATTCATAAAAAGTCGACCTAATTCACTATAAGGTCGACTTTTTAGTTAATGTAGAGAAGGTGAAAAATGAAATTATCTATTTTGAAAACAGATAGCTTCTTTGTAAGAGCTATCACAGTACAAGAATCAAATACGTTATAAATCATCAATATAGTCCTTTCTCATAATAACTTTGACATGTAATATTCATTGATATATTACTCATCAACATACAAGGAATCTCGTTTTGTTCCTTCAATGTCAAAACCCATTTTCTTATATAAGGCAATCCCAGCTTCATTATTCTCCAAAACCGTTAACTCCAGACGATGTATACCATTTTCTTTCGCCCAATTTTCTACATGCTTAAATAATGCTGTGCCAATTTTTCTTCCTCTATAGTCACTGTGTATGCCTATGACAAGATAAGCACGGTGGGCAATTCTTGTAGGTTCATTGCCTTGTACGATTAAATAAGCAACTACCTTCTCATCGATTTCAGCTACGAATAAAGCTGAATGGTGGCTATCATGGACCTTGTCTATATACTGTGCAAATTGCTCAGGTTGTAATTTTCGCTCTCCTGGTCCGAATAACATAAAATTGGATGCCTCTGCATTTGTCATGACCGCTATAATTTGTTCACTATCATTTCCCGTTGCTTGTCGTATTTGCATTATCTACACACTCTCTTTCTAGAATATATTCACCCGCATCCACATATCTTTTGTATTCATGTAGATGTTCCCTCCAATAGGGAAGGTAAAAATAGGCTGTGTATGCCCAAACTCCACATCATATAGGACAGGTATTGTTTTCAACATTGGATGCTTGTTTAAAATGAAATGTAATTGTTCTTCTGTCATATCAGAGGCTCGCTGAAAGCGCCCTATTGCTAATCCCTTTATTCGAGTTGTTGTTTGCAGTATCGACGTTAAGTCCCGTGCAAAGATAGCAGGATTCACCAACTCATCATCTTCCAAAAATAAGGCATGTAAGCTGTTCCTTGCAGTAAATTTAACGTACACAAATTTCCACCATAAAGCTGACCACTTGTCTCCCCTTCAGAATAAACTTTCCAATTTGCTGCTTCAAAGCGCCGATGCTTCTGGTCCATATACCAGGCATCGTCACTCCATACACTAGAGTATCTTAAAAGAAATGGTTTATCGCCCATTAAACACTTTTGAAAATAGGAAAGCTGATACTCCTAGGCTTGTTCCATACGAAAGCTAGAAAAATGGGGACCTGAATACGTAATAAAGTCACATTTTTTAGTAATAGCAGTTGCTAAAGCTGTGATATCACTAAACCCACAAAGTATTTTTGGATTTTCAGCAATCATTCGATAATCTAAATACGGTAAAACCTCATTACAGTTGTATCCTCCAAGCACCGTTAAGATGGCCTTTACTTGAGGATCCAGAAAGGCATCATGTATATCTGCCACACGCTGCACTATAGATGAAGATTGTTGAAAATCACTTTCAAAAATATGGTGACCAAATGTAACGATAAACCCTAATTCCTCCAATATATTCTTAGTTAGCTCCATCATCTCCGAAGTTAATACTTTAGCACTTAGAATTGGAGCAATAATACGTATTTCATCTCCAAAGACTAGTTTTGGTGGGATTCTCACAGTTTTACCATCCCCCTTTTAATAGGTTTGAATTTTAGCCACTAATTTTTCATCCTTAAAGTGTAATGTTTCTGTATCAATAAGTGTATAGGTTGGTAGTGTAGGCTGACTTTCCTTCCAGTTATTAAATGCTTGTTTCCGCTCATCATCTTCGTAATGTGGACAAAATGCGCCAGGTAATATTCCTAGTCCGTCACATTCTTCATAGATATTATCTTTATTTTCACTGAAACACTTTTCAAACCAACACATCGCCCCTGCACTGATGCCAGCTAAGATAACTCCATTTTGATAAGCTTCCTTTAATACATCATCAAAACAATATTGACGCCACTTTTCGAGTAGAAAACTTGTATTGCCCCCACCTACATAAATAATATGTTGGGCAAGGATTCTTTCCCGAATGTTTTTATCACGCATATCATTTTGCAAAATATGAGTTGCTTCACAATGCTGAAACGCTGAATAAAACCTGTCGATATATCCCTGAGCATCATTACTTGCCGTCGGAATAAAACAAATATTGAGTCGTTCATTTGATTTACATTGCCGTAAAATATAATCATCGATAAATGAAGGAAAATTTTGTGAAAAACCTCCACCAGATAGCGCTATTATTTGTCTAGATATCTCCTTGTTTTTTCGTAATTCATATACTGCTTGTTCATGACCAAATCGTTCTAATACCTGGACTTTTTGCATTCCTAACTTTTCGAGTAAGAGACAAGATGCCTTGTTAGCTGTTTGTGTTTCCGCCACAATAGATGGTATATTCAGACAATTCATACCCTCCTCAATCACTTCAGTAAGAACCTCAAACGCCAACCCCCTCCCCCAATACTGAGGTAAAAATTGGTAGGATAGCTCATATAAATCCTTATCATGATATTCATCGATTGAGACAAGACCTATAAATTCACCTGTCGTCCTTAAGGTAATATAAAAATATGTATTAGGAAATGGTGCTTCCACCATGCCCTTAAAGGAAGCCTCAATATAGCTATCATCAGGAACACCTCCAAGATAGGTTCTAACTTGTGTATTGGAGTATAGCGTGTGAATATCTTTGTAGTGATGCGGTTGCAATCGTTCAATGACACAATTATTTGTTTTAAACTTCATTTTTCTTCTCCCCTTCTTTATGTCAAAGTGTAATGCAATGATCAGCCAGAAATCAAACATTTTTTCCAAATATTACTTTAAGGTATGTAAAAAGGTAGTGATTAGCACTAAATGCTGTATCACTACCTAGTAATTATTGTCCGTACCGTTCAAGTAAACGTTGTGTTTTGGTTGATTGTTCGAGTGCTTTTTTCTCTTTGGCCCAATAGATCAAATATTGTCCATCACCAATGGTGAAGACCATTTCTTGCAATTCTTCATCTAATTCTGAACTAATGGCAACTTTTAATAGATCGACCTCATAGAGTGGCTTATCCTTTATTTTATAAACAATATGATAAGCTGGTTGTTCTTCAAAAATGGTACTTTCTTTTTTAGAAAGGTCTCTGACATGGCTTAATGGATAATCCTCAATAAAGTCTCTTGCTTCATCGTTGGTAGCCTGAAATAAAGTCTTTTTCCCCTGTATTAATTCAATGGCGTCAATTTCGTTTGCATGATCTAAAATCTGGGAGATAGCCTCATCTTCATTTTTTTCTCTATATTGCATCGTAAAGGCACCAATTAATATAATTGCTGCAAATATGACAAGTCTCCATCTTCGTTTCGTCATTCTCTTACCCATTCAATGCCTTTTTAACAAATCGATTTATATCCACATCGGCACCAATCACAAGCATGATATCCCCTAATAAAATCTTATCACTTGCCTGAGGCGATACAATAATATCAGCACCACGTTTAAGACCCACAATGTTAATGCCATACTTCGCACGAATATCTAAATCCATAATAGAGTATCCCGCGATTGCGTCATTTGCCTTCAATTCCATAATAGAGTGTTCATCTGATAGCTCTAAATAATCTAGCACTGTATTCGATAACATATTGTTGGCAATACGAATACCCATATCTCGCTCTGGATGGACAACAAAATCAGCACCAATTTTACGCAAAACCTTTTCATGATAATCGTTTTGAGCCTTCACCGTAATTTGCTCAACACCAATCTCCTTTAATATGATTGTTGTTAATATACTCGCTTGAATATCTTCACCTATTGCTACAATCACATGCTCAAAATTTCGGATACCTAGTGAATTCAGTACCGATTCATCTGTTGAATCTGCAATGACAGCTTGAGTAGCAATAGAAGCAAATTCGTCTACACGCTCTGAAGAATGGTCAATCGCCATTACTTGTGCGCCCTGACTCATTAATTCACGAACAATACTTCCACCAAATCGTCCAAGCCCTATGACCGCAAACTCTTTTTTCATCATAAAAAATCCCTCCGAAAACTACTATAACACCATTGTAGCGTATTCTCTGCGATATGTATTGTCAAAACGAGAACGATTCGACAATAGAGGACAATGAAAAAAGACGAGGACCTGATCTAGATCCCCGTCTCCCCATATTTTATTATTCAGCGTTACGCATCTCATCTAGTACGCGGTTTACACGTTTTTCTAGCATTTTCATACCGCTACCACCAGCTTGCATATGACGAAGCTGACCATCTTTATCGAACACAAAATATGCTGGTACATATTGGTTTTCAAAAGCATCTGTTAGTTTCATTTCACTATCTACAAAGATAGGCTGTACAATATCATGCTCTGCAGCTACCGCTTTAATTGTGTCTAAGTCAGTATCTGCCTCAGAACGTGGCATATGTACTGCTACAACATTTAATTCATCTTTATATTGATCGCGGAAATTGTTAACATCTGGCATTGCCTCTTTACATAAATGGCAGCTTACTGACCAGAAGTGGATTAATGTTGGTTTTGCGCCAACTAAATCAGCTTTTGATACTTCACCATTTAACCATGTTGTTGCGCCTACTAGTTCGGGCATTTGTTCACGAAGTTTCATAAGAAATCCTCCTCTAATATATACATTGTTTTCGGATAGATAAATAACGGTCTATAAACCTTCCTAAACACAAAAATTCAGTTAAAAGTCCCCACAAGCTTGTCGTGGGGACTCTTAATTTGTTAACTAATAGCTGGACTCTGTTTTGATTATAGAGTTGCTTGACCTGGACGCCAGTTTGCTGGGCAAAGGCCGCCTGTTTGTAATGCTTGCAGTACACGTAATGTTTCATCAACATCACGACCGATGTTGTTATCGAATACTGTTTGGTATTTTAATTCGCCTTCTGGGTTAATGATGAATAAACCACGTAGTGCAATACCTTCTTCTTCAATTAAAACACCGTATTCTTTAGATACTTGGTGGTTAGTATCAGCAGCTAATGGATATTTTAATTCTCCAAGACCATTTTGCGTACGGTCTGTGTTAATCCATGCTAAGTGAGTGTGGATTGTATCAGTAGAAACACCGATTACTTCTGCATCTAAGTCTTCGAACTCGTCATAACGATCGCTCATTGCAGTGATTTCTGTTGGACAAACGAATGTGAAGTCCATTGGATAGAAGAAAAGAACTGTCCATTTATCTTGTGATTTAATATCTTCTAAAGATACTTTTCCAAATGATTTGTCTGGAAGTACTGCTTCCATTGTAAAGTCAGGTGCTTGTTTACCTACCATGCGTTCTGCCATAATAAATCCCTCCGAATAAATATGTAGATTATATGTTCCATTCGCACAAGCGAACTCGTCTACTACGATAGCAGAGTAATCGTTGTTTTTCAAACAAGTAAACTCCGCCTGTTTGTACGATTAAAGTGAATTGACAAAAATTCGTCAAATACACAGTTGGAATTTCTACTACCGCTTATCTATTAACTATTTTTAACAATATTATTCTACTCTATACAAAAATTTTCTCCTTAATTTTTATGCCTAATTTTTTTACAAATAGTAGCCATTTTTTTCACCAAAAACGATTGCAAATTTTTAATTATTATGTATAATTGTAATGGTTTTAGTAAACTAAAAGTTTCGTTAAAGTAAACTTCATATTTCTAAAGTTTATGATTGCTAAACTTCTTCTAGGAGGGAAAAGATGCAAATAGGAGCAAAAATTAAAGCGCTTCGTTTAAAAAAGGGTCTTACCCAAGAGGAACTTGGAGAACGTACAGATTTAAGCAAAGGATATATATCCCAATTAGAACGTGATTTGAACTCACCTTCTATTGAAACATTATTTTCGATTTTAGAAGTTTTAGGGTCAACACCTAAGGACTTTTTTGATGATGAATCACCTGAACAGAAGGTTGTTTATACAGAGGAAGATCAATCTACCTATACAGATGAAGAAAAAAAATATGAAATTCAATGGCTGATCCCCACATCCAATGAGAAAGAAATGGAGCCCATTTTCTTAACGTTTGCTGCTAATGGTGAGTTTAAACAGTTTGAGCCATCGCTCTCAGAAACTTTTATTTATGTGGTCAAAGGGCGTATTCGTCTCGTTTTAGGGAATGAACAGTATATCGCAAGTGAAGGTAATGCCCTTTATTTTGACGCGACAGACCATCATCAAATTTTTAATGCTCACGCTGCAGAAACGAAAATTTTACTCGTTGCAACGGATTCATATTTATAGCTAAGGAGGCACATCAATGACAACGAATTCAATTATCCGCTTTGAAAATGTTTCAAAGGCCTATAGTGACGGTACTGTCGTCTTAAAAAATATTAACTTAGAGCTTGAAAAAGGTAAATTTTATACACTGCTTGGTCCATCTGGTTGCGGGAAAACAACGATTTTACGTATTATTGCAGGTTTTACAGAACCAACAACAGGTGATGTGTTTTTCCACGATAAAAAAATTAATGCAGTGCCTGCCAATGAACGTCAGGTCAATACGGTTTTTCAAGATTATGCTCTGTTTCCGCATTTAAACGTTTTTGAAAATGTTGCATTTGGACTACGCATTAAGAAGCTGCCTGAAACTGAAATAAAAGAACGTGTCGCTGAAGCCCTGAAATTTGTCAATTTAGCAGGCTACGGCAACCGAGAAATCTCCGAGATGTCTGGTGGTCAACGTCAACGTGTGGCGATTGCACGTGCCATTGTCAATGATCCTGAAGTCATTTTACTGGATGAACCATTGTCAGCATTAGACTTAAAGCTACGTACTGAAATGCAATATGAATTACGTGAATTGCAGCAACGTCTTGGTAAAACCTTTGTATTTGTCACTCACGATCAAGAAGAAGCACTAGCGATGAGTGATGAAATTTTTGTCTTAAGTGAAGGGGAAATTCAGCAATCTGGTACACCAGTAGATATTTATGATGAACCAATTAATCGCTTCGTAGCTGATTTTATTGGTGAATCTAATATTGTGCCTGGTGTAATGATTGAAGATTTCAAAGTGGAGTTTACTGGCAAAATTTTCGAATGTGTTGACCAAGGGATGAAGCCAAATGAAAAAATTGATATTGTCATTCGTCCTGAAGATTTAGAAATGACAACAATTGAAAGAGGCAAACTTGTCGTAAAAGTGGATACTCAACTATTCCGTGGCGTTCATTATGAATTATCTACGTACGACAAGGATGGCAATGAATGGTTAGTTCATTCATTGAAAAAAGCAGAAGTAGGGACAGAAATCGGCTTAGACTTTGATCCTGAGGCGATTCATGTAATGCGTTTAAACGAAACAGAGGAAGAGTTCGATAAACGATTAGAGTCATATGGAGACGACGAAAATGCAAACTAAGACATCGAAATCAGCGTTATTTCCATATGTCTTATGGATTGCCTTTTTCGTTATCGCGCCAATTGCACTCGTTGTTTATTACTCCCTACTCGATTTACATGGCAATTTCACGCTCGATAACTATAAAGCGTTCTTTACTTCTGTTTATTTAAAGATGACATTGAGTTCGTTTTGGTATGCATTTTTAATTACATTCTTTACTTTAGTAATTTCATACCCAACTGCATATTTTCTAACGAAAACAAAGCATAAGCAACTTTGGCTACTGCTAATTATTATTCCTTCATGGATTAATCTATTGTTAAAAACATATGCCTTTATCGGTATCTTTGGTTTATACGGACCAATTAATGCATTTATCGAAGTTTTTGGCTTCGATCCAAAGCAAATGCTCTTTACGGATATTAGCTTTGTCTTTGTGTCAGTCTATATTTTTATTCCATTTATGATTTTACCGATCTTCAACTCGCTAGATCGTTTAAACCCAACACTTATTTATGCATCCCGTGATTTAGGAGCATCTGCCTTTACTACCTTCCGTCGTGTTGTTTTACCACTGACAATGGATGGCGTTAAATCTGGGATTCAAGTCGTCTTTATTCCTGCTCTATCACTGTTCATGATTACGCGATTAATTGCTGGGAACCGTGTTATTACACTTGGTACAGCGATTGAACAGCAATTCCTTGTGACACAAAATTGGGGCATGGGTTCAACTATTGCTGTGTTTTTAATTTTATTCATGGTAATCATTATGCTAATTACGGGACAAAAAGATAAAGGAGGTCGCGTACGATGAACAAACTATCTACATCAGCCAAAGTCTATTTAACGATTGTTTTTATCGTTCTGTATGCACCAATCTTCTATTTAATCTTTTACTCATTCAATAGTGGCGGTTCCATGAATAATTTCGAATCCTTTACATTAGAGCATTATCAGGCCGTTTTTGAGGATTCACGTCTACTCGTTATTTTAATTAATACTGTAATTGTTGCATTACTTTCTGCTTTAATTTCTACTATTATTGGGACGCTCGGGGCCATTGGTATTGTCACAGTCAAAGACTCAAAAATGCGCAATACTTTACTATCGTTAAACAATGTCTTAATTGTCAGCCCAGACGTTATTATCGGGGCAAGCTTCTTAATTTTATTTACAATGGTTGGCATTAAATTAGGTTTTGCTTCTGTTTTATTAGCACATGTCGCATTTAGTGTACCGATTGTTGTATTAATGGTTCTACCTAAACTACTTGAAATGAATAAATCATTAATTGATGCAGCATTAGATTTAGGGGCAACAAAAAAGGATGTCATGATGCGTGTTATTTTACCTTATATTCAACCAGGTATTTTTGCAGGCTTCTTCCTAGCTCTTACTTATTCATTAGATGATTTTGCCGTGACATTTTTCGTTACTGGTAATGGCTTCAGTACATTATCGGTTGAAATCTACTCAATGGCGCGTGCAGGAATTTCTCTAACGGTTAATGCTATTTCTGGTTTAGTATTCTTTGTTACTGTTTTAATCGTCGTAGGGTATTATTTCATTACAAGTCGTACAAGTAAAAGAATGGAGGGGCAACGATGAAGTCTTTAATTCAAGCAACCATCGCCATTCTTGTTGTTTCAGCCCTTTTATTCTATGCGGCGGACGCCTTAAGTGCAGGTGGCGGTAAAAGTGGAAAAAACACTTTAACGATCTTTAACTGGGGAGAATATATCGACCCTGACCTATTAAAGCAATTTGAAAAAGAAACAGGTATTCATGTCATCTATGAAACGTTCGACTCCAATGAGGCCATGATGACAAAAATTCAACAGGGCGGAACAGCTTACGATATTGCTGTCCCTTCTGAATATATGATTGAAAAAATGAAGGAAGAAAATTTATTGATTCCTTTAGATAAAACGAAAATCCCTAACTTAAAAAATATCGATCCTTACTTCTTAGATTTACCATTCGATGATGACAATAAATATTCCGTTCCTTATTTTTGGGGAACAGTAGGCATTGTTTATAATCCGAGTCTTGTTGGTAATTTAGATTTCTCTTCTTGGGAAGATTTATGGGATCCTTCATTAAAGCGTAAAGTCTTTTTAGTAGACGGTGCTCGTGAAGTCATTGGAATGGGCTTAAACAGTCTAGGCTATTCACTGAACTCATTAGATAATCACGAACTACGTGAAGCGACTGATAAGTTAATCACACTAGCACCCAATGTAAAAGCCATTATTGGTGATGAAATTACACCATTAATGATCAATAATGAGGCATCTGTAGCCCTCACTTGGTCTGGGCAAGCAGCCGATATGATGTATGAAAATGAGGAACTAGATTTTGCTGTACCTGACGAAGGTTCGAATTTATGGTTCGATAATATGGTTATTCCCAAAACATCGAAAAATATCGATGGTGCCCATGCCTTTATCAATTTTATGCTAAGTGCTGAATCTGGTGCTCAAAATGCCGATTATGTGGGCTATTCTACGCCTAATATTGCAGCGATGGACTTAATGGACGAAGAAGTTGTTTCTGATGAACGCTATTACCCTTCAGAGGAACAACGAGAAACATTAGAGGTCTATAAAAACTTAGGGCCAGACTATTTAGGAAAATATAATGAATTGTTTTTAGAATTTAAAATGAGTATACGATAATTTAAACTAGCGAATTGGTTCACACACCAATTCGCTAGTTTTTATCTGCATGCATATTCATTATAGTTAAAAAACAATTCAGTTCTTTCTGTCACAGAAACTTTAGTATATGACCACATTTTCACATACCCCTTCTATCATGCAATTGTCAAATGAATAATTTATTATTTAAAACTTAGAAATATAGCATCACATGTCATCTTAAATAACCTAAGAAGAAAACTTTTGTGGAAAACCATTCTAAATATCGAACCACTTCAATAATCTTAACTAATAGCCAAGCGATAATTCTTTATGATAGACTGTACTATATTTGATTACAAAAAAAGGGGGTTTATTCGATGACCCAGCAGAAGTCCAATAAGGCGGCTTTGTATATTTTAATGTTTAACATGTTTATCGCAATGGGGAGTATTGGGATTATTATTCCTGTCATGCCTGAGTACTTAAAAATATTCGGTGCAGCAGGACAAATTCTAGGTATGCTTATTGCAACGTTCGCCTTAGCTCAATTCGTATTTTCTCCAATTGCTGGGAATCTTTCGGATCAGTATGGTCGAAAAAATTTAATTATTTTCGGTCTTATCGTGACAGGTCTTGCACAAATCGGCTTTGGCCTTGCTACAGACGTATGGATGCTCTTTCTAGCACGCTTTTTAGGTGGTCTTGGTTCTGCATTTGTTGCACCTCCTATTATGGCTTTTGTAGCCGACGTCACAACCTATGAAGAACGTGGGAAAGGAATGGGTATGTTAGGTGCTGCTATGTCTCTTGGTTTTATGATAGGACCTGGTATTGGTGGCTTTTTGGCAAAGGTAAGCTTACACTTCCCATTTTTCACAGCTGGAGCTGCTGCCATTGTAGCATCTATTTTATCTTACTTTTTATTACCTTCTACCAAACCAAACACTGCTCAGCAGAAACAAAAGCAAGACAATCTGGCGAAGCAAATGGCTCGTTCCATACATATGCCTTATTTTGTTATGCTCATAATTATGCTCGTGTTCTCGTTCGGCATTGCTAATTTCCAAACGACTTTGTCCTTATTCGTGACAGAAAAGTTTAATTACACACCCGTAGATATCGCGATTATTTTAGTTGTCGGTGGTGCTTTTGGGGTCGTTGTACAAATGTTTATTATTACACCACTATTTAATCGTTTTGGTGAAATGAAAGTCGTATTAGTCAATTTATTTATTGCATCCGTTGCTATTTTCTTAATATTATTCGTTTCTGGCTTTGCCCTTATATTAGTTGTAGCAACTATTTTCTCTACAGCAACAACACTAATTCGACCAGCTGTTAATACGCTAATCTCAAAGCTTGCAGAGAAAGAACAGGGATTTGCTGCAGGCTTGAATAATGCTTATATGAGTCTTGGTAATATGATTGGACCAGCATTAGCAGGTCTATTATTCGACTGGAATATGAACAGCCCGTATATTTTTGGCTCCATCATATTATTAGCATGTTTCTTCCTTGCTCTTATCTGGACATTGAAAAAAGCACCTCATTTAATGCATCCAGATACAAAGTAGTCTGAAAAATCATTGACTATTTTTAGCAGTATGTTACATTAATGTTGGTAAACTAATTAAATAAAATTAACCACTAGGGGAGTCTTTAAAAGGCTGAGACGTATATGTTTAGATACGGACCCTTTGAACCTGATCTAGTTCATACTAGCGGAGGGAAGTGGCGCTACTTGCTATTATCATTGTATACGCGAGGCCGCTTCCTATTGTTTTTAGGTAGCGGCCTTTTTATTTCCCTAGTGAAACTTTATCAAAAGGAGTGAACTTGATGTCAATTCGTAAATTAACGGTCATGGCTTTATTAGTAGCTATTGCCGTAGCAGGCTCTACCTTTGTCTCCATCCCGACAGGAATTGCACGTGCCTTTCCCATCCAGCATGCAATTAACGTGGTAGGTGCAATTCTATTAGGACCAGTTCCTACAGTCCTAATTGCCTTTGTTACTGCCATCATTCGAATCCTTACAGGGACAGGATCATTATTAGCGATCCCTGGCAGTGTTATTGGCGCATTATGTGCTGCCCTCGCTTATAAATACAGCAGTAAAATGTGGTTAGCTGGCATTGGCGAAATCATTGGAACAGGAATTCTTGCTTCACTGATCGCTGTACCTTATGCAAAGTTACTAATGGGGACCTCCGTAGCTGCCTTATTCTTCATGCCAGCCTTTTTAACATCCAGTACTATAGGTGCTCTTTTAGGCGTAGTGATTGCTAACAGTTTGCGGAAGACCGTCCTAGTAAAGAGCTTTAATTCTTCACTTTATTGAGTGAACGGGTTCTGTGTTTTTATATAGTATTAGATGGAGAAATTCCATTATATCTGATGATAACTTTGTTTGTTCTTTTAGAGCGGGGACATTTGCTTTTGGAGCGGATACCTGTCTCTTTGGAGCGCTTTCCCTACTTTATGAGCGGATACACCACTTTTTGGAGCGCTTTCCTTTACTTTTGGAGCGGATACACCACCCCTTAGAGCGCTTTCCCTTACTTTTCGAGCGGATACACCACTCCTTGGAGCGCTTCTCCTTACTTTCGAGCGGAGACCTGTCTCCTTGGAGCGCTTTCCCTTACTTTTCGAGCGGATACACCACTCCTTGGAGCGCTTTCCCTTACTTTTGGAGCGGATACTACACCCCTTGGAGCGCTTTCCCTTACTTTTGGAGCGGATACTACACCCCTTGGAGCGCTTTCCCCCACTTTTCGAGCGAGGATCCCCCTTCTTGGAGCGTTTTCCTCAACTCTATAAGCAGTTACACTTCTTTGCAGTGCACTCACCCTCACCGCTCAATCGAGGACTACTTTTTCATTCACCTCAAAGAATATAAAAAAGCAGTACAAAACTGTTTCGTTTTGTACTGCTTCTACTATATTACGATCTTTTTTTCATACCCTTTAATAATTGGGCAACATTGGTGTCTTCTGCCTGTACAGGTTTTTCCTCAACGAGCTGTTCTTTTTTCTTCGGTTTTGTGAGGAAGCTCCAGCCAAAACGCCTTATTGTAATATCAATAAAGAATAGTAGCATGCCTGCTAGGAGAAGCCATGAGGCAATGTTTTGACGGTCCGCTCCTTTTTTTGCAAAGTCACGGAAAACTTCTTGTGGTTCCTTTAAGACAGATCCACCAGTTTGTTTGGTTAATTCTTCTACTAAATGTTCATTTACAGGAAGTAGTTCATATTCAGCACTATAAGGAACGCTTAGTCCTGCTTGATATATGGCCTGCTTTTCATCAGCTATACGGAAGAAAATTAATCCTGGTTCAGCCTGTACAGTAGCTCGAACTTGAGAGGTCGAAATGGTTTCAAGTTGTGTTTCTAGCTCTTCACCTGCTTCATTAACTGCTACAATATCTAAAAATGCTGCTTCATTTGTAGGATCTGTAATCATAAAGGAACCATCTGTTTCCAATCTCACATCGTAGGCAACATCATTATAACTAGGAAGCATTTGTGAAATAAGTGTTTGCCAAAATGTCCCCCAATCCTGCCATCTTGCCCAATCTCCTGTCCATTTTCCGGTAGAATCGGATGTAAAGGCGAATGTTTTACCTAGACCGTATTGCCACTGTGCTAACACAGGATCTTCCTTCTTACTTTCTGCAATGACGGTAGCTCCTTGTTTAGCTGTTGTCCCAATATATGCATTCATTTGAGGGACACCATTAGCAAACAGTGTATTCCAACCTGCCGCATTATAGATTGCTGGATAAAATGGGTTATCCTCAATATAGGTACGGGAAATCATAGCTGTTTCACGAGATAAAATAGAAGGAATGGTTTGCTCATCAATAACATCGTAGAAACGACCACTGCCCATGTCACTTAGCGCTTCTAGTAAGTTTGCGTCGGCATCTTGACCAATCGCAACAGTCGATAATGTGATACCGTTCTCTTTCCCATCAGCAATTAAATCTTCATAATTCCCTGACTGTGATTGCCCATCTGTTAAGAGAATAATATGCTTACGTTGCAGCTTTAGATCTGCAAGATTTTCATAGGCTTTTGCAAGTGAACTATAAATCTCTGTTCCGCCACCTGGTGTAACAGATAAAATCGTATCTACTGCTTCTTCTTTACTACTCAGAGGCGCTGTCTCTATAATCTCCCATGGCCGATCATCAAAGGCGATAAATCCTAATGTATCTTCATCGCGCAACATTTCTACTGAACGTGCAGCAGCTTCCTTAGCAAGCTCGAGCTTGGACCCAGACATACTGCCAGAACGATCGAGTACAATGACTAATCCTAATGAAGGTAGTTGCTCTTTTCCCTTTATTTCCATTTCTACAGGTAATAAAGTTTCAATTGGCGTTTTGAAATAGCCCCCTAAACCAAAACTGTTTTCCCCTCCAACCATGGTGAAACCTACACCAAAGTTTTTGACAGCTTGCTCAATAACACTCATTTTTGCCTCACCTACTAAATGGCCAGGAACATTGTCAAAAATGATTGCATTATATTGCAAATAGCTGGACAGTTCATTTGGTAAACTTTTAGGCTCGATAACATCAAAGGCTATGGATTGACTACCAAGTGCTGCTGCGATAGGTGAGGCTGTTTCGTAACCATTGACAATGAGTAAATGTGGTTCACTTTGCACCATTGTGACACTTGTTAACTTATTGTTTTCAAAAATAGCATCCTGTCCTACTTGTACAACAGCCTCATATTTTACTAGTCCTTCAGCAGTCGCTGCGTGCTTATAGGTAAACATATTCGTACCTTCATTAAGCTCAATAGACTCACGATGAATAAGCTCATCATTTTCATATAATAGCAGCTCACCTTTACCTGCTGCTGTTGCATAAATCTCTGTCACTAATTGTTGCTGCTCCCCTACATAAGCAACTTGAGGGGATACAAAGCTTTTTAGCGAAACATCATGCACAACAGGCTGACTAAAAGGTACAACATCTACACTAATGTTAGAGTCTTTTAACCTTGTAGCGAATTCTAAGACATCTCCTTTTGTCTCATTAGCATCAGTTAATAGCACAAAACGAGTTGCTTTTTTTGGATTAACAATACCGGTTGCCAGTTGGAGACTTTGTTCAATATTCGTTTGATCGGTTGCTTTTATTTCAGTAAGCTTCGGTACTTCCTTTAGCGTTTTTGATAATATGGCTTCTGTTTGTAAAGTGGAAGAAAAAGAATACACCCCTGCAAGCTGTTGATCCTTTTTCGATTGTAGGCTTTCCTGTATAAACTGAACCATCTCATCTTCTGTACCATTCATAGAAGCAGAACGGTCTATTAAATACACAATTTGTTCTTCTTTTATGGGCAATAATAGATAGGGACCAGCTAACGCAAAAACTAAGCACCCTACTGCGATTATGCGAATAGCAAGCACAACAATATGACTCTTTTTTAGTCGCTGCCTTTCACGAAAATAAGTCCATCCAAAATAGAAGAACAATGGAAGTAATAGCAACAATACTAATGGCCAATCAATTCGTAAATCCACGACGTCGTTGCACCTCCCACTCTGAAACAAGCAATATTAAAATAATAATAATAAGCCAAGGTACGAAAGATGCCTTTGATATTTCTTCCTTCCCATTGTCTGGGATGTCACCTAAGGTAAAGCTTGTCCCTTGTTCAATGACACGTTCTTGTGCTTGTAATTGCACGATAAAATGTTTTTCCTCATTATTTGAACGAACCATATAAATACCTGGTTGTTTTGGTGCAATTAGCATGCCATTCGTGATAGATGATTGAAACTCATCTTCTTGTGAATAAACACTCCAGTCTCCTTGTGCTAAAGCAACCGCACGCTGCTCATTTGGTGTGAAAATACCAAGGGAACCAACAGATTCTGATAATTGCTGTTCAATACTCCATAAAAATAGCGGGAATGATGGATGTAATGGCCAATCTGTATCAGCAATATCGGCTAAAACAATGATATCCCCTTTCGGAGAACGTTGAATGAAAGGTTCATCCCCCACAGAAGCAATAGTTTGATAATCTGCAAATCCAGGATAAATAGCATTTACATAAACATCCTTTAGTTCACTAAATGCAAATAAGGCGTCACTTTGAATACTTATTGTGCCCTTTACTTCCATCTTTTCAGCATCATCACGACCAAATAACACAAGAGGCTTTTCCATTTTCTCCAATAAAGCCGTTTGGTTCGTAATCACATTCGCATCCAGATTGTCTGCTACTTGCAGTGATGGAACGATTTTCACCCCACTACTAACGGTTTGAAAGCCTTTTTGTATCAACTGATGCATGCTTTGATCAACAACCATTTTTGAAGTTTCGGTTTGTAGTAGAACGGTTTGTTGATTATCTACCTTATAATCATCTTTTGCATCGATAAGAGCAGTCATTGACTTTGTTAAAGGTAAATTTTTGAATGTTTTTGTAATAGCTTCATTGGGAGGCACAACTACACTTTCTGCTACAACCTCTTTCCCTTCAGCATTTTGCAAAGCTAGTGTTACCTTTTGCTCGTCAGGTGTATCGTTATGTAGCTGTACAAGTGCCATCGTAGCCTGTCCATCTGTCGTAGCAGCAAATCGTGTAATAGCGATATTTGTTAAGTCCTTTGGAGCCCCTCTTACTAGCCATTTCACTGAGTCTTTGTCCATCGGTAATTGTTTTTTATTAAGTGTATCTGTAAAAACATAAATAGAAGTTGGCGTATCACCAACAAATGCCTGTGCAACATCAAGTGCCTTGTTTATTTCTGCGGTTTCATAGGTTACTTGTAAATTTTTAATCGCTTTTTCAATTTCATTTGTGTTTGTTTCTCGCTGTAAAACGGCTTGTGGAGTAGCACCAGTTGTTATTAATGTGACAGGTCTCCCATTTAGCTCGCTCATTAATGACAACATTTCCTGTTTATGTGTATCAAAGGTTGATTGATCTTTACCTGCTAGCATCGTAGCTGAAGTATCAACGATAAATATCGTTTGTGCACCAACAATCGTAGATTTTTTAACATACGGATTCATGAGTGCCAATACAAGCAGCAATAAGGCAAGCAGCTGTAAATAAAGTAAAGCATTTTTTTGTAAATGCTTTAAATAAGGCGATACACGGGTTTCCTGCATAATTTCAGACCAAAATAAAGTTGAAGAGACAGTTTGATCTGTATACTTTTTACGAAAGAAATAATAAAGTAGGACAATGACCGGGATGATGGCCGTCCAGCTAAATATAATTTGACTAAAGCCCAATACGGCTCACCTCACCTAATCCAATGTGCTTTTAATAATTGTTGGAAAATCGCATGTTGAAAACCATCTTCCACTTTCAATTGTATTTTTCGAACACCAAAGCGACGACAAATGGCCTCTAACTCTTCTTCATGTAATAATCGCCTTGCATGATAGGTTTCTAGAACTTTAGAGGACATCGTTACATTGACATCTTTCCCTGTTTCACGATCTAGGAGGCGGACATCACCGGAATAATTGGGTGAAAGCTCCTCCTGGGTTACAATTTGCAACATGCGAACATCGCCTGCATATCGTGGTAACCTTTTTAACAGCTGTTCCCATTCCTCAATCGGCTCTAACCCATCTGTGATAATGAATAGCACAGTACTATCTTTAGGTAAAGCTTTTAATGCCCCCTGGGCGAAACTGCTAGAGAAACTAGCTTCCTCTATTTCAGTCACTACCTGCAAAAAAGCACGGCGATACATTGCACCCTTACGTCGAAATGGCGGTTTTCCTTCATGTTGGACAAATGAAAAGGATAGGCGATCATCTCGCCCTAGTACCATTAAACCGAGGGACGCCACTATTTGACGAGCAAATAGCCATTTGGCTTCCTCTCCCATCGATTTGGTAGTATCTAGCAATATATGGACACGCATCTCTTGTTCATCTAGAAACCTTTTAATAAAGTATTTATTTGTTCTCGCAAAAACGTTCCAATCTACTTGACGAACATCATCACCTAAATGATATTCTCGAAAATCTGAAAAATCGAGGGAGGCCCCGAAGCGCTGTGAACGGTGTGAGCCCTTATGTTGCCCACGTAGTTTGGAGGCCGTCGCTACTTGGAAACGACTGATTTTCGCTAACCAGTCTTCGGGCAATAAGTATTTCTCTGTCACTTGCTTATACCTTGCTGAACTTTTTCTAAAATAACATCAATTACATCATCTGTTGTTTTTCCTGAAGCCTCCCCTTCATAATTCAACAACATCCGATGACGTAAAACTGGTTTTGCCACGGATTTAATATCTGCTACAGAAACATGGAAACGTCCATTCATCAATGCTCTAGCTTTTGCCAATTTTATTAAGCTTTGCAATCCACGTGGACCACTGCCATACATAGCATATTGTTTAACCTCATCAAGAGCATCTGGTCTTTCAGGATGTGTAGCCACCACTAGGTCAGTTGCATATTCTAACATTTCATCGGCAACCATTACTTCCTTCACCATTTGTTGTGCTTCGATAAGAGCCTCTGTATTCATGAGCTTCTGTAAATCAATTTCTTGAGCGCCTGTCGTTCGTTTCATAATTTCCATAAGTTCATTTTTTTCAGGGTATGGTACAAGAATTTTACAAAGGAAACGGTCCATTTGCGCTTCAGGTAATGGATAAGTTCCTTCCATCTCAATTGGGTTTTGCGTTGCTAATACGAAAAAAGGTTTCGCCATTTTTTTCGTATCCCCCAAAATCGTCACCGTTTTCTCTCCCATTGCTTCTAACAAAGCACTTTGTGTTTTTGGTGTTGCACGATTTATTTCATCGGCTAACACCATCTGACTAAAGATTGGCCCCGGTTGAAATGTAAATTGCTGCTTACCATCAGGTGTACGTTCAATCATACTCGTTCCTGTTATATCTGCTGGCATAAGATCTGGTGTAAATTGAATACGTGAAAACGACAGATCAAGTACTTCAGAAATTGTACGAATTAACATCGTTTTCCCTAAACCTGGTAAACCCTCTAACAATGCATGACCATCCGCTAGTACTGCAAACAATGTATAATCAATTGCTTCTTCCTGCCCAACAATGAAACGATGAATTTCTTCTTTAACTTGTTGTAATTTCGTACTCATTTCAACATACTGTTGCTCTGTAAATGCCATTTCTTTTCCTCCTACTGCGACTCAATTGACGTGAAATAAGATTGCACGACATTTTGTAAATCCTTCGGTAACTGTAAACGCTCTGAGCTTTCTAAATAGCTGTCTTTATAGGAACCAATTACCTCTTCATAAGGTCGAATGGAGCCCTTTGTTATGGGGCCATTTCCTTGTTGTTCAGAAACATGCGTACCATCTCCTAGTGTTCCACCATCCACAGATGTTTCACTGGATCCTCCAACCCGATTCGGTGTCGTTAATAGATTTCGACTACCCTGACCACTACCTGCTCCTTGACCTTGGCCCTGTCCTTGACCTTGGCCTTGGCCTTGTCCTTGACCCTGTCCTTGACCTTGGCCTTGGCCTTGGCCTTGACCCTGTCCTTGGCCTTGACCCTGTCCTTGGCCTTGACCCTGTCCTTGGCCTTGACCCTTACCATTTGGTTGTTGGGAACTACTTTGGGCATTATTTTGACCAGACTGACTTGGCTGATTACTTGGTTGAGAATTACTTGATGATTGTTGATTGTTACTGTTTCCGGTACTAGCATTGGCAATCGCATTTTGTAAGGAATTACTTGCTGGTTTACCAAGCTTACTCATAGCTGTTTGTGTGGCATTTGCATTTTCTGTTAGATCTTGCTGCATTTGAGCAAGTTCTTTTAGCTGCT
The DNA here is from genome assembly GCF_028877475.1 of Lysinibacillus irui. NCBI lineage: Bacteria > Bacillati > Bacillota > Bacilli > Caryophanales > Bacillaceae > Lysinibacillus > Lysinibacillus irui. Next base: position 776,382 of record NZ_CP113527.1, on the reverse strand, counting down.
CAATCTCATCCTTCGATAATTCTTGATCTTCTGTAGCGCCATCTTGACTAGCTGTTTGTTTATCCTTTAATTGCTGCTCCTTTAATGCTAGCTCCTTTTGTTTTTTGACAACTTCTCGTAAAGCTTCTTCTGCTGTTTCAGTCTCTTTTAAAGTATTTTGAAGTTCTTGCAATTGCTCTTTTACTTCTTTTGTCTGTGCCTTTTTCTCTAGTTCTGCAACTTCTTTTTTCATATCTTCAATTACAGCTCGTTCTTTTTCAACCTCTATCGCTTCTATTTGTGTAGCTGCCGGGAACATATAAAGAATAGCTAGGACAACTATTGTAATAAATAGACCGATAAACGCTTTAGGACGAAACATATTTTTCTTTCGAGCCTTAAAATCCGCAAAAGCTTTTTCAACATTCTCTATGGCTTTAGATAATAAAGATTCAACAAGGGGGTCCTGATCATTTTTAAATGATAGCGCTGTAACTAACTCATTGTGTGAAAAATATTGATCGAGTGTATGCAAAGCCTCTTTCTCGTTAACACGTCTCCACCATATGTAAACAATAGTTACAATCATAACGGTAACAAAAACACCAATCGCTATTTGACGATAATATGGCCAGACAAATAATCGTGAAATAAGGACGAGAGAAGCACCCGAAAGCAATGCAAAAAACAAGCCATATTGTGCAATAGGAAGGCTTCTTTCAAAAGTTAAACTCGACTTTGCACGCTGAATATATTTTCGTAATTGCTTACGCCGCTCCATAACTATTCCTCCTCATCGGTTACTTTTCATATTGGCACGTAATTTTTTGATCGCTATCGTTAAACAAAGCACAATGATGAATACATAAGCGATTAAATAAGTAATCCAGACAGGTAATTTCACACCAGAAAGTTCAGCTAACGCATCTCCCATCTCTGGTGAAATTAGCGTTAACATTAAGGCACCTGGATTGATGGATGCCCAAAAATAAGTCATAAAGGAGGTACTAGTACCAACAGCGTTCCCCATCTGATGAAAGGCCATCGTTAAAAAGAAGAAGAATGCTGTAATACCTCCTAAAAAGATGATAGAGCCATATGTGGCAATCATGGCAACAATCGTTCTTTTGGTAATCGTTGAAAACATAACACCTATACTACCTATTGCTACGACAGTGACTAAATAAAATAAGAATATGGAAATCAGCTGTGAAGGTGAAACACCACCGAATAAAAATACTAAACTATATAGTGGCAATCCTGCCACCAGCATCAATACTAGAAATGCTACGGAAGATAATAATTTTCCAACTACAATTTGTGTCGAACTTTGTGTTGTTGTTAGTAAAATATTTAATGTTTGTTTTTCACGCTCACTACTAATAGCACCTGCAGTCAAACTCGGTGTAATAAAAAGAACTAATGCCATTTGTAAAATTGTTAGTACAGCAAACATCATAAAGCTTGTATCTGGTCTAAAGAAGCCCTTGCCAGTAAACTCCGTTGTAAGCAATAAAAATCCTGCAATGAAAATACAAAGTACTGCTAAATAAAACATTAAACCTGAGAAACTTTTAAAAGAACGGAAGCGTAACTTCAATTCTTTTACGAGTACTGGATTATAAAATCTCTCCATCATTGATTGTCCGCTCCCTTCGTAATAGCCATAAAGACATCCTCTAAATCTTTTTCTTCTTCATTCAATGCATAGATCGGTAAATCAGCAAGCATTGCCTTCTTCAGTAATGCTATCTGTTCGGCATTTGTACCGCGATAGTTAAAGGCAATTTCTAAACGATTGTCGATCACATCAATAGATGAAACATGTGGATCTTCCTCTAAAAATGCACGGACTTCTTCTAGTCGATCTGTTATTTTCAGCACAATCCGCTTTTCTCCCTGTAACTGGGCTTGAATTGCAGCTACATTGCCATGCGCAATTAATTTGCCATTATCAATAACCCCGATTTCATCACACATCTCAGCAAGCTCTGGTAAGATATGCGAAGAGATCAAAATGGTTTTCCCCATTGACTTTAAATTTCGTAAAATATCACGCATCTCTACACGTGCACGAGGATCTAATCCTGATGCAGGCTCATCTAAGATCAATACCTTTGGATCATGGATAAGGGCACGGGCAAGACATAACCGTTGCTTCATCCCACGAGATAATAAATCTACATATTCATAGCGTTTACTTGTTAAATTCACAAGCTCTAATAGTTGAGGAATTAGCACTTGACGTTCTGCCAGTTGAATACCGTAGCTCGCACCATAAAAATCTAGATATTCATCTACTTTTAACTGATCATATACACCAAAGAAATCAGGCATATAACCAATTTGCTTTCTTACTTCTTTCGGTTCCTTCACAACACTTTTGCCATTAATCAGTGCATCACCAGAAGTAGGTGATAATAATGTAGCTAAAATAGAGAATGTTGTTGATTTCCCTGCTCCATTGGCACCAACAAAACCAAATACTACACCCTCTTCTAAGGAAAGGTTTAAATGATCTAATGCTGTAAAGGAGCCGTATCGTTTCGTTAAGTCACGAATTTCAATCATTATTTTGCCACTCCTTTCAGCTCTATATCTGGTAGCTTCGTTTGCTCTCCTGATGGATCAGGACCATATTTGATTTCGATTCGAAGCTCCCCATCTTGGTTAAAGTACTTTGAAATGTTATCCGAAAATACTTGTTTTGTATCCACTAAAGGCTCGTACAAATTCGTTTCATTATTCCATATCGACAGCTGCATACGCTTAACATCCTTATTAGAAATGGTCAGTTCATTTAGTGATTGAACAGCATCCATAAATTGATCTGGCATTGCCATCGTTACTTCGTATAAACCATCTGATAGATACCATTGGTTCAATTCCTCATCAATTTTTTCATAATAGCCACTTGCAGATAGTGGAGCTAATGTATAGTTAAAGTTATTGCGCTTCATCGTAAATGGACCTGATAGCTCCACCTTCCCTTTAAATGGTTGAACAAGCATTGTAATTGGTGACATATTGGCACTTGTTTCAAGTTCAACCCCTACAATAGCTTGATCTGTCCAAGCAGTAAGAATCGGCTGTCTATCATTTTCTACGAGTGGCAACGCCATCGTTTTCATTCGTTCAATACGCATTGGATCTACCTCATCCTTCGTCGATGGGTAACTATAGTTGTAACTATTAAATGAAGATGGCTTTTGAAGAACAGTTGTTTTCAGTTCCTTATCAACCTGTAAAGTTCCATTCGCTTCAATATCACCTAATTTTACTTCTTTCACACCAGAGATTAATGTGACATCCTTTAATGCAAATGGGAAATTATTTTTAACCGTTCCTGACAGCTTTTCATTTTTTAATGTGATATCAATATCCATTTTGCCGATATTTTGAGCTGACGATTTTCCTGCAAAGGATTGCACGGACCAATAGCTTAAGTCACGTAATGTTAGCGTTGAACCATTGGCATTTTCTTTAATATAGGAAGACTCATGTAGAGCTCCCATCGTGCCAGTAAAATTATTGTAACTTCTTAACGCAACGGCAGTCGTGTTTTTATCTGCATTGACTACAAAATCACCACTACGATTCGTTAAAATAGATTCCACATAATATCCATTTACACTACTATCCTCATTTACCTTATAAAATGCAGATTGTTGAACTTGTGGCTGAACAATTCGATCTTTCGCCCCAACAATAAAGAGAACAATTGAAAGAACAATAGAGATGGATGGAATAACCCACCATGCATGCTCACGCTTATCCATTTTTTTTAGGACAAAGTACAAAATTGGACCAATGATTAAAATATAAAGAATAATGACGATTAGCATATAGCCTACTGATACTTCAAAGGATGGGAATAACTCATTAATGTTACGAAGCTCATAAGAAATTTGGTCAAATGGTGATTGACCCTGCCTCATCATCCCTTGCTGTGAAATGCTCTGAACATCAATCATTTTAGCTATAAGTGCCGCGTAGCCATCCATTGACGAAAGTGGTTGATCTCCTAACGAGAAGGCTGTTTGAATAACTTCTCCACTACCAACTGCTTTCTTTGCTGCTAACACTGCATTGTTTTCAGTTAGTACGGGTAGACTTCCTTCATTAGTTTTAGCAGCGTAAACTGAAATAGGCTGTGTAAAAATACCGCCACCAGACAATTTTGTTAATGCCTCTGCAGAAATCGAAGTCATCTCTTGTGATAATGATAATGGTAAATAGTCTTTTAAAATCCCTGCTGTTGCATCGATTTGATCAGCAGCCCCTAAGAGTAATGTACCGCCATCTTGTACCCATTTTAGTAAGGATTCTTGTTGTTTTTGTGATAAATCGGCGATTGCCACTTCATCTACAACAATTACATTCGCCATAGCAAGTCCCTGTGAATCTTCTGGGAATGTATAATCTTTTAATTGATTAATATTAAATACTTCCACATTACTTTGAGCGACAAAAGTGGATAAACGTAAAAATGCTGAAAGTCGATCACTTTTATCCGTCAGTGTATAAATAAATGTTGAAGAGGGATCTAAAAAGTTAGATTGTAGACGTTTTGTCCCTTTATAGGCAATCTTTTTTCCTTTTTCAATACTCCCTTCATAAAAAGCAAATAGATCTGCCTCCGAATAACTATAGTCAGCTAAACCATCCAGATAGAAAGTAAATGTCTTTTCTTCTCCTGCTGCTATATCAATTGGAACGACCATTGCTGATGCAGCCTCATAGGAATTGGCAGAATTAATCGCCATATCTCCTGAAAAATCTGCGCCATTATTTTTTACCGTAACTTGTAGCGGCACTACTGATTGATATTTAGCTTTACCTGAAATACCTGCTGTTGCTTTTACCTCTAGTGTAGTAGCAGCACTTGCTTGTGCTGAAGGCAACATAAAGCTAATTACAAGCATAATTAATAAGGTCAGTGCCGTGATTTTTGTCTTTTTCAAAAGCTCAACCCCTTTTTATGTAAATAGATGGTTACATAATTATACGATTTAAATTGTAGTTTGTTCCATTTCTTATGACATCTTCATGAATATTCATAAACTCTTAAGAAATTTAGGTCCTCTATAATGAAAAAAAGGCAATCCCGAAAGAGCTTGGAACTGCCTTATTTCCTAATTTGTATAATCAAACAAACAACGAGCATGATCCTGCACTACTTCAACAAACGCCTCTACCTGTCTTAATTCAAAGGAGGATTCATAGCCAATTAGCCAAGTATCTCGCGTAAGACCAAACTCTTTTTCATCATTTGTTAGAGGGATTTTATGAATTGCATCATGGTCATTTAACGTAATGGAGGGTAGTATAGCATATCCAATACCATTTAAAGCCATTTGCTTACAAATCTCAATTTGATCCACTAAAATTTGTTTCCTTGGATTTGAAGCAAAATGCTGTTGCCACCATTGTTGAATTTCTTGATAGTAGTTGGAATCACTTTTATATTGAATAAATGGACGGTCTGTCTTTAGAACATCTTCAATAGTCTTAACCTCTTTATCCACTAAATAAAGCGTATCTCTAAAAAGATGAATCTTTTCTCCCTTCCAGTCAACCTGCCCTCGTACAATGCCAACATGTGCTTCACCCTCATAAAGTGCTTTCACAATTTCAGAACTCCAACCAGTCATAAGAGATATTTTTGCCTCAGGATATTTTGATACAAAGTCCTTCAAAATTTTCGGAAGCCAGTTTTGGCCTACAATAGAGGCACAGGCAATTTTCAATGTCCCATTTACCTTTGTTGTTAAGGATTGAATCGTTTCAAAAATCTCTTCCTTTTTAGTTAGCATCTCCTTTGCATACGCAATTACCTGCTCGCCAGCTGGTGTTGCTGTTAACCCCTTTTGTGAACGAATAAATAACTGTGCACCCCAGTCTTTTTCAATTGTTTGCAAACGTTGAGATAGAGCTGGTTGGGATAAAAATAGACGTTCTGCTGCTTTTCGCATATTGCGTTCTTCAGCTAAAATTTTTAAAATTTCTGCCTCTGTTGCCATCAATCTGTAAACCTCCAATACAAGCAAAGAGGGCCTCATGATTTTCATCTGAGTCCCCCTAAGCTACTAATCTTTTTGATAAATATATTTTTTCAATTGCTTTAATATAACACGTCTTGTTAATATCCCTGCAAATGTTCCTTCTTCGTCCACTACACATAAAAAGGCGTGGTTAATAACTAAATCCAAAGCACGCTGGAACGTATCCGTTAACTTTAAAACAGCGATTTCTTTTTCCATTATTGAGTCCACTTTAATATCAGGTAGCTTTTCATATTCAATATGCTCAAGTCCAAGAATCGATTCAGTAATCATTTTCATGCTTAGTAAACCTTGAAGTCGATATTTCAAATCTAATACAGGTATGGACGAGTACCCTGTACGTGTTAGTACAAGGAGTGCATGTTCCGCACTATTTCCACTTTGTACATGCGCAACTTTTTCAGAGGAAATGATAAAATCACTAATTGGCATTGCTAATAAGTCTTTGCTGTTAGTTGAAATCATGAACTTCTTCTCCTTTTCTGTCCTCACTGTGTAGAACAGTCCTTCTCTTTCATCATATCACAATTTTTCTATGTATGACCATGATCAGAACTAGAAGAGTTTTTCACGAATAATGAATTATTTTAGCCTAACAACAAAAACTAAGTACATCTTCATTCAGCTAAGCTGTTTCTTTACTGAATGAAGATGATGGTGTTTAATAGCCCGCCTTACTCCAGTAATAAAAAATCATGATACCTAAAAAAAGCAAAAAAATTGCATATACCCAAACAATGGGGTTCAACATTGTTGCATATTCTTCCACTGTTTCGGAAACCGGGGTATCATTTTCAGATTTCCGTTCAGAAGTCATTTTTGCAATTTTTAATGTGGAGACAAAAGAAATAGCAGAAATGATCACAATGGCAATGATAGCTGGTATTAACCACATACCCATAGGCAAAACTCCTTTCTTTCCCCTTAGTATGCGTCAACCAAGCTCTCTATTATGCACAACATTTATTAGAAAGGATATTGATTGAGCCATTGCCCACCATCAAGTGTGACACATTCTCCATTCATATAACTTGCTTTGTTAGACATCATAAACGTAGCTAAATCAGCAATTTCTTCAGGTGTGCCTGTGCGACCTAATGGAACAGAATCTAATGTTCGAGCCGCTGCTGCTTCTGATTCCCAAAGCTTATCAGCCCCACCTGTTCGTTCAATTGGGCCAGGTGCAATCGCATTAACTCGAATGCCATACTGTTTTCCCCATTCGACAGCTAATGTTCTTGTCAATGACAATACCCCTGCTTTTGCCGCAGCTGAATGGATAACACCCGCTCCAGCATTCCAAGCATAAGTTGCCACCATATTTAAAATAGATCCTTTAATCTTATGTTCAATCCAATACTTACCGACAACTGAAGAACAGAAGAATGTCCCATTTAACACAATATCTACTACAGCCTTCCAGCCATTTGGTGATAAATCCTCTGCACGGACAATAAAATTACCTGCAGCATTATTCACAAGCCCATCAACTTGACCAAATTTTTCAACAGCAAATGCAAGCATTGCCTCAGCATGCTCTGGCACACGTACATCCATTTGGAATGTCTCAATAGCAGGACCAGCCTCAGCAATAAATTTTTTAGCCTCTGCTAGTCGTTCTTCGTTGCGCCCTGTGATGACAACATTCGCTCCCTCAGCAACGAATTGCTTCGCCATATAAAGCCCCATACCACTTGATCCGCCTGTAATAATAATGGTTTTCCCTTGTAACATCCCATTTCCCCCTTTATCAAAAATGAATGATGATTCATTAAAATTTTACTATATTTTCTCGAATATGTCATATTAATTCTACAGATAGCTAGTTTATTTTTCTGTCTATTAAAAAAGAGAGCTATTCTAGTAAACTGAATAGCCCCCATATATTAAAATTCATACGTATAAGCAATTTTATATAGTTCCATTAATTCTTCCTTTGTCGGTACCTTTGGGTTATTACTTGGGCTGCCACTTGCAATTGCGTCCTCTGCCATTTTAGGGATGGCATCATAGTAAGCTTGTTCCTCTATTCCCCATTGCTTTAGATTCCCAATCTTCATATGCTTACACATTTCTTTAATGGACGTAATAGCTAGCTGAGCAAGCTCTTCTTGCGAGAAGGGTTCTTTTGTTTCATTAAAAAACTGACCTAAATCTGCTAGACGATCTATGCATGATTCTTTTGAAAAGTCCAGAACTGCTGGTAAAAGCATCGCATTTGAAATACCATGTGGAACATGGAAGAGTGCACCAATTGGACGTGACATGCCATGCACTAAAGCAACGGACGCATTAGAAAAGGACAGCCCAGCCTGCATAGAGCCTAATGACATAGCTTCTCTCGCATCAACATCATCCCCATGCTCATAGACTTTTACTAGATTATTAACGATTAATTCCATAGCAGATAATGCAAGCACATTAGAATAGGGATGTGCTAAACGTGATAAATAGCTCTCTATTGCATGGCTTAATGCATCAATACCCGTCGCCGCAGTAATTGCGGGCGGTGATGTTAGCGTTAAAATAGGATCGACTATCGCAACCGTTGGCATAAAGGCTGGCTGCTTAATCATCATTTTTACATCACTCTTCGTATTGGTAATAACGGTTGCATCTGTTGCTTCCGATCCTGTACCTGCCGTCGTAGGTATGGCTATGTGTGGAATTGGTGCTTGCTCTGCAACCTTTGCCATCTTCATATAATCCCCTATGTAGCCACCATTTGTAGCCACTACTGCAATTGCCTTGGCCGTATCTATACAGCTTCCCCCACCAACCGACAGAATGACATCGCAGTTCTCGTTTTGCAATAATTGTAATCCCTCTGCTACGTACGTATCATTGGGCTCCGTTACTACCCCTATATATGAAACCGCTTCCACCCCTTGGGTCTTTAATAGCGTACGACATTGGTTAACAAAACCTAAGCTATCCATGATTGGGTCACTAACGATTAATGCCTTGGAGCCTAATTTTTTTGCATATTCGCCCACTTCTTCAAATGAGTCTCGCCCATATACGATTGTGCCTGGCGAATGAACCGTAAAGATTGTTTTTGTTTGAATCATATTTCAACCCTCCTAAGCTATTGAGCTGTATAGCCGCCATCTAATAAAATGGCCTGACCAGTTAACCCCTTTGCTGTATCACCTGCTAAATATAAAGCTAGTGCCGTAATTTCTGAGACATCCAGTAGCCTTTTTTGCGGTACTAGTGGATATAACACCTGTTCAAGCACTTCCTCTACCTGAATACCCCGTGTCTTTGCTAAATCACTAAACTGATTACGTACTAATTCTGTATCAACATATCCCGGACAAATGGCATTTACCGTGATTCCATTAGTCGCCACCTCAAGTGCAGCTACCTTGGTAAGCCCAATGACACCATGCTTTGCAGCATTATAACCTGCTTTACCAGCAAACCCTATGACGCCATTGATGGATGCCATATTAATAATTCGTCCAAATTGATTTTTCTTCATATGTGGTAATGCATATTTCATCGCGACAAAGGGTGCTACGACCATTACCTTTTGCATAGCCTCAAAAATCTCCGTATGAAATTCTTCAATTAGAGAGACGTGTTGAAAACCTGCATTATTGATTAAAATATCTATTGTTGAAAAATGACTTATCGTAAAATCGATAGCCTTTTTTATAGCCTGTTCCTCTGTTACATCACATGTATAGGCAGTTAAAGTGGGATTTTGTACAACTGCCTCTTTTAATAAATGTTCATCTTTATCCGTTATCACTACATTTGCTCCTTGTTCAGCAAATGCTTGAGCCATAGAAAGACCGATGCCACGAGCTGCCCCGGTAATGAAAACCGTTTTTCCTTGCATACTACATCCCTCCTACATCTACATACCCAATGAGAATAATATGATCGCAATGATTGTACCTATAATCGGGATAATTACGGTCAATGCTCCAAATGGCATATAGGCATCCTTATGCTTTTCATTACATACCGAATTGATGGTTGTCACAACATATCCACCATGTGGCAATGAATCAAGGGAACCTGATGCGATAGCGATTGTCCGATGCAACGCTTCTGTGTCTACACCCATATCGATATAATGTGGTGCCAGTAAAGGCATCGCAATGGTTTGTCCTCCAGATGCGGAACCTGTTAAACCAGCAATAACAGCAATGGCTAGTGCACCTCCGATTAACGGACTACCAGGGATATTCGTCATAACATCTACTGTTGCAATAAAAGACGGTGTTGCTTTTACTACCCCTCCAAAGCCAACTACAGCCGCTGTATTCGCAATGGCAATAATAGCACCCATTGCGCCTGCTGCTAACGTTGCTCCAACTGATTTTGCATATTTAAAGCTCACTATATACGCCACAATACAACCACTTGTTAATGCCACAATTAAAGCCGAGGTTCCTAGGGAATCGTGAAAAATATAAGAAATTACTAAAACAACTAATAACGGCACAAGACTCAGAAGCGGGCTCGGAAGCTTACGCTTTTCATCTGCTACTGGATCTGTTGAACGTGCAATAAAAATTTCTCCATTTTTAACAGCCCGCTTAATCATCCAATTCAACCAAAGTGAGCCACCCACAGCCATGAAAATAGCGACAACAATACTAACTTGCCACCCTGCATATGGTGTGGTACCAAGGTAGGAAATGGGTATCCAGTTTTGAATTTCAGGTGAGCCTGCTGATGTCATCGTAAAAGTGACAGAACCCAGACCTAGTGCAGCAGGAATAAAACGTCGTGGAAAGTTGGCTTGTTTAAATAAACTGATAGCCATTGGATAAACGGAAAACGCTACGATAAAAACGGAAACTCCTCCATATGTGAGTACTGCGGCAGCTAATACGACAGCATAGGTGGCATATTTCACCCCAATTGTTTCAACAATCCATTTAGAGACACTATCTGCTGCGCCAGTGTCCTCCATGACTTTACCGAAAATGGCACCTGCCATGAACATTAAATACCAAGAACCAACAAACCCTGTGAATCCATCCATATAGCTTGTTAAGAAGTTGGCCTGATTTTCTTCTGCTGTTTGAGGAAAAAACGCAAGACCATTTGTGATGGCTGCTAACAGTGCTGTCAACGGTGCTGAAATAAGTAAATTTACACCTCTCATCGTTAAGTAAACTAACAATGCTAAACTACCAAAAAGACCAAGATACTCTAACATTTACACCCCACCCTTCCCCTTTTTTAGAAAAAGAGCTGTATGTTTCTACAGCTCTTTGTTTGTATTAGTCGTTATTGCTAGGGAATGCAAATGTTGATGCAGTGGAGGCATTGCCCGCCATCCAACGCTCTGAAATTGTTTTTGTTTTTGTAAAGAATCGCGCTTGATCCGGACCGAACATATGCCCCTCACCAAAACGAGAGCCTTTAAAGCCTGCGAAGTTATGGTAGCCTACTGGAATAGGAATTGGTACATTGACACCTACCATACCGACATCAATTTCCGTCGTAAATTTACGAGCTGCTAACCCATCATTAGTAAAGATAGTGACACCATTACCTAGCTCATGCTTATTAATAAGGGCAATAGCTTCCTCCAATGAATCAACACGAACAACATTACGTGCTGGACCAAATATTTCTTGCTCATAAACTTCCATGCCTGGCTTTACATGATCTAATAATGTTGGACCTACATAAAATCCTTTAGACTCTTTGACAATGTCAAGCTCTCGACCATCGCAAATTACGGAGGCTCCCTCAGCTTCCCCTCGATCAATGGCAGCAAGTATTGCTTCTTTTGATTGCTGAGAAATAACAGGGCCAAAATCTGAATCAGGGTTTGTATATGGGCCTACTTTCAGATTAGAAATTTTCCCCTTAAGAATCTCCACTAGGCGATCAGCAGTATCCTTTCCTACAGGCATGATAGTAGATATCGCCATACAACGCTGGGATGCTGCTCCATAAGCTGCACCAATAAAGGCACTAGCAACCTGTTCAAGATCCGCATCTGGCATTACGACCATATTGTTTTTACCACCACCAAGAGCAGTTACACGTTTTCCGTACTTTGATCCTGTTTCATAAATATATTTAGCTACTGGTGTTGAGCCGACGAATGAAATCGCTTGCACAGTCGGGTTTTCTAAAAGTTCATTGACCGCATCTTTATCACCATTAATGACTGTCCAAATACCATCAGGCAAACCGGCTTTCTTCCACAGCTCACTAACATACAACGCAGTCATTGGCACGCGCTCGGAAGCCTTTAATACAACAGCGTTTCCTACAGCAATCGCCATACTCGTTTGTGCTAGGGGTACCATGATTGGGAAGTTAAATGGAGAAATTGCCGCTACAACTCCTAATGGGTATTTTGCAGAATAGGCATTGATTTGACCTCCAACATTAACAGAGTATTCCCCTTTCATTAAGTGAGGTGCACCAATGGCTAAATCAACAGATTCAAGTCCCCGTGTAATTTCACCTTTGGCATCTTCAATCGTTTTTCCGCTTTCAGTGCAAATAATGTGTAATAGCTCCTCCATATTTTCAGTAATAAGATTACGGAACCTTAGCACAACTTCTGCACGCTTTGCCACTGATGTATCTCGCCAAGTTGGAAATGCTGCTTGAGCTTGCTCGATTGCATCTCGCGTTTCCTCTACTGTCGCAAGGGGCACCTTAGCAATAACATCACCTGTTGTTGGATTAAATACCGAACCAAATCGTCCACTTTTCCCTTCAACCAATTTGCCTCCAATAAAATGTGTTAATGTTTTAACCTCTTGTGCTGTCGTCATATTTTTTCCTCCTCTTATAATTGTTCTATTTTACATGTTTCTTTTAAGCTTAAATAAGCTGCAGACATATCATTTTCTCCATAGCCTTGCTGAGAAATTCCACTGTAAAGATCCACTAATTTTTCACCAATTCGCAGTGATACACCTGCTTCATCTGCCATCTCCTTAGCTAACTTCAAATCCTTTAATAGTAGATTTGTTGAAAAGCCAGGCTCATAATTATCATTTTTCATATACTCCAAATAATTGCGTTCATATATACGGCTTTGGCCATAGCTATTGCTTAAAACTTCATATAGTGTGTCTGCCTGAATACCCATTTTTTCGCCAAGTACAATGGTTTCAGCGACTGCCTCTGTGTAAAACCCAATCATTAAGTTATTCAGTAATTTAATGCGTGTGCCTACACTTGAAGATGTGCCCAAGTGATAGATATTCTTTCCGACTATTCCGAATATTCTTTCGGCATTTTTATAATCATCTGTGTCACCACCAACCATAATTGTTAATGTTGCATTTACAGCCCCGATGACCCCACCACTTACAGGTGCTCCCAAATATCGTAATCCCAAAGCTTTTGCTTCTATATGTAACGAATCATTCAATTCGGGATTTACAGTGCTAAAATCAATTAGTAAGCTACCTTTCTTTGCATGATGTAAAATGCCTTGCTCTGACTGATAAACCAATTCAACAATTTGTGGGGTAGGCAAACTGGTCATAATTACATCGCATTGTTTGGCAATTTCCTTAGCTGACTCAAGCCCAATGCCCCCCGCTGCTACGAATTGTTCCATTGCCTGTGCATTTGTATCGTAACCATATACCTCATAATCTGCTCTTAATAGATTAATAGACATCGGTAAACCCATATTGCCTAAGCCGATAAAACCTAATTTCTCCTTCATTTAGACCTCCCCCAATCCTTGAAAATACAATAGAAAAGCTTGTTGATGCACTAGCCAACTTTCATTTTTTAAAGTAACATTAGTAACGAGATACCTATAATGACCACGGTCATTGACTTCGGTCAATTAAATCATAATCAATAGAAATCCATCTCGTCAATTAAAAATTTAATATTTTCTGAATATTTTTTATATAAAATATTTCACAATATTTAATAGTGGAGGTAATAAGCAGCAATGGAAGTACTCACAAACAGACAAAAAAAGGCATTAGAAACACGTGAAAGATTATTAAAAACATCTTTAGATTTATTTAATAAATATGGTTATGAGCATGTATCTGTTGAACAAATTACAAAAGCATGCAATGTTTCAAAAGGTACATTTTATACACACTTCCCTTCTAAATATGATGTTATTTTAGAAAAATTTAAGGAGCTTGATCATTTTTATAGTACTGTTGAAAAAAATATTGATGGAGCATTACCAGCAAGTGAAAAAATACTGCTAGTGTATCAAGAACAAATGAAGTATTTAACTAATGTTGTTGGTAAGGATTTGTTGCGTACTGTGTATACAGCTGCAATGACAAACCAAGTGCAGCAAGATCATTATTTAATTAACCCTCAACGTAAAATTTTTCAAATTATGAATACATATATCGAAGAGGGTATTCAACAAGGAGAATTCAGACAAGATATATCAATTCCTAACATCCAAGCAATCATTCAACGTTGTATGCGCGCCAATGTTTATGATTGGTTAATACACAGCGAAGATTTCGATCTTGCTTCAGAAATGTCCCAATTTACAACAATTGTCTTGAACGGTCTCAAGAGCAATAAGTAAAAAAAGTAGCACTTCATCCATTTTATGATGAAGTGCTACTTCTTATCAGCTTACAAAATATTGTTGCACAATTGTTTCAACTGGTAATGGTTTATTGTATAAATAGCCTTGTCCCTTTTGACAACGATGACGTTTTAGAAAGTCGACTTGTGTCGGCTCTTCAATTCCTTCAGCAATGACCTCTAATCCTAAATTATGAGACATCGAAATAATTGCTTTAATAATGGCCTCGTTTTTATCATCTTTTGCAATATCGGCAATAAATGATTGATCGATTTTAATAATATCAATCGGGTAACGTTTAAGGTAGCTTAATGAGGAATAGCCTGTTCCAAAGTCATCCACTGATACATAAACACCTAATTGCTTTAACTCTGTAAGAATTGAAAATGTTTCATGGACGTTGGTCATTGAACTTTCCGTAATTTCTACCTCTAGTAATTCTGGAGGAACATCATATTTCTTCAACGCTTCTTTAATTTTTCGCGCAAAGTTTTCTTTTCTAAATTGTTTTGGTGATATATTAACCGCTATTCGTACAGGACGGTAGCCCTTTGTCTGCCATTCGCTTTGGTAACGACAAACCTCATCAATAATCCAATCCCCTATTTCAATAATTAAGCCTGATGCCTCTGCAATTGGAATAAACTGTGCTGGTGATACAAAACCAAATTTACGATTGTTCCATCTTAATAAGGCTTCAAAACTATTGATGCTATTATTTGCTAAATCCATTTGTGGTTGCAGATGAAGGCTTAACTCATTAAATTCAATTGCACGACGTAAATGAGCCTCCATCAAGGCTTCATTTGGAAAAATAGCGGTCATATCTTCACGATAATAACGATAATGTGATCGACCATGTTCTTTAACAGAAAATAAAGCCTTATCCGCTTTTCGTACAAGGGTTTCTAAATCTTTCCCATCTGCAGGACTAAGAGAAATACCAATCGATACACTAATAAAATATTCCTGCCCATCTATCATAAAAGGCTGTTTTAAAATATCCAGAATAGCATTAGCTGTCCGCTCAATTTTTTGTATCGTTGCATCTTTTAACACAAAGATAAACTCATCACTGTTATAGCGGTAGAGCGAGCATTTTGAGTAACAGAGCTCACGAAGTCTGTGACTAAACATGCGCATGAGTTCGTCTCCTCTGCTCTCACCAAGAGATTCATTGAATTTTTTAAAGCGATCAATATCAACTAAAATCAGGGCAGCTTGCTTGTGCTCTTGCTTCTTGTCATTTAAATGATGGAGCCAGTGTTCTTTAAAGGCTTTTCGATTCCAAATACCTGTTAATTCATCCATTAATGCTAGGTAATAAAATGCCTCATGATCATTCATAAATGAATTGGCATCTTTAACAAATAAATGTACACCTATCACTTCACCGTTATAATACGTTGGATGCGTTCTTAAGTAAAAGGGTTCTTTACTTAACAATTGACCCTTCAATAAACATTTTGGCATGCCAAATGCTGAGCCTTCAATTGTTTTGTCAAATAGCAATTTAAACTCATTGACATATTTATTTTCTAATAATGAAAAAATATCTAGACCTAATAGACTGTTGTGTTCCATTGACAGTGCTTGGGTAGCAGCAACGTTTTGGTGAATAATTCGACCTTGTAAATCTGTTGTTAACACTGGGCTCACATGTTGTTCTATGAATTGTAAATATGGATTGATGTCAAATTGTGTTGCCCGAAGAATAATGGCAACCATTGATTTAGCAAAGTGCTGTACATGAATTGCAAATGTTTTTTCTTGTGGACCTATACCTAATTTTAGGACATGCTGTTTATTGAATTCTTGATTTAGAAATTTCGACAATTGCAGCCAACATTGTTTTGAAAAAAAGTTCTCTGCTTTTTTGGCTGTACGATCCTGCAGCTCAATCAATGATAATAGCTTATCGTTAAATTCAACTACCTCAAACGCTGTCGTATCAACTTTTCTCAAACATACGACTGCATCAAATGGATTCAGCTGGATGAGTTGTTGATAATCTGCAAATGGCGCTACACTCTCTCTATATTTTTTCATCCTATCCCTCACTAAGTAGCGTTTTTGCTCTATTCTTCGTCTAGCGTAGGCTTTAATGCATCCTTTAAGAAAATTTCTTGGCTATTCAATGGATCTTCACTACGGTCAAACTCTTTGTAATGATATTTACCATTAGAGTCTTGAATACGTGCTTTGGCAGTATCCATTAATTGTGCATTCATTATGTCAATAATACGGGTTTTTGCCTCACTTGCATATACAGGGAATAAAATTTCTACACGTTTAATCATATTGCGTGTCATCATATCAGCAGAAGATAGATAGACTTTATTCTCTCCATTATGATGGAACCAATAGATACGAGAATGTTCAAGGAAACGACCAACAATACTTGTCACGGTGATGTTTTCACTAATACCAGGAATACCTGGTCTAATACAACAGATCCCCCGTATAATGAGCTCTACCTTTACACCTGCAATAGATGCCTCATAAAGCTTCATCATTAAGTCTTTGTCCGTCAATGAATTCATTTTTGCACGAATAAAACCATTGCCATATTTTTTATGACAGGCAATTTCTTCATCCATTAAACGAATAAACTCATCTCGAATATCAAATGGTGCAACTACTAAATGATTAAAGGTAGGTTTTTCTGTATAACCACTTAAGTAGTTAAAGAAATTTGTCGCATCAATGCCAAACTCTTTATCTGTAGTTATTATGCCCATATCCGTATAGATTTTTGCAGTTGCATCATTATAATTTCCAGTACCAAGGTGAACAAAACGTTCGATTTTGCCATTACGACGACTAACTACTAGTGTAATTTTGGAGTGTGTTTTTAAATTATTCATGCCATAAATCACAAGACAACCTGCTTGTTCTAGTTGTTTTGCCCAGTGCACATTATTTTCTTCATCGAATCGGGCCTTTAGCTCCACTAATACGGTTACTTGTTTGCCATTCTCAGCTGCAAGTTTTAACGCTTGAATAATCGGTGAATTCCCACTCACCCTATATAATGTTTGTTTTATAGCTAATACATTCGGATTAACGGCAGCCTCTGAAATAAAATCAACAATAGGGGCAAACGACTCATAAGGATGGTGGAAAAAAATATCTTGTTGTAAAGCTTTTTCAAAAATATTTTCATCTGATTGTAAGTCTAAAGGTGGCTGTGGAATAAAGCTTTCATATTCTAGATGCTCTCGACCTACAGATATGCCTTTGACAAAAGAGAACATAAAGGTTAAATCCAAAGGACCATCAATATGGAACACATCTGTTTCTTCAATTTCAAATTCATCTAGTAAGTATTGAAGCACCTCATCATTCATTTCTCCAACTCGAACTTCTAAACGGCTTCCTACTCCCCATTTTCGTTTTTTCAGTTCTTTTTCAATTTCAACTAGAAGATCACGAGCGCCCTCTTCATGGATAGTTAAATCTGCGTTTCTCGTTAAACGGAAAGCTTGTGCTGATTTTACACTGTAGCCATAAAATAATTTTTCAATATGCGCAACAATCACATCCTCCAATAAAACAACAACCGTTTTCCCTTCTTCAGATGGAACTTTTATATAGCGATCTAAAACAGATGGAACTTGTACGATTGCCACTTTTTCACGACTCTCGACATCTGTTTCGTCCTGCTCTAATAGGACTAGTAAATTTAAAGTTTTCCCAAGCAATGTTGGAAAAGGACGATATGCATCAACCGCAACGGGTGTTAAAACAGGGAAGATTGTTTCTGCAAACATTTCATTAATAAACGCTTTTTGAGCGCTATTTAAATCTTTCATATCTGCAATATGTACATTATGTTGTGGGAGTAAATCATAGATTAAATGTCGATAAACTTCCGTTTGACGACGAACTAATGCTTGTGTTCGTTCTGCAATTTTCGCCAACTGCTCCTTTGGTGTTAATCCGGATTTATTTTCAGGCTTATGGAAACCCGCACGGACTTGATCTTGTAGTCCTGCGACACGAACCATAAAAAATTCATCTAAATTCGAGCTAAATATAGCCAAAAATTTCAAACGCTCTAGCAGAGGATTATTTACATCCTCTGCTTCCTCTAAAACTCGCTCATTAAAGGCAAGCCAGCTCAATTCACGATTATTATAATACTGTGGCTTAGCAATTTCTTCTAACAATCGATTATGATTTTCTGAAAACTCTTCTTCATTAAGCTCATTTTTTGTTACTTCAGTCGTCATCCATTGTTCCACCCTTCTTCAATAAAATTGATCTTCATGGGGATTTTTAATGCCCGCTCTAAATGTTTCCTATGTCGATTAGCTTGATACTTTTCAGCAGCAGCATTCTTTTTTACATAAATATCGAGTTGGACATGATCCTCTTCTGTATGCATCTCAATAGCATGGACAACATTGCGCTTTGAAACATTTAACGCATAGACAAATTTTAATAACGCTCCAAAGTCTCTGATTTTGCGATATTCTTCACGGTCCATCCATGTTGCAAATGGAGCAGCAAATCGTTCGAAATAATCCTTATTTTTGTAGGATGCAAGAAGTGCTAGTTTTACTCGTTCTAAATGATTTAAACCATCAATTGATTGATTCGCAATTAAATAAAAGGTGTGTTGGCTTGATGAGCTTAATTCAATGTATTCTCCTATATTGAAAACCTTCGCAGCCTTTGTTAACAAATGTAAATCTTCGGGATTATACTGCAAATACCCTAAATGGCAACATTCTCGGTATAATTGATCTGCTAAATGCATCAAATAATCAACTTCCATTTCAGTCCGTCCATACTGACGTGCTAATCTTCTAGCATTTCCTTCAAATACATTGTATTTATCAAAGGCAAGTGCATCTGTTTGCAAAATTCGGTCATAAATAAGTCCTTCACGCAAGCCTCTTTTGGTCAGTTGGAATGCCTTACTATCGACTACCTCCATTAACACTCTAAAAACCTCTAATGCAGGAACAATGATATCTGCCCGATCAGATGATAGCCCATCCAGCTGCTTCAACTCTTGGAAACTTAGTCGCCCTAAAAACAAGCTTAAATCATCTAAATTTTCCTTTGTCATTTCGTAACCATGGACACTGGCAATAGGATAATCATGCTTTTGTTGATGCATTTGAGCAATATTTCTCGCACTACCACCTATAGCGATAATAGGTAAAGCCACATTTTTTATCCAAGGAAGCGATTGAAATTGCTCTTTTATATAAGCAATGAGCTCCCCCTTTTCGCTACTATTCATAATATCGCCCTTTACAAATCGTTGCTTTAAAGATACCGTCCCAAAAGGGAAACTATGTGATTGCTGAATCTCTTTATTTTCAAACAGCGTAATTTCAGTACTACCACCACCAATATCTATCGTCACTGCGGATTGCGTTCCCATAGAATAGGCAACAGCAACATATCCAAAATAAGCTTCTTCCTCTTCTGATAAAAGCTCTATTTGAATACCAGTTCGTTCCTTCATTTCCTTAATAATCTGGTCTCGGTTAGTAGCCTGTCGGATAGCGGCAGTCGCAGCTGCTTTAACATCTGTCACCTCAAAATCCTCAAGCATTGCTTTAAATGTTAATAAAGTTTCTGATAACACTTGAATACCTTCTACAGACATCTCTCCTGAGGGCTGAATATATGTACGCAAACGAGCTACCGTTTTAATATTCCCAAGCTCACGTAGCCCTTCTTCATTATCATACTGATATAATACTAATCGAATGGTATTGGAGCCGATATCAATAATGGCTGTTTTTAGCTCATTCAAATCATCACATCCTTCAAGTATCTTTTATTTATTTTGTTCATACCTATGTGGACATATACAAAAAAGTCGGTACCTCTTAAGGCATCCGACTTTTTCTTTCATTTATTTATACTTTCAGGATACCCATTATTAAAATTGTGAAGTATCATGTAAGCCACAATTACTACAGAATAAGCTGGTCAACACGTAAAATGAGCTCTGCAATTTCTGGCTTACTAATTTGATCCTCTGCTCCTACCTGATCACCTTTATGACGAAGATCGTCTGTAATGAGACTGGAGAAAATAATGACAGGAAGCTTTTGAAGATCCGGATGCTCTTTGATTTTTCGTGTCAAATGATGTCCATCCATTTGCGGCATCTCAATATCAGTTACCACTAATTGAATATGCTCTGCAATATCACTACCACTCTTAGCAATTCCCTCTAAGTAATCATATGCATCTCGGCCATTTTCAAAGAATTCAACATTGTCATAACCAGCTTCACTCATCGTGTCAAATAATAATTTGCGTAATAATGGTGAATCTTCTGCAATTAAAATACGTTTTTCAGAACGTTCACGTTTACCAAGCTTTTTAACAGATTCCACACTGATTCCCGATTCAGGATTGATATCCACCATAATTCGTTCGAAATCCAGTAATAGAATCATTTGTTCATTTTGTTTAATCACACCAATTACTTGTGATGTTCCACCTTGATACATATCTGAAGGCTTTTCAATTTGGTCCCACGATATACGATGGATTTGTGTCACATTATCCACATGGAAAACGACACGTTGTTTATTAAATTCTGCCACTATATATTTTTGTTGTGGATTACGCTCTGCACCTTGAATTCCTAATACTCGCAGCATATCTACAACTGGTAATACTTCACCTCGTAATTGAATAATTCCTTCTACATGCGGGTGCGCGTGTGGAATAAATGTTACTGGTATCGGTTGAATAATTTCTTTTACTTTAATAACATTAATACCAAATTTATTGTTCGCTACTTCAAATTCAACGATCTCTAGCTCATTTGTGCCACTTTCTAATAATATTCCTTTATGTTCCAATGCAACCCCGCTCCTTTCTCTACATCTATTTATAATTCAATTGTATCATAGGCAATACATTTCTCCTACTTGCTATTTCCATTTTTATCATTAACTTTTAGATGTACCAATAAGCCAATGACTGTCATAACAATCAATGTCGATAATGCGACACGACTAGCAAGCGTACCATAATCCTTCATCCATAATGTAACCGTTCCGTATACTGCCGGTCCAATAATGGAGGATACTTTACCCGAAAATGCAAACAAGCCAAAAAACTGCCCACGTTTTTCGTTTGGTGATAATTCAATAATATAGGTCCTAGATGTCACCCACATTGATCCAAGGGATATACCAAATAGACTACCTGCAAGCCAGAACATCCATTGTGCTGTGGCAAAAACTGCGAACACCAAAGCGATAATCATAATAAGCGCAACGATCGTTATGGCACGCTTTGCCCCTATGGACTTTGTGATATAGCCAAATGCAAGTGAGCCAATGATTGTTGATACAGTAGAGACCAAATAAAGAACGATAAATTGACCAGAGCTAAAGCCGACAATCGCTGTAGCATAAACCGCCATCATAGCAATCGTCGTAGCAATGGCATCATTTAAAAAGAAATAAGCAATCATAAAAGTAAAGATCGCTTTATATTGTTTCATATCCTTAAATGTTTGAAGGATTTCTTTATAACCATCTAAAAATTTTAAAGATTTTCGCTGTGATTTCGGAATCGGTGTATCTTTATTAATAAAAAATAATGGCAATGAAAATAATAAATACAAAATAGCCGTTGGAATAAATGCTCGATGGAAATCGCTATTACCAACATATAAATAAACGAGTAATCCAAAAAGTGTACCCAAATAGCCAATGGCAACACCAAAACCTGAAATTAGTGGCATTTCCTCTTTTGTTCCTAGATCTCCCATCATGGAATCATAGAATACCAGACTTGAATTAAAGAAAAATTTAGCAATAACAAAGCTTGCCACAACTAAAAATAAACTAAGAGGTACACCAGAGTAATTCGTTGTTGCCTGCACATTCGCAAATATCCCCATCATAAATGTAAAAAGAATAGAAATGGATGCAAACCATACAATAAACTTCTTTTTATAACCTGTGTTATCAATCCATACACCAAAAAGCGGTGAAAAAATCACAAGTAACAAACTTGCAATAGCATTTGCATAGGATATAAAGGTACTTGCCAC
Source organism: Lysinibacillus irui (assembly GCF_028877475.1). Lineage (NCBI taxonomy): Bacteria > Bacillati > Bacillota > Bacilli > Caryophanales > Bacillaceae > Lysinibacillus > Lysinibacillus irui. The sequence continues at coordinate 753,758 of NZ_CP113527.1, read as the reverse complement.
CTGTTGCATGACTTCGTTCGTCCCTAAAACCTCATCCATGTAAAATGGGAAAAATATAGTATTTATATTTGAAGAAAAGATAGTATTCGCAAAATCATAAAATGCCCATGAAAGTATCGGCAATGATAAATAAATGGCTAACTGACTTCGATGTTGTATGTCTATTGCTGAACCCTTCTTCATAAAACCCTCCTCTCACTCTTATAATAATCCATTAATTTTCCTCTGTAATAAAAAATATCTTTCTTTAAAGAAAATTAATATTATTTACAATATATCAGTAATTTTACTGAAACATAACTATTAAATAAACGATAAATGAATACCCAACACCATTCATGTCAAGAAAAACGAAACAAGTAATCGAATTTTTGAGAAAGGTGAAAAAAGCTTTCCGTTCCTTACTACTTGTTTCCTATTGTCGCTACGCTTTAGTAGCTAAAACAGTTACGCTAACATTTCAAACAGGGTCACGCCTATCTGCTATCCTATGAGATTAAGTATTCTTCTACTTTAATCCTCAAAACTTTTATCTTTTAGCAAAGGTTTCACTAATAAATGTTCACTTTTCATTTTGTTAATGAATGTTGTGACTAATCCATTCTCTACATATAAAATAAGAGCCCATTCTTTCACAAAAGATGGAAAGAATGGGCTCTTTGTTTACTATTGCTTGTGTGTAATACAAAGAAAAGACATTATTTGCAGCATGGTTGATTGGAGAGGAGCCCGTGTCACTCCTAGGGGATTAGCGTCACAGATAAGACCCTGGAGCGAACGTAGTGAGTGAAGCGGCTCATCGGACGCCCCCTGGAAATGATGCTGGCGGAACAGAAATCAATCCCACACCTTGCCAAACGTTTTATTCTACTATTGACATTCTCTTTCTTTAACAACATGAAAAGATATTCAAGCCCCCTCGCTTGAATATCTTTTTTATCACTCTTCGTTAACTGTTACCCATTCAGAGGACCATTGTTCAATTGCTTTTAGCACTGGTGCAATGGCATATCCTTTTTCCGTAAGCTCATACTCAATGACTACTGGTGTAGAGGGTATGACCGTACGTAATACGATTTGCTCCATTTCTAATTCCTTTAATCGCTCTGTCAATACACGACTACTAATATTTAACTGATTTTTAATGGTTGAGTATCGTTGTGGACCATCTAATAGCTGATAAATCAGCAAGGTATTCCAACGATGATTTAAGATCATGAGTGCTTTTTCAAATCGTGGACAAATATTTTTTTGATCCAATTTACTAGCCTCCATTGTCATTAGTTCCTATTTAACAGTATATCACTTTTTAAAAATTTTCAGTTCTAAAAATACATTAAGTTACTTGACAAAACTTGTTTTTAAAAATAAACTAAGTTACGAAATGTAAGTTATAGAAAAGGAGTTACTAATTATGCAAAATATTGGTTCAACTATTTTACGTGTCGTTCTCGGCATTATTTTTGCAGTACACGGTTTTCAAAAGTTCCAGGGTGGAATCAGCTATACTGCTGACTTCTTTGACAGTTTAGGTATACCAGGATTTATGGCATACATCGTTGCAATTATTGAATTAGTTGGGGGAATTTCCATTATCTTAGGATTAGCAACAAGAATTTTTGGGGCTTTACTAACAATTACTATGATTGTAGCTATCTTTACTGCCAAACTTAGCATCGGCTTTATCGGAGCTAATGGATTGGCTGGTTATGAGTTAGACCTTGCATTAGGTGCTATGGCATTATTCTTTGCTTTTGCAGGGGCGTCTAGCCTCTCCTTAGATGCTTTACTTTTTGGAAAAGAGTAAAGCAAAAAACCTGAAGTCTTTTTCTACATGAAGAGACTTCAGGCTTACAATTATTCTGTTGCTATCTATTTATAAAACTTTAAAAGGGCCTGTGTACCATTATCACCATAGCCTTCTTCAACCAATTTCTCATACATCTCATAGGCTAGTGCTAACCCTGGTAAAGTGATACCCATTTTCTTCGATTCATCCAAGGCAATCTTCATATCTTTTACAAAATGTTTAATATAAAAGCCTGGAGCAAAATCTTCTTTCATCATACGAGGTGCTAGGTTACTTAAAGACCATGAGCCAGCTGCACCTGACGATATTGATTGTAATACAGTCGGTAAATCTAATCCTGCCTTTAAACCATACGCTAGCGATTCACAAACTCCAATCATCCCAGAAGCAATGACAATTTGATTGCACATTTTTGTATGCTGTCCAGCGCCCGCTTCACCTTGATAAACAATGTTTTCCCCGAAATGCTTCATTATTGGCAATACCTTATCAAATGCATCTCGATCACCACCAACCATGATGGATAACGTGCCATTTTGTGCACCAATATCTCCGCCTGAAACAGGGGCATCTAAAGCTTCGACACCGATTGATTTGGAATGCTCATAAATTTTCTTAGCCAAGGATGGCTCTGAAGTCGTCATATCTATGATTATATTGCCTTGATGTGCTGTTTGGAAAAGGCCATTTCGCCCAAAGTATACTTCCTCCACATCTGAAGGATATCCAACCATCGTAAAAGCAATCTCCTGATTTCTAAATGCCTCTGCTGGCGAACTTGCCCATGACGCCCCCAATGACACCAATGGCTCTGCTTTTTCTCTTGTACGGGTATACACTGTTACATCATGACCATTTTTTAATAAATGTTTAACTATACTAGCGCCCATTACACCTGTTCCAATAAATGCAATACGTTTTTTTGTCATATGTACGTGCTCCTTTGTTATAAATTGTCTAAGCACTCTTTAAGAGTCCTAACCTATATTTTAAGTTTAGGTGAATGAATAAAATAATTCAAACTCTTCCTACTATTTGTACTAAATTTTATATGTATGGCATATATACCGAATAAGCAAAAAAAAGAGCAAGTGATTGGGGGATCACTGCTCTAAAGGGGGAAATGAGAATGTTGCTGTGTTCATAGTAAGTTATTCCCCATTGAAATGCATTTTAAACATATATTTTAAAATGTTTTTACTCTGAATACTGGAACAATCTTTTAGTCTTCTTGGTCTTTTTCTTCATCAAATGCCATCTGTCTATAATAAGTATTCATTAACTGATCTAATCTGCGACTCAGTTGAATGGTTTTTGCATTTTGTAACCCGTTTTCTACACCTGAGCGAATCATCATCTCACGAGTTTGTTCCATTTGTTTCAAGAGTAGATTGACCATTCATACAACCCTCCACACACAAATAATCATACCATTATTATACATTTATATTTCATTTCTTACAGCATTAACTTACGACAATGTTCGACAAATTAACTTCTTGGGATTTCAGTATAAGTATATATAATTCGTCCATTTTGTTTGGCCTCACCCCTATAGTGTTTAAATAAAGGATGCTTTACTAGTATTTCCCGAAATTCGTAAAATTCTTCCTTTTGAATTTCAATACTTTTTATTTCCCCGTTTTGTAATTGTTTAAGCATATTTTCGTATTTTTCCATTTGTTTTATTCCTTTCATTATCATATTTTGTGTAATAAATTATGAATTATTTAAAAAAAGCTTTACGTTTACCAATTTTTCGTGCAAACTGTATATTATTAGTCGATGAAGGAGCTGACTGTCTGTGAAAATAGCTGAAGTTGGAAATATTATCGAGTTTAAAAATGGTCTCCAAGGAATTGTCGAAAAAGTAAATGAAAATTCGGTAATCGTTAACTTAACATATATGGAGAATTTTGATTCCCTTGAAATCGAAGAGAAAACGGTCGTCAATCATAAACGCTATAAAATTTTATATACTAATGAAGCTTAATAGTCTGAATAGTCCCTATTTGTCTTTATAGATGATATGGGGCTTTTTTTTTGATAAAATTAAAGTATGGAGGTCGAATATGCTAACTAATTCGAAACAAACAATACTATTTCTCCTTTCTTTATTATTCGTTTATGGTATGCTTGCTTTTACCTTTGCTAACCAAGCAGTATTTTGGTACATGTACGCATTTACTTTATTAGTATGTATTGCCATTGCCATTTTAGCTGGCTCAATTGAAGATCAATTACCAACATGGCAATTTTTACTCTTTGGTATTGGATATGGTACCATCACATATGGTGTTATTCGCTTCGGTTACTGGCTTGCTCCATATATTAATAATAGTTTAGTACAATCCGTTCAAAAATTTTTAACAAACTATGGACCACAGAATATTTGGCACTATGTTTTACTAGTATTTATCATTGCCATCGGTGAAGAGCTATTTTGGCGTGGTTATATCCAACAGCAGTTAAAACGCTTTATGCGTCCAACATTGGCTATTATAGTGACCTCTCTATTATGTGCGATTTCAATTGCGCTAAGTGGTTTTATTCTCGGCGTTATTGCTGCACTTGTAACAAGTATTATTTGGGGCTTTTTATATGAATGGCGTAAAAGCATGCCACTTGTTATTGTAGCTCATGTCGTTTTTGTACTATTATTATTTTTAGTGTTGCCTTTAACATCATAACATTAAAATTTGGAAACATTTTATCTTTACTAACGTTTAATTTAGAAAAGGAGGGTTTTTTATGCAAAAAAAATTATTTTCAATTCTTGCATTATTACTAACAGCCGTATTAGTTGTAGGGTGCAACACCTCTGATAAAACAGAGGATTCAGATGCTCAACAAAATGAGCCATCAAATACTGCTGCCGATCAAAAACCATCTGGAGATGAAACAGCAGGCGAATCACAAGAGGAAGAAGATACACCTGCATCAAATGATACAAATACAGAGGATGCAACTAAACAGCCTCAACAAGATGTAAAATACGTACAAAAAGGTGAAGAGAAAACTGAAAAGGCAACTGCGTCTGAAAGTGTAGATCAAAGCTATAAACTACAACAGCTTCCAGGATTCACACTAACACAAGAAGAGCCAGGTAAAGACATGTTAGTGTCCAACGCTGATGACGAAGTGTTTATGCGTATTGAAACAATCGAAGCTTCACAATCAAGCTTTGATGAAGTTAAAACGACTATGCAAGATTATATGAATGCTGTCGGCGAAACAGTAGCTTTACCTGCTGATGAATTAACAGCATTTAAAGATGTTCAAAATATCGAAGGTTATGTTGTGGACTTTGACACAGAAAAAGTTATTGGGGTTGTTTTTGAAAAAGATGGCCTTATTACAAAATTAACAATTCATGATAATGATGAACAAGATTTAACAGATGCTATGCTTAACATGGCAGCAACTATCTCTAAAAAATAATAATAATAAAAACACAAGGACTTTCGACATGCCAATGTCGAAAGTCCTTGTTTTAATTCCAAAAAAGTTGTCTCAAATGAATGAGACAACTTTTTTAATAAGATAAATCCTTAATAGAAAGGCCAATTTTCTTTAATAATGTTATAGCTTGTTCTTTTTCTTGTGGTGATAGAACACTCATTATTTCATGCAAATGCTGCTCGTGTTTCGGGAATAACTCCCCCATAAATGCTTCACCTTCCTCAGTGATTTCAGCATAGGTAACACGACGATCTGAAGGACAAGAAACACGTAATAAATAGCCTCTCTTTTCAAGCTTATCAATGACATACGTAATAGACCCACTGGCAAGTAAAATTTTATTGCCAATTTGCTGTAATGGCTGTCTCCCTTTATGGTATAGAAGCTCTAGAACAGCAAATTCTGTTGGGTTTAAACCATTTTCCTGAAATAATTGATGGGTCGTCTCGTTGACCGCTTTCAATGCACGTGATAACACAATATATAATTTTAAAGATTGTTTTACATCTTCTGACGTCATATTCTTTTCCTCTCACTTCGCTCTTTATACATGACATTATAGCGATATTAGAAAAGCCTTGTCAAAAGCATTAACCGATTTGAAGGTTTTGTTAGGAACCATGCAACCTTTTTTACTCTCTTTATGTTACTAAATAAGCAGAATCTTTTGTGGATACTTCCATTGTATCCATTTGATTAAACGTATAAATCGGAAACTGCAGATGGAAGCATGTCCCCTTCTGTAATTCGCTATTTACGCCTATAACGCCATCATGCTCTTCAATTACCTTTTTCACGAAAGCAAGGCCTAGTCCTGTCCCTGTTGATTTAGTCGTGTAAAAAGGCTGGAATAGGTTTTGAAGTGTCGTGCTGTCCATGCCAACACCTTCATCTTTAATCATTAGATCGACTATCGCTCCGTCATTTGTAGCCATTTCAACAGTAATCGTGCCACCATTATTCATGGATTCCATAGCATTTTTAATGAGATTCATAAGTACTTGCTTTAAGCGATTCTCATTGCCACCAATATATACTTGATTAGAAGTTGAAATATATCGGATCATAATATTTTTCATGAGTGCATCTGGTAGCATAAACTCAATGACTTGCTTTACAATATGATCCAGCTCTAATAATTCAACTTTCATAGTCGTTGGCTTGGACAATACTAAAAGCTCAGAAAGAATTTGTTCCATCCGTTGAAGCTCACTGTCAATGACAGAGAGATACATACGTGATTCATCATCCGCATTTAACTTTAATAATTCTGTAAACCCCTTTAAAGAAGTTAATGGGTTACGGATTTCATGCGCAATACTTGCTGCCATCTGTCCGACAACATTTAAAGCTTGCTGATGCTCGACTTTATGCTGAAGTTGCTTTTTCTCTGTTTCATCATTAATTACTGTGACAATAATATTATTGTATTCGTCAAAAATACTGGAAATTTCATAATAGCATGTTCTACTTACTTGAGTTTCATCTACTACATGTATACTTGCATGCTTTTCACCCATCAGCTTTGAAAGGTACGTAGTGATTTGTCCCTTTTTTAAGGTAAATGAATCAAATATATGTTGATGCGCTTTATGAAGTAGCTGCGTGCTCTCTACTTTTAAAAACATTTCCGCATACTTATTAAGCCCAAGAATAATACCGCTAGCATCACTTACAATAACAGCATAAGGTAAGTAATCGTACGCATTGAAGGAATGTGATCTTTCATGCGCATGGCTAACGTATAATTTATGGGCAACATCATCATTTAGTGTTGAAATTTGCGCAACAATCTCCTCTGTATTCGGATCATAAAAACATTTAAAAGATAGCATTTCGTAGTCGTTACCAGCTGTGCGGATATTGAAAATTTCTTCCGAGCGCAAATCATTTTGTAATTGTTTGACGAATTTAGTCCATTTAAAATTAGATTGCTCGTCCATAGCTAAATAGCCAATATACGTTAAATTAAGATTAAAAAGCTTAATAGCAGCTTCATTGACGTTCAAAATTTTCCCTGCTTTATTCAGTATAAGTGTTGGTGACGAAGTACTTTTCATAAGATTTCCAAAACATTGATTAATATCATTTTGCTTCAACTTTCTCACCGAACCTTTCACAAGAGTAAAAAACCTCTAAATCGAATTTTGAGCCTTTACTATACTTTATGACAGCACGATTCTATTATTACAAAATTTAGTAAATTTAAGTATTTTAAATTATTTCACGAACCGTTCACAAAATAAATAGGTAAAAAGAATTATATTGTATGTCAGATACTTGACTGATACAATAAGATGTTGAAAGGAAGATTATTAAATGAATACTATTTTAACTACTTTAAACGCAAAGTATATTCACACAAATTTAGCATTGCGCTATTTAAAAGGCGCAGCTTTACCAGAGTTTAATCCAATTATAGCAGAGTATACAATTAAAGACCCTGCTTTTAATATTGTATCAGATTTGTTCCAAAAAAAACCTGATATTGTTGGATTTAGCTGTTATATCTGGAATATCGAAGAAACCATTCACGTGATTAAAATGTTAAAAACGGTCTGTCCAAATGTTAAAATTTTGCTCGGTGGACCTGAAGTTTCTTATGATTCTCACCATTGGCTACGCCGTATACCTGAAGTAGACTTTATTGTTATGGGTGAAGGCGAAACTTCATTTAAACAATTATTGCGCTATTTCCACGGAGAGATACTGTTGGAGGATGTTCCTGGGATTTGTTATTTAGAGGATGGAAAAGTAAAGATTCACGCACAGCCGCCAAAAATTGATCTACGGGAATTGCCAAGCCCATTTCGTTTCGAGGAGGACCTTCCCCATCTTAGCAAACGAATTCAGTACATCGAAACAAGTCGAGGCTGTCCGTTTAGTTGCCAATTTTGTTTATCTTCTATTGAAGTAGGCGTTCGCTATTTTAACCGTGAAAAAATTAAAGAAGATATTCGTTTCTTAATGGATAATGGTGCTCGAACAATTAAATTCGTAGATCGTACCTTCAATATAAGCCGTAGCTATGCAATGGAAATGTTCCAATTTTTAATTGATGAACATCAACCTGGTGTTGTATTCCAGTTTGAGATTACTGCCGATATCATGCGACCTGAAGTTATCCAATTTTTAAATGACAATGCACCAAGAGGGTTGTTCCGTTTTGAGATAGGTGTTCAATCTACAAATGATTTAACAAATACACTCGTTAAACGCCGCCAAAATTTTGAAAAACTAAAAAGAACGGTGACAATGGTAAAAGAGGGCGGAAAAATAGATCAGCATTTAGATTTAATTGCTGGTTTACCAGAGGAAGATTATGCAAGCTTCCGTCAGACGTTTAATGACGTTTTTGCTATGCGTCCAGAGGAATTACAGCTTGGATTTTTAAAGCTTCTACGCGGTACTGGACTTCGATTAGAGGCTGAAAAGTTTGGCTATACCTATGTAGATATATCTCCATATGAAATTTTCTCTAATAATGTTCTAACATTTGATGATATCGTTCGCATTAAACATGCAGAGGATGTTCTTGAGAAATACTGGAATGATCACCGTATGGATCATACCATCGAATATTTAGTTACAGAGGTCTTTGACACACCTTTTGACTTTTTCCAAAACTTCGGAACTTATTGGGAAACAAAAGGTTGGTCCCGTATTGGTCATCAGTTGGAGGATTTATTCCAACGCTTATTAATGTTTTTAGAAACGGTGGATGGTGTAAATTTAAACATTGTCAAAAGCTTAATGCAGCTTGATTATTTAATGGCTCAGCAGTTCCAGCCACGTAAACTATGGTGGAATGAACGCCCAACTGAAGAACAACAAAAGGCCCTTTATCATGCCTTACGTGAAGATCCAACTATCGCAGGTGAGGAATTTGCAAGCTTTAAGCTGTCTGAGAAGGAATTATTTAAGCATACACTAATTATCCCTCATGCTCTTGATTACCAAGATTTTAAGAATGGCAAAATTGTACAAAAAAATGGCTATTTGTTAACCTATTTCCGTCACGGCCAAGCACCTTATTTTGCAACAATTCATTCTATGTAATACGAAATGCTAGTCCTTACTAACGATCAGGACTAGCTTTTTTTCTGTCTTAAACTTTTCTAAAACCTTTATTTATGGACTTCCTGAATCAATAGATAATTAGTCAAGTATTCATAGCTAAGCTTCAAAACTTTAGGGCAAATGCCTTAAAGACATACTCTAAAAGCTTTGTAAATAATACCCACAAGGAAATTTTACTTTCGGGAAATATAATTTTAAATTTTTTGAAAATTATATGACAATTTAAGGAATTTACTTTTTTATATGAAGTATACGATGAAATGATGACACATTAGCATCGTATACTTCTAAAAAATTAGCCAATAATAACTCGTTCTTTTGGATAATGGAAGCTTGATTTTTTACCTCGTCCCCCACCACCAAGTGTATAAAGGAATGAAATTAAACCTACTCGGCCTATAAACATTAAAATAATGATAATGATTTTTCCAATCACAGATAAATCGGAAGTGATTCCTAACGACATACCACATGTTCCGAACGCAGAAGTAATTTCAAAAATAATTTGAATAAGTGACGCTTGTGGTTCTGTAATGAGCAAAATGATCGTTGCAATTAACACCATAAAAAATGCTAATAGGATTACCACGAATGAACGAAAGACGTCTATTAAATGAATTTCCCGCCCAAATACTTGAATATCTTCTCTTCCCCTTGCAAAGGTTATTAAAAATAAAATGGCCAAGGCAAATGTCGTTGTTCGAATACCCCCACCAACAGAACTTGGCGAAGAACCAATGAACATGAGAAAACTCATAAAAATATCTGTTGCCTCACTGAATGTCGTGACATCGTAAGTTGTTAATCCAGCGGAGCGCGTTGATACTGAATGAAACATCGCTGAAAAAAGAGCCTCGTGCCAAGACATTTCTTTAAAGGAATGGAATGATTCAAGGAGTAAAATGACAAGAGCACCAACAACAAATAATACCGCGTATGTTGATGTCGTAATTTTGGTAAACAGACTGAAGCGAAAATTCGCACGTCGATTAAGCAAAAACGTCTTCAATTCGATTAATACCGGGAAACCGATAGCACCTAACACAATAAGCACCATTGTAACCATTTGAACAAAATAATCATCATGGAAAGGCAATAAGCTCATTCCTGTAATATCAAACCCACCATTAGTTGTTGCCGAAATTGAAGCAAACACACCATGCAAGAACGCTTCTTCCAATGTATCAAAGTAATTGGTGAAGTGTAGTGTTAAAATAACCGTACCTACCACTTCAATACCAAATAAAATTTTCAAAATTTCACGAATTAATTTAACAACACCTGACACACTGTACTGATTATGATCAATCATAATTAATTGACGTTCACGCATTCCAATTTTTTTCCCTACTAGCAGCCATACAAAGGTACCGAGTGACATAATACCGATGGCACCTAACTGTAAAATAACAAGAATCATCACAAGTCCAAAGGTTGTATAGGTTTCTGAAATATTAATAGTTGTTAAACCTGTGACACTTACTGCACTCACTGCGGTAAACAAACTATCTAAAAACGAAACTTTTACACCTTCTTGCTGAACGCCTGGAAGCCGTAATAACAGGAAGGAAATCGCTATGGCTATAAAGTAATAAGAAACAAGTACCTGAAATGGTGTGACAAGTTTATTTGATGATTTTTTCCAAGGCACTTTAACAACCCCTTCCACATATGATGCCCAACTAGATAGATAATAGTATAGAAAAAATACATAAAAAAAGAAAGAGGAATAGTTACACCTAAACATCCTAGTTTGTCGACAAAGGTTTAATTTGTATACTAAAACCTTTATTCATTTGTTGAATAACCAAATCAGAGGAGAAAAAATAAGGAGTAAGTGGTCAAATGGGGGAGGAATAGTATCGAGGTTAATAAATTTTAATAATAAAAACAAGCATGAGAATTCTTTTTCTCATGCTTGTCTTTATTGTATTTAAAACCCTAATTATTCTTTTTATTACGAACTCCTACTAGATAGCCAACAAATGCAATGGCTAGCAAGACAACCCAGAATGTTAACTCCCACGCAGTGGAATGTGGAAACTCTTCAGGTAGTATTCCAACTTTTTCATGGGCTAATGTTAAAACAACCAGCTTCACACCTACCCATCCCACGATTAAAAATGCGGCTGTTTCAAGTGAAGGATAGTCATTTAATACTTTAACAAACCATTGTGCTGCAAAACGCATCATAATGACGCCGATAAATCCACCAAGGAGCATAACAATAAACTGTCCTCCATTGATACCACCTATATCAAATTCTCCTAAATGCGGTAAAGTTACGGCAATAGCAACTGCTGCCAGCATTGAATCGATAGCAAATGCAATATCTGCCGCTTCAACCTTCAGAACCGTTAACCAGAATCCAGAACCCTTTTTCCCAGATTTTTCAGTAGATTCTTCATCATCATCGTCTTTATGTTTACGCAAATCATAGATGTTTTTCGCAGACATAAATAGTAAATAGGCAGCTCCTACCGCTTGGATTTGCCAATAGTTTACCAACACTGTTATTACAAAAAGCGCTGAAAATCGGAAAATCAGTGCTCCAAATAATCCATAAAATAGTGCCTTTTTTTGCTGTTCTTGTGGTAAATGCTTGACCATAACAGCCATCACTACCGCGTTATCAGCCGCGAGTAATCCTTCTAATACAACAAGGACAATCAATACCCAGCCATATTGTAATAAAATTGTTTCCATTCTAGTGCCTCCTCTAAGCTCTATATACCAAAAACGACCATTTCATCTAAAGTACAAAAGAAAAAAACCCCTGCCTTTATTCAGGCAAAGGTCTCGCTAAGTAAATTCGTACCTTATTTCTTTTTGGTACATCAATCTACACGTCATTACGTATAGAGCCATTCACTATCACATCCGATGGCAAAAACCATGTCTTGACGAATGTGAAACCAGGTAAATTAATTTCCTGTTAGCTACTCCCCTTTGACAAATGTCGAAGGTATCTTCTTTCAATCATTATAGCACTATCATTTACTACTGACAAAAATATCTATATTATTTTTTACTTAATTTGAATGTGATAGCTCTCATCCTTATTATGGGCTAAATAAAAATCAATCATTCTTGGCATTGTCTGTATAAAATCCGGGCATGTAATATCACCTTTTTGTAAAATATACTGTGCTTCAGAGGTGTCAAATGTGGCATTCCATGTTAGATAATCTAATGTTTCTTGTTCGACACCTAGTTTTTTTCGAATAAAAGGAATCTGTAATGATAGCTTTGCCAGAGTAAATGGTATACGCCCTTTTGGATAAGAATTTGTCATCAGTTTCACCATTGTACGGTATACTTCCTGCACAGGATGAGGTTTGGGATCTGTTAAATGAAGAGTCTTACCTTCTGCACCTTGTTCGTTTGCCAAAAAAATAGAGGCATTTAAAATATAATCGATTGGCACAACGTTAATCGTCGATGTAGATTGACCAATATACGGAATCAACGGTAGACCCTTCAAGCGTTCCACCAAATTCAAAAAGAAGTAAGGTCCATCAAATTTAATGGTTTCACCAGTTTTAGAATGCCCTCTTACAATCCCAGGTCTAATAATCGTCAGAGGTATTTCTGATTTTAAATCTTCCACTCGAAGCTCAGCCTCATATTTTGTTTCCTCATAATAGTTTTTAAATGCTTGTGGTCGAATAAGTTCATTTTCACGTAAGACTCCTTCTCGAGTACCTGCTACATAGGCCGTGCTAAAATACATATAGCGTTTTAAATTAGGTAAGGTGCGCACAAAGTCATTGACCATTGTTGTTCCATGGACATTCACTTTCCATGCAATATCTCGCGGCACCGCTAAATCATAAATAGCGGCTAAATGCCAAAATACCTCGATTTGTGGGACAATCTCTTTGATTATTTGATCGTCTAAACCTAAATTCGGCAACGTAATATCGCCCTCTATAATACGAATCGAACAGTCAGGAAACGCTTCTACTATTTTGTTTTTTTCCTTCTGTGCTTTAATGGTTTCACCAGCCAGCACAATGGCAATCACCTGCTGCGTTTGTTTCTCTTGGAATAATGTTCGAATGAGCTGACTCGAAATGAAACCTGGAAAACCAGTAAAAAAGTGAACTTTCATATCTCATTCCCCCTATATCTAGCGCATCTTTCTTGTTTCTTTATCCACTAAACTATAAATAATGGGTACAATATACAAAGTAAGTAAAGTAGAGGTTACAAGTCCTCCAATTACAGCTATCCCCATCGGTTGGTTCATTTCTGTCCCTTCACCTATACCTAATGCAAGTGGTAACAACCCTAAAATAGTCGTTAACGCTGTCATTAAAATTGGACGAAGACGATCTTGAGTAGCCTGTAAAATAGCCTCAAAGGTTGATATACCCTTCGCTTTTTGTTGATTAATATAATCAACCAGCACAATACCATTATTCACGACAATTCCTACAAGCACTAGGATGCCTATGACAGACGTCACACCAATTAAAGTTCGTGTTAAAAACATAGCTATAGCGACACCTATAATCATTAATGGGACTGAAAACATAATAACAAATGGATATTTAAAAGACTCAAATTGAGCAGCCATAACAATATATACAAGGACAATTGCTAACATAACTGCTAGTAGCATGTCATCAATTGCACTATCATAAAGCTCACGATCCCCACTAAAAACAATCTCCGTAGTAGGTGGTAAATTAACTTCTTCTAATGCTTTATCTACTTTTGCCGATATTCCCCCTAATGATTCCTTTGTTTCATAGTCAACAAAAAAGGCTACTGCTGCTGCCTGGTCAGAACGGCGAATGGATACTGGACCTTCCTGAATAGATATAGTAGCTACATCCTCTAATTTCACAAACAGTCCTGCTGGGGAACGAAGTTGCATCGTTTTGAGCGCATCTATACTATTATTAAATGTCTGTCCAAAACTTGTATAAACCGGTAACACAGCACCGTCCTCTGTAATTAGTTGGGATGTTAATTGTCCTTTTGTCATTTGATTGACGTTTTGAGCAATTTGTGCGGGTACAAAACCATAGTCTTTTGCCCTTTCGCGATCAACCTCAATTTGAATTTCTTCCACAGTATTATCTAAGTCTGTTGTGACATTTGTTACTTCTTGAATTGCTTGTAGCGCTGGCAGCACTTTATCAACAGATTGCTGAAGTCTTTGCTCGTCCGAGTCGGTTAATCGGAACGTTAACGTATGTGGTGAAGAGCCTGTTGCCGTCGATACATTAAAGGTAACCTCTGCTTGCTCCCCAAGCTCTCCCTGTAAATCTTGCTCCAGCTCTTCAACAAATTCAAAAATGGAACGTTGCCTTTCTTCTAACGGCACTAGTTTCACATACATTTCGGCCTGATTAGGACTGGCTTGTCCACGTGCCTGTGATTGTTGTGTACCGCCAATTAAACTAACATAAACTTCCACATCTTTTTCCTGCTTTAAACGTTCCTCAATTTGCTTAACAACTTTTTCTGTTTCAGAGACAGCGACACCCTTCTCAAGGTTAATATTTATAGATGTGAATCCTTCATCGGTAGGTGGTAAAAATTCAGTTCCTATTTTTGTAAGCCCAAAAAAGGATAGACCAAAACAGACTACTGTGAAAACAAGGATTAACATTCGGTGCTGTAATACCCATACAATCGAAGATTTGAAACGCTTATAAAATAACGAGTTACTGCGCTGTACATCAAAATTGCTACTTTTCGTTTTCAAAAGTCGACTTGCTAACATTGGCACAACTGTAAGGGCCACGACTAACGAAGCTATTAAACTGAACGAAATGGTTAAGGCAAATTCTGTAAAAATTTGACCTATCAAGCCTTCGATAAACATAACAGGAATAAATACAGCTATTGTTGTTAACGTCGAAGCTGTAATAGCAAGAGCTACCTCCTTCGTCCCTTCTTTAGCTGCAGTAATCGGATCCTTTTCTAAGCCTAAATGTCTTTCTATATTTTCAATCACGACTATGGCATTATCTACAAGCATACCAATTCCCAATGCCAGGGCACCTAGCGTCATAATATTGAGCGAAAAATCTGCAAAAAACATCAACACAAATGTCACAATAACCGAATAAGGGATGGCAATACCAATAATAATCGGGCTTTTTACACTACGTAAAAAAACAAATAGGATAAACATCGCAAATAGTCCACCTAGAATTAAGGAAGTACCAATGTTACTAATAGCTAAATCTACATAGTTACCTTGATCGACTAATATATCTGCTGTAATACCCTCATACTGTTCTTTTTTTAATAAATCATCTAATGTCTGCTGAAACGCTTTCGAAACTTCTGCGGTATTTGCACCAGATTCCTGCAAAACAGACATCAGGACTGCTGGATACTCATTTGCTCGTGTTGTCGTACTAGATTGTTGCTCTGTTCTTTCCACTGTTGAAAGATCACCAACAGTTATGGCTTCACCTGTTAAAGGGTTTACCGAAACGATTAAATCAGCAATGCTTTCTGGTGAAGATAATGTACTTACAATACGTGTTGTTAACATCTTGCCATCATCTGTTGAGACAGGATCACCAGGAAGAGAAACATTATTGGCTTGAACTATTTGCACAATGTCTGTTTGTGTTAGACCTTTTTCTACTAGCTTTGCTTCATCTAATATGATTTGGATTTCCTCTATCA
The DNA here is from genome assembly GCF_028877475.1 of Lysinibacillus irui. Classification (NCBI taxonomy): domain Bacteria; kingdom Bacillati; phylum Bacillota; class Bacilli; order Caryophanales; family Bacillaceae; genus Lysinibacillus; species Lysinibacillus irui. The sequence continues at coordinate 737,746 of NZ_CP113527.1, read as the reverse complement.
ATTTGCCAGAAACATTTACACTAGCAACACCCTCTGTCCGTCGAAGCTCTTGCTCTAAGTCCTCCGCTAACAAACGCACATCTACATTTTTATTTTCAGCACGCAATGATAGTTGAATAATAGGGAATTGTGATGGATCAAATTTTAAGAAGCTAGGCTTCCCTGCATCATTTGGCAGTGGTGTCATATCTATTCTTTGAAGAATATCAAGTTGGACATCTTCCAGGTTCGTAGACCAATTGAACTCAAGTACAATTAAATTAGAACCTTCTTGAGAGGTTGATTGTATTTTTTTGATACCTGGTAAGGTGGCAAGTGTAGCTTCTAAAGGCTTTGTTATCTTCTCATTTACCTCTGCTGGACTTGCACCAGGATAAGAAGTGACAACAACACCAATAGGGGGATTTAACTCTGGAATTAGTGTAATTGGTATTTTTAATAAAGATACGCCTCCTAGTAAGATGACAAGAAGCATTGTAACAATGGTAAAGACGGGTCTTTTAATTGAAAAATGACTAATATTCATATAAACAAACTCCTTTTTCTACCTCTTCCTTTCAGGATAGCCGAAAAGGAGATTATTTTATAAATAGACTAAGCTCCCTTCGAGTAATTTGTGTAATATATTTCCTCATACTGTTTTATTCTACAAACAGTGTCAATTTCCCTTGCAAAAAAACACGAATCGCAAAATTGTCGATTCGTGTTTCACTATTATAAAAGACTATATAGTTTAATGTTTTCGTTTTTATCTGCAAACCAACGCATGGCAAATTCATTTTCAAATAGGAAAACAAGATTGTCAAATCGGTCTTTCACTAGCATAGATCGACCTGAAGACATAGACTCTTTCACGTCCTCTTCATTTTCAATCCAACGTGCAATTTTTGAACCAATTGGCTCCATCTTCACTTCAACATTATATTCATTCTTCATGCGATGCTCAAATACTTCGAATTGTAATTGACCAACTGCTCCAAGAATAACTTCCTCTGTATGCAATGTTTTATAATATTGAATGGCGCCCTCTTGTACCAGTTGTAAAATCCCTTTATGGAATTGCTTCGACTTCATAACGTTTTTCGCTGTGACACGTACAAATAACTCTGGTGTAAATTGTGGTAATTTCTCAAATTGGAATGTTTTCTTACCACCTACAACTGTGTCACCAATTTGATATGTTCCTGTATCATATAAACCGATAATATCTCCAGCAACGGCTTCATCCACAGTCTCACGGTCATCTGCAAGGAATTGTGTAGATTGTGTTACTTTAAATGATTTACCTGTACGAGATAGTGTCATATTCATACCACGTTCAAATTTCCCTGAAACGATACGTACAAAAGCAATACGGTCACGGTGTGCAGGATTCATATTCGCTTGAATTTTGAAAATGAAACCTGAAAACTCTTCATGTTCAACAGGGTCAATAAATTGCTCATCTTCCGTAATTCTAGGTTGTGGTGTCGGTGCAAATTGTAAATACGTTTCTAAAAATGTTTGCACACCAAAGTTTGTTAATGCTGAACCAAAGAAAACAGGTGTCAATTCCCCACGACGAATTTTTTCCTCTGAATATTGATTCCCAGCCTCATCAAGCAACATAATATCGTCCATTGCTTGCGAATAGTAAGAAGTTACTTTCATCGGGTGCTCCACAGCAAGCTC